>NZ_BAAIGQ010000004.1:0-422500 GCF_054653055.1 Megalodesulfovibrio paquesii | reverse complement strand
TCTTAGTGATCCGGTGGTCCCGCATGGAAGGGCCATCGCTCATTGAATAAAAGGTACGCCGGGGATAACAGGCTGATCGCGTCCAAGAGTTCACATCGACGACGCGGTTTGGCACCTCGATGTCGGCTCATCACATCCTGGGGCTGAAGCAGGTCCCAAGGGTTCGGCTGTTCGCCGATTAAAGTGGTACGCGAGCTGGGTTTAAAACGTCGTGAGACAGTTTGGTCCCTATCTTCTACGGGCGTAGGAGACTTGAGAGGGGCTGCCCCTAGTACGAGAGGACCGGGGTGGACGATCCGCTAGTGGACCTGTTGTCGCGCCAGCGGCATAGCAGGGTAGCTATGATCGGAAAAGATAACCGCTGAAAGCATCTAAGCGGGAAACTTGCCTCAAGATAAGGTCTCCCTGAAGGACCCAGGTAGACTACCTGGTCGATAGGCCGGATGTGGAAGTGCAGCAATGCATGCAGCAAACCGGTACTAATAGTCCGTTCGTCTTCTTACTCCCCAACTACTCCTCCATCTCACCTCTTTCCCTATATATTCGCCTCGCCGCGAACCAGGGAATCAGATCAGGCACACGCGAGAAACGCGCAACAGCGAACTCCCCGCACCCAGCCTGCTCAACCCGATGCAGACCCCAATCCCTGCATCCTCACCCCCCCCCCGCGGCACTAAAAGGCATGCCATTTGTCCTGGTGGCCATTGAGGAGGGGTCACACCCGTTCCCATTCCGAACACGGTAGTTAAGCCCTCCTTCGCCGATGATACTGCATGGTTGTGTGTGGGAAAGTAGGTCGCTGCCAGGGCATCCCTTCCAAAACGCCCCGCTTGTTTACTCAAGCGGGGCGTTTTGACGTTGGGGGGAAGAGTTTGAAGGAATGATTGAGACCTCTGCACAACACCACCCGAACGACTCTTCGCCGAGGAAATGGCCCTCTCGGCCTCTGATTTTGGTCTGGAACTCCACCCCTTTCTAAGCGCCCTGAAAAGTAGAGCCTATGCCGCCCTGGCCAGCTTGGCCCTGGGTGGGTATCCTCCCAGGGCGGTATGCGGCCGTTCGTTGTTGTAGGTCCAGAGCCATCGCGTGGCGTGGCCCTGCACTTCTTCTATGCTTTCAAACAGATGCTGGTTCAACCAGTCGTAGCGTACCGTCCGGTTGTAGCGTTCCACATAGGCGTTTTGCTGCGGCTTGCCTGGCTGGATGTAGTCCAGTCGGATGCCCTTTTTATCGGCCCAGGCCTTCAGTAGGTTGCTGATATATTCCGGCCCGTTGTCGCACCGTATCGCCTTCGGCGCCCCACGCCATTCAATGATCTGTTCCAGCACGCGCACGACTCGTTCCGCCGGGAGGGAGAAATCCACCTCGATGGCGAGGCCTTCCCGGTTGCAGTCATCGATCACGTTCAGCAGCCGGTAGTTGCGGCCATCCTGCAGCTGGTCATGCATGAAATCCATGGACCACGCTTGGTTGATCGCTGTCGGCTGGGCCAGCGATTCCGGCTTTTCGCGCACGAGGCGTCTTTTGGGCTTGATACGCAAGTTGAACTCCAGCTCGCGGTAAATCCGGTACACCCGCTTATGGTTCCAGCCAAACCCTTTGACATTCCGCAAGAAAAGAAGGCACAACCCAAATCCCAGTTGCGCTGGGTGGCCGTCAACCGCACCAGCCAATCCGCGATCTTCTGGTTCTCGGTCGAACGTGCCGCCGCATGGCGATAACAGGTCTGGCTGATGCGAAACGCAGCACAGGCCTGCCGGATATTCAGTTTTCCGGCCTCAACGGCTTCTTTGGCCATCTCGCGGCGACGAGATGGCTTCAGGCGTTTTTTGCCAGCGCCTCGGCGACGACCTCGGCCTTCATCTTCTCCTCGGCGTACATGCGCTTGAGCAGGCGGTTCTCCCGCTCAAGCTCTTTCATGCGGGCCATGAGGGAGGCGTCCATGCCGCCGAACTTGGCGCGCCACTTGTAGAACGTGGCACTGCTCATGCCATGCTCGCGGCAAAGCTGGGCTACGGGAACGCCGTTTTGCGCCTGCTTCAAGATGCCCAAAATCTGGGAGTCGGTGAATCGGGACGTCTTCATGCAGAATCTCCTCTTCGTCTTGGAGTACGAGAAAATTCTACTTCTCAGAAGCATTTCTTTTCGGGGGGAGTACCCTGGGTGCTAAGATCTTGTTCAGCAACTGAGGCATTAGCTGCATTAGTCTCGACCCGATCTGACACTTCCTCTTGAAAAAGAGGAGGTTCTCCCTTTTGATGGGCTTGCGAGCAACCATCAAATCGCGCCCCATGCGCAAGGAGAACCTCATGGCCAGTTTCAACCAGAACATCGTAAAACACAAGCTGGGGCTCCTCAATTTGGCGACCGAGCTGGGCAACGTCTCCCGGGCCTGCCGGCTGATGGGCGTCTCCCGCGACACCTTCTACCGCTACCAGGCCGCCAAAGAAGCCGGCGGCGTGGAGGCGCTCTTCGAGAGGAGCCGGCGCGCGCCCAACCTCAAAAACCGCGTGGAGCCGGCCATCGAGGCGGCTGTGGTCGCCCATGCCACGGACTTCCCGGCCCATGGCCAGGTCCGCGCCAGCAACGAGCTGCGCAAGCTGGGGACCTTCGTCTCCCCGTCCGGGGTTCGTTCGATCTGGCTGCGTCACGGCCTGCACAACTTCAAACAGCGCCTGCGGTCGCTGGAAAAGCGCAGCGCCGAGGAGGGACTCGTCCTCACCGAGGCTCAAGTCCAAGCCCTTGAAAGAAAAAAGGATGACGATCAGGCGCACGGCGAGATCGAGACCGCGCACCCTGGCTGCCTCGGCAGCCAGGACACCTTCTACGTCGGGACGATAAAAGGTGTTGGTCGCATCTACCAGCAAACATTTGTGGACACGTACTCCAAGTGGGCGGCGGCCTCGCTCTACACCACCAAAACGCCCATCACCGCTGCCGACCTGCTCAACGACAAGGTCCTGCCATTCTTTGAAGAACAAGGCATGGGCGTGCTGCGCATCCTGACGGACCGGGGCACTGAATACTGCGGCAGCGCCGAGACCCACGACTACCAGCTCTTCCTTGGCGTCAGCGGCATTGAGCACACCAAAACAAAGGTGCGGCACCCGCAGACCAATGGCATCTGCGAACGATTCCACAAAACGGTGCTCAATGAATTCTATCAGGTTGCATTCCGAAAAAAAATCTATCTGTCTCTCAAAGAGTTGCAGCGAGACCTCGACGACTGGATGGACTATTACAACAACGAGCGGACCCATCAGGGAAAAATGTGTTGCGGTAGAACGCCCATGACGACTATGCTGGAGGCAAAGCCCATCTGGGAGGAACGCGTTGCAGCGCTGAACTAATCTGACACACGCGGCCCAGCAATTGGGAGGGTGTCAGATCGGGTTTGAACTACTACATCTGTACTCAAGCTCCGCCCGCATCCGGTCACCTTTCTCTTTGGCGATGGCTCTGACCCATTCGCTGATGTCGCGTGCTGTGTCCCTGAGCCAGCGGCCTGGTAATTTGGCAAAAATTCACCTGCCCCGCCACAGACGAATGGCCCCGAGGAAAAGATACCCATTGATAGAAATAGACATCACAGCAGCAGGGACCGTGCTGATTTCATATCCCATCGCATCGACGGCGCCGCTGTGATACAGCAGCGCGCTCAGGGTAAACATGCCAAATACGGTATACAGAACATGCAACCCGGCCATGACCTTTCTGGCCAACCAGTTGTCATACAGAACGCCGATGGCCAGGGGCGTGAAAAGTGCGAGCCCAAAAATGCTCCTCCAGAAGGGATAACCTGTGAGCATGCCAATAATGAACCGAATGAAAAACCATATGGCACACCCCAGTAAGTAATTTCTGGGTGCTAAGATCTTGTTCAGCAACTGAGGCATTAGACACTCCTTTCCCACTAGTATTTTTCAATGACGACCAGAATCGAGCTGTTTTACTTCGCGTTCGATGTCTTTCACAATTTTTTCTGGCTTCGCACCGTAATACCAATTGTCTAATATGGCAGCGTTGTATGGATAAGACTCAGCTCGGTTTAGGAGCTCTTTTTCTAACTCGGATAGTTGGAGTGCGCTTCTGCCTTTTTCAATGATTCTTTTGAACCACTTTTTGCAGTAGCCGGATAGCAAATGGTGAAGTCTCGCCAGGGAAAAGATCAAACAAAGACATATTCCAGCCCTTGGCCTCCTTCTTCCCATATCTGTACTCAAGCTCCGCCCGCATCCGGTCACCTTTCTCTTTGGCGATGGCTCTGACCCATTCGCTGATGTCGCGTGCTGTGTCCCTGAACCAACGGCCTGGTAATTTAGAAAAAATTCACTTGGCTCGCCACAGGCGAATGGCTCCGAGGAAGAAGTAGCCATTGATCAAAAGAGACAACACGGCAGCCTGAAAAGTCCCAAGTTCATATCCCATCGCATCGACGGAGCCGCTGTGATACAGCAGCGCGGTTAAGGCGAACATGCCAAATAGGGTGAACATGCAATGGAGCGCGGCTAAGAGTTTGCGCGCCAACCACAAATCACAGAGGACTCCTAGAGCAAGCGGGAGGAAGAGTCCGAAGCCGGAGAAGCTCAACCAAAATGGACGTCCACAAAGCATCGCAAGGGAAAGTCTCACTGAATAATATGTAAAGCAAATCCCTAGATACCATTTCGTGGAGAGAATTGTATCGAAGAATTTGATCATGAGTTTCACCATGTAGAATTAATTGCTCACCGTCTCCCAGATTCGAGTCTTTTGACCTTGACCTCAATGTCATTAACAACTTTGTCTGCTTTTGCGCCATAATAATAAAAATCGATAATAGCATCCATGGCGGAATAAGAGTTTGCCGCATTCAAAAAGTCATCTCTCCAGTTGGGATACTCAGAGAAAACAGATGCTTTCTGCAGCAATTTTCTTTGAACATCTTTCTTGAAATGTTGAATGGAGAAAGGTGTCATTTCGCCAGGAAAAAGATCAAACAAAGACACATTCCAGCCCTTGCTGTCCTTCTTCCCATATCTGTACTCAAGCTCCGCCCGCATCCGGTCACCTTTCTCCTTGGCGATGGCTCTGGCCCATTCGCTGACGTCGCGTGCTGTGTCCCTGAACCAGCGGCCTGGTAATTTGGGAAAAATTCACTTGGCTCGCCACAAGTGTATGGCCCCGAAGAAGACATAGCCATGGAGCAGCATGGACATGATGGCGGCGGGGAGAGTCTCTAGTGTAAATCCGGCAGCATCCACAGTGCCGCCATGATAAAGAAGCGCGATCAGTGCAAAGAGGCCAAATAGTGTGTACAAAAAATGCAAGGTCGCCATTATCTTCCTTGCCAACCGTATCTTGCAAAGGATACCCACAGCGAGGGGAAGGAAGAGTGAGAGGCCAAAAACGTTCATCCAGAATGGGCGATCATAAAACAAAATGCCTATTGCTGATTTTACAGAAAAAATTAAAAAGCAAACGAGCAGATAGGTGTTTGTTGCAAACATTGCATTGACAATATTTACCATTGGAGAGTCTCCAAAAAGACTTATTGCATTTAATGACGCCCGGATTCGAGTCTTTTCACTTGAATTTCAATGTCGTTAACCGCTTTTTGGGATTTTCCACCATAATAATAAAAATCGATGGCAGCTGCAGCAGTAGAGTAAGATTCCGCTCGTTGCGTAAACGCTTTCTCCCACAAAGGGTAATCGGAAAATTGTTCTGCTTTCAGCTGTAGCTGCCTTTTGACATCTTCCTTGAATAACGCCACGGAAAACGGGGTAGTCTCTCCCATAAAAAAATCCATCACCATCATCGACCAGCCCTTGGCCTCCTTCTTCCCATATCTGTACTCAAGCTCCGCCCGCATCCGGTCACCTTTCTCCTTGGCGATGGCTCTGGCCCATTCGCTGACGTCGCGTGCGGTGTTGCGCAATCCCTCGCCCAGTTGTCCGCTTTGCAGCGCGGAAGGTACGGCCTCCACCGTGCAGTTGCAGTTCGGGTGCGGGCGGGACGGGACGGCGTCGTAGGTATACTTGCGGCCGTCCATGGCCTGGCAGGTGATGCAGGCCCCGGGGCTTGCACGCCAGACCCAAATGGCCAATGGGTCATTTTTATAAGTTTCTTTATCAAATTCTGTCAATGGCGTGTTGGCTCGTTGCATTGTTCGGCTCCTGCAATGTGTTTTAGCTGAACAATATTCTGCCACCGCTGGAGATGTGAGACGGAAGACTTTCCGCCCGTAAAGCGCTGCGCGCCGGGAGGGGGTGTGTATCTCACCAGGAAGGTTGTGAACTTATCCTGTCTGATTTTTCCGCGCCTTGCCATTCCCTGGCTTCTTACGTATCTCCCTCCATGAAATAATCGTTTCGCCTCGCCAAGGAGGAGACATGTCCATTTCGCAACGCGTTCTTGTCATCGGCGGTGTGGCCCTGGGACCGAAGGCGGCCTGCCGGATCAAGCGGCTTGATCCCAAGGCCGACGTCACCGTGCTTGAGGCCACCAGCTATTTTTCATATGGCGGCTGCGGCATCCCCTACTACGTGTCTGGCGACGTCAGCGACATCAAGGAGCTGAGCACCACCTCGTTTCATGTGCTGCGCGACGCCCCGTTCTTCCGCGATGCCAAGGGCGTGCTCATTCGCGACAATTCGCGGGTCACAGCCATTCATCGGGACAAAAAGACCATCACCGTGCAGGCCGCCGGCGGCGCGACGGAAGAATTGCCCTACGACAAACTGGTCATCGCCACGGGCGCGACCCCGCGCAAGCTGAATGCGCCGGGCGAGGATTTGCCCGGCATCTCGGTCATCGCCAATCTTGGCGACGCGGCCTATGTGAAGGATCTGGTTGCCTCGGGCAAGGTCGGCAAGGCCGTGGTGGTGGGGGCGGGCTTCATCGGGCTGGAAATGGCCGAGGCCTTTGCGGACATGTGGGGCATAGAGACCACGGTGGTGGAGTTCATGCCCCAGCTCATGCCCAACCTCGTCTCTCCTGGACTGGCGGCCATGGCCGTGCAGAATCTGGAAAAGCACGGCGTGACCATGCACTTTGGCGAAAAGGTCGTGGCTTTTGAGGGCGACGGCAAGCTGGAACGCGTGATCACCGACAAGCGGGTCATTGAGGCCGATCTGGCCATCGTGGCCGTGGGTGTCACCCCCAACTCGCAGCTGGCCAAGGACGCCGGACTGGAGCTCGCGCCCAACGGTGGAGTCAAGGTCAATGAATATCTGCAGACCTCGGACCCGGACATCTACGCCGGCGGCGACTGCATCGCCCTGCCCAACAAGTTGACGGGCCAGCTGATGCACCTGCCCATGGGCTCCATGGCCAACCGCCAGGGCCGCATCATCGGGGACAACATCGCCGGGCTGAGGAAGACCTTCCCGCCTGCGGTGGGGTCTTTCTGCGTCAAACTGTTCGACCATGCCCTCACCGGCACGGGCCTGTGTCTGGCCGGGGCCAAGCGCGCCGGATTTGACGCCGTGAACGTGCACCTGAGCCAGCTGGACCGCGCGCACTTCTACCCGTCCAAGGCGCTGATGTATCTTGATCTGGTGGTGGACAAGGCCACCCGCCGCGTGCTGGGCATTCAGGGCTTTTCCAGCCAGATGGACGCCCTGGTGGGCCGTATCAATGTGGTGGCCGGCCTGCTGCAGCACGAATTGACCGTGGATGAGCTTTCCAACGTGGAAATGGCTTACTCGCCGCCCTTTGCCGCGGCCATGGACATCCTCAACGCCCTGGGCAATGCCGCGGATAACCTCCTGGCCGGGCGGCACCGGCCCATCTCTCCGGACGAGTTCGAGGCCATCTGGGAGGGCGAGGACAAGGACGGCCTCTGCTTCCTGGACGTGCGGGCCAACCCCGACGGCGTGCGCGCCGTGGAGCGCCTGCAGCTGCCCAATTATCAGGCCATTCCGCAGGACGAGATCCCCCGCCGCCTGGACGAGTTGCCCAAGGACAAAAAGCTCGTGCTGCTCTGCAACACCGGCACCCGGGCCTACGAAGCACAAATTATGCTTGATCAGGTCGGCCGCGATTCCATCGCCGTGCAGGGCGGCCTGGCCAGCGTGGAGAAGATGGGCGTGGATGTGTAAGAATGAGCTGCATGCAGGGGGACCCTTTCTTAAAGAAAGAAGCCCCCCGGCGCCCCTTCCAAAGATCGTTGGGGTGGGGTGTAGCGAACGAATAGGCTGAAAAAATGTGAACGGGGGCGTTGCGATTGAAGCAACGCCCCCGTTTTGCCGTGTTGTATCCCCGAAGAAAATTTTTGGGAGGGGGCTGGGGGAATCCGTTCTTCAGAAAGGGTTCCCCCGGTCTTTCTTTTTTTCGTCCTACTTCTTTTCCGCCAGCTCTTCCTTCAGGCACTGGCCCAGGCGGGCGATGCCTTCTTCGATGCGTTCGGGGGTGGAGTTGGAGAAGTTCAGGCGCAGACAGTTGGCCGTGCCGTCCACGTAGAAAGGATGCCCGGGCACAAAGGCCACCTTGCGGGCGATGGCGCGCTGGAAGAGCGCTTCCGAAGACATGCTCTCGGGCAGCGTCACCCAGACGAACATCCCGCCTTCCGGCTCGGTGTACTGCACTTCGGCAGGGAAGGTGCGGCGCATGGCGTCGAGCATGCAGCGGGCGCGCTCGCCGTAGGCTTCGCGAATGATGGCGATGTGTGCGTCCAGATCGTTGTCGATGAGGAAGCGATGCAGCACCTGTTGGGTAAAGATGGAGGTGTGCAGATCCGAGGCCTGCTTGGCCGTGACCAGCTTGTGCATCAATTCCGGCCTGGTGGCCAGCCAGCCGATGCGCATGCCGGGGCTGGCAATCTTGGAGAAGGTGCCCAGGAGGACGGCATTTTCCGCGCCCTGCATGGAGGCCCAGATGGGCGGCAGCGGCGTGCCGGAAAAGCGCAGCTCGCCGTAGGGGTTGTCTTCCACCAGCACCGTGTCCGTGCCTTGGAGCAGGCGCGCCGTTTCCTGGCGGGTGTGGGCGTCGTAGGTGCAACCGGAAGGATTCTGGAAGTTGGGCACAGCGTAAAAAATCTTGGGGTGCCGGGCGATGCCGGCTTCCAGCTGCGCCAGATCCACTCCGCCGGGACGCAGATCCACGGTGTCAAAGGACGCCCCGAACAGGGAGAAGCACTGGATGGCGCCAAGGTAGCCGGGGCGTTCCATGAGTACAGCGTCCCCGGGATCCAGAAAAACCTTCGAAATGAGGTCCAGACCTTGCTGGGATCCGGTGGTGATCAGCAGCTCGTCCACGGGGATGTCCAGCCCCATGGTTTCCTTGTAGCGACGGGAAATATATTCGCGCAGGGGAGGGAAGCCTTCCGTGATGGAATACTGCAGCACTGCGGCGCCGTGCTCGGCAAGGACGGCGCGGGCGGCGTCGGAAAAAGCCTGGGCAGGAAAATGATCAGGACTGGGCAGGCCGCCGGCAAAGGAGATGATGGCGGGGTCCTGAGTGGCTTTAAGGATTTCGCGGATGTACGAGCGTTTGACGTTGGCGAGTCGGGGAGAGTAGCGCACAGGGTGGCGGTCCTTGGCCGCGGTGATTGCGAGGGAGCTTCCCTCGCTCAATCAAGGGTTAACGATTGTTTTTGTGGACTTGGCCTGGCTGCCGGAGCCTTGGTGCTGGTCTTGGCTGGTGGCAGGCCAATTTGCTCGAGGGTGGCCAGGATGGCCTCGCGCGGCATGACGCCGGAGAACCGATGGCGGATGGCGCCGGAGGCATCGTAAAAGACAAGGGTCGGAATGGCGGAAATGCCAAGGGCCTGGGCGCGGCGGTCTTTGTCCACGTCCACATAAACCACGGCGACCCGGTCGCCCAGCTCCTTGGCCAGATCCTGCAGAATGGGCTTCTGGATCCGGCACGGACCACACCAGACGGCGGAAAAATCCACCAGCGTCACCTTGCCGCGCACGGCAAAGGGGCTTGTTCCAGCCCAGGCGGAAACGGCGCAGGCGGCCACCGTTGCCGCCACAAGAATGCTGCACCACACGCGTACGGCGTTGACTCGAATCATGAAAACCTCCGAATGGCAGGAGAAGCCATAAAGGGATGATACCTCAGGTGTATGCTTATGCCCCGCGACTTGCAAGGGCTGCGGCCCGGGCTATGGGAAAAGTGTCAGTCTCTATGCGCCGGCAGACGGTTGGCTGCGTGGCCGGACGGCTGGCGCGCGGCCGGGGAGGGAAGCCCGTCGCCCCATCGCACAGTCGCACCATCGCACAGTCGCCCTGCCGCACCGTGGCTGCGTTGCGCCCGGGTCAGGCCTGGGCGCCTTGCGCCGTGTCGTTCACTGTCTGGGCATGACGACGAAGACGCCGGACTCCACACCAGTCACCACCACGCGGGCCTGGGCAGGGATGGCCTCTGGCGCATTGGTCGTGGCAGGGAACTCCTGCATGCCATCGCGCAGGGGAGCGAGGATCTTGCCCCGGCGACTCCTGTTGGGGCCGATGGTCACCGTGACGCGGGCATCATGCCCCAGGGCGTCGGCCATGCGGCCGTAGGTCTGCCCCTGTCCAAAAAGCCGCGCCAGGGAGAAGCGGGACGCCAGCCATACCGCCAGCACGCCGCCCCCGGCAGCCACGGCCAGTATGTATTTGGAGTCTGCCTGCAGCCCTTCCGCCATCCAGCCAGCCAGTCCGAAGCCGGCCAGGAACCGGGCCGCATTGGCAAAGGAAAAGAGCCGGGAGCCATCCTCCGGCATGGCCGGTGGCCAGGCGCGCTCGCCCACGCCAAAGTGTTTCAGCAGGTAGTTGGCCAGCGCGAGGAGCGCGCTGGCCGCAAGCAGGAGAAAATAGGAGGACATGATCTTGCCTCGCGCAAGGGCAGGCTGGGTGTTGCTACTCGTTGCAGCCGCAGGTGTCGGCGGATTTTTCCAGGACCACGGTTTCGCCGGGAGCCAGCTCCAGCATGGTGGTGTCCGGGGCGATTTCCTGGAGCAGGCGGGCAAAGGCGCGGGTGTTTTTTTCCAGCACCGGGAAGGTTCCCCAGTGCATGGGCACCACGCGGTCGCAGCGCAGGAGCCTGCAGGCGTGGGCGGCCTGCCGGGGGTCCATGGTGAAGACGCCGCCGATGGGCAGGCAGGCCACGTCAATGGAGTACAGCTCGCCCCAGAGGGCCATTTCGGAAAAGATGGCCGTGTCCCCGGCGTGGTAGATGGTGAAGCCGTCGGGCAGGGTGATGATGTACCCCACGGCCACGCCGGATTCGGAAGTATGATAGGCCTGCACCATGGTGATGGCCGCGCCCTTGACGACCACGGTGCCGCCCAGGTTGTAGCCAATACCATTGACGATCTGCGCCTGGGGCACGCCCTGGCGCATGAGTTTGCCGGCAGTCTCCACCACGGCCGCCACCATGCAGCCCGAGACCTTGGCCAGCTCCACGGTCTGGCCGATGTGGTCGCCGTGATCGTGCGTGACGCACAGCAGGTCCGGCTTGGCGATGCTGGCGATGGTGCTCTGGGCGGTGGGGTTGCCTTCAAAGAACGGGTCGATGCAGATATTGATGGCCGGATCGGCAATCTGAAAATTGGAATGGCCGTGCCAGGTCAGGGTCGTGCGCATGGTCAGTCTCCGCAAGTGTGGTTTCCCAGAAGCTACCACAGCCGCGCAGGGCCGCACAAGCGGCGCAAGGCCCGCCCGGCGTGAACCGGGCGGGCCTTTACGTGATTTTAGACAGGGATGGCAAGGCGAGCGGGCCGCGTACGCTCAGATTCGCCCCTCGCGCACGGCGTGGCAGGCCACCAGCGTGCCATCGGGCAGGGTCTGGGCCTGGGGCCGTTCGCAACAGCAGGGCTCATACGCATGCGGACAGCGGGGATGGAAGACGCAGCCGGGCGGCAGATCAATGGGCGTGGACAGCTCGCCGCTCAGGCGGATCCGGTTGCGCCGGCCGCGGCCCAGGGAAGGAATCGCCGAGAGCAGGGCCTGCGTGTACGGGTGGCGCGGGGTTTCGAACAGCTGGCGCGAGGGCGCGAGCTCGCACAGGGAGCCAAGGTACATCACGGCCACGCGACTGGCGATGCGCCGCACCACGTTCAAATCATGGCTGATGAAGAGGTAGGTCAGGGACCGGCTTTCCTGCAGGTCGAGCATCAGGTTCAGGATCTGCGCCTGGATGGACACATCAAGGGCGCTGATGGGCTCGTCGGCCACAATGCATTCCGGGTCCACGATGAGCGCCCGGGCGATGGAGATGCGTTGGCGCTGGCCGCCGGAGAACTCGTGGGGGAACTGCCTGGCCCAGCTGGCCCGAACGCCCACCTGCTCCATGACCGCGGCCACGCGCTCGCTGATCTGCGAGGCAGAGAGGTTGCGCCGGTGGAAGCGCAGGGGTTCTTCCAGAATGCGCTGCACGGTCATGCGCGGGTTCAGGGAGGCGTAGGGGTCCTGAAAGATCATCTGCAGCTTGGTGCGGTAGGGCAGCATCCTGGACGGGGAGAGATGGTCGATGCGCTGCCCCCGGTAATGGATCTCGCCGCTATTGGGCGCGTGCAGGCCCATCACGGCCCGGGCCAGGGTGGACTTGCCGCAGCCGCTCTCACCCACCACGGCCAGGGTTTCGCCTTCCTGCACTTCCAGGCTGACGTTGTTCAGGGCGTGCACCACCGTCCGCCTAAGGACCGGCCGGCCGCCGGAAAACCGCAGCTGCTCCAGGAGCCCGCCGCTGATGTCGAACTGCTTGACGACGTTACGAATGGAAACAAGTGCCGTGCTCATGATCAATCCACCAGATGGCAGGCGGCCAGGATGCCGGTATCGCGGCAGGGCCGCAGGGCGGGGACGGTTTCGGTGCAGGCGTGGATCCGCGCCGGGCAGCGGGGGTTGAAGGCACAGCCGGGCGGAATGTTGTACAGGCTGGGCATGATGCCGTGGATCTGCGCCAGCCGGCCGGTGCCGGGCTCGCCCTCGTGCGTTTGCGGCAGGGCGGCCAGCAGGCCCTGGGTGTACGGGTGCTGGGGATGGTGCACCACCTGTTCGGTGGGGCCGATTTCCACAATGCGCCCGGCGTACATCACGGCCACCCGGTCCGTTACCTGGGAAACCACGGCCAGATCGTGGGTGATGAGGATGAGCCCCATGCCCTCGGTTTCGGCCAGCTCCAGGAGCAGGTCCAGAATTTCGGCCTGGATGGTCACGTCCAGAGCCGTGGTGGGCTCGTCGGCAATAATCAGGGAGGGCCGGGTGAGCAGGGCGATGGCAATGACGATGCGCTGGCGCATGCCGCCGGAAAACTGGTGCGGGTACTGGTCCATGCTCTTTTCCGGGGAGGGGATGCGCACGGCGCGCAGGGTCTCGATGGCCTGGGCCCGGGCTTCCTGCCGGCTCATGCGCCGGTGGGCCAGGAGCGTTTCGATCATCTGGGTGCCAATGCTCAGGACCGGGTTCAGCGTCATCATCGGGTCCTGAAAGATCATGGAGATGCGGTCTCCGCGCAGGGGGCGCATCTCGGATTCGGAGAGCGGCGCCAGATCCCGGCCTTCAAACAGAATGGAGCCGTTGCTGATACGGCCCGGCCGGCTGATGAGCTTCAAAATGGAAAACCCGGTGATGGACTTGCCCGCGCCGCTCTCGCCCACCAACCCCAGCCGCTCGCCGCGCTTGAGGCTGAAGGAGACGTCGCGCACGGCCACCAGGGTTTTGGTCTTGGTGGGGAAGCTGACTTCCAGATTCTTGACTTCCAGCAGAGGGGCCTGCGAGTCCTGGGTGGTGGTGACTGCGGTTTCCATGGCTACATCCCCTTGTACAGCCGCGGGTTCATCACATCGCGACAGAAATCGCCCAGCAGGTTGATGGAGAGGATGAGCACCACCAGGAGAATGCCGGGGAACATGGTGATCCACCAGGAGCCGGAGAGCAGGTACTCGAACCCGGCGTTGATCAGCGAGCCCAGGGAGGGTTGCGTGACCGGCATGCCGAAGCCCAGGAAGGACAGGCCGGCCTCGGTCATCATGGCGTTGGCCACCTGCACCGTGCTGATGACCAGCACCGGGGAGAGCGTGTTTGGCAGAATGTGCCTGAGCATGATGCGCCAGGTGGGCAGGCCGACCACTCGCGCGGCTTCCACATATTCCTTCTTTTTCTCGGCCAGCACGCTGGCGCGCACCGTGCGGGCGTACTGCGGCCATTCGGCCAGGCCGATGATGCAGATCAGAATGGGCACGGCCAGGCGTTCGTAGCTGGCCACCCCAAAGGCTGAGCGGAACACCGCGCCAATGAAGATGGCCACCAGCAGGGTGGAGAAGGAGAGTTGCACGTCGGCCATCCGCATGAGCACGATTTCCACCCGTTTGCCCAGGTAGCCGGCCGTGAGCCCGATGGTCACACCCAGAAAGGCCTGCACCAGCACCGCGCCCAGGCCGATGACCAGGGACACGCGCATGCCATAGAGCATGGTGGAGAAGAGGTCGCGGCCCTGGTCGTCCGCACCGAGCACAAAGGCTGGCAGTGCGGAGGTATCCCCGCCTTCCATCCAGGCCGGCGGGGTCTGGGCCATCATGATGTCGATGGCGGCCGGATCATAGGGGTTGGTCGGGGCGATCCAGGGACAGGCGAAGCTGGAGACCAGCAGTACCAGCAGAATGCCCAGGCTGAGCCTGGCCACCAGATCGCGCCGGAAGCTGTACACCAGATGCGAATCCGCAAACCGGGCCCAGGCCGGCGCAAAGAGGAAGCGGCCGGCCGCAATCCACACAAAAAAGCCCAGCAGCCCGGCGATGGCCAGGGTATTGATGGCCGGCTGGGCCCAGGAGAGAATGAAAAACAAGGCGTCCATGGTTGCTGCGCTCCTATTTCCTGCCGACCACGCGAACCATGGGGTTCACCATGCCGTACACCACATCCACAATGGTGTTCACCACCACAAACAACGCGCCTACCACAACCATGTAGGCCACCAGCAGGGACGTATCCCCCCGGTCCACGGCCTCCTTGAACATACCCCCCAGCCCCTTCCAGTTGAAGACCGTTTCCGTGAGGATGGTGAAGGCGATGAGAATGCCCAGCTGCACCCCGCCCACGGTGATGACCGGCAGCAGCGTGTTGCGGAAGGCGTGCACCCAGTACACCCGACGCTCGGAAAGCCCCTTGGCCCGCGCGTACTTGACGTAATCCATCTGCAGCACCTCCATCATCTCCGCACGCACCAGACGGATGAACAAGGGCAGCATGATGGACGTCAGCGCAAAGGAGGGCATGATCAGGTGCTTGATGCCGTCCCAGGTCAGAAAGCCCGTTTCCCAGGCCCCGCCAAAGAGAGGCGTCAGCTGACCGCGGCCAAAGCTCGGCAGCCACCCCAGGGTGATGGAGAAGAGCGAGATGCACATGAGCGCCGTGAAAAACACCGGCACCGAGACCCCCACCGTGGAGATGCCCAGAATGGCCCGCGAAAGCCAGCGTCGCGGATAGATGGCAGAATAAATGCCACAGGGCACGGAGAGGACGGTGATGAGCATCGCGGCGGTAAAGACCAGCTCCAGCGTGGCCGGAGCCTTGGCCACAATGACCTCAAGGGCGGGCTTTTGATAAAACAGGGAGTTGCCCAGGTCGCCTTGCAGGGCATTTTTCAGAAAGCGGAAATATTGAACGTGGATGGGGTCATTAAGCCCCAGCTTTTCCCGGGCCTCGGCACGCGTTTCGGCGGAGACGGACATGCCATACATCTCGCGGACGGGGTCGCCCACGGTATGTCGCAGGGAAAAGCCCACCAGGCTGATCACGCCCATCACAATGCAGGCCTGCAGGATTCGTCGGAGAAGAAATGCAATCATGGTGCGCCCGGCATGAAGACGGCGCCGAGGATCGTGTGAGCCCCGGCGCCGTGTTTACGTGGCAAAAATGGTTCCGCCTAGTCGATGACGAGATCGCCGAAGTAGGGGAAGTCCATGATGTTGACGATAGGCTCGACGTTCACGCCCTTCTTGGCAGCCCAGGAGAGGTTCTGCCAGTGCAGGGGCACGTAGGCGGCGTCGTCGTAGGCAAGACGCTCGACCTTGCGGAGCATTTCGCTGCGCTTGGCCAGGTCGGTTTCCACGGCGGCCTGCATCAGCAGGTCGTCCAGCTCCTTGTTGCAGTAGTTGCCGGAGTTGTACTGCCCGAAGCCGGTTTCCTTGTTGGGGCACATGAGCAGGTACTCGCCGTAGTTGGCGGAGTCCTCGGTGTCCGGATGCCAGCCGACGAGCTGGATGTCGGCCACCTGGGCGTCGAACTGATCCCAGTACTGGGCCTTGGGGTAGGTGGTCAGGGCCACCTTGATGCCGATCTTGGCCAGCATGCCCACGGTGGCTTCACAGATCTTTTCGTCGTTGACGTAGCGGTTGTTGGTGCAGATCATCGTGGCTTCAAAGCCTTTTTCGAAGCCGGCTTCCTTCATCAGGGCCTTGGCCTTTTCCAGGTCCTGGCGGGGGGTCAGGGCGGGGTCAAACCCGGCCATGCCCTCGGGGCCCTGCTGGCCGGCGGGGGTGGCGGCGCCCTTGAGCAGCTTTTCGACCATGGCCACGGAATCGATGGCATAGTCGATGGCCAGACGGACCTTGGGATTGGCAAATTCAGGCTTGCGCTTGGAGTTCAGCTGGAAGGTGATGATGCGCGTGCCGGGCATGGTCACCAGCTGGACCTTGGGGTCTTTTTCCAGGCGGGGGTAGTCCTGGGGAGGCACGGGCTGGATCCAGTCCACACCGCCGGAGAGCAGGGCAGCCACGCGGGCGGCGTTTTCGGGGATGGGGGTGAAGAGGATCTTGGAGACATTGCCCTTGGACATCTTGTCCCAGTAGGCGTCAAAGCGGTCCAGCTCCAGAAGCACGCCGTGTTCCCGCTTGATCAGCTTGAAGGGACCAGTGCCGGAAGCGTGGGTGTTGGCAAAGCTGTAATCGGTCTTGACGATGGCGTCCTTCGGCTTCCCCTGTTCGTCCGTGCCGGTGTAGTAGGCGCTGTCCATGGGGAAGAGGTAGGTGGCCATGGCCAGGACCAGCGCGTAGGGCTTGGAGGTCTTCAGGTCCACGGTGTAGTCGTCCACGGCCACCGCTTCGGTGAAGGGCTCAAAGAGGCCCTTGAAGTCTTCGCTCTTCTTCAGGCGGTCCAGGGTCCAGGCCACATCCTTGGCGGTAAAGTCGTTGCCGCTGTGGAACTTCACGCCCTTGCGCAGGAAGAAACGGGTGGTCAGGGGATCAACCACTTCCCACTTTTCCGCCAGCCGGGGTTCGAACTTGCCGTCCTTGGTGTAGCGGACCAGGGGATCAAACACCATGTGGCTGTACTGCAGCATGCCGCCGGAGAGCTGGACATGCGGGTCAAGGGATTCCGGGTCCGCATCCATGGCCAGCTTGAGGGTCTTCGCATGCGCCATGGTGGGCAGCATCAGGCAGAAGACCAGCGCGAACACCAACCGTTTCATAGAGTCTCCTTTGTTACACAACATAAAAACACGCCAGGACAACATGTCCGGCGGAATGTACCGGATTCCAAAAACCGGGCATCAGGCCCGGAGAGCAAGCAATTTTGTCAGGAAAAAGACATGCTCGACGCAAGAACGTCACACGTCGGTATCACACCATGGGTTAAATCACCATGGTTGGCAAGAAAAATCAAGTTTGTGAAATTATGGACAAGACTGATTTTCTGTTTGAAACCTGCCTGCCTTTGCTGTTTGCAGGCAAAGGCCAGTTTTTTTTCTGGAGTTTCCCTTCGGAGATGGACGGCGCAGCACCTTTTTGATACCGAAAGGATGCATTTGTGCTGGGTTGTGTCGCGAACATTGCGCACATCTGATGCAAAAGCCGCCTGTTCAGACCCGACGCGCACGGGAAGCCGCTCGCCGACGGTCCCCCCTGGGCTGGCCATTGTGGCCGGGGCAGGGCGCGGGACGCCCGAACTGCGAGAGCTTGCTGCGCACGCGAGGGCGGCCCGAAGAAGCCATACGCTTCCTCGGGCCGCCCTTCCAATTTGCCAAGATGACGTCTTTTCTCGTTGCGACCGGGGCCTGCTGCTACCGGTGACAACCCCCGCGCGACCAGCGCAGCGAAGCCAGTGTCCCCACCAGCAGGATGAGTCCGCAGGCGGAGTCCACCACGCCCGGGCCAGCCTCCCCCTCGCCATGCAGCCAGGAAAGCGTGTTCCAGCCCATGGCGCCGTAGAGGGCGTCCGTCGCCAGCCCCAGACCCAGGGCGCACATGGCGATGCCGGCCACATACGCCACCATGCCCCAGCGTCCAAGAATCTGCGACACCACGGCCAAAGACGCCAGGTTTGTCGCCGGTCCGGCCAGAAGCAGCACCAGCGCCCCGCCGGGGGAGAGGCCCTTGAGCGCCAGCGCCGCAGCCAGGGGCGTGGAGGCCGAGGCGCACATATATAAAGGAATGGACACAGCCAGCATGACCAGCATGGTGGGCAGACCCTGGCCGAGCTGGCGCGTCAGGAAGTCATCAGGCAATACGGCGGTCACCACGCCGGCCAGGACGGAGCCGAGCAGGAACCACGGGCCTATGGACGGCAGGATCTCATGAAACAAATGCTCGCCCATCAGCCGGAGCCGCCTGCGCGCTGCGCCCAGCACTCCGGCCTGCCGGGCGGCAGGCGCATCGGCCAGGGGGGCGCTGCAACCGCAGCCGGTGCTGCAGCAGCTGGCAGGGGCTGCAGCGGCTCCCTGCGAGACGCCCATGGGTACGAGTGGAGTCAGCGTGCGGGTTTCCGGCGTCCGGGAGACCGCCAGCCCGGTCAGCAGCGCGGTGCACACGGCGGAGAGCGGCCGCAGCAGGGTCATGGGCAGATCCATGAGCGCGTACGTGACGGCGATGGAATCCACGCCTGTTTCCGGAGTGGCCACCAGGAAGGAGGCCAGCGGCCCGCGCCGGGCTCCCTGACTCTTGAGGCCGGCCGCCAGGGGCAGCACGCCACAACTGCACACTGGCAGTGGCGCGCCGATGGTCGCGGCCAGCACAATGGGCTTGAGCCCCCGCCCGCCCAGATGCCTGGACACGAAATTGTCGGGCAGCAGCCCCTTGGCCAGGCCGGCCATGACCATGCCGAGCAGCATCCAGGGGCCTGCCAGGGCAAGCATGACCCAGATCTGCGTGACGAGTTCGGTGAGAAATGTGGTGATCATGCCTGCGTAATACGATTTGCAGGAATCAAGTGCAACTCAGGCAACAATGTTGCGCATTGCGTAACACAGTTGCGCCGCCTTGTTACTGCCTGCGCAGCAGTGTCTGGTAGAGCTCCACATACTGGCGCGCCATCTCCCGGGCCGTAAAGTGGGTCTCGAACCTGAGGCGGGCGGCCTGGCCGAACCGGGCCGCCAGGGCCGGGTCGCCAGCCAGGGTGTCCATGGCGGTCCGCAGGGCTGTCGGATCCGAGGGGGCCACGGTCAAGCCGGTGACGTTGTGTTCGTTCACATAGCTCGTCCCCGTGCCGATTTCGGTAGATATCAGCGGCTTGCCGTGCATGGCGCCTTCCAGCAGGGTCACGCCGAAGGCCTCGGAACGCAGGTGGGAGGGGAAGACCACTGCCCGGCACAGCTGCAGCAGGGCCATCTTGTCCGCATCGTCAATCCAGCCCAGAAAATCCACGCGATCTTGCAGACCCAGCGCCACGGCCTTGTCCTTGAGCGGTTGCGCATGGGGCCCCACCCCGGCAATGACCACCCTGTGCCCTGTGCCGGCCGCGGCCTCCAGCAGGATGTCCAGCCCCTTGTAGTATCGCAGAACCCCGACAAACAGGAAAAAGGGGTCGGCCAACCGCGCCTGCCAGCGGGCCAGCCGCTCCGGGCTGGGAGCGGGATAGGCGGCCGGATCCACGCCAATGGGAATCACCGTCACCTTGTCCTTGTACCGCTGCAGGATATCCGAGGTGCGGAAGTAATTGGGCGAGGTGGCGACGATGGAGGAGACCTTGCCCAGAAAGCGGTGCATGAGCAGCGGTTCGTACAGTTTTTTGATCTGTTGCTGGCGGATGATGTCGGAGTGGTATGTCACCACGGAGGGAGTGGTCACGCCGTGGGCCAGATGGAGCAGGTCCAGCAGCGGGTAGGGGAAGTGGTAATGGACGAGGTCCGCATCGCGCAGGAGTAGCGGAAAGCGGCGGAAAATATCCAGACCAAGGGGTGTGGAGGCCTTGTCCAACAGGGTTTTGGTCTGATGGACCAGGCCTTCGGGCCTACGGATCGGGTCGCGTTGCGGCCTGCGGGCCAGGCAGAGGACGCTGCTGGCCACGCCCAGAGGCTGCGCGGCCGTGGCCAGCTGGCAGATGACCTGCTCAATGCCGCCGTGGGACTCTGGATAATAGACCTTGTAGACGTGCAAGACGCGAAGCGGGGCGGACATGCGGGCTCCTCAGGCCTGACGTGATGGGGATGTGCCTGCCGGATTCTGCTGCAGAGGCTGTTGCAGACACTGCCGCAGCGCCTGCCAGGTGGTCTCGGCCACGCGCTCCCAGGAAAAGCCGGCGGCGTGGGCCAGGCCCAGGGTGCTGCAACGTGCGCGCAGGGCGTCCCCTGCCGGTCCGGGATCGGCAAGCCGGCCCAGCAAGCCGGCCAGGCCGTCTGCATCGTCCGGATGCGTCATATACAGGGCCGCCTCTCCGCCGGCCTCTGGCAGGCTGGCCGCGGTGGTGGTGACCACCGGGCAGCCGCAGGCCATGGCCTCCAGCACTGGCAGCCCGAAGCCCTCGTACCGACTGGGGAATATCAGCGCCGTGGCCGCGGCGTACAGTCCGGCCAGGTCTTCATCCGGCACAAACCCCAGGCTCTGTATCTGAACCGTGCCTGCTTGCTGCGTGCCCGCGAGCCAGCCACTCCAGCCCACGGACACCAGCGGCATGTCCTGGCCGGTCCGGTCCCGCAGCCGGGCCAGTGCCTGCGGGATGATGGCGGCGTTTTTGCGTGGATCCCCGCTGCCAAGGAACAGGAAAAACCGGGGTGGCAGCTGATATCGCGCCCGTACCCTGGCCACGAGTTCGGGATTCGGCACATGGAAGAGGGCCGGGTCGTGGGCCAGGGGGGTCACGGTGATGCGCCCGGCCGGCAGGTCGGCCCAGGTCTGCAGCTCGCGGGCGGTGAACTCGGAAATGGTCAGCACGTGCGTGGCCAGACGCAGACGACGGCGGAAAAACAGCTGGCTGTACCAGACCCGTTCCCTGGGGTGCCACTCGGGATGTCGCTGCAGGGAAAGGTCGTGCACGGTGAAGAGGGTCGGAAACCCCGGCGGGACCCGGAAAGGGAAAAACGCGGTTTCATGATACACATCCACAGGATGCTCGCGCAGCACCCGGGAAAAGGCCCGTTCTCGCCGGGCATGCAGGGCGAGTCTGGCAGCCAGGGCCATGGGGGCCGGCAGTGCGCGGGCCAGGGCGGCCTTTTTCCCCCAATCGTCCGCAGCGGCCGGGTCGGGCATGGCCGGGCTGGCGGTACAGCCGTCAAAAAACAGAAACCGCGCCTCGTGGCCATGCCCGCGGGCCAGGGCTCCATAGACCTGACGCACATACCGGCAGATGCCAGTGGCCATCTGAACAAGAGGGATGGCATTGACAAGAATTACTGGTGGTGTCACGTGATGAGATCCATGGCAGACCGGGACCGGGCGAGGTTGTTGGCAGTCCGCTCCATACACGGCCTTTGTACCCCTCGCAAGCGGGGAAGGTCGTTGCTGACTTTGCCGGAAGCGGGTAGGGTTGTTTTTATGGGCCAACGTTTCGCCTCCCAATTGAGCGCATGCGCGTTGCCGTGTCTGTGCCTCGTGGCATTGACGGTGCTGCTGGTGATGCCGTTTCGCGCCCCCGTCATCACAGAGCTGATGCCGGGCCGGCCATCGCCGCAAGCCTGGCCGCTGAATCGGGTGGCTCCTGGCGTACTGCAACTGCCTGTTGTCGTGACGGCGCCAGCCCCGGGCGCACAGCTGGAACGGCTCGAATTGCATTTCTCCACCAGTCGCTTTGCCTTGCGGGTTGGCAATGCGACGCTCTCCTTTGCCAATTCGACATGCCGCCTGGAGGCCGGGACCGGCATCCTGTGGGACGATGGGGTGCTGCATCTTGCGCCAGTCCCGGGCACCTGCGCGGCATTGCCAGAACACACCGCCTCGGCCGGCATGCTGGAAGTGCGGTTGCTGGACCACGGCACGGTGTCGCTCGTGATGACCTCGGATGCGCAACGGGTGGGGCTGCTGCGCACGGATGAAGGGCTGGCGGCGCTTGGATTGTGGTATTCGCAGTCGCCGGAATATTCCGCCGGGCCTGTCAGCCGACTGCAGCTGCTGGCGGCCATGTGGGGGGCCAGAGAGACGGGCGCCGGACAGGGAGGGGTGCCGGGCTGGGCGCTGCTTGGCCTGCTGGGGGCGGCTGCAATTGTGGCCTGCTGTGGCATGGGGGTGCGGCGTCGCTGGCCCGGGCTGTGCTGTGGCCTGTGCGCCCTGGGGCTGGCCGTGGCCTATGCGGTCATTGTTCCTCCCTTTCACGCGCCGGACGAACCGGACCATTTCCTGAGCTGGGCCCGCCAATCCGGGCACACGAATCTGGTTGCCGATGCAGAACAGCTTGCACGGACAGGACATTTTCAGCGCAT
This sequence comes from Megalodesulfovibrio paquesii, assembly GCF_054653055.1. Lineage (NCBI taxonomy): Bacteria > Pseudomonadati > Thermodesulfobacteriota > Desulfovibrionia > Desulfovibrionales > Desulfovibrionaceae > Megalodesulfovibrio > Megalodesulfovibrio paquesii. The sequence continues at coordinate 399,961 of NZ_BAAIGQ010000004.1, read as the reverse complement.
CAAGTCCAGCCATTACGAGCGGTTTGGGTCCCAGGATCTGCAGCGTCCCTACCCCGTGCCCTGGGAGACCCTGGATGCCGCGGGCATAGAACAGGTGACGGACTCCCGGATGGAGAGCCGGTCCACGCTGACCACGGCATTTTGGGGGGCGCTGCAGCCGCTGTTCTCCGGCACCTCCGCCGCGCGGGCCTTGCTGCAGCTCCGGCTGGCCAATGCGGTCTGCTTCGGTCTGGCCGTCTGGCTTGGCGCGGCCCTGCTGTTTCGGAATGCCGGCGGACGGGTACGGCCCTGGTTTGTGTACCTCGTGCCGACCTTGCCATTTTTCGCCATGCATGTTTCCAACTACGCGCAGTTCACCTCAATAGGCGTGGTGCTCGCCTGTGCTGGGCTGGTCGCGTTGCTGCAGGAGCACGCCACCCCGGGTCAGGCCTTCCGCCTGGGGCTTTGGATTGGCGCCGCCGCCTCATTGCTTGTGCTCAGCGCAAGCACCGGCCTGGCTGTGGGGGCATTTCTCATCGCCCTGAGTGTGGCCAGTGCGCCCAGCCGATGGGATTCGTTCCTGGCCATTCGCCGGTTCTGGCTTGGCCTGACCCTGGGGGGGCTGCTGCTGCTGGCCGGCACGGGCACAGAGCAGCTGGGATTGATTTTCCGGGTGCTCGGAACACTGATGGCTGTCGAGGCGTCCTGCGCATGGTGGGTCGTGCCGGCGGGGATTGCGGCCATTTGTGCCACAGGCGCCGCGGTCGAGAGTCTGGCCGCCAGACTGTGCGCAAGGCCCGGCAACGGCACCGGGCATTGCCTGGCCAAGGTGGGCCGGCTGGCTGCCGCCGCATTGGCCATCGCGCTGGCCGTACTGCTTCTTTATTCAGGATTTCAGCACTATGCCGCACACCCGCAACGCTCTCCGCAAGCCGATCTTGGGCGCTTCGTCTGGTGTATTGTCTGCGAGGTGCCAACACTCCTGACCTTCCGCACGCCAGAGGTGCTGCTCTCCCAGACGTTCTGGGGTGGTTTCGGCTGGCATGAGGCCATGTTGCCGGAATGGCTGGTGCAGTTCCTGGCGGGCTGCGCCGGGGTGGGGCTGGTCTGTCTGGCCTGGCTGGCAGCCCGTCAGCGGCAGGGACTGATGGGCTGGCGGGTCTGCTGCTGGCTGGCCGGCTGCTGTGGGTTCCTGCTGACCACCGGCGCGGCCGCTGCGATGGCCGGGGCAGAACGGGGATTGCCGAACATCCATGGCCGGTATCTGCTGGCAGTGTATGCGGTGCTGCTTGCCGGGGCGTTTGCGGGCTGGTCCCTGACCGTGGGGCGCTGGGCCAGAGTTTCCGCAGTGGCGCCGGGCTCCTTCCGGGGCCAGCGGTTCCTGGAAGGGTGGTTGCTGACCGGCTTTGCCTTGACGCTGGTGCTGGCCGTGACGCGATTCAGCTTGGCGCATGTGTTCCTTTGGCTTCCCATTGACTGGCTGCACCCGGTGCTGGCCGCCTTGTTCCCGGTGCTGGGATGGTGGTGGCTGCGTCTGGGGGCGCAAACAACATCATCGACTTTGAACCCGGCAGCAGGGGTCTGCTGGGGCAGGTTGCTGGCGGGGAGCGCGCTGCTGGGCCTGTGCGTGGTCTGGAGTGAGCTTCTCTACGGGCTGCCGTGGGTGTTTGTCAGATATCCATATGGATTTTTTGTCATTTTATGCTTTTGGGGGCTGGTCTGGCTCGGGGTGGCCTTGCGCGTTGTAGATATGGCAGAGACCCCCGCCCCACGCTGGTCACCCGCAGCCGCCACGGTTCTTGCGCATGCCCTGCACCTTGGGGCGCTGTGTTTTCTGCTGCATCGGTATGTGGGCTGATCTGCCAGGACGGCTGGCTGGCCCGGTGTAGACGCATCGGGAGACGGCCAGCACGTCCACCTTTCTCTCCTTGCGAGCACGTCCCATTGCGCCGTATCAGCCCTTGACACAGCCGTGTGCCCGCCTCCATGGACGCCCGGCAATGCCAGCGGGCTACGGGTACTGTTCCTGCCGGGGCGATGCCACAGGTGCAGCCGCACGACCTCCGAAAGACACAAAAAAACCGGGGAGAACAGGTGTCCTCCCCGGCTGCAAGTACAGCGTATCCCGGTACAGTTACTTCTTGGCGACCTCGTGGCAGCCCTTGAGGCAGCCAATGGGGCCGGTCTTTTCGCCCTTGGCTTTCTGAGCCTTGTGGCAGCCGCGGCAGCTGATTTCGCTTTCGCTGTGCCAGGCTTTGTAGAAGCCGCGTTCGTAGGTGCGGTCATCACGGTCCACGTGACAATCGCTGCACTTCTGGAAGTCCCCGCAGCCGTCGAACATGTGGTGGCAGGAAACGCAGGAAACGTTGCGGTGCTTGGCGTGGCTCATATCCACCGAGCCAAAGCGGGGATGCGGCGTTTCACCTTCGGGCGCAGTGAGCACGACCTTGCAGGGCACATCCAGGGCCTGCAAGGAAGGCAGCATGACGCCGCACAGCATGAAACAGCAGGCCAGGCCGATGACGAGGGGCTTCTTGATCATGAAAATTCTCCTCCAGTAAGGTCACTGTCAGGCGCCGACGCCCATGCCGGCTCCCGTGTCGGTCCTTGTCGGCTGAGGCCGCAGGGCCGTCTTCCTATTCCTACCGCCACATTCAGAAAAACATGCGCGCCAAGGCGCACATGGTGTTACCGTCCGCCGTCAGGCTGCCAGGACGCAGCAGCGTTCTTCAGTCACCGCAACCTAATGTGATAGAAGTAACAAGGCTGTCAAGTGGACAATGCAAATCAACCGGGGGGCGCCACCCCGCGAAGTCACGACAGCCGTTGCTTCATGGCCTTTTCGCCCTTTTGGCTGAAAATCTTGTGGCCTGCGTCAGGAAGGCTGGCAGACGGCGAAAATTGATTCCAAAAGGCTATATTTATAATTTGACTAAATAGTTAATGAGGGGAATGCTGCTGCGGGCAACGCGAAGCCACTTGCCAAGGGGGGCAACTTGAGGCATGCGCCTGAGGATGAAGACCAAGCAGAACAAGCTCAAGATGATGGCGAGGCTGTGCGCTGCAAGCCCGGGCCATGACGGCGTGCGGCGGTCTGGCCTGCAAAGCCAGGCGGTGCGTTTGATCCTGCTGCCCGTTCGGATGCTCACGCTGGCGCTGGCATTGGCGGTTTTGCCCGGATGTCTGGGCGCCAGCGCGGGTGATGCGGCGCCGCAGCTTTCCCCCGCGAATGGTGCTGCGCCTGCGGCCAGCGGCGCGCCCCTGGCCAGTTCGGCCAACCCGGCTCCTGCGGCCCAGGTTGCCGCCGCCAGCACGCAAGGCCCTCTGGGTGACCTGGAAAAACGGTTCAAGCTCCAGGGTGTCCGGCAGTATTATGTCAAAAATGAACGGCTGGGGCCGTTGCTGGTGGTGGAAGGCCGCGTGGTCAACGCTTCCCGCGAGCCGGTGGATTTGGTGGAAGTGGAAGCCACCCTCTTTGGCGAGGGCGGCCGGGTGCTGATGGTCAAGCGGTCCATGGCCGGGGTGACGGTGGCGCTCTCCCAGCTGGAGACGTTTCTGGAAGGGGACATCGAAGCCCTGCTCAACGATGAGGCCGGCATCCTGACCACCAATCGGAATGTGGGACAAAACGATTCCGTGCCCTTCATGGTTGTGTTTTTCACCCCGCCGGAAGGGGTGCATGAATTTGCCGTCAAGGTGGCCGCGGCCCAGCCGGCAGAACAGTAGCCGTTCCACGCTGACCCCAACCGCGCCATGCTGGCGCACTGCGACAACACCCCCATGGCCAGCCCATTTCAAGACGTCCGCACCGTGGTGGATCAGGAACGCTGCACCGGCTGCGGGCTGTGCGTGCGGGTGTGCCCCTCGCGCACGCTGCGCATGGTGGAGGGCAAGGCCAGGGTGGTGGGCAGGGCGTCCATCCAATGCGGGCATTGCCAGGCTGTGTGTCCGGCGGATGCCATCACGGTCACCTCCCTGGACCCGCAGACCTACACCTTTTCCAGCTTTGCCGCGGATTCCGCCTGGTCCGGCTTTGGCAAGGATGATCCTGCCGCTTTGATTCGCCTGATGGCCTCGCGACGCTCCTGCCGCAATTTCAAGAGCGCGCCTGTCCCGCGCGAGGTGCTGGAAGATCTGGTCAAATTCGGCATTGCCGCGCCCTCTGGCACCAATTCGCAGCGCTGGACCTTCACGCTCCTGCCAGACCGCGCCGCCGTGGAAGGGCATGCCGAGGCCGTGGCCGGGTATTTCGGCCGGCTGAACAGGCAGGCCCGGTCCGCCTGGCTGCGCCTTGGGCTGCGGCTCATCGGTCAGCCTGAGCTGGAGCATTATTACCAATCCTACTATCCGGCCGTCGCCCTGGCCCTCAAGGAGTGGCAGGAGCGGCGGATTGACCGGCTTTTTCACGGCGCGCCGGCGGCAATCCTGGTCGGCAGTGCCCCGGGGGCGAGTTGCCCGGCCGAGGACGCCCTGCTGGCCACCCAGAACATGCTGCTTGGTGCGCATGCCCTGGGGCTGGGGACGTGTCTGATTGGCTATGCCGTGGCGGCCATGCAGCGCGATGCAAGCATCCAGCGCGCACTCGGCGTACCGGCGGATGAACGCATCCACGCCGTGATCGCCATCGGCTGGCCGGATGAACGATACCGCACGGTGGCGCTGCGTCGGATGCCCGCGCTGCGCACGGCGGGGGAGAACAAATGACTTTGGCGCATGCCCGAATGGCCTTGCTGTGGGGAGGCTCGTTGGTTGCCCTGGTGGTGGGGGGGTTGTATTGGCTGGCCCATCTGAGCACGGGGCTGCCGCCGCCACTGTGGGAATCCGCCCCGATCTGCGGAGTGACTCCCAACTGTGTTTCCAGCAAAACATCGGCCGCGGCTGCCGAGCGGTTCCGCATCGACCCCATCCCATTCCACGGCGGCGCCCCCGAGGCCCTGCGCACGCTGGAGGCCATCCTGCGGGCCACGCCGCGCCTGGAGATCGTGCTGATCGGGCCGGACTGGATTCAGGCCAAGGTCCGCAGTTCGGTGTTTGGCTTTGTGGATGACCTGTATTTCAAGGCAGAAACCAGCCCGCGGCTGGGACATGCACCGGGTGAGGGTGTGTTGCACTGCTACAGCGCCTCCCGAGTGGGATACTGGGATTTTGGCTGCAACCGTCGGAGAGTGGAGCGCATAGCGACCAGATTTGCTGCAGTACAATGACGGAGGGAGTATGGGCGAAGGGGGGGCTGCGGGGGAACGGCTTGCCATGTTGGACGCCATTGCGGCGTCCCTGCCGCCGGAGCACCGGGTGCTGCTGCGAGAGGAGCCCGACCCGGCGCCGCGGCTCAATCTGATTCTGCCGCATTGTTTTGCCAATCACGCCTTTGGTGGCGTGCTTTCGGCCCTGGAGATCGGGCGGACACTGTCGCGCCGGTATCCTGCCTTTCGGTTGGTAGCCGAACACACGCCCGCCTGTGGGGAACCCCTGTTCAATCCGCGGGACTGCTGCCACGAAAGCGTACGCGTCACCCCGGAAGTGCACAGCCTGGCGCGGGGGCCGCTGCCGTGCCACCAGCGCGAGATTTTCTGCTGCACCTGGTGGACCACCACCCTGGCCTGGGAGGCCTACGCCGCTGCCATGGCTGAGGCCGGCCATGCGGCCCCGCCATTTTATTATTGCATTCAGGATTTTGAGCCGGGATTCTACCAGCTTGGCAGCAACTACATGGCCAGCCTGGCCAGTTACCGCCACCGGGATTCCTGTTGCGCCATTTTCAACTCGCCACAACTGGCCCGGTATTTTCATTCGCAAGGTCTGAAATTTTCGCACAGCGTGGTGCTGACTCCCTCTCTCAACTCCGTGTTGCGCGCTATCCTGGACGGCCTGGGTTGGACGGTGCAAAAACCTGCGGCGCCGCTCATGCTGTGCATTTATGGGCGGCCGGAGCAGCCACGCAACTGTTTTGCTGCCATTGTGGATGGCCTCAGCCGGTTCATGCAGGCCATGTCCCCGGAAGAACGCGAGGGAGTGGCCGTGGTCAGCCTGGGCAAGCCACATGCGGATGTGCCGCTGGCGCCCGGGGTGTTGCTGCGCAGCCTGGGAAGACTGCCGCTGGAGGCGTACGCCGCGTTTCTGGCTGGTTGCCATGCCGGTGTGGCCATGATGGCCACACCGCACCCGTCGTACCCTCCCCTGGAAATGGCTGCCTTTGGCCTGGAAGTGTTGACCAATCGTTTTCCGGGCAAAGATCTGTCCGCAAGCCATCCACACATCACCAGTGTGGAGCTGCCTTCCGGTCCGGCCATTGCCGCTGCCTTGCCCGGGGTGCTGGAACGGGCGCGCCTCAGGGCCGGGACCACGTTCCCTGTGCAGCTGCCGCACTGCCTCTCGCCGGAAACCTGGTCCCGCAATGTCCGCGGGGCAGAGATTCCGCATCTGACACCGCCAGCCTGAGTGGACCTGGCTGGCATGCCGGGGACTGTCCAATCTGTCCGGACTGCCCAGGCTGTCTACTGTCTGAGAGCGGCCAGCTTTTCGGCAATGCGCCCGGCGCGGGTGCGTCCCAGGCCCGGCACTGCGGCCAGTTCCTCGGGCGTGGCGGCGAGCATGCGGTCCAGCGTCTGGAAATGATCCCACAACAGCCGGGCCGTCTTGGGGCCGATTCCGGGCGCCTGGAGCAGTTCGCTCTGCAGCACGGCCTTGCCGCGTGAACGGCGGTGGCTGCCGATGGCGAAGTGATGCACCGTATCCCGCACGCGCTGCAGAAAGAGCAGCTCCGGCGCGCCAGGCCTGAGGGGCAGCGGATTCTTGCGGCCGGGAAGATAGATCATGTCATCCAGGCTGTGCCGCTGCCGGCGCAGCCGGGCCGCGCCGTCGGGAGATTCCTCCTCGATGCGGCCCTTGGCGATGGCTGCCAGGGGGAAGGGCGCGGGCCAGGGAGCCCCCTGGAAGCCCTTGTGCGTGCTGGCCAGCTGGCCGCGGCCGCCGTCCACCAGCAGCAGATCCGGCCAGGGCGGTCCGGAAGCCACCCGCCGGGCGGCCCAGGCATGGAGCACGGCGTAGTCGTCTCCAGGCGCGCCGGGCAGGGCGTCCGGGTCAAAGGCGTAGACCTTGGAGAGTTCCTTGCGGTGCTGCCCGTCCACATAGACGATCACCCCCACGCGGGTTTGCTGGCCTCGGGTGTGGGAGACGTCCACGGCCTCGATGCGTCTGGGCGGCTGCGGCAGGTGCAAGGCGCGCTGGACATTGGCCAGCAGCGTCTCGGCATCGTCCACGCTGCGCTCCTCCTGGAGCAGGGCCTCGCGGGCGTTGGTCTGGGCCAGGGCCATGAGTTTCTTTTCCGTGGTGCTGCGCGGAGGCACCAGCCGTACCGGCGCCTCCCGGCGATCAGCAAGCACCTGCACGTGCTCCTGGCTCAGGGGGAAATCCTGTTCGGCGTCTATCTCAGTCAAATCATAGGGAATCAGAATGCGAGGCGGGATGAAGCGGCCGGGCTCGTAATACTGCATGAGAAAGCCGGCCACGGCTTCGGGCCCGTGTTCCAGGGTGAGCCCCGGCCAGATGTACTGTTTTTTGTCCAGCAGCCGCCCACGGCGGATGAAGAGCAAGGCCAGCCCCAGGCCCGTGGACGTTTGCGCCAGACCGAGCACGTCCACGTCCTCTTCGGTATTCAGCACCGCCACCTGCTGCTCCACCGTGGCGCGGACGGCGGCAATCTGATCGCGCAACCGGGCGGCCTCCTCAAACTCCAGGGCCTCGGCCGCGGTGTGCATCTGCTTTTCCAGCAGCTGGAGGAGTTCGCGGGAGCGGCCGGCCAGCAGCATCTCCACGCGTTCGACCATGCCGCGGTAAGCCTCCTTGTCCACCTCATTCACACAAGGCGCCAGACAGAGCCCCATATGATGATACAGGCAGGGGCGGACGCGGTTGCGGAATACATGTTCCGTGCAGCGGCGCAGAGGAAAGATTTGATGAATGGCCTTCCAGGCATCGCGGGCGGTCTTGGCCGAGGTGAACGGCCCGAAGTACACCGAGCCGTCGCGGACCACGCGGCGGGTGATGGTCAGGCGTGGGAATTCGTGTTTCTTCTCCAGTTTGAAAAGCACATACTGTTTATCATCCCGCAGGACGATGTTGTACCGCGGCCGATGCTTTTTAATGAGCGACGCTTCAAGGAGCAACGCCTCTTTTTCCGTCTCCGTGCACAAGGTGTCCAGGGCCACAGCAACCTTGAGCATGGCCTTGGTCTTGAGCGGCAGGGCGTGCTCTTTCTGGAAATAATTGGCCAGACGCTTGCGCAACACGTTGGCCTTGCCAACATAGACAATCCGGCCCTGCGCGTCCTTGAAGAGATAGACGCCAGGAGTCAGGGGGCGGGAGGGCAGGCTGGCTGCCAGGGGATGCGGCGTATGCATGCAGGGCAGATAAAACGGGCCGGGGCGAAGGGCAAGGTGGCGCGGGGCAGGGGGCAAGGAGGGGCAGGAAAGTTTGAGGAAATGTAATGTTTGACCGGACTGCGAGGCGGTTCAGGAAATATAATGTGTTATTTTAGATTTTTGAATTGAAATACAAACAGAACCAGCCGGGCAGGCCGCGGGTCAAAGAATTTTGACCGTATAAAAATTTGGACTGCCGTCAACAAAACGACTTGCCAGAGGCCGGTAAAAGGGAGTAAAGCTGGTGCCGGAAGGTTGAGTTAGGACAAGCAGTCAACCGCTGATGTTCGCAAAAGCAATAGGAGAAAGGCTCATGAAGCGCATTATGACCCTCGCCCTCGCCGCTCTCTTCGTTCTGGGTTCCATCGCCATGGCCCAGGCCGTTGAAGTTAAGGTGAAGGGTAGCTTCCAGTTCAACTGGTCGTACATCGATCTCGGCAGCTTTGGTCCGTCTTACAGCGACACCGACCACTTCGACGCCCGTCAGCGCACCCGCGTGCAGGTTGACTTCATCGCCAGCGAAAACCTGCAGGGCATCCTGATGTTCGAAATCGGTGAAATCCGCTGGGGCAACACCGCCACCTCCGGTCGCGGTTCCGGTGGCGCTCTGGGCGCCGACGGCGTGAACGTTGAAACCAAGCGCGCCTTCATCCAGTTCAACATCCCTGACACCGACCTGCTGTTCTCCGTTGGTATCCAGGGCCTGGCCACCCCCGGCGTCATCGCGGGCTCCCCGCTGTTCGACGACGACGTGGCTGCTGTGCTGGCTCAGTACCCCATCAACGACATGATCACCGTTGGTGCTTTCTGGGCTCGTCTGTACAACCTGACCACCTCCGGCAACCCCGACCCCTGGGATGAATTCGACATGTTCGGCATCCTCGCCCCCATCAAGGGCGATGGCTGGATGATTCATCCTTACGTGGTTGGCGCCGTGGTTGGTCGTGACTACCTGTCCTCCTCCTTCAGCACCGGTACCACCAACAGCCTGATCCCGCCCGCTCTGATGTCCGGCGCTTTCTTCCCCGGCAATCTGGATCAGCGCACCTTCGCCTGGTGGGCTGGCTCCACGTTCGTGCTGGACATGTTCGATCCCTTCACCTTCATGGTTGAAGGCCTCTACGGTTCCGTGGAAGCTGAAGCCGCTGCTGCTGACCGCCGCGGTTTCTATGTGGCTGCTGAAATCGACTACGCTCTGGACTTCATGACCGTGGGTGTCATGGGCTGGTACGCTTCTGGCGAAGACAGCTCCTGGCGCAACGGTTCCGAGCAGATGCCCAGCGTGTCCGGCGACTGGAACCCCTCCAGCTTCGCTTGGGACGGCGGCAGCCTGCTGTCTTCCGGTGGCTTCCTGGCCGGCACCGCTGGTCTGGATGACAACAACCCCATGGGCAAGTGGGGCGTGGCTCTGCTCCTGAAGGACATCTCCTTCGTGGAAGACCTGACCCACCAGATCCGCTTCATCTACGGCGGCGGCACCAACAGCCCCAAGAGCCGTCGTATTCGTGACGTGACCGCCTGGGGTGAGATCATCTCCCCCGTGTCCGGTATCGAACTGACCTCCGACGACATGTTCTTCGAAGTCAACTTCGACCACGAATACAAGCTGTACGAAAACCTGGCCGTCATCCTCGAGCTGGGCCTGATGACCGTGGACTACGGCAACACCCTGTACGCTCCTGCCGACGACGCCACTGGCTTCAAGATCGCCTGGGGCCTGAACTACAAGTTCTAAGACCGCGTTTCGACTGCTTTGTCCTGGCCGGGATCTTCGGATCCCGGCCTTTCTTGTTTTTTTAAACACTCGACTTTTCCTCCGGCCGTCATTATCGAAGGGCCAACCACACACGAGGAGAACCCCACATGCCCCGCATTCGTTGGCGCTACCCCTCTCCCGACTCCTGGCGCGCCATTGCCGCGCACATGGAGCAGCGCAAGGACCCCGGCCTGGACGTGGCCGCCCTGGTCCGGGATATCCTGGCCCGCGTGCGCGCCGAAGGCGACGCCGCCCTGGCGGACTATACCGCCCGCTTTGACTGCCCAGGCTTCACCACCGCCATGCTCAAAGTCCCGGCTGCGGCCCTGGCCGAGGCCCTGGCCAGCGCCGATCCCGTCTTCCAGGCGGACATGGATATCATCAAGGAAGCCGCGGCCAATATCCGCAGCTACCATCAATCCCAGGTCCAGCAGAGCTGGTGGCGGCCGCACGCCGATGGCAGCATTACCGGCCAGCTCGTCCGCCCCGTGGACCGCGTGGGCCTGTACGTGCCCGGCGGGCAGGGCGGGGAAACGCCGCTCATCTCCAGCCTGCTCATGAACGCCATCCCGGCCCAGGTGGCCGGCGTGGCCGAGATTGCCGTGGTCTCCCCCCCGCGCAAGGATGGCACGCTGAACCCGTACATCCTGGCCACGGCCGCACTGCTGGGCATTGAGGAACTCTACGCCACGGGCAGCGCCTGGGCCGTGGCCGCCCTGGCCTATGGCACCCAGAGCATCCGCCCGGTGGATGTCATTGCCGGTCCCGGCAACCTGTATGTGGCCACGGCCAAGCAGATGCTGATTGGCGAGATTGGCATCGACATGATTGCCGGCCCCAGCGAAATCTGCATCATTGCGGAAGACATCCCCGGCCAGGACCGCGCGACCCGCGCCCGCTGGCTGGCTGCGGACATGCTCTCCCAGGCCGAGCACGATGCCTTGGCCTCGGCGGTGTGCATCTCGCCCTCGCTGGAGTTGCTGGACGCAGTGCAGGAGGCGCTGGCAGAGCAGTGCAAGGCCCTGCCACGACACGAAATCGCTGCACGCTGCCTCAGGGATTTCAGCGCGCTGGTGCACGTGCCCGACCTTGCCACCGCTGCCGAGCTGACCAACCGGTTTGCCCCGGAACACCTGGAGCTGGCCGTGGCCGACCCGTGGGCGCTGGTGGGGCAGATTCGTCACGCCGGGGCCATTTTCATGGGGGATTATACCCCTGAACCCGTGGGCGACTATTTTGCCGGCCCCAATCACGTGTTGCCCACGCTGGGCACGGCGCGGTTTGCCTCGGCCCTGGGTGTGGACAATTTCTGTAAAAAATCCAGCATCATTGCCACGTCGCCGGCCTTTTTGCAGGCCAACGGGGACAAAATCGCCCGGTTTGCCCGGCTGGAAGGGCTGGAGGCGCACGCCCGCGCCGTGGAAAGCCGCAAGGGATAATCTTTTTCAGGAGCCGCCATGCACGCTGTTACGCAGACGAACATTCCGGAATATCCGCTCATTCACCGCGGCAAGGTTCGGGATATTTATGAGATTTCGCCGGAAGCCCTGCTCATGGTCACCACGGACCGCATTTCGGCCTATGATGTGATCATGGAGCAGCCCATCCCGCAGAAGGGGGCGGTGCTCAACCAGATTACGCTGTTCTGGATGCAGATGATGGCGCCGGCGGTGAAGAACCACCTGTTGGCCACGGACGTGCAGGATATGCCCGTCCCCCTGCACAAGCACGCCGCCCAGCTGCAGGGGCGGGCGGTGCTGGTGCGCAAGTGCAAGCCCCTGCCCGTGGAATGCATTGTGCGCGGCTACATCACCGGCTCCGGGTGGAAGGACTATCAGAAGACCGGCGAGGTCTGCGGTCACGCCCTGCCCGCTGGCCTGCAGGAGTCCCAGGAGCTGCCGAAGCCGCTGTTCACGCCGTCCACCAAGGCGGACCTTGGCGCGCATGATGAGAACATCACCGTGGAGCAGGCCAAGGCCATCGCCGGCACGGAACTCATGGAACGCGCCGAGGCCATGGCCCTGGAGATTTACACCAGGGGCCGCGAGTACGCCCGTACCCGCGGCATTCTCATTGCGGATACCAAGTTCGAGTTCGGCGTGCTCAATGGCGAGCTGCTGCTGATTGATGAAGTGTTGACCCCGGACTCCTCCCGTTTCTGGCCTGCCGACGGCTACGCCCCCGGCCGTGGCCAGCCCAGTTTTGACAAGCAGTTCCTGCGTGACTGGCTCTCGGCCCAGCCCTGGAACAAGGAGCCCCCGCCGCCGGCTCTGCCCCAGGACATCATCGACCAGACCCGCGCCAAATACCTGGAAGCCTTTGAACGGTTGACGGGTTCGCCCCTGCCGGGTGCGTAGCATTTGAGGAAACAATGACAACGCCGGGAACGGACTGCCTGACCGTTCCCGGCGTTGTCGCGTGGGTAGGGCAGCCTTCAGTAAGGAAACTCGAAATCCGTCGGGTTGCGCAGGGCCTTGAGCTGCTCGCGCCTGTCGAAGAAGGTGTGGAAGAATTTCACATCATTGCCCAGCATGTTACCCATCTGGACGTAATTGACCGAATCCTTGGCGGCCTTGCCGCTCTGCTGGCGGTGCACGCAGGAGACCTCGCCGCAATAGAGGACCTCGAACCCCGCGAGGCACAGATCCAGGTCGTGGGCAATGTCGTCCATCTGGGTGGGAGAGTAGCGCAGGTCAAAGGTCGGGCAGGCCTCCAGGGCGGCGCGGCGGAACACGTGGCAACACCCCATGACGCTGGCCGTGGTGCGGGTGAAATCGTACACGTGGGAGTCGTGCGTGTCGGCCTGCTTGTCCAGGCTGATGCGGATCATGTCGTGTCTGGCCAGGGACACGTTGCGGTACAGGTATTGGATGGTCGGCGGGGAATCGGGGTTGAGAATCTTGCAGCCGGCCACGCCTGCCCGGGGGTGTGCCTCCAGAGCCGTCACCAGGCCGGTCAGCCAGTCTTTGCCGGGGAGCACATCGTCATCCAGAAAGGCCACATAGTCCGCCTGCCGGGAGCGGGGCAGGGCGACAAGCCAGTTGCGGGCCGCGGGCGCGCCAATGTTCACCGGCAGTTCGATGAGTTCCAGGGCCGCGCCAAAGTGCGCCTCCCGCAGGGCCAACACCCGGGCCTTGGAGTCGTCTGTGCAGCCGTTGAGCAGCACCTGCACGCGGGCGCCGCCGATGTCCGTGTCCGCCAGGGCGCGAAGCGTTTCCTCCAGCAGGTCGGCCTTGTTCCAGCTGTACAGGTTGATCACGATGTCGCGCGTTTCCAGCAGGGTGGCATTGGGGTGCAAGGGCGAGCGCAGGGCCGCCAGGCGATGCCGCAGAGGGTGCTGCAGGGGGTCACACTGCAGGGAGGCCTCGTACATGGACACGGCGTCTGAGGTGCGACCAAGCGCGACCAGGCTGGACGCCGCGGCGTTGCGGCACTGGGTCAGGCGCCAGGGGGCGGGGGTGCGTTCCCAGGTCTCCAGAGCCTGGGCATGGTTGCCCATGCGGGAATGAAAGCGGGTCAGCTGGGCCAGCCAGAGGCCCTCCCCCGGGGGTGGGCATTGGAATGCCGCCAACCAGTCCGGCTGGCAGTGCCCAAGCTTTTCCTCGACCTCCAGCAACTGCACGGCAACCCAAAGGTGCCCTGGCTTGGCCCGCAGCAATTCCACCAGCATGCGTTGGGCTGCTTCATGGCGATGCGTCACCAACAGCCGTTCCAGACGGTCACGGAGGGTCTCGCCCGGATCAAACTGTCGGGCCAGGGCGGCCTGCCTTTCTGTGACAGGCGAGGGGCGCAGCTGGTGCATCAGCTGCGCGGCGTCCTTGTCCAATGGCCGTTGTTGGAAATAGATGTTCGTCGCGTACCACAGCGCCGCCATGGCCTGGGGAACGGTGGTGAGGGCCTGATCCGCAGCAAGCCTGTTCAGATACGAAGAGGCAGCGGAGCCATCAAGCAGGAAATTGCCGAGATGGTTCTTGAAATGCTCCAACACCTCTTGCAGGGACAGGGGCGCCAACTCCTTGGCCAACCCTCTTTCACCGTAGCGATAGGCAGGGGGATGCATGCGTGCTCCTTGATGTCATGCGAGAACCGCGGGCGTTGCGGGTGAGCCAGCAGCGGTGCGACGGCCAAAGCATCACAACCGTCGCTTCCACTCCTCCTTCAGCGCAATCTGACCGGCCAGGGCCTGATCCAGGCGGGCCAGGGTGGCTGCTTTGTCCCGCGGCAGGCGCAGGGTCATGGGCAGGTGGTTTGAGGCGTGATTGGCCAGGAAAAGCCCGCGTTCCATGTGGGTGTGGGTCAGCAATTCCCGAAGCTCGGCCAGAAGCCCCGGGGCATCCGGCAAGGTGAACTCGCCACGCTGGGCGGCGGCATGCAGGGGCGTGCCGGGGATGAGCATCAGGGAGAGGGCTGCGGCCTGATCCGGCTGCAGGGCCGTCAGGGCCTCGCCGGTGCGCCGGGCATGCTCCATGGAGCCGGCAACGCCGCCCAACCCCAGCAACACGGTGACGTTCAGCTTCATGCCGGCGGCCATCAATCGTTGCGCCTGGGTCACCTGCGTGGCCGAGTCCACCCCCTTGTGCACGGCGGTCAGAACGGCATCGTCACCGCTTTCCAGGCCCAGATAGCACAGAGCCAGGCCGGCCTCGCGCAGTTGGCGCAATTCGTCGTCGGTCTTTCGCTGGACGTTGCGGGCTGCGGCATAGGTGGCAATGCGCACCACCCAGGGCAGCTTTTCGCGAATCATGTCCAAAAGATGCAGGAGTTTGTTCTGAGAGAGGCACAGGGCGTCGCCATCGCAAAGAAACACCCGGCGGATGCGCCGGCAATGGCGGGAAGCCCAGTCCAGATCGGCCTGGATGCGCTCCCAGGGTTTGACGCGGAAGGGCTTGCCCAGGTAGGCCCCGCAAAAGGTGCAGGCATTGTGCGTGCAGCCCAGGGTGACCTGGAGCAGGATGGAATCGGCCTCGCCCGGGGGCCGGATGACGGAACCTTGCAAATCCATGGGGGTGCGCTCCTGTGTCGGCCACTCTAGCCGGTGCGGGCCACGGACGGCAAGGGGCATCGCAAGATCTTCCAAGACGTGAACCTCTCCCGGGGATATGGTGCAGGAAATTCCGGATCTTTTTTGAAGGAGATGCAACATGCCAACAATGTTGAACCATCACGGAGAATGCCTGGACTGCGGCGTGGTGGAAACCGCGGAAGCCCGGACGCAGAGCGCCTCCATCCCCTGGAACCCACATCCGGCCTTTGCCGGCGTGTGGATGAAACACCTGATTTGCGGCGCAGACACAACCGGCCGGCTCTCCTGCCATCTGATCCGGGTGGAGCCGGGCTGCTGCCTGGAGTCGCATGTGCACGATGCCCAGCTGGAAGTGCACGAGGTGGTGAGCGGCAGCGCGACAGCCGAGGCTGGCGGCAAGACCATGGCCTATGCACCGGGGGTGATGGCCGTCATTCCCCAGCAGATGCCGCATCTGGTGCGAGCCGGCGAGGACGGGCTGTGGATGCGCGCGACCTTCGCGCCGGCGCTGCGGTGAAGAAGCCGCGCCTCCTGCGTGTGCCCGTCACAGGCAAGGATTTGCCGGCGGGTGTGGAACTGGTGCTGGCCCGGAATGTGGTGGCCCGGGTCCAGCCCCACGTGCACGACGGCTGGTGCCTGGGGCTGGTGGATGCCGGCCTGCGGGTGATCACCACGCGGGCTTCCTCCTGTCTGATAGCGCCTGGGGAGATGTTTGTGATCCCGCCCGGAGAGCGCCACCAGTGCTCAAGCCCCGGACCGCTCGGGTATCGGGTCCTGCGGGTGCCTGCGGCTTTGCTGGAGGCTCTGGCCGGCGGCGTGCCGCAGTTCCCGACCGTGCGATTGGTGGATCCAGTCCTGGCAGCCCGTTTCCGCCGCCTGCCCGGCCAACTGCTCCGCCTGCAGGACAGGGACGAGCGCCTCAACGCGCTCTCGGCCGTGTTGGTCGCGCTGTTGCGCCACGCGGCCTTTTCCGCCGGGGCCTCCGCCGGCCCTGTTTTCGGGCCTGGGTCGGCCAGGCTGGCCAGGGCCGAAGCCTTGCTGCGCGCGCATTGCGCCAAGTCCCTGCCCCTGGGGACCGTGGCCCGGGAGGCAGGGCTCTCGCCGGGACATTTCCAGCGGGTGTTTCAACAAGCCACTGGGCTATCGCCACTTAAATATCAGCAACGTGAACGCGTCCGCCGGGCCTGTGCGTTGCTGGAGACCGGTCACACACTCGCCGAAGCCGCCCTGGCCGTGGGCTGCTGCGACCAAAGCCACCTCTGCCGTCTGTTTCGGGCCTGCCTGGGGCTGTCGCCGACCTCCTGGCGTGGCCGCTAACGCTGGCCTGCATCTTGTTCAAAGAAGAACACGTCCGCCGCGTGCGTTGACTCCCTGGCCATCATACAGTATGTGCCACATACCTATCTTATCCAGTCAGGAACACCCTCCGTCAGGCTGTTTGGCCAACACGTTAACATAATTCAGGATGATGCACATGGAGACATTGCGCACCCTGCCGGGCGACGACGTTCGACAGATCATGTGGCGATTTGCCGACCGCTTTGAACTGCAAATGCTGGTGCAGTCCACCCGCACGGTGGCCAGAACAGT
This sequence comes from Megalodesulfovibrio paquesii, assembly GCF_054653055.1. Lineage (NCBI taxonomy): Bacteria > Pseudomonadati > Thermodesulfobacteriota > Desulfovibrionia > Desulfovibrionales > Desulfovibrionaceae > Megalodesulfovibrio > Megalodesulfovibrio paquesii. The sequence goes on along the minus strand of NZ_BAAIGQ010000004.1, from coordinate 383,193 downwards.
GGTCGCCCGCCTTGTGGCCGACGGCCAACGCAACACCCACGATTGGACCGAGGAAAAAGCCTCCCTGCTCACGGCCATGGACGACGCCGGCGTGACCGCGCTTTTCCTGGATCCCAAATACGGCGGCTACATTGATGGCCCCAAGAACATGGCCATGAGCCTGGCCGCCTTTGAGCTGGCCTGGGTCGATGGCGGCGCAGCCACCTGCGCCCTGGCCTCGGACCTGGCTCTGGCCCCGATCAACGAAAAGGGCACGGAAGAGCAGAAGGACTTCGTCTTCCCCAACATCTGCCCGCCCCAGCCCGGCGAGGACCGCAAAACCTGGCGCGGCGCCTTCGCGCTCACCGAGCCCCTGCCCTATGTGGGCGTGGACACTGGCGTGCTGGTGGGCAAGGTCCGCGTGGCCGAGTGGGAAGAAGGCCAGGAGCCCATGCTCCAGGTGGACAAGCGCGGCCGCTTCATCACCAACATGGAGTTCGCCAACTTCGTCACCGCCGCCGTGGCCAGCGACGACCCACGCATCAAGACCTCCTGCATCATCCTCCTGCTCAAGGAGGATGAAGGCTCCTGGGATGCCGGCGCGCCCACCAAAAAGCTTGTCCATCAGCTCTCCGCCACCAACGATCCCGTGCTGAGCGTCAAGGTGCCGGCCAGCCGGATCATTGGCGGCTACACCGTGAAGGACGGCGTGATCGTCCCCAACGTCTCCCACTCCGACGCCATCGCCTCGGTCTTCACCCGGACCCGCATCCCCGTGGGCGTGATGACCTCGGCCAAGCTGCTGTCGGCCGTGGAACCGGTCATCCGCTACCAGCGCCAGCGGTTCCGCGGCGGCGAGGCGGCCCAGCCCGGCTCCCCCCGCTACGAACTGGGCCTGCAGATGAACGAGGACCCCTGCCATCGTCTGGTGGACGTCTGGGCCACGGGCGAGGCTGGCGCCTCCCTGGGCTTCGGCACCTCCCGCATCTGCGACCGCTTTGACCTGCTGGAAAAGGAAAAGGAACAGATCCTCCACAGCCAGGGCATTTCCGGCACCCGCGCCGAAATGAAGGCCCTCAAGGCCGTGCAGGACAAGGCCCTGGCCTACCTGGCCGAGCAGGGCAAGGACGGTGGCGATGCTGCAATCATCGCCGAGGGCGACGCCGACACCCTGGTGCAGTACCTGATCCATCAGGCCCTCACCGGCGTGCTCATCCCCTCCTGCAAGCTCTGGAATACCGGCTTCGGCGCGACGATGATGCGCGAGGCCGTGTCCCTCATGGGCGGCTATGGCATTACCGAAGACTGCCCCGGCTTCCTGGGCATGAAGTGGATGGACGCCCAGCTGGAAGCCACCTATGAAGGCCCCGAGTCCGTGCAGCGCCGGCAGCTGACCGCCACCATGGACCAGCCCGTGTTCCAGGCCATCCTGCGCAACTGGATCAGCGAGCTCAAGGCCCTTGCCACCACCCGCCCGGCCGCCTGCCCGGTCACGGGCGCAAGCGCGCTGGCCGCGGCCATGGAACTGTGGCAATGGGCCCTGGACTACCTGGCCAAGGCCAAGGACCCGCAGGGCAAGCCGCTCTTCCACGCCAAGCGCCAGGGCGTGTCCTTCGCCATGGGCGATGCCGTGGCCTGGCTCGCCTCTGCCTATTGCCAGCTGCAGGACGTGCTGGAGCTGGAGGCCAAGGGCCCCGAGAATCCCGTGGTGGCCGACGGCCTGGAAGGCACGGTGCAGTTCTTCATGGATCTCTTCACCGTCCACGCCGCCCGCGCTGCCGGGGAAGTCTCCCGCATTGTGGCCGAGCTGGTGGTGGGCTATGCCCAGCCCGAGGGCGATGCCACCGCCCTCCCCGAGTGGGAAACCTTCTGCAACCTGCGCTGCGCCGTGGAAGCCCGGCTGGCCGGTTGCCGTCTGGCCAAGGATCGCGCCGCCCAGGCCGTGACCCAGGTTATGATTCCCGAAGCCCTGGATTACCCGCAGTAACGCGCATTGCCGCAGCCCGCAGAACGCACCGTCCACCGGCGGCGTTCTGCGGGCTGATCCCTGAACCTTCGGGCGCGGGGGATCCCCGGCCCGGTCTGTCTTTTACAGGATCAACCTGACATGACGACGGAAATCGAACGCCAGTCCATGGATGTGGATATCGTCTGCGTCGGCTTCGGGCCGGCCACGGCCGGGTTTCTCACCACCCTGACCCGCGGGCTGGTGGACGAAAACGGGATGCCCGTGGCCGAATCCACGGCCATGCCCGGCATGCCGCCCCAGGTGATCTGCTACGAACGGGCCGACGACGTCGCCTTCGGCGTCTCCGGCGTGGTGAGCAAGGCCGAAGCCATCAAGACCTCCTTCCCGGAGCAGGATTTCAGCGAAATCCCCAACGCTCATCCCGTGACCGAAGAAAAGGTCGTCTGGATGTTCGATCCGCAGGCCACGAAAGGCGCCAAGGGCCCCTCGCGTCGCTCCAGACTGCTTTCCCTGGCCGAAAAGGGCATGAAGCTGGCCCTCAAGGAGCAGGACAACGCCGTGGAACTGCCCTATATTCCGCCGTTCCTCAACAAGCACGATGGGTTGGTGCTTTCCATCGGCCAGTTTTGCCAGTGGGCCGGGGCCAATGTGATGGGCTCCGGGCTGGCCCAGGTCTGGCCGGGCATGCCCGTGCAGCAGGCCTTGCTGGAAAACGGCAAGGTGGTGGGCGTGCGTCTGGCCGACCAGGGCGTGGACAAGGCCGGCAACCCCGACGCCGGCTTCATGCCCGGTATGGACATCAAGGCCCGGCTGACCGTGGTCGGCGATGGCCCCGTGGGCGCGGTGGGCCGCCAGCTGGATCAGACCCTCGGCCTGCCCGACGGCCGCCACCAGCGCGACTGGGCCGTGGGCATGAAGATGGTCGTGGAGCTGCCGGCGGACTGCCCCCTCAAGGCCGGCTGCGTCCTGCACACCCTGGGCTATCCTGAGCCTGAGATTTTCGGCTTCCTGTACGTCTATCCCAATAATACCGCCTCCCTGGGTATTTTTGTGCCGTCCTGGTTCGATTCGCCGGTCCGCACGGCGTATCGCTACCTCCAGCACTGGATGCTGCACCCGTACATCCAGAAAATCATCAAGGGCGGCAAGCTGTTGAGCTGGGGCGCCAAGTCCATTCAAGAGGCCGGCAAGCAGGGCGAGCCGCATCTGGTGGGTGACGGCTTTGCCCGCATTGGCGAGGGCTCCGGCTCCACCAACTGCCTGACCAACTCCGGCGTGGACGAGGCCTGGGCCACGGGCGTGCTGCTCGGCGAGGCCGTGCTGGAGTTGATGAAGGAAAACAAGCCCTTCACCAAGGAAAATCTGGACGCGACCTATGTGGCCCGCCGCCGCAACTCCTGGGTGGAAACCGGCGCCCTGCGCGCCGCCCACGCCCGCGACGGCTTCCAGAATTCCCTGGTCCAGGGGCTGCTTGGCGTGGGCATGGCCGGCATGACCAACGGCAAGTGGAACTGGCCGGCCAAGTCCCGGACTCCGCAGTCCCGCATTCCCACGGTGGAGGCGTATTACAAGGGCCGTATCGACGCCGCGGAAATCGAGGCTATCCGCAAGGAATGCAAGGCCAAGGGCCTCTCCCTGCACGATGCCCTCATGGACCGCGCCGGCTGGCCGGAAATTCCCCTGGACGGCGAGCTGTTCATTTCCCACCAGGACGCATTGCTCCTGGGCGGCAAGGTCCAGGCCCCGGCCGGCTATGCCGACCATGTCCGCTTCGCCTCACCAGAGCTTTGCCGCCAGTGCCGCGAACAGGTCTGCATCGAAGCCTGCTCCGGCCAGGCCATCACCACCAACCCCGAAGACGGCCCACCGCTGTTCGACCGCGAAAAGTGCGTGCATTGCGGGGCTTGTCTGTGGAATTGTTCCAAGAACCATCCGCAACATCCCGAGCGGACCAACGTTGAGTTTCTGGCCGGCGCCGGCGGATTGCATTCCGCCGATAACTGATCGATTTGTCATGAGATTCGCCGGCAAGGCGTGTTGAAGGAGAACCTATGAGTCAGCCATATCATATCGTCGTCTGCGGCAGCATCGTCCCCGACCCGCTGCAGACCCTGGAGCCGGCCCTCGGCCCGGCCGGCTGGGGCCTGAAGAACGAACTGCAGCTGCCCGCCGTGCTGGACCCCTGGGTCGGCCACGCCCTGTTCGAGGCCGCCAACCTGGCCAAGCAGGTGCCGGGCAGCAAGGTCACCCTGGTCAGCCTGGGCCCCAAGGCCAAGCTGCAGCAGGTGATGATGCAGGTGGCCCAGAAGGCACCCTTTGAGCTGGTGGTGCGCGACGCCCCGGCCGGCGGCTTTGTCGATGCGGCGGAAGTGGCCACCGTCCTGGCCGAGGCCGTGAATTCCATCCCAGGCCTGGACAAGAGCCGCCTGCTGCTCTTCGGCGGCTGGCAGTCCGCCTCCCGCGGTGCGGGCGCCACACTGCAGATCCTCGGCGAGCTTCTGGGCATCACCGAACAGTTCCAGGGTGTGGATCTTTGCCAGGTGCAGGGCGATCACCTGCTGATCAAGGAACGCATCGAGGGCGGCAGCTATCTGGTCAGCGAGCTGGCCAACCCACCGGCCGTGCTCGGCTGGGCCACGGGCTCCCTGCCCGAACCCCCGAACAACCCCCAGGTGGGCATGCAGAACATGCGCCTGGTGATGCCGGCCCTGCAAAAGGCCCAGCCAGCCAAGGTGGGTGCGGAAGGCGTGACTTATGCGTCCGTGGAGCTGCCCAAGCAGCGCCGGGACACCCGCATCGTCAAGGACGTGCCCGTGGACGAGATTGCCCGGGAAATCGCGGACTGGATTCGCAGTTAAGGAGCCGTCATGGATACGATTCTGCTGTTGCTCGCCCCGGAACTGGACGGCGCGTTGGGCAAGAACTCCCTGGAGGCCGTGACGGCCACCGCCGACCTGGCCAAGGCGCTGGGCACGACCTTCAAGGTCGGCCTCTTTGGACAGGCCACCCAGCCCCTGGCCGACCAGCTGGCCGGCTGCGGTGCGGAAGGATTTCTGGCCGTGACGGACGATACCCTGGCCCAGCCTCGCTACGCCTCGGACGCCGCCGCCGCCGCCGCGCTGATCGCCGCTGCAGGCTGCACCGTGGTTCTGGCACCGGCCACCTCGCGGCTTTCACGCATCCTCCCCGGCGTGGCCCAGCGGGCCGGCGGCCGGGTGGATACCTTTGCCACGGAAATTGCTGCTGAAAATGGCGCACCCTTGATCACCCGCTGGTACTACCGCCAGCGCATGGCCGCCAGGCAGAGCCGGGTCCAGCGGCCCTGGTGCATCAGTCTGGCCGGCGGCATTGCCGCGCCCTATGCCGACGCGCCCGGCGCGGCTGGCGCGGCCACGGTGACGGCCGTTTCCTTCAGCGCTCCGGCCTCGGCCACCCGCACCGTGGGTGTGGACGCCCCGGCCGCCGACGCCCAGACCATCCGCCCCGACGCGCAGATCCTCTTCGTCACCGGCGCAGGCTGGACCAAAAAGCAGGCCGGCGGCACCACCCGTCTGGAAGATGCGGGATCCATCATCCTGGGATTCCTGGATAAGACCCAGGCTTCCCTGGGCAGCACCAAGTCCCTGGTGGACATGGGCGGCGAGGGCCACGGCGTGCTGCCCTTCCTGACCCACATGCACCAGGTGGGCCAGACCGGGGCCACCCCCCGCCACAAGAAGGGCCTGGCCACCTGCTGCCACGGCGAAGAGCCCCACGTGGTCGGCTGGCGCTTCATCACCGAACGTCGCGCCGTGAACCTGGACGCCTCCTGTGGCTGGGCTCAGGGCAAGGCCGACGTTCTTTACGTGGCCGACGCCTTTGCGGTCATGGAAAAGGTCAACGCCCTGCTGAGCGAATAAGCCGCAACGCCAAGCAAGTGCTCTTCGGGGGAACGTCGTTTTGCGGAACGATGTTCCCCTGCTTCATTTTCAGAGACATTCCTTGCCCAGGGGAGGAGGGGTCTTGTATTTCCGGTACAGGGCTCGGAACTGGTGGTAGCTCAGGCCCAGCAGACGGGCGGCCTCCCCCTGACGATGGCCTGCCGCGGCCAGCGCCGTGGTCAGGGCCTCCTGCTCCAGCCGGGCAATTTCATCCTGGAGAGAAAGAGGCAGACGGAGCAGGGGCGCCTGGGGCGCAGGTGACGCGGTATCCTCAGGCCTCGGCGAGGTGTCCGGCGCGAAGCACGGTTCCTGCGGGCGCCAGGGCGAGGCAAAGGGGTCCAGGTCGAGCAGGGCAATCTCGTCGCCATCGTCCACCCGGGCCACGGCCCGTTCCACCACGTTTTTCAGTTCCCGCACATTGCCCGGCCAGGGGTGCTCGGCCAGCTGCCGCAGGGCATAGGCGGAAAAGCGCGGCGGATCCGCCCGGCCCAGCTCCACGGCCATCTTGCGGGCAAAATGTTCGGCCAGCAGCAGGGCGTCCTCGCCCCGCGCACGCAGGGGCGGCAGGGTGATCACTTCAAAGGCCAGCCGGTCCAGCAGGTCCGGGGCAAATGTACCCCGCGCCGCCAGCGCCGGCAAATCCCGATTGGACGCCGCCACCAGCCGGACATCCACCCGGATGGACTGCATCCCGCCAACCCGCTCGAATTCCATGCTTTCCACCACCCGGAGCAGCTTGATCTGCACGGGCATGGGGATGTGCGCTATTTCGTCCAGAAACAGCGTGCCACCGTCGGCCAGCTCGAAGCGCCCCTTGCGACGGGACACGGCCCCGGTGAACGCGCCGGCTTCGTGGCCAAAGAGTTCGCTCTCCAGCACGCCGGGGTTCAGGGCCGCGCAGTGCAGTGTGATGAACGGCCCCTGCCAACGCGGGGAGAGATAGTGCAGCCGGGCGGCGGCCAGTTCCTTGCCGGTGCCGCGCTCGCCGGCCAGAAGCACGGGCCGTTCAATGCGCGCGGCCTGGGCCAGGCGTTCGTGGGCTTCCAGAAAGGCTTCGCTGCGGCCAAGGGCCTCGGTGGATGCTGCAGGCATGGTGACTCCGATTTGGCGACAGTAACCGAAAATCGGTAAAATTCACCTTAATATTGTGATAGTTTGAAAAATAAGTAAGCCATTCCAAGATGTTGATATCTGGCATGGTCTCTGCTTTAAGTTGGATGTTCGCCACTCCCCTCAACTTCAGGAGGACGCCATGAGCATCTTCACCCGCTTCAAGGATATTGTCAGCGCCAACATGAACGCCATGCTGGACAAGGCCGAAGACCCCGAAAAAATGATCAAACTGATGATCCGCGAGATGGAGGAAACCCTCGTGGAGCTCAAGAGCGCCTGCGCCGGCGCCATGGCCGACGCCAAGCGCGTGACCCGCGAAATGGACGTGGCCCGCGAAAAGGAAGCCCTCTGGGACGGCCGCGCCGCCCTGGCCGTGGAACGAGGCCGCGACGATCTGGCCCGCGAGGCCCTGAACGAGAAGCTGTATTACAGCGAAAAGCTCGCCGGCCTGGAGGAAGAAACCGTCCGCTTTGCGGCGCTTATCGAGCAGTCCCAGCAGGACATTGCCGTGCTCGAAGAAAAGTTGCAGAACGCCAAGGAGAAGAAGCGCATCCTGGTGCAGCGCCACATCCGCGCCGACGTTTCCCGCCGCGCCCGCCAGGACGTGCGCCGCGCCGCCAGTGAGGAAGCCATGGCCCGGTTTGAGGACTTCGAGCGCCGCATTGAGCGCATGGAGGCCGAGGCGGACATGGTCCTGCCCCCCAAGCGGCGCGACCTGGAGCATGAATTCGCCAATCTGGAAGGCACGCATGATGTCGAAGCGCAGCTCCAGGCCCTCAAGGACCGCGTGGCCGGCGGGAAGTAGGCCGTGTATCACCACTTCATGGGAGGCCCCCCTATGGGACTGGTCATGGGATTCTGGCTCGTGCTGGTGCCCGCGCTGGTCATCGCCGCCGGCATCTGGCTGTTCATCCGCCTGTTTGGCAATGGCAAACGCCAGGGCGGCGATGACGAGGCCCGCATCATCCAGGAATGCTACGAACGCCTGAGCCAGATGGAACGCCGGGTGGAATCCCTGGAGACCCTGCTTCTGGACGCGGCCGAGTCGCGCCGGCGACGGGAAGACAGGGACTGATCGGCAGCGTCGGCAAGCAATGGCAACCGTACGGACGGGGGGAACCGTGTTCCCCCGCGCCCCCTCCGGCACACTGCAGCCGGGGGCAGGGGAGCACATTCCCCTGATGATTCTGTATCCTACAAGGAGGCGTCGCCATGGCGTTCACCAATCCAAACCATATCTACCGCGCCCGGGATGGCCGCGTGGCCGGCGTGCTTCTGGGGCTGGCCCGGCATTACGGGCTCAAGGTCCGCTGGCTGCGGCTGCTGGTGATCCTGCTGGCCGTGTTCACCGGCTTCTGGCCCGTGCTGGGACTCTACGTGATTGCGGCGCTGATCATGAAGCTGGAACCCGTGCTGCCCACCGAGGATGAAGGCGCGCGGGAGTTTTACGAGTCTTACGCCAGCTCCCGCCAGGGCGGGGCGCATCGTCTGAAAGACAAGTTCGACAACCTCGACCGCCGCATCCGCCGCATGGAAGACACCGTCACCAGTAAGGAATATGACTGGGACCGCAGATTTGCCAGCGGCAAGTAAGGATCAGGCAGGCAGGCCGTAGGCCAGCCAGAGGGCCGCTGCCAGACAGACCAGACAGGCGAGCCAGAGGGGACGCGCGGCGTTCCGGCTGGCTCGTGTCGTTTCCCAGCGCCAGGCCTCGTCGCGGTCCAGATCTCGGGCCGCGATGGCCAGGGTCTGCGTCCAGGTGCGCAGAGCCAGGGCGCGCAGGAGGGTCTGCAGGAAGAGCAGGGTCTGGCGACGGCGGGAAAGCGGCAATTGCCGGCAGCGCAGGGCCAGACGGAGGCGACCGGCGGTTTCCCAGATCAGCGGGACAAAGTGGAGCATCAGCGCCAGGGCCAGGGCCGGCTCCCAGGCCCGGCGACCCAGCACGGGCCGCAACGCCCAGGCCGCGGCCCGGCACAGGGCCGGCGGAGAGACCAGCGCCGTCAAGGCTACGCCAATGCTCACCAGGGCCGCCAGCCTGAGACCAAGCTCCCCGGCAGTGGCCAGCATGGCCGGGGCGTATCTCCAGTCCGCCTCCCACAGCAACAATCCCAGCTTCACGGCGCTCCACAGCACCACAAATCCCAGCCCGCTGCGCAGCAGGCCGGCATTAAAGCCAGCCCGCCGCGGGGCATAAAAAATCAGCCCCAGAAAAAACACCAGGTGACAGGCCGCGCCGGGCAGGCTGGTCTGCCAGGTCAGGATGCCCAGCGCCAGGCAAAGCAGGGCGATGGGGCGGGGGTCCGGAGAGCGAAGCAGGGCGGGCGTGGCCATGGCCTGATTGTACGGTGAGTCGAACCACGCGGCAAGCCCGCTCACCTGCATGCACATCCCTGCAGACAAGCGTCCCGCCATGGGGTAAGGGAAAAGAGCCGCCTGTTCCGGGCAGTGCGGCCGCGACTTCTTTCCCGCAGCCTGAGGACGATCCGCAATGCATGCTTCCCCTTCGTCGCCGGTGTCGGTGACGTTCCTCTCCGCCGAAGCCCTGCAACACTATCTGGCCACCCATCGTGAAGGCAGCTACGAGCTGGTGGATGTTCGCCAGCCCGTGGAGTATGGGCACGGCCACATCCCCGGCGCCCACCTTATGCCTCTGCCAGAGCTGGCCGCCGCCCTGGAAACCGGCGGCGCGTTGCCTTTTGCCCAGGACAAGGCCGTGATTTTCTATTGCCACTCTGGCAACCGTTCCCGCGTGGCCGCTCGCAAGGCCGTGGAATCCGGCCGGTTTGCCGCGCCGGTCCATTCGCTGGATGGTGGCATGCTGGCCTGGACCGGACTGGCTCTGGATGGTGCGCCCCGTCTGGCGGCCATCCCCCTGCACGGGGATTTGAAAACCATGCTCCTGGCCGCCCTGGACATGGAAAAGGCCGCCCTGACACTCTACAACACATTGGAAGCCAGGGCTGCCGAGGCCGGTTTTTGCGATGGCGATCCGCTCCCCCGGCAGCTGGTGGACATGGAGCAGGCCCACGCCCGGCAGGTGTACGCCGTGCTGAGCCGGTATTGGGAGCCGGGAAAGCCGGGAACAGCGCCAGACTTTGAGACGCTCTTCAAAAAAGCCGGGGGCGAGGTGCTCGAAGGCGGCCGCCGCCTGGAGGAGCTCGGTCCCTGGGTGGCCGCGGCCATGGCCCACGAGGACGGCTGCCTGGGCGTGGCCGAGCTGGGGCTGGAGGTGGAATACGCCGCCTACGACCTGTACCGCGCCGTGGCTCGTCAGGCGAAGCAGTTGCCGAATCTTTCCGGCGAAGAGGCGGCGGCCATGGAAGCCATCTTTCTGGATCTGGCCCAGCAGGAGAAGCAACACGCCCGCTTCCTGCTCGAAAAACTGGAACATCTGGCCGGAAAATGAGTCTCCTGCAAGTGCATCTTGCCCGCTGCGGCAGCTATGTGGACCCAGCCCTGCCAGCCACGGTGTCGGGTCTGCTGCAGGCTGCCGGCTGCACGCCGCCGCCGGGCACCAGGGTGTTGGTCAAACCCAACCTCATCAGTGCCGCGGATGCCGGTCTGGCCGCCACACACCCGGCCGTGGTCCGGGCCATCTGTCTGCACCTGCTGGAATGCGGGTGCCGCGTGCAGGTGGGGGATTCGCCGGCGTTTGGAACCGGGCACATCGTGGCGCGCAAGGTCGGTCTTTTGGCCGCCCTGCGGGGCCTGCCCGTGCGGCTGGTGGAACTGAACCGTCCCTGCGCGCAGGATCTTTCGTTCGGAGAGCACATCGGCGTCTCGGCCGTGGCCCTGGAGCAGGACCTGCTCGTCAATGCGCCAAAGTGCAAGGTGCACCTGCAGATGCGGTTGTCTTTGGCGGTCAAGAACTGTTTCGGCTGCGTGGTGGGCATGCGCAAGCCCCTGGCCCACGCCCGCTATGGCGAGCAGGGCAACCGCTTCGAAGCCATGCTGCTGGACATCCTGGCCGCCCTGCCGCCCATGGTCAGTCTGCTGGATGGCATCACGGCCATGCATGTCCGCGGCCCCATGGGCGGGCAGGCCTATGCCCTGGGGCTCCTGGGCGCGTCGTCCTGCGCCGTGGCCCTGGATACGGCCGTGTCCACCCTGTTGGGCGTGGGGCCGGAGCAGTCGGCCATCTGGCAGGAATCCCTGCGCCGTGGCCTGCCCGGCGCGCGGCTGGAGCAGATCGAGTTTCCCGCCCTTGCGCCGCAGGACTTTGACGCCGCAGGCTTCAAGGTGCCCGGCGTCCTGCGTCCCGTGACCTTCAACCCCATGCAACTGGCCCGCGGCGCCTGCAAGCGATTGCTGGCGCGTCTGGGCTGAACGCGCTACACACCGCCCATGAATTCCTTGCAACGCTCGCTTCTGGATTGGTTCGCCGTCCATCAACGTCCCTTGCCCTGGCGCGGGGACTATGCCCCCTGGCACGTGCTGGTGGCCGAGATCATGGGCCAGCAGACCCAGCTGGACCGGGTCGCCGCCCGCCTGCCGCTCTTTTTGGAGCGCTTCCCCACCCCCGCGGCCCTGGCTGAGGCGTCGGAGGAGGAAGTCCTCAAGGCCTGGGAAGGACTCGGCTATTACGCCCGGGCCCGCAACCTCCAGACAGCAGCCAAGGCCCTGGTGGAACGCCACGGCGGTGAGATTCCCGAGGATCTGGACGCCGTCCGCGCCCTGCCCGGCGTGGGCCGCTACACTGCTGGCGCGCTCCTGAGCCAGGCCTTCAACCGTCCTGCGCCCATCGTGGATGCCAACGTGGCCCGGCTCTTCGCCCGACTGTTCGACCTGGACGAGCCCATCGCCGCGCGCGAGACGCAGGCCTTTCTTTGGGAAACGGCCACCTCCATCATTCCCCCCGGTCATGCGCGCGACTTCAATCAGGCGCTCATGGAGCTGGGCGCGCTGGTCTGTGGTAAAAATCCGCGCTGCTCGGCCTGTCCCATCACCGCCCACTGCGAGGCGCACCGCCTGAACATTGTGGAAGAGCGGCCCGTGCCGGCCCGCGCCAAGGCGATCATCCCCCTGGAAGTGGCTACGGGGGTCCTGATGCATGGGAACCGCTTTTTCATCCAAAAACGCCTGCCACACGGGGCCTGGGCCGGACTCTGGGAGTTTCCGGGGGGCCGCATTGAACCCGGCGAAACCCCGCACCAGGCCGTAGTGCGCGAACTCCAGGAAGAAACCGGCTACCCCGCCACGGTGACGGACAAGATCGCCCTGATCCGCCACGGCTACACCACCTACAAGGTGGCCCTGCATTGTTTTGCCTGCAGACTGGACCTCGCGCCCGACACCGAAGATATCCCCGCCCCCCACCTCACCGCCGCCCAGGACGCCCGCTGGGTGACTCTGCGAGACCTGGCCCACTACGCCTTCCCTGCCGGCCACCGCAAGCTGATTGATCTGATGGAGCGGGACTTGCGGTTTGCGTGAAGTTCCCCCTCCTACAAAGATATTCGTGCATCTCCTCCCCCCCACCGGAGGGGGGCCGGGGGAACTCAGTTCCCCCGGTTTTTCTCTTCTCTTTTCTTTCTTCTCCCCCCTACAGCTCCCCGCGCGCCAGCAGCTCCAGCGTGTCCTTATCCTTTAGGGTAATGGTCCGGCCGTCCACGAGGATGAGGTCTTTGTCCTGCATATCCCGCAGGGCCCGGGAGAGGGTTTCGGGGAGCGCGCCAAGGTAGGCGGCAAGGTGGCTTTTGGGCATGTCCAGGCTGAACGTATCCTTGTGATGCGAGTCCGCCAGGACGAGGAAGTGCCCGGCCAGGCGGCTGGGGAGCTCTTTGAGGCTCAGGTCTTCGATTTTCTTGACAAAGAACTTCAGCCTTTCCGAGAGCAGAGCCAGCATCTGCATGGCCAGGTCCGGGTCGTCCTTGAGGGCGTTCACAAAACCCAGGCGGGGGTAGAAGAGCACGCGGCTGGGCTCCAGGGCCTGGGCCGTGGCCGGAAAGCGCATTTCCTTGAACACAGCCACCTCGCCGAAGGCCTCGCCCGGGCCAAAGACGTGCAGCACATGCTCCTTGCCCGAGGGCACGGCGCGAAAAATGCGCACTTTGCCAGTGGCCACGCTGTAAAAGCCCTTGGCCTCCTCGCCGGTGGAGAAAATGATCTGCCCCTTGTCCACAGTGCGGGAGGTGGCAATGTTTGCCAGCCGTTCCAGCTGCTTGGGGGCGAGTCCCTGAAAGATGGATGCGTGGCCGACCTCGCGCATGAGTTCCATGAAACCAATCCTTTCCAATATGTAATGTTCAATGTGCCTGTTTTGACATTGCTGAGGAAGAAAAAACCACGGTTTTTGATATGTATCAAGGCATGGATTCGTCGCGGGGGTTAGAAGTGTCGCATGAACGACAACACGCCGCAATGCGCAGCGCCCCCTCATCGAGCTCAGACCGGAAACCAGGGGGGCGGAAAAGGCGCACACGCGGCACAAGGAGGAGACCTCATGTTTTGCTACCAGTGCGAACAGACGAACCGAGGCCAAGCCTGCACCACCATGGGTATTTGCGGGAAAAAGGCCGATGTGGCCGCCTTGCAGGACCTGACCATCTATGCGCTCAAGGGATTGGCCCAGGTAGCGCGTGTGGGTCGCGAAGCCGGCGTGGTGGACCCGACCGTGGGGCCGTTCATGGTGGCCGCCACCTTCTCCACCTTGACCAACGTCAGCTTTGATCCGCAGCAGTTCCAGGCCCGGCTGGGCGAACTGGTGGCCAAGCGCGAGGCCCTCAAAGCTGCCATCAAGGCCAAAAATCCCGGCGCGGTGTTCCCGGCCGGTCCGGCAGACTTCCAGCCCGCCGCCACCCTTGAAGAACTGGTCCAGCAGGGCGAGGCTCAGAACATCCCCGACCATCGCGACCCCGATCCGGACATCGAATCCCTCAAGCAGACCTGCATCTACGGCGTCAAGGGTGTGGCCGCCTATGCCGACCATGCCTATATCCTGGGGCAACAGGATGATGCGGTCTACGCCTATGTGGAAAAGGCCCTGGCCGAATCCCTGACCACAGACAAGGACCTGGGCTACTGGGTGAACATGGCCATGGAATGCGGCCAGACCAACCTGAAGGCCATGGAGCTCCTGGACGCCGCCAACACCGGGACCTACGGGCACCCCACCCCCGTGAGCGTGCCCCTGGGCCACCGCAAGAACAAGTGCATCCTCGTCTCCGGCCATGACCTGCACGACCTCTACAACCTGCTCAAGGCCACCGAAGGCAAGGGCATCGATATCTATACCCACGGTGAGATGCTGCCTTGCCACGGGTATCCCAAGCTGAAGGAATTCAAGCATTTTTACGGACATTACGGCACGGCCTGGCAGAACCAGCAGCGCGAATTCGCCGAGTTCCCCGGCGCCATTCTGATGACCACCAACTGCATCCAGAAGCCTGCCGCGTCCTACATGGATCACATCTTCACCACCGGCCTGGTGGGCTGGCCCGGCGCCACGCACGTGCCCAATGGCGACTTCTCTGCGGTGATCGAAAAGGCCCTGGCCATGCCCGGCTTTACCGATGATCAGGACAAGGGCGCGGTGCTGACCGGCTTTGCCCGCAATGCCGTCCTGGGCGTGGCCGACAAGGTCATCGACGCCGTGAAGTCCGGCGCCATCAAGCACTTCTTCCTGGTGGCCGGCTGCGACGGCGCCAAGCCTGGCCGCAACTACTACACGGAATTTGTGGAAAAACTGCCCCAGGATACCGTGGTGCTGACCCTGGCCTGCGGCAAGTTCCGCTTCTTTGACAAGCAGCTGGGCGATATTGGCGGCATTCCCCGTCTGCTGGACGTGGGCCAGTGCAACGACGCCTACTCGGCCATTCAGATTGCCGTGGCCCTGGCTGGCGCCTTCAACTGCGGGGTGAACGATCTGCCGCTGTCCATGGTCCTCTCCTGGTACGAGCAGAAGGCCGTGGCCATCCTGCTGACCCTGCTCTCCCTGGGCATCAAGAACATCCGCCTTGGGCCCAGCCTGCCGGCCTTCCTGACCCCCAACGTGCTGAACTTCCTGGTCCAGCAGTTCAACATCATGCCCATCTCCACCCCGGACGAAGACATCAAGGCCATCCTCGGCTCCGCGGCGTAGTGGGGGAGTAAGAAAAACAAAAGGGAAGGGCGGGGGAACTGAGTTCCCCCGCGTCCCTTCCCATTGGCAAATCCCTTTGGGGCAGGTTCGCCTGCTTCAAAGGGATTTGTGCGTGCAGCCTGGGAGTGGACGGCGCAAGAAACGACAAACCCCCCGCAGGACACGAGGGGTTTGTCGAGGTGGGAGTGGGGTGGTGAGCGTGACGGCAGGGGGAATTGCCGTCCAGGGTTGAAAAGAGAACTAGACTACAGAACCTTGCCGGGACATTGCCGGCAGATTACCGATTTGTAGCCTGTGGGCACACCGCAGGCTGTTCGCGAAAAATTGGAAAAAATACACGCCAAATCAGGGAGTAGCAAAAATTGACAATTAATATGTCAAATTGACAATTAAGCTGTCAAATGAGAAAGTCCGGGTGTGGCCGCTTGCCTTGCAACCAATAGGAGGAATGCATGGACGCCCACCCTTCATCCCCTTCATCCCCTTCATCCCCGTCATCGCAGTCACCGTATCCCGGCGATTCGCCAGGGGTACGTTTCATGCCGCCGGCGATGTTTTACGCCATGCTCCTGGCCGGGGCGGCGTTGCAATGGCTGTGGCCACAGAACGTGCCCTTGCTGCCGCGAGCCTGGCAGCTGGGGTTGGGCGGGGCACTGGGCGGGGCAGGGTGTGCCTTCATGATGGTGGCCCATCGTCAGTTCAAGCTACTGGGCACCAACGTTCGCACGGACCGTCCGGCCTGTCGGCTCGTGGCTGAGGGGGCCTACGCGCTGAGCCGTAACCCCATGTACGTTGGGGGGGTAGGCCTGTTCCTGGGCCTGGCGCTGGTGGCGGGCAGCCTGTGGCTTCTGGTGGCAGGCGTCCCCCTGGGGATCTATCTGGCCTGTCGCGTGGTTCCCAGGGAGGAGGCTTACATGACGCGCGCATTTGGTGCGGCGTATGCCCATTATCGCCAACAGGTTCGGAGGTGGCTGTAGCATGCCGGCTGCTGGCAGGGACGCTTCCGCCGGGGAGGCGTTGCACGGGCTGTTCATGGAGGTGTTCGCCCTGCGGGATGCCCTGGCCGCGGTGATGGACTGGGCGCATTCCCAGTCCGGGCTGAGCAGCGCCCAGCATCGGGTGCTGCACGTGCTGGAAGGGGAGGGCAAGGCCACCGTCCCGGACGTGGCTTTCAGGCTGGGGGTCACACGGCAGCATGTCCAGCTTGTCTGCAATGAGCTGCTGGAAAAAGGGTTCGTGATTCGTCACGACAATCCCCGCCACAGGCGATCCAGCTTGTTTGCGGTGAGCGAGGCCGGCCGGCAGGGGCTGCTCGCCTCCCGCGACGCCGAGTTCGCGCTGATAGAGGGCGTTGCCCCTGGCACGGACTGCGCGAGGGTGGCCGCGGCCACAGCCTTGTTGCGGGAGCTTCGGCAAGGGGCGGAGCGCATGTCCGGGCACACTTCAGGCGCATGAAATGCCGGCATTGGCGTTGACGCGCTGCCCGGAGCGTGCTAGAGGCTCTTTGCACTTGTGAAGGATTGCACGTGGACGGCAGTGGGCCGCCAGGACAGGACGGCAGTGGGCCGCAAGCCAGGCGATGGGAAGGATGGCCGAACAAGACGCACGCTCCCGGAGCGCAGCCGGGGCGGAAAAGGCCCCCTCGGAGAGCCCGGCCAAGGGCAGTGGTCTGATGCAGGCTGTGTCCGGAGTCAGTTCCAACGCCGGGCTGCTTGGGTTGCACATGGTCAGTTCCACGGCGGTGGGGTTGGCCATGGGGTGGTTCCTGGACAAGTGGCTGGGCACCAAGCCGTGGTTGATGATTGTGTTCCTCGGCATGGGCATCGTGGAGGGTTTCCGCAATATGTGGAAGGAAGCCCAGCGGATACGCCGGCACGAAGACGCTGTGCAGGTCGCTCGCGAGAGTGGCGAGGCCCCGCCGGAAGCCCCAGGCGAGCGCAAACTGGTCTTTTTCAAGAAAGCGCATTTTGTGAACACCTACGCATCGCCCACGCGGACAACGGCGGACGTGGCTGATACCGCGGGTGAACACAGGAACGCAGACGCGCCGGTTGTGGAGGAGAAAACCCATCCGGCAGGTGAAAAAAATGACGAAGTGCTTGACGAAGAGGCCCTTCGACAGGCACTGATTCGCGAGTTGGAAGAAGCCAAAGGCGACCCAGAGGTGGCCCAGGCCCTCCGCACCCTGCTCCGGCAGGCCGAAGAAGACGCCAACAGCGCGAATAAGTTGACGATGCAGACTATGGCGGATGTTTTGAACGCAGCCGCGTCAGAAGGCGCGGACAAAGGCGGGCAGGCCGCATCTGCGGCGGATGGCAAGGGCGCCGGCGCTGCAGGCCCGCGCAAGGCGAAACCGGACGAGGAATCATGAGCCGCACTTCCACCCTGGAGACTCTGCTGCAACCCTGGCGTGCCATACGGCACGGCATCGAGTCTTCCCTGTACCACAAAGGGGTCCGCAACGCCTCGGTGCGCACGCTGCTCACGCGGCAGTGCCTCCTGGCGGTGATTGCCCTGGTCGTGGGGGTGGCAGGCGGGTACTTCCATCCCTGGCTGTTGCACTTTGCCATCGGGGTGGGGATCGTCACGGCCAACTTTTATTTTCTGGCCACTTCCCTGGCCCGCCGGCTTGAGGCAGGCGCGCGGGGGCCGCTGGTGGCCTCGATGATTTTTCGCTTTTACGGCAGGCTGATCCTCACCGGGGTTCTGCTCGCTATTTTGCTTGTTTTTGGACAAATCTCCCTGGCGGCCCTTTTGGCGGGGCTTTCCACTGTGGTCGCCACCATCCTCATCTGGGGCGTGGAATCTTATCTCGCGCAACACTCGAAGGAGGCGTAAATGGCCGGCGGATTGCCACATCCGGTATTGTTCGCGAATCTCACGGGCGTTAACGACGCGCTTTCCCATGCCTTGGGCGTCAAGAGCGCGGTGCACATTTTCTACACGTGGGTGGCCATGGCCATCCTCTTCGGCATCGCCCTGGTGTTGCGTGGCAAGCTGAAGATGGTCCCCAGCGGGCTGCAAAACGTGATGGAGACGGTGGTCGGCGGGTTGGAGAACTTCGTCGTCGAAAACGTGGGGGAAGACGGTCGCAAAGTCTTCGGGCCGCTGTGCGTTATCTTCGTGTTCATCCTGGTGCAGAATCTGCTTGGTCTTGTGCCCGGTTGCGACGCTCCCACGGCCAACGTGAACACCAACGCCGCCATGGCGCTGACCGTGTTCATCTATTACAACGCCATCGGCATCATGCGCTGGGGTCCTGGCTACATCAAGCACTTCATGGGTCCCATGCCGGTCATGGCTCCCTTCATGCTCATCCTGGAAGCCATCTCCCACATCGCCCGCCCTGTTTCGCTCACGCTTCGTCTTTTCGGCAACATCCGCGGTGAGGAAGTTGCCATGCTGCTGATGTTTATCCTGGCACCCATTGCCGGCACCATTCCGATCTTCTTCCTCTTCTTGCTCGGCAAGGTGCTGCAGGCGTTCATCTTCTTCATGCTGACCATGATCTACCTCAAGGGCTCGCTGGAACACGCCCACTAGGTCGGGTCTTTACAATCGGGGAAATGGTCTTACGACCGACACACTATACTGTTCAAGGAGCTGTCAAATGCGCAAGTCTCTCATGATCGTGCTGAACACCCTGGCCATGCTCTCCCTGGCTGCCGTTGCCTTCGCCGCTGATGGTGGCGTGAAGCTGGACGCCCCTGCCCTGGGTCTGACCCTGTTCGCCGCCGGCATCGGCATGGCCATCGCCGCCGCTGGCTGCGGTATCGGTCAGGGCATGGGCCTCAAGGCCGCTCTGGAAGGCACCGCCCGCAACCCTGACGCCGGCGGCAAGATCATGACCTCCCTGATCCTCGGCCTGGCCTTCGTGGAATCCCTGGCCATTTACGCCCTGGTCATCAACATCCTGCTGATCATGGCCAACCCCTACGTCTAAGTCGTTACGCGACCTGGGAGGCCGCGGATTCATCCCCGGCCTCCCTTTTTCCCCTCACGATTGTTACAATATTCACAAAATCCGTGCCAAATCCACGCCTCTTCTCTCTTAAAAGCGAAAGCATCCCTCGCGCTACCATCCAGCGGCTCGCACTGTATGTGCAAGTGCTGGAGGACATGCAGCGTGAAGGGGCCGACGTTGTTTCCTCGGAAAGTCTTGCCAAGGCCTGCGACGTGAACCCTTCGCAGATCCGAAAGGACCTGGCCTACTTCGGCGAATTCGGTGTTCGCGGGGTGGGCTATTATATTCAAGATCTTATCGCCTCCCTCAAACGCTGTCTGGGTATCGATCATCCCTGGAAAACCGTCATGGTCGGGGTGGGCAATCTTGGCCGGGCGCTGTTGAATCACAAGGAATTCAAGCTCCGCGGGTTTGAGATCATCGGCGCATTCGATTGCGACCCCTTCAAGATTGGCGAGGAAGTCTCCGGCCTGGAAGTGATGTGCACCAAGCGGCTCACGGAAAAGTCTCACGAGCTGGGTGTGGAAATCGGCATCATCACCACCCCGCCGGAACGCGCCCAGCGTGCCGCCAACCATCTGGTGGAAGCCGGCATCAAGGGGATTCTGAATTTCGCGCCTGCCCGCATCAGTGTGCCGGATCATGTGGTGCTGGAGTATGTGGACTTCATCCACCACCTCTATTCCGTGGCCTTCAACATCACGCTGGCGCAACAGAAATAACACATTCCCGGGTGCCTGCCCGCGGTTCCATTGCCGCTGGTTTTGCGGTAGTACGGGCTTGTGAACACGCCACACCACACTCCCGATGTTCAGGCTCAGCCTGCGGACAACCTGTCCGAGGCCTCCTCGCAAGAGGTGATTGCCGGAGATTCCGCAGCCCAGGCCGGCGCAGCGCAACCCGTTGTGTCCACGCAGTGGACAGGTCGCCGCCATGGCATAGAGGTCATGCCGCCGGTCATTGCGCTGCTGACGGATTTCGGCACCGCCGATCCCTATGTCGCGCAAATGAAGGGCGCCATCCTCAGGCGCGCGCCCAATGCCCGGCTTGTGGACGTGACGCATGCGGTGCAGCCGTATCATCTTGAGCAGGCGGGCTTTTTACTGCAGGCCAGTTGCAACCATTTCCCGCGCGGCACGGTGTTTCTGGCTGTGGTGGATCCAGGCGTGGGCACGGCCCGGCGGATTATCTGCCTGTCGCGTGATGGCCGGATGTTCCTTGCCCCTGACAATGGCCTGCTGACGCCCCTGTTGGAGGAGCCGGGCCAGGCGCTTGTGCATGACCTGACCCCTTCCGCAGAGGCCATTGCCGGCGCCAGCGCCACGTTTCACGCCCGGGATATCATGGGTCCCCTGGCGGCGCGGCTGGCAGAGGGAACCCTGCCCGCGGAGATCGGCCGCGAGGTGCCCCTGGAAGAGGCCGTCCGGCTGAAGTCCCCGGCGGCGCAGCAAGTGGGCGAGGCCCTGCACCTGCGCGTGCTGCATGTGGATCGCTTTGGCAATTGCATCCTCAACGCAGAAGTGGATCCCTGGCTGGAACGGCTGCTGGCGCGGCAGGCAGAAGGCCGGCTGCTGCAAGTGGCTCTGGAGGGAGAGACCCGCCGCGGGCTGCAGCTGGTGCGCACCTATGCCGAACTGCAGGACCCGGCGACCATGGGCCTTCTGGCAGGCAGCCAGGGCTATCTGGAACTGGCGCTGGACAAGGCCTCTGCCGCAGCGCAACTGGGCCTGCGCGCCGGTGATTTCGTCCGGATTTGCTTCATCTGATTGCCTGCTGATGTCTGTTCGTCAACACCTCCATACCTCCCTGCAGGGGCTGGGCTTTGGCGCGGGATTTCTTTGCCGCTTTGGCCCGGCGCGCCCGTACAGTCCTGCGGCTGTGGCCGCCTCGCTGGCATGGTTCCCTTGCATCGGGCTGGGGATTGGCCTGCTGCAGGGCGGGCTGTTCTGGCTGGGCGCCCTGGACAGTCTTGGCGCGGCGCAGGGGTGGCTCTATGCCGCCCTGGGCTGGTGGATCACCCGCGGACTGCATTGGGATGGTCTGGCAGACATCGCCGACGCCTGGGGCAGCAATGCCGAGGGCGAGCGCTTTTGGAATATTTGCAAGGACAGTCGCGTGGGCGCGTTCGGAGTCATGGGCGTGGTGCTGGGCCTGGGGCTCATGGCCACCCTGGCCGGGGCCTGCCTGGATCGCGGCCTGCCACAGGCTCTGGTGCTGGCGCCGGTGCTCGGCAGGTGCATGATTCTCCCGCTGGCCTGCGCTGCGCGACCCCTGGCGCGTCCCGGGCTGGGCGGTTCCTTTCTGGCCGCGGCCACGCTGGCGCGCGTGGGGTGGGGGCTGTTCTGGACCGCGGCACTCTGGCTGTCTTGCGGCGGGGCGAGGGCCTTGCCACTGGCCCTGCTGCTGGCCGCGATACCCTGCTGGCGACTGCTGGCGCTGGGTCGGCGGCAGGGGGGACTCAACGGGGACTTTCTGGGCAGTGCCGCGTTGCTGGCAGAGCTGGCAGGGCTTGCCGGCTGGTTGCTGGCTGCATCCTGAAACAGTGATGAGGGCCGGCGGCGGCTCCGCTTCTGCACAGCGTTTGCGCCGATGATTGCGCATTCATTCACTTGGAAAGCGGTTCGATTCAGTGTAGGGTGGGGAACCAATTCACGGAACCCTGCAGCCACGGCGAGCTCCGCACCCATGCAGCACGACACCGCCCGGTCCTGGCGTCACAAGGATCTTCTCGACATCTCCCAGCTTTCCCTGGAAGACGTCCTGCTTATTCTGGACACGGCCGATTATTTCCAGGAAATAAACACCCGTCCCACCAAAAAAGTTCCCACCCTCAAAGGCCGCAGTGTGGTGCTTTTTTTTGCCGAGCCCAGCACGAGGACCAAAACATCCTTTGATGTGGCCGGCAAGCGGCTTTCGGCGGACACGTTTTCCCTGGCCAAGTCCGGCTCCAGTCTGCAAAAAGGTGAAAGTCTCAAGGACACGGCCCTGACCCTCCAGGCCATGCGCCCGGATGCCATCGTCATCCGGCACGAACAGAATGGCGCGGCCGAGTTCATGGCCAGCCGGCTGGAATGTTCCGTGATCAACGCGGGGGACGGCCGCCACGCCCACCCCACCCAGGCCCTGCTGGACGCCTACACCCTGCGCGAGCACTGGGGGATGATGGCCGGGCAAACCCTGTGCA
The DNA here is from genome assembly GCF_054653055.1 of Megalodesulfovibrio paquesii. Lineage (NCBI taxonomy): Bacteria > Pseudomonadati > Thermodesulfobacteriota > Desulfovibrionia > Desulfovibrionales > Desulfovibrionaceae > Megalodesulfovibrio > Megalodesulfovibrio paquesii. The sequence continues at coordinate 360,984 of NZ_BAAIGQ010000004.1, read as the reverse complement.
TCCTGGGCGATATCGCCCACAGCCGCGTGGCCCGGTCCAATGTGATTCTGCTCAACCTCATGGGCGTGAATGTCCGGCTCTGTGGTCCGCGGACCCTGCTGCCTTTTGGCGTGGAGACCTGGCCCGTCACCGTGTATGATTGTGTGGAAAAGGCCGTGGAAGGCGCGGACGCGGTGATGTGTCTGCGGCTGCAGCTGGAGCGGCAACAGGCCGGCCTGCTGCCCGACTTGCGGGAGTATGCCTCGCGATATTGCCTTACCAGCCGCCGTCTGGCCCTGGCCGCACCGGGCGCCAAGGTCCTGCATCCGGGCCCCATCAACCGAGGTCTGGAAATCGCCTCTGACGTGGCCGATGCGCCGGAAAGTTGCATTCTGGATCAGGTGGCTGCCGGCGTGGCGGTGCGCATGGCCCTGCTTTTCCTTCATCTTACACGCAAGGGTTGATCATGGCCGATCTGTTCATTCGCGGCGGAACTCTGCTTGGCCGGGATGTTGATGTGCTGGTGGACGCCGGGAACATCGAGGCCGTGTTGCCCCATGACCCGGCCCGGCATGTGGATTCCAGCGTCACCGTGGACGCCGCCGGCCTGCTGCTGTTGCCCAGCCTGGTGGATGTGCACGTGCATCTGCGCGAGCCCGGCCTGGAGTACAAGGAAGATATCGCCTCCGGGCTCACGGCGGCGGCGCACGGCGGTTTCGGCCGCGTCTGCTGCATGGCCAACACCAAGCCGGTCAATGATAGCGGAGCTATCACGGGTTTCATGCTTGAGCAGGCCAGGAAAACCCACCCGCACGGCCCACGGCTGCATCCCATCGGCGCGCTGACCATGGGCCTCAAGGGTCAGGAGCTCGCGCCCATGGCCGAACTGGCCGAGGCCGGCTGCGTGGCGTTTTCCAACGACGGCCTGCCCGTCCTGGACAGCGAACGCTTCCGCCGGGCCATGGAATACGCGGCCAGCGTGGGCAAGATCGTCATCGACCATTGCGAAGACCCGTTTCTGACCCCGGGCGCAGGCGTGAACGAAAGCGCGCTCACGGCCCGCATGGGCCTCAAGGGCCAACCCACCGTGGGTGAGGCCGCCCAGGTGGCGCGCGATGTGCTTCTGGCCGGCTACCTCAAGCTGCCCATTCACATCGCCCATGTCAGTTGCCGCGAGGCCGTGGAACTCATCGCCTGGGCCAAGGCCAAGGGGGTGGACGTGACTGCGGAAACCTGCCCGCATTATCTGTGCTACACCGAGGCGGCGGTGCAGGGCTACAACACCCTGGCCAAGGTCAGCCCGCCATTGCGCAGCGAGGATGACCGCCTGGCCCTGCTCCAGGCCCTGCGCGAGGGTGTCATTGATTTCCTGGCCACAGACCACGCCCCCCACGCCATGCATGAGAAGGAGCATCCCATTGAGGAGGCGCCCAATGGCATCAGCTGGCTGGATACGGCTCTGGCCAAGAGCTGGGAGCTGGTGCGCGCCGGCGAGCTTGCCGAGGAGCGCTTCGTCATGGCCGCCAGCACCGGTCCTGGCGAACGGTTTGGCTTGGCCGTGAACCGGTTCCGCCCCGGCGATCCTGCGGATATCGTCCTTTTCGACCCCAAAGCCGTCTGGACCGTCACCCCCCAGGCCCTGTATTCCAAGGGCAAGAACGCCATCTGCCTGGGCGAGACGCTGACCGGTCGCGTGGTCGGGCATTATCTTGACGGCGTCGCGGTCATCTGACCTTCACCCTTTACCGATTCCCCATCATGCCAGGAGACACGCATGTCTGGTTCGCTGCATGAAAGCACCCCGTTTCGCGATGCCGTGGCGTTGTGCAAAGCCATCTGCCGCAACGGGTACGATGCCTACCTCGTCAACCCGCAGCTGCAGGAGGAAGTGATTCGCCTGACCGGCCGCAAGGAAGTGGATATCGTCACCGATGCCTGCCTGGACGATCTGATCAAGATCCTCCCTGAAGCCCAGGCCCCGGACGAGCAGCACCTGACAGCCATCGTGGACCAGGGTGGGGCGCGGTTTCGTTTTTATCCCGAAGACATGGCCGAGGCCGCGCATCCGGAGGCCGCCGTGGCCCAGCTGACCCCGCGCATCGTCAAGGCCCTGGAGGCCGCTGGCGAACCGGCCCTTGATCTGGCCTGCCCCTGGCTGCCCCGGGCCGCTGATCCCAGCGAAGGCTTTGCCGACATGGCCGACGGCGTCATCCGTCTGGCCGGCATGCCCGACAAGACCCTGCGCCGCAATTATCTTCTGGCCGTGCGCGCCATCCGGTTTGCCGCCAACTTCAACCTGCCCATTGAGCCGAACACCTGGCTGGCCATCGTTCGCAGCGCCCGCCGCGTGCTGGATTATGTTTCCATCTCTGACATTATGGACGAATGGCGCAAGGTGGAGGCCGAAAACCTTTCGCACTTCGCCTCCCTGCTGTACGACGCCCAGATCCTCCACGGTCTGATGCCCGAAGTCTCGGCCCTGACCCGCGTCAAGCAGACCAGTGAGGACGGCGGCGAGGAAGTGACCGTGCTGCAGCACACCTTCCACGCCATGCGCTGCTACCCGGAAGAACTGCCGTACGACTGGTTCGGCGCCATGGCCCTGCTGTTCCACGGGGTGGGCAAGCTGTACACCGCCCAGGTGGCCGCCGGGGAGTGGCATTTTTCCCAGTATGCGGAAGTCGGCTCCAAGATTACCCGCAAGATCCTCACCCGCTTGCGGTTTTCGCCCGAGGATACGGATCTTATCTGTCATCTGGTCCGCCACCATCATCGCTTCTCCTACATGCTGTCAGACAAGGGCATCCGCCGGTTCAAGGCACTGGACGAATATCCCAGGCTTATCGAAATGGCCCGCGCCCGTCTCAAGGCCATGCGCGGCAGCTACAAGAGCTTCAATCACAATCTGAAGCTCCTGGAGCGCGCCGATGTGCCCGAAGAGATGCTCGAACCGTTGCTGAATGGCAATGAAATCATGGACTTCACCGGCCTGCGTCCCGGCCCGCAGGTGGGCGTGCTGCGAGACCAGCTTCTCCAGGCCCAGATCCGCGGCGATGTCCAGTCCGTGCCCGAGGCGGTGGAATTTGTTCGGCAATATGTGGACAAGGATAAGCTGGGGTAGGGAAAAACGTCGATATTTTGTAGGGCTGAGTGTATATGACTAATTTTCCGGGGGAACTGAGTTCCCCCGGGCCCCCTCCAGTTGGCTGTGGCCGGGGGTGCAGGCATATGACCAAGACATCACTTCTTTCACTCACCCTGCCGGCCCTGGAACAGCTGTGTGCTGATCTCGGGGAGCCGGCCTTTCGTGCCCGGCAGCTCTTCCAGTGGATTTGGGAAAAAGGCGTGGTGGATGTGACCGCCATGACCAATCTTTCCAAGGGGTTCAGGGAAAAGCTGATGGCCGCGTGCTCTTGCGCCCTGCCCGAGGTGGTGGCCACCCAGGCCAGCGCCGACGGCACGGTCAAGCTGCTCCTGGCTCTGGAAGACGGCGAACGCGTGGAAACCGTGCTCATCCCGGAAAAGGACCACACCACCCAGTGCCTGAGCACCCAGGTGGGCTGCGCCATGGGCTGCACCTTCTGCGCCACGGGCAGCCTGGGCTTTACCAGGAACATGACCGCCGGCGAAATGGCCGGGCAGATCCTCGCCGCCCGGCAGGTCATGGCCGGACGCGGCATGGCCCTGCCCCTGCGCAATCTGGTCTTCATGGGCATGGGCGAGCCGTTGCTTAATTACGATAATCTTCTCGATACATTGCAGATAATCACCCACCCGCTGGGCATGAACTTCTCCACCCGCCGCGTCACCGTGTCCACGGTGGGCTTGAAGCGCGGGTTGGTGGAACTGGGGGAGAGCGGGCTGTGCAGCCTGGCAGTGTCCCTGCATGCGCCCACGCAGGCCTTGCGGGAGAAGCTTTTGCCCCGGGCCGCCCAGGCCGTGCCCATGGAGGAGCTCCTGGCCCTGCTGGAGGCCTATCCTCTCAAGGCCCGGCAACGCATCACCCTGGAATATGTGCTCCTGGGCGGGGTGAACGACCAGCCCCAGCATGCGCGGGAGCTGGTCAGGCTGTTGTCACATTTCAAGGGTTCGTCCCCCAAGATCAACCTGATCTGCTACAATCCGCCGCAAGGGTCGGAGTCTCCGTATGCGGCGCCGCGTGAGGCGGATGTGCTTGAGTTCATGGCCATTTTGCAAAAGAAGGGGCTGACGGCCCTGCGCCGGGCATCCAAGGGGGCGGATATTGCCGCGGCCTGCGGGCAACTCAAGGCGCAAGCTGGCTGAGCCGCAGGAAATCCCGCCGTGATGCGCCGTTTTGGCACATTCTCCGCGCAAACGCCACGCGCTCCCGCTTGCGAGCCGGGAAAAATCGCGATAAGTGAAAGAATTGCGCCTGCCGCATCGGTGGGCGGTTTTTTTCTGCGAGGAATGTATCCCCATGGCTGACATGACATCCATTACCCCTGATTTCGCCAAGCAGGGCGGCCTGATCCCGGCTATTGCCCAGGATCACAAGACCGGCGAAGTGCTCATGCTGGCGTACATGAACGAAGAAGCCTGGCAAAAAACCCTGGAAACGGGCGAGGCGCATTACTGGTCCCGCAGCCGGCAAACGCTCTGGCACAAGGGCGGCACCTCCGGCCATGTCCAGAAGATCGTCTCCATCCGCATCGATTGCGATAACGACACGCTGCTGCTGCTGGTGGACCAGATCGGCGGCGCGGCCTGCCATGAAGGCTACTGCAGCTGTTTCTTCCGTGAACTCAAGGACGGAGCCTGCGCCGTGTGCTCCGCCTATGTCTTTGACCCCAAGGAGGTCTACAAATAATGGCCGGCGAGAATCGTCTCAAACTCGGCATCCCCAAGGGCTCCCTGCAGGACGCAACCATCAATCTGTTCGCCAAGTCCGGCTGGAAAATCCGCCCCGCGCATCGCAACTACTTCCCTGAAGTGGACGATGCCGAGATCGTCTGCTCCATGTGCCGCGCCCAGGAAATGAGCCGGTACGTGGAATCCGGCCTTCTGGACTGCGGCCTCACGGGCAAGGACTGGATTCTCGAAAACGAATCCGACGTGGTGGAAGTGGCCGACCTGGTGTACTCCAAAACCTCCAACCGCCCGGCCCGCTGGGTGCTGGCTGTTTCCGGGGACTCGCCCTACAAGCGCCCCGAAGACCTGCAGGGCAAAAAGATTGCCACCGAGCTGGTGGGCTTTACCAAGCGGTACTTCACCCAGGCTGGCATCAATGTGGATGTGGAGTTCAGCTGGGGCGCCACGGAAGCCAAGGTCGTGGAAGGCCTGGCCGACGCCATCGTGGAGGTGACCGAAACCGGCACCACCATCAAGGCCCACGGCCTGCGCATCATCTCCGAGATTCTCATTACCAACACCAAGTTCATCGCCAACAAGACCGCCTGGGAAGATCCCTGGAAGCGGGCCAAGATCGAACAGCTGGTCATGCTGCTTGAAGGCGCGCTGCGGGCGGAAAAGCTCGTGGGGCTCAAGATGAACGTGCCCGAAGACAAGGTTGAGGACGTCATGTCCGTGCTGCCCTCCCTGAACTCTCCCACGGTGGCCCACCTGTTCAACTCCAAGTGGGTCAGCGTGGAAATCGTGGTCGAAGAGCACGTCGTCCGCACCCTCATCCCCCAACTCAAGGCCAAGGGCGCGGAAGGTATCATCGAATACGCGCTGAACAAGGTCGTGTAGGGAAGAGAAGAAGAGAAAAGAAGGGAAGATCCGGGGGAACTGAGTTCATCCGAACAGATGATCCGGGGGAACTGAGTTCCCCCGCGCCCCCTCCGGTTGACCGCCGGGCAGGGCCACGAACGCATGCATTCGTGGCCCTGCCCGGCGGTTTGTGTATTGCCGAGGGGGAGGAGAAATATTTTTTCGCCCTAACTATTCGCAACAATATCGCTTTCCATATTTTGTCATCAGTGGGTTTCTTGACCTGGATCAAGGAATGCCGGACACATTAAGGGAGACCTCTGCACGGCCACCGCATATTTTCTCTTCAAATCCAGCATGATATCTGCTATTCTTCCTTCACCCCAAGGAGGATAACATGGCAGAGCGCAGCCCCAAGGCCCCGTTGCTTGGCGATTACTTCATGGCCCGGCGCAAGACCAAGCGCACCTTCCTGGACGACATTGACGCCCTCATCGACTGGCGGCCTATCCGTTCGTTTTTGAACAAGAAACTTACCCGCAAGGCCGACGCCGTGGGCAACCCCGCCTACCCGGCCCTGGCCATGTTCAAGATTCTGCTCCTGCAACGGTGGTACAATCTCAGCGACCCGGCCACCGAGCAGGCCCTCTACGACCGCCTCTCCTTCATCCGCTTCGTTGGTCTGTCCTTCGAGGGTGACGTCCCCGACGAAACCACCATCTGCCGATTTCGCAACGGCCTGATCAAGTTGAATATTCTCGATAAGCTTCTGGATCGCCTCAACGAGCAGCTCGAAGCCAAGGGCCTGCTCGTGCGTGAGGGGACCGTGGTCGACGCCTCGGTGGTCGAATCTGCCCGCCGCCCGCGCAAAATCATCGACATCCTGCCCGAGGATCGCGCGGAGGAGGCCGAACAGCAACCTGCATCCCCTGCGAAATCAGACTGTTCGGTCAAGGTCAGCTTTTCAGACGATGCCGACGCGGCCTGGCTCAAGAAGGGGCGTCGCTGTCATTACGGCTACAAAATCCACGCCGCCACCGATGCTCGCGACGGCTTCTTCCTCGGCGGCCACGCCACCTCGGCCAACCGGTCAGACATGCGCGAGTTCGAAACGCTGCTCGATGAAATCCATGTTATTCCAGGGACCTATGTCTATGGCGACAAGGGGTATTCCAGCGGCGCCAACCGCGACGCGCTGCTGGCCCGCGGCCTCAAGGACGCCACCATGGACAAGGCCACCCGCCACGCGCCGCTCACGGCCTATGAACGATTGCGCAACCGGCTCATCAGCAGCGTGCGCTGCGGCGTGGAGCGGGTGTTCGGGACCTGGAAACGCGGCTACGGCCTGGCCCGGGCGCGCTATCTGGGCCTGAAAAAGGTCTGCGCCGAGCTGTATCTGGTGGGAATGGCCTTCAATTTGAAGAAAGCCGTGCGGTTGATGGGCACTTGAGGGGCTGGTGCGTCCAAAATTTGGAAGGAATGATGAAAATGAGGGAAAAATGATGAAAACGATGACAGATTAGACCAAAATCAGAGGCCGAGAGGGCCATTTCCTCGGCGAAGAGTCGTTCGGGTGGTGTTGTGCAGAGGTCTCTAAGGATAGGAAATCTTTCTGAGGTCCGGATCGTTCCCTCCACGTTCAGCAGACAAAGGAGGCGTACCCTTGATGACACCGTCGCAGCACAGTCCTCCCCCCAGGCGAAGTTGGTGGAAGATTGCCCTGGCAAGTCTCACGCTCGGCGCTGCGGGCGGGGTGTTTCTGGCCTTTGGCCCGCCGCATTTGCTGGCCAAGACCGAAACGCCCGAGTTTTGCGCCTCCTGCCATGTCATGGAGTCGCAGTACGAGGCGTGGTTCCACACCGGCGCGCACCGCACCATCCAATGCGTGGACTGCCACCTGCCCCACCAGAACAAGCTCACCTATTACACCTGGAAAGGCATCGACGGCATGAAGGACGTCTATGTCTTCAACATGGGCAAGGTGCCGGAGATCATCGAGATCTCGGAGCATGGCCAGAAGTTTGTCCAGGACAACTGCATCCGCTGCCACAGTGCGCGGGTGGAAATGATTGACCAGAACCGCCCCTGTTGGGACTGCCACCGCATGCTGCAGCATAAGCGGGCCGGCGCGCGTGAAACGTTCTGAGGAGGAGACCGCGAATGCAACGACACATCGTACGCTATGGCAAGTGGCTGGTGGTGCTCTGCGTGTTGGGGCTCTGGGCCTGCCAGGCCCCGCCCAAGCCGGAAATGGTCCGTCCGGAAATCCCGGATGGCGAAATCGACCCCGCCGTCTGGGGCAAGGCCTACCCCGAGCAGTATGAAACCTGGAAGCTCACCGAAAAACCCATAGACACCCGCCGCAGCAAGTACAAGACCGGCATGGACGGTGGCCAGGTCACCGTGGACAAGCTCTCGCAGTTTCCCTACATGGCCCTGCTGTTCAACGGCTGGGGCTTTGGCATCGAGTACAACGAACCCCGCGGCCACGCCTATATGGTCCGCGACCAGCTGGAGATTGACTCCTCCCGCCTGAAGTCCGGCGGCGTCTGCCTCTCCTGCAAAACGCCCTACGCCGCCAAGCTGGAAAAGGAAATGGGCAAGGATTATTACGCCTTGCCTTTCAAGGAAGTGCTGGCCAAGATCCCGGAAAAGGATCGCGAGCTGGGCGTGGCCTGCATCGACTGCCACAACAACAAGGATTTGGGTCTGCAGATTTCCCGCAGCTTCACGCTGGGCAAGGCCCTGGAGGCCATCGGGACCAAGCAGGCAGATCTGACCCGCCAGCAGATGCGTTCCGTCATCTGCGCGCAGTGCCACGTGACGTACAACATTCCCAAGGATCCGGAGAAGAAGTCCGAAGCTCTGTATTTCCCCTGGCAGGGCAGCACCTGGGGCAACATCAGCGTGGAAAACATCATCAAGCAGATCCGCAACGATCCCACGGTCATCGAATGGAAGCAGACGGTAACCGGCTTTGGCATGCCCTTCATGCGGCATCCTGAATTCGAGTACTTCTCCATGGGATCCACGCACTTCAAGGCTGGCGCCTCCTGCGCCGACTGCCACATGCCGTACACCACCGTGGGTGTGAAGAAGATCAGCGACCACCGCGTCATGAGTCCGGTGCAGGGTGACATGAAGGCCTGCCGCCAGTGCCATGCCGAAAGCACCGAGTGGCTGCGCGAGCGCGTCTTCTCCATCCAGGACCGCACCGTCTCCATGATGCTGCGCGCCGGCTACGCCAGCGCCACCGTGGCCAAGCTCTTTGAGCTGACCCACAAAAAGCAGGCCGAGGGCGCGCAGGTGGATCAGGCCATGTATGACAAGGCCAAGGACCTGTACATGGAAGGCTTCCTGCGCTAGCTCTTCATGGGCGCGGAAAACTCCGTCGGCTTCCACAACCCCGCGGAAGGCATGCGTATCCTGGGTGATTCCGTGGCCTTCTCCACCAAGGCGGAAGGCATCCTCCGTCAGATGCTGACCAAGGCCGGCGTGGATGTGCCCATGAGCATCGACCTGGAACTCATGAAGTATGTGGACAACCGCGGCGAGAAGAAGCTCAAGTTCGACCCGGCCCTGGAGTTCAAGGATCCGTTCGGGCTGCAGGAAAAGTTCTTCTAGGCACCACATAAAGAAATCAGGGGGAACTCGTTCGTCTGGAACGGTTTCCCCCTGAACGCCCCGCTCAAGGAGTGGAGTGCCGCGCGCTTCCCAGCTCGTCAGTTGGGGCAGGAGCGCAGGATGGGACCGCCTTTGAAAAAGGCGGTCCCCTTGTTTCAGACAATGTACTTCAGATAATACCCGCAGGTCGGGTAGGCCCAGACGGTCTGGCGCAGGGTGGAGAGGGGTATGCGCGAGCGGATGGCCAGGGCAAAGAGGTTGATCATCTCCTCGGCCATGTGCCCGACCAGGTGTGCGCCCAGGAGCCGGTCCCCGTCTTCGTCCAGGATGACCCTGGCCAGCCCGGCCGTCTCGCCCAGGCGCTTCCAGGGAAAGGATTTGGCCAGGTTGGAAGTCTTGACCCGGTGCGGCAGGCCCTCGGCCTCCGCCTCTTGCTGGGACAGCCCCACGCCCGCCAGGGGCGGCAGGGAAAAGCAGACACTGGGGATGCCCGTGTAGTCCACCTCGGCCAGCGGCCGGCCCTGGCGCAGGGCCAGGATGTTTGCCGCCGCCGCGGCGCCTTCCAGGCTGGCGCTAGGGGTGAGGTTGAAGGGCGTGGCCGCGCAGTCACCCACGGCGAAAAGGTGCGGCACGGCCGTTTGCATGGTCGCAGACACGGCGATGCCGCGGCCATCGGCCGAGAGGCCTGCGGCGGACAGGGCCAGGCCCTCCACATCGGCCATCCGGCCGGCAAAGTTGAAGAGGGCATCCACCTCCAGCTGGCTTTGGCCGGCAGGGGATTCCAGGGTCAGCACCAGCCCGCGCTCGGTGCGGGCCGCGTGTTTGACCGAGGTCTGCATGCGGATGTCCAGTCCCGCCTCGCGGGAAGCCGTGGCCAGCACATCCACGCAGTCCTCGTCAAAGCCGCGCAGCAGGCGTTCGGAGCGATGCAGCAGATGCACGGTGGCGCCGGCGCGTACGGCCAGGCCGGCCAGCTCCAGGGCCACAAAGCCGCCGCCGATGCAGGCAATGCGCCGGGGCAGTTCTTCGAGCTCCAGGAATTCGTTGGAAGTGGGCAGCTCCCCATATCCCGGCACCTGCATGGGGCGGGGCACGCGGCCGCTGCAGATGGCGATGTGTTCGCCGCGCAGGATGTCATCGCCCACCTGGACCCGGTGGGCATCCAGGAAGCGGGCAGCGCCGTGATAGGTCTCAATGCCTTCATGCTGATAGGCATTTTCCGCATAGTCCGGGATGGGCCGGGTGAAGCTGCGGACGAACTCCATCAGCGCCGGCCACTCGATGCGCAACTGGCCGGCAAGGCCGTGCGGGGCCATATGTCGCGCCGCTTCGATCAGCTCGGCCGGTCCGAGGAGGACCTTTTTGGGGTTGCAGCCGCGCAGGGGGCAGACACCGCCGAAGAGGTCCTTTTCGATCATGGCCACCGAAAGCCCGCCTTCGCGGCAGGGCGAAGCCACCGCGCCACCAGCAGGGCCGGCGCCGATGACAATCACATCATATGTTTGTTCCATGGCTGCTCCTTGGAGGATCTGCAGAGCAAGAGGATTGCCGCCAGGAGGACGACAGAAATGTGAGCCTGGGTCAATCAGTAGGCAAAATGGCGGGTTTTGGGAAGGGAAAAGGCGTCCTGGATGGAACTCGCAGGACGCCTGTCGCGATGCCGGGGCAGCCAGGGCGGGCCGGATGCGAATTCGATCGAGTTCAGGCAGGCTGGGCAGCCACCGAGGCCACCTCGGCCAGCTCGTCCACAGAGAAGACGGCGTTCAGATCCAGCAGAATGCAGAACCGTTCGCCCATGCGGGCCATGCCGGTCATGAAGCGGGTGTCGATGCTGGCCCCCAGACGCGGGGGCGGGGAGATGGTGTCCTGTGGAATTTCAATGACTTCCTGAACAGAATCTGTCAGCGCGCCCAGGAGCACGGTGTCGCCGCCCACAGACAATTCCATGATGATGACACAGGTATGCACCGTGACGGGCGCAGGCTCCATGCCGAACTTGACGCGCAAATCCACCACCGGCACGGCCTGGCCGCGCACGTTGATCACCCCGCGCATGTATTCGGGGGCCATGGGGATGCGGGTGGTTTCCGCGGCGTCGAGGATTTCCCGTACCGAGCCGATATTGCAGGCAAATTGCTCTTCACCCAGCGAGAATGTCAGGTGCTGGTTGAGCTGCGAGGTCGCGTCGCTCATGCCGGCCTCCGAAGGGGGTTGCAAACTTGGCCGCACTGGAAAAGATCATGCGCGGAAGGGCCCGGTGCGGCAAAACATCAGGCCCTCCCTATGGTTGCGACGAACTAGGCGCAGCGGCTAATAGCGTTCGAATTCATCATCGGCAATGTCGTCCTTGAGATCCAGCCGGACGCCGCCGGAGGGGGTGGGGCTGGCCGGCTTGGGGCCACGCCCGGCGGCAATGGCCGCCTTGGGCTTGGCAGTGGCCAGGGGCTTGCGGACCACCTGGGCCTGGGTGGTGGCGGCGGGCCGGCGAATGCCCGTGCCATCCACGCGGAAGAAGGACATGGTGCCCTGCAGTTGCTGGGCCTGGCTGGAAAGCTCCTCGGAGGTGGAGGCCATTTCTTCCGAGGCCGATGCGTTCTGTTGCACCACCTGATCCAGCTGCTGGATGGCTTTGTTGATCTGGTCGGCGCCGGCATTCTGCTCGTTGGAGGCTGCGGCAATCTCCTGCACCAGCTCTGCAGTGCGCTGAATATCCGGCACAATCACAGTGAGCATCTGGCCGGCCTTTTCGGCAATTTCCACACTGGTTGAGGAAAGATCGCTGATTTCGTTGGCCGCCGCCCCGGAACGTTCCGCCAGCTTGCGCACTTCCGCAGCCACCACGGCAAAGCCCTTGCCGTGCTCGCCGGCGCGGGCGGCCTCGATGGCGGCGTTCAGGGCCAGCAGGTTGGTCTGGCGGGCGATTTCTTCAATGATGGAGATCTTTTCCGCAATTTCCTTCATGGCCGAGACGGTTTTGCCCACGGCTTCGCCGCCTGCCTGGGCATCCTTGGCGGCCTTGAGGGCGATGCGCTCGGTTTCCACGGCGTTTTCGGCGTTCTGGCGGATGTTGGCGCTCATCTCTTCCATGGAGGAGGAGATTTCCTCCACGCTGGCTGCCTGTTCCGTGGCGCCCTGGCTCATGTTTTGGGCCGAGGCGGAAAGTTCCTCGGAGCCGGAAGCCACGTTGTCCGAGGCGCTTTGCACCTCGCCCACCACCTCGCGCAGGCGGCCGACCATCTCATTAAGGGCCTTGGCCAGCGCGCCGACTTCATCCTTTTGATTGATGTCCAGGGTGCGGGTGAAGTCGCCCTGGGCCATGGCTTCGGCGAAGGTAACCCCCTTGGTGATGGGCCCGGTGATCATCCTGGTGATGGCCCAGGCCAGGACCAGCCCGATGAGAATGGCTGCGGACAAGCCGATAACCAGCACGCGCGAGGCATTGCCCATGGCTTCCACTGCGCCGTTGCCAACATTGGTGGTGGCGTCCATGCCAGCCCTGGCGATGGCGACAACCGTTTGAGTGGCCTCATCGCCCACCCGGGACCGGTCACTATTGACCTGCTCCAGCTGCTTCCAGTTGGTCGTAAAGCTCAGGATTGCCTGCTTGTACGCGGCAGCCGCCTTGCGGCAGGCGGCAATCTGGTCCAGGTTGACCTGCTTGCGGGTCACCGCTTTGAGCTGGTCAAACACGGCTTCCAGCTTGTCAAAGGCCTTGAGGGCCTCGTCCATGATGGTAATGTCCTGCCAGGCCATGGCCTTGATGTTCATCAGGCGCGCGGTGGTGGTGTGGGTGATGGCCTCTTCCACCCACTGGATCTTTTGCTGGCGTTCCTGCAGAGCGCTGGCGGGCTGGCCCGAGGCGATTTCCCGGGCAAGCTCCCCATGCTGGTCAGTGACAAAGGCATTGATGTTTTTGACATATTCAGCTGAAGCCACTTCCATGGCGCCCCGGGCTGCGAGCATGCCCTGCACGCTCTCCCGGGTTTTGGTCATCAGCGATTCATATTCGGCGATGGATTTTTCCGCAGCGGGGATTTTTTCCCTGAGTTTGACGAGTCGTGGGTATTTATCCGCATGGGCACGCAGCAGGCGCAGGGCTTCCTTGAGCTGGGTTTGCGCGGTGGTGGCTTGCTGCCAGAACGCCTCTTTCTGGGTAAAGGCGTAGCCGCGCATGGCATACATGAGGCTTGCCGTCTCGCGTTCCACCTCGCCCGCCATGCCCACTTCCGGGATGAACTCCTGGACGAGCTGCGTGGCATCATCTTCCACGTCGCCCATGTTCCAGATGGCCACCCCCCCCAGGGCGCAGGAAATGAGAATCAATAATCCGAAGCCCGTCCCGATTTTATACGCCAGTTTGAGGTTCTTCATGCACGCCCCCAGAGTGGGATTCTAGCGAATTGTAGGGAATGATTCGAGAATTTAGCCGTGTCTGTTGGTTTTTAGCCGACAAACTATAATTACGAGATAAAAAGCGAAACCGCAAGGGTGGGAATGCGATTTGGTAATGCGCGTGCGGGGATCTTGCCAGATTCCCCATGGATGTCTACGAGATGAAAAAGACGTGCAACGGAGGATCAAGGCATGGAAGTGTTGGCCGTGATTGTTATGGTGGTCCTGGCCGCCGTGTTGTTCAAGGTCATCCTGCCCAAGGGCGGGATTGCCGGCTGAGGAAGCGCGCCGGGCTGCGGGTCGCAGCCAAGAAAAAAGCCGCATCAGAAAAAGCGGCCATAACAATACAGGGGGGATTCCCGGACTATCCGGGAATACCCCCTGCCATTTTCATGTGGAGCAGGCGCTCAGCCCGCAGTAGGAATGGCGCGCACGCCACCCATGTATGGCACCAACGCCTCGGGCAGAACCACGCTGCCGTCGGCCTGCTGGCCATTTTCCAGCACGGCCACCAGGGTGCGGCCCACGGCCAGCCCGGAACCGTTCAGGGTGTGGGCCAGACGGGATTTCTTGTCTGCCTTGGCCTTGCAGCGGATGGCCGCGCGGCGGGCCTGGAAGTCCTCGCAGTTGGAGCAGCTGGAAATCTCCCGATAGGCATTCTGGCCGGGCAGCCAGACTTCCAGGTCGTACGTTTTGGCTGAGGAGAAGCCGATATCCCCGGTGCAAAGCTGGATGACGCGGTAATGCAGGCCGAGCTTCTGCAGGATGGACTCGGCATGCCCGCGCATGGTTTCCAGTTCGTTGTAGCTGTCTTCTGGGCGGCAGATGCGCACCAGCTCCACCTTGTTGAACTGATGCAGGCGGATCAGGCCGCGGGTGTCCTTGCCGGCGCTGCCGGCCTCGGAACGGAAGCAGGGTGTGTGCGCGCAGTAGGCCCTGGGCAGGGACTCCTCGGGCAGGGTCTCGTCGCCGTGCAGGTTGGTCACGGGCACTTCGGCCGTGGGGATGAGGTACTGTTCCGCGCCTTCGAGCTTGAAGAGATCTTCCGCAAATTTGGGCAATTGGCCTGTGCCATAGAGGGTCTTGGCCGTGACGATGGCCGGGGTGGCCACCTCGGTGTAGCCGTTCTCCAGAGTGTGCACGTCGAGCATGAAGGCGGCCAGGGCGCGCTCCAGCCGGGCAGCCCATCCCCAGGAGACAGCAAAGCGGGCTCCGGAGATCTTGGCCGCCCGTTCAAAGTCCAGCCCGCCCAGGGCCGCGCCCAGCTCCCAGTGCTCCCTGGGGGTGAAGTCGAATGAAGGCTTCTCGCCCCAGACGTGGAGTACGGGATTGTCCGCCTCGGACGCACCCACGGGAGTGCTGGTGTGGGGGATGTTCGGGCAGGCGAGCAGCCAGGTTTCCACCCGCGCGTCAGCCTCGGCCAGGAGCACATCCAGCTCCTTGATCCGTGCATTGACCTCGCCCATGCGGGCCATGAGTTCGTCGGCATTCTCGCCGTTGCGCTTGCGCTTGCCGATTTCGGTGGAGGCGGTGTTGCGTTCGGCCTTCAGGGCGTCGGTTTCCTGGATCAGCCGGCGGCGTTCGTCGTCCAGGGCCAGAAAATCGTCCACTTTGAGCACGGCGTTGCGGTGGGCCAGGGCCTGGCGGACAGCGTCGGGATCTTTTTGCAGGCGTTTGATGTCGAGCATAATCGTTTCTTCGTGGTTGGCGGAGGTGGGGGAACAACTTGTGGAAGGGTAGCGGAATCGGCAGCTGTGGTCCAGCCTCTGAAACAATGGTCAGGCGTAGGGTTCCAGGGTTCGGGCAAGGCGCCAGGAACAGGGCGGGCGAAGTCCCATGGCCTGCAGGTGGGGCAGGGCAGCCGCCGGAGGGGCAAGGCAGACGAGTCGGCCAGCCTCCAGGGCCAGCACCTGCTGGCAGAGATCGAGCACGGGTTCCAGGTCGTGGGTGGAGAGAATCTGCGTCATGCCGGCGGCCTGATTTTCTTGTATGATGTCGCGCAGTTCCAGGGTGGCCGGATGGTCCAGCCCGCTCAGGGGCTCGTCCAGCAGGAGCACAGCCGGGTTGGCCAGCAGGGCGGCGGCGATGGCGCATTTGCGCTTCTGGCCGTGGGAGAGCGTCTGGATGGGGGCATCCCAATGCGATTCCAGGCCCATGCGCCGGGCCATGCGCCGGGCCTGGGCTTCGGGGGTGGCGGCAAGCCCCAGCAGCAGATCTTCCCCCACCGTGGCCCCGAGGCACTGCAACTCGGCCTCCTGAAGCACCAGGCGGACGCGGCTGCGCAAGGCCCGTTCCTGGCCTGGAGACACATGGTCCCCAACGCGCAGGGTGCCGGTGGTGGGGGTGAAAAGCCCGGCCAGGACGTTCAACAACGTGGATTTGCCGCTGCCGTTGAGCCCGGCCAGACAGGTGATGGTTCCCGGCTCCAGATGAAACGAGAGATCCTGGAGTGTTGCCGGGCCATCGGCATAGGCAAAGCCAAGGGTGGAGGCGGAAATCATTTTGTCATCACGGGCTGGAGGTGATAGCACAGACACGCAAGGATTGTTGCGGGCGTCTTTTCGTATCGCAAGAGCTGTCGCCGGGGCAAGAGGAGCAGGCATGTCATCCGTCATGGAATATCACACCGCCACCAGCCACGCGCGCGAACGGTTGATTGGCCGGGAGCTGGACTGGGCGAACCGGCCGGAAGTGTTCAAACGGTATGGGCAGGGCCTGGCCAGCCGGGTGCTGCCCCTGCCGGACTGCTCCTTTGCCGCGGCCCAGTCGCTGCCCATGCTGTTGCAAGGCGGGCTGGCCGCTCCGGGTCGGCCCAGTCTCCAGCGGCTGGCCAACATTCTGGGACTGGCTGCGGGCATTACCCAGACCCGCGTGCATGCCGACGGGCTCGCCCATTTCCGCAGCTGGCCCTCGGCTGGCGCACTCTACCCCTGCGAGCTTTATGTGGCCCTGGGAGAGACCTGGCAAGGGGGAGACGGCAGCGGCTGCCCCGAAGCCGGCCTGGAGCCCGGCCTGTGGCACCATCAGCCGGAAACCCACAGCCTTTCCCTGCTGCGGCATGGCGATGCCCTGGGAGTCGCGGCCCTGGCCGCGGGGTTGCCGGCTCCGGTGCCCGGTTCCGGAGCCCGGCTGTGCGGCGTGGTCTGCATTACCGGCATCTTCCATCGTTCTGCCTGGAAATACGGCGAACGCGCGTACCGGTATCTGCTACTGGACGCCGGGCATTTGGCCGAGAATCTGCTGCAGGCCCTGGCGCTGGAAGGCTTTGGCGCCATGTGGGCCGTGGATTTCAAGGATGATGCCATGAACGCGCTGCTGGGCCTGGATACCGAGCGCGAAGTCTGCCTGCTGGCCATTCCCTTTTTCAACGGTGCGGTGCCGGACGCCTTTGAGGAGGCCCCGGCGCAGGCCGGGCCTCTGGAGGATTTTCTGGATCGCACGGCCGCCCGCGAGGCCAGCCGCTGCGCTCCCGTGGAACCGCAGTGGCCGGGCATGCTGGCCATGCATCAGGCAGGCAATATTGATTCGCGGTTTGTGGGCCGGGCAGAGGACGCACCTTCGCCGGAAGGGGCCGCCTGCTTTGCCCAGCGCCCTGGTTCAACAGGTGTGCCGGGCGTGCCGGGCACGCCTGGTACGCCTGGTACGCCGGATGCGGGCATGGCCCTGCCCGCGGCCGAGGCGGTGTTTGCCGGCCGGCAATGGCCCTCTGCCGCGCGTTGCCTCCTGGCGCGGCGCAGCCAGCGACGGTTCTCGGACGCGCCTGTGCCCGCGGCCATGATGCACGCCTTGTGTCAGCTGCTGTCCGAGCGCACCCTGCAGGACCGTGGCAGCCGGCATCTGGCCGTGGCCCTTGCGCTGCGCCGGGTGGAAGGCCTTGAGGACGGGCTCTATGTGCTGGACAGGGTGCGGCGCACGCTGGCCTTGCTGCAAGGGGGCGCACCACATGAGATGCTGGCGGCCTGCTGTCTGGGCCAGCGTTGGATGGCCAGGGCGGCGGTGCAGTGTTATCTGGTGGCGGATCTCGCGGACTGCGAGGCGCGCCAGGGGCCGCGCAGCTACCGCGGCCTGGGTCTGGCTGCAGGCCGGCTGGGCGAACGCGCGTATCTTGCGGCCGGGGCACTCGGGTGGGGTGCGTGCGGCGTGGGGGCCTTTTTTGACGAGGAGGCCGCGGGATTTCTGCAACTCGCTCCCACGGCGCGGCTCCTGTACGCCCTGGCTCTCGGACCCATGGCGCAACCCTCCGGCCAACTTTTTTAAGTGGAATTGCTTGCGTTGCGAATGGGGCCTTGCTATGGCCTCTCCATCCGGCTATGTCTCTGGTAAAATGGAACCGGCTGCAATGACTGGCGACTGCCAATGTCCCGGCGCGGCAGCCCGAAACATCCACGCGTCATTACAGAAACGATCTGTCAAACACATGTCACCCCCAAGCTCAAGGAGAGGACAATGCCCATCGAAGTCAATGACGATTGCATGGCCTGTGAAGCCTGTGTGGAAATCTGCCCCGACGTCTTTGAAATGAACGAAGAAGGCGACAAGGCGATTGTCATCAATCCCGATTCCGATCTGGATTGCGTTGAAGAAGCCATCGACAGCTGCCCTGCCGAAGCGATCACCAAGTCCTGAAGTCGCTGGTTTCTTTCGAGTTGTATGAACCCCGGCCTGGTAGCCCCGGCGTATGCCTCGGCTTCCGGGCCGGGGTCTCCCCCCTCCCTTTTTCGGACCGCCCATGAACATCCCCGCCTGGACAGCCCACGTCCAACAGCTTGAGACGCCTTGCGTCGTGGTGGATCACGCGCGTCTGGAAACGAATATCCGCCGTATGCAAGACAAGGCCTCGACCCAGGGCGTGGCCTTGCGACCTCACTTCAAGAGTCATAAATCGTTCGCTATTGCCGGAATGCAGCTTGCTGCTGGTGCGGCGGGGCTTACCGTGGCCACGGCGGAAGAGGCCTGTGCCCTGCTTGATGCCGGCCTCGAATCCCTGACCTCCCTGACCTCCCTGACTATGGCCTATCCCCAACCCCAGCCTGCCAAGCTGGAGCGTTGCATGGCCCTGGCCGCGGCCAGGGGGGTGGCGCTGCAGTGTGTGGCCGACAGCCTGCCCGTGCTGACCGCGCTGGGCGAGGCCGCCGACCGCGCCCCCGTGCCAGCTGGTCGCGACGACGACGCCCGCTGGGGCGTGTTCATCAAGGTGGACGTGGGCCTGGGACGCTGCGGAGTGCCGCCTGAATCCGGCGTGCTGGTGGAACTGGCGCGCGCCATGAGCCGGTTCCCCAGGCTGCGGCTGGCCGGCATTCTCTCCCACGCCGGGCATGCCTACGCCGTGGCCGACCGCCAGGCTGTGGCTGTGGTGGCCGGAGATGAAGCCCTTAAAATGGCCCTGGCCCGGACCCGGCTGGAAGACGCCGGCTTCTCCCCACTGACCGTCAGCGTGGGGGCCACCCCCACGGCCCTGGCGGCGGAAGGGTTCCCGGGCATGCAGGAAATCCGCCCCGGGAACTATGTCTTTCTGGATTGTCAGACGGTGCGGCTCGGCCTGGCCACTCTGGATGCGCCTGCCATGTGGGTTCTGGCCACGGTGGTCAGCCGCAACTGGAAATACGCCATCCTCGACACCGGCTCCAAGACGCTCTCCTCGGATTCCGGCCCGCACGGGCTGCTCCAGGATCCTGAGGATGAAGACCTGCCCCGGCACGGCCTGGCCTTCCCGCTGCATCCGGAAAGCCCGGGGGACCTGGAGGGCTATCCGGTGGTCAAGCTTTCCGAAGAACACGGCTTCATGCTTCACCACGGTACGGGGCCGCGGGTGGGGGAGAAGGTCCGCATTCTGCCGGCTCATGCCTGCCCCGTGACCAACCTGACCGAACACCTCACCGTGGTCCATCCGGACGGTCGTCTGGAGTCCTGGCCCGTGCGCGCCCGGCCGGGGCGCAGGGCCGCTGCCTGATAACAGATCGCACGTGTAGCACGATGTAGATGCAATCCGAGCACGAACCGCATACGCCCCTTGCCGTGCATGTGGCGGCTGGTGTACTTTGGCGCGCCGGTCAGTTCCTGGCTGTACGACGGCCGGAGGGCAAACCCCTGGCCGGGTTCTGGGAATTCCCCGGCGGCAAGCTGGAGCCGGGAGAAACGCCCGGAGCCGCCCTGGCGCGGGAACTGTGCGAGGAATTGGGTGTGGAAGTCTTGTCGGCCGTGCCGTTTCATGTCACCACGCATCAGTATCCCCACGCGCATGTCACCCTGTATTTTTTTCATGTGGACGATTGGCGCGGCGCGCCGCACCCGCATGAGGGGCAGACCCTGCAGTGGTGCGATGCCCGTGATGCGGCGACATTGCCGTTTTTGCCTGCCGACGAGGGCGTGCTCGCCCTGATCCGTGCCGATCAGCAGCGGCTGCGTCCCACGCCGCAGCGCCGGCCCGAGTGCCGGCATAGCCAAGGAGCAAGCATGCGGATTATCGATTTGATGGCCAAAGGCCAGTTTGTTTCGCTGGAGTTCTTTCCTCCCAAAGAGCAGGAAAAATGGCCGGAGTTCTACGGCGAGGTGGAGCAGCTCAAGTCGCTGCGTCCGCTGTTCGTCTCCGTGACCTATGGTGCCGGCGGCTCCACCCGGGACCGGACCCTGGAGCTGGTGGCCGCCCTCAGAGGGCAGCACGGGCTTACGCCCATGGCCCACCTGACCTGCGTTGGGGCCGAGGAAGCCGCCATGGCCGAATACCTGGACGCCCTGGCCGCGGCCGGCGTGCGGAACATCCTGGCCCTGCGCGGCGACCCCCCCAAGGGCGAATCCCGCTTCATTCCCAGTGACGCCCGGTTCCGCCATGCCAGCGATCTGGTGGCTTTCATCAAGGCCCGGCATCCTGAAATGTGCGTGGGGGTGGCTGGATACCCGGAAAAGCACCCCGAAGCCGCCAGCATGGAAGCGGACCTGGACGCCCTCAAGATCAAGGTGGACGCTGGCGCGGATTTTATCGTCACCCAGCTCTTCTTCGACAATGCCTCATATTTCAGCTACGTGGAGCTGGTGCGCGCCAGGGGGATCGCCCTGCCGGTGCTGCCGGGCATTCTGCCGGTACTGTCCATGGCCTCGGTGCAGCGCATGGCGGCCATGTGCGGGGCAGGCATCTCCCCGGCCTATCAGGCCGAACTGGAAGCCGCGGAAGCCATGGATCTGGCAGCCAAGGAACGCGGCGAGGCAGCCACGGCTGTTCCGGATACCGGCATTGCCCACGCGCGGGAACAGGTGCTCGATCTGCTGCGCCACGGCGCGCCCGGGGTGCATCTGTACACCCTGAACAAGGCCGCCGCCTGCCTGCGCATCGTCAAGGACAAAGACGTGTGCCCCCTCACGGGCAGCTGCTGACGCGCAGACACGCCATACTTCGTCAAGAGAAGACGGCCAGCCCCGGCAGGGACTGGCCGTCTTTTGTGGTGTTGGGCACGGGGAAGAATGGGCTGGCCGGCGGCCGGGGCTACTCGGGCGGGGGATAGACGTTGGGCGGCGTGGGCACGAGCTTGAGCGGCGCGTCATTCCCCTGGCTGGGAGACGCGGGGGGGGCAGTGGCGCCAGGATTAACCGGCGGATCGAGCGGGGGGGATTTTACCGGGGATTTCGGCTCCGGGGCGGTTGCCTTGGCCGGGGCAGCGGTGGCGTTGCCTGCCACGGAGGGCGCGGTGGGCGCAGTCGCGGGGGGCGTGGCGGGCTTGGCTGCGGCCGCCTTGTCAGCAGCGGCCTTGTCAGCAGCGGCCTTGGCGGCGGCGGCTTTTTTCGCGAAGACGTCGGGCACGGCGGCCTTGGCCGGGGTGTTGCGGATCTTGAACTCGGTCGCATCCAGCACGCCCACACCGGCCGGCACGCCCTTTTTGGTCAGGGCGGCGGCGGCTTTGGCGGCAGTGGCATAGGTGGGATAGACACCGGCATGGACGGCATACCGCGTTGCTCCGCCCGCTGCGCCCGCGCCATTTTTCCCGCTCTCTCCGCCAGGCAAGGAGAGGATGCCACCGTTTTCCTGGCCCCGATCCACCAGCGCCGCGAGGGATTCCCGGGCCGCGGCCTCATCGGGGTACAGGCCCGTCTGGACATAAAGAGTCAGCGATTCCAGATCAATGGGCTCGGCACTGCCCCCGGGGGTGATGCGCAAGGGCGCCTTGACAGTATGGGCCATTGTCTCCCGGGCCTGCAGGGCCTCAGGCAGTGAATCGAAAATATCCAGCCGCACGGCAAAGACCGCGCTGCCATTGGCTGCCTGGGTTTCGAAAAGGTAGGGGGAGAGGCCCTTTTTACGCAGCTGATCAGCCAGGACACGGGCCGGGTCCTCGGCATCAAAGCGTTCGGCCATCACGGCAAACTGGCCTTCCGCAGGCGAGGAGGCTGTTCGGTTGGCCACCTCCTGCTGGGCGCTGGCCGGTTGGGCAAGCAGCAGGCAGGCAGCCAGGACCGCCAGCAGCCCGAACACGCCACGACGCATGCATCCTTGAACAAAAAGCCCCTGCGTGCGCATTGCAAAACCTCCGGCCCGCAAGGCGGCCAGGCGAGTGGTTCATATCCAACCGGAGTAAATACTATAGAAAATCTAGATAATCGCAAGCACTTTTGCCATCCTGGAGGCAGGATGCCACCCTCCGGCGGCAAACTCCAGTTTGTCAAATCCCTGCCTGCTGGTGTAGGGTGCTGGCCATCGCGGGAAGCATGTGGGGGCACCAGGCGGGATAACGCGAATTATGCATGGAGATTCGCATGGATGTCATCAATTGGGACCAGTCAATGCTCGTCGGCGTGGCGCAGATTGATGCCCAGCACGGCCTGCTGACCGACCTCATCAATCAACTGCATCAGGCGTATATGCAGGGCCAGGACAAGCAGCTCATCGCGCCCATCATCAACTCCCTGCATGACTATGCCCAGGTGCACTTTGCCACTGAAGAAGCGCTCATGCGCCGTTTTGAGGATTCCTACGGCGAGCTGACCATACATTTGCAGTTGCATTCCCAGTTTTTTTCCAGGATTGTCGATTTTCTTCTGGCCTATGTCAGCGATCCTGACGGCGAGTTGACCCCGGAACTGCTGGACTTCCTGGTTGACTGGTGGAAAACGCACGTGATTGGGATTGATGCCCGCTTTGGCCAGTTTCTCAATCAGCACGGTGTTATGTAGGCATACCATATTTTCCTGGGGAGGGCCTTCCGGCCGTTCCCAGCAACCGCCTCTCTTAAGGAGCACGCAGGCATGGGCGCACAGCAATTCGTTGTGGCCGTGGCAGGCGCCACGGGCGCCGTTGGCAGAGAAATGCTCAAGATTCTGGAAGAGCGCAACTTCCCCGCATCCAAGGTCATTGCCTTGGCCTCCTCTCGTTCCGCGGGAACCACCGTGCCCTTCAAAGACACCGAGCTTGTGGTGGAGGAGTTGACCGAAACCTCCTTCGAGGGCGTGGACATTGCCCTGTTCTCCGCCGGCGGCAGCACCTCCGAGAAATTCGCGCCTTACGCCGCCGCTTCCGGCTGTGTGGTGATCGACAATTCCAGCGCCTGGCGCATGGATGACCGCTGCCCGCTGGTTGTCCCCGAGGTCAACCCCGATGACCTGGACTGGCACCATGGCATCATCGCCAATCCCAACTGTTCCACCATCCAGATGGTCGTGGCCCTGAAGCCCCTGCATGACGCCGCCACCATCACCCGCGTGGTTGTCTCCACCTACCAGGCCGTGTCCGGCACCGGGCAGAAGGCCATTGAGGAACTGGAGCGGCAGGTGCGCGGCCTGATGAACGGCCAGGATGTGGAAAACAAGGTCTATCCCCACCGCATCGCCTTCAACGTCCTGCCCCAGATCGACGTCTTCCTGGAGAATGAATACACCAAGGAAGAAATGAAAATGGTGCACGAAACCAAGAAGATCATGGGGGATGACTCCATCCGCGTCACCGCCACGGCGGTGCGCGTGCCGGTCTTCTTCGGGCATTCGGAATCCGTGAATATCGAGACGGAAAAGAAGCTTACCGCCAAGGAAGCCCGGGCCATCCTCGCCCAGGCCCCCGGCGTGCGCGTGCTGGACAACCCGTCCGAGAAGATTTACCCCATGCCCGTCAATGCCGGCGGCATGGATGAAACCTTCGTGGGCCGCATCCGTGAGGATGACACCATCGACAACGGCCTGAATCTGTGGGTGGTGGCTGATAACCTGCGCAAGGGCGCAGCCCTGAACGCCGTGCAGATTGCCGAAACCATGGCCGCCCGCGGCATGGTCAGCGTGCGTGACCGCAACGTGTTTGAATTGAAATAAGGCGGGGGGCTTCGGCCCCCCCTGAACCAAGCCAGACTGCAATCCCCAACCAGCTTGGGACGGGAACAGCGCGAGGGGACCGCACTGCGGCAGGAGCGAGAACGGCTCACCCCTCGCGTTTTTCCGTTTCCCCGGAGATGTCGCATGGATGTTCGCATGGACGTGCTCGACAGCCAGGCGTTCCTGGAACGGCTCCTCAACCAGCCCCGGCCCGGCAGCCAGAACTATCTGGCCTGCTACAACCACCAGATTCGCGCCTGCACCACAGACCCGGCCCTCATGCTCCTGCCCCTGGACGATCACATCGTGCACCGCGGCGACGGGCTCTTCGAAACCCTCAAATGGGAAGACGGCCGGCTCTACCAGCTCACCCCGCACATCGGCCGTCTGGCCCGCGGCGCGGCGGCCATCCACCTGAACCCGCCCTGCCCGTGGGAAGAAATCCTCTCCCTCACCGTGGAGACTGCCCGCGTGGCCAAACGTCCTCACGGCTATGTACGCATTCTCCTGGGCCGCGGCGTGGGTGGCTTTGGCATCGACATGGCCGAGTGCCCCGTGGCCTCGCTGTTCATCATCGCCTACGCCTACACGCCCAAGCCCGAGTCCTTCTACGACAAGGGCGTGACCGCGGCCAAGGTGGCCACTCCGGCCAAGCCGGACTGGTTCGCCCGCATCAAGTCCACCAACTATCTGCCCAATGCCATGATGAAGCGCGAGGCCAAGGCACTGGGCGTGGACTTTGCCGTCTGTTTTGACGAGCATGGCTACCTGGCCGAAGGCGCCACGGAAAACATCGGCATGGTGGATCGCCACGGCAATCTCGTCATCCCCGAGTTCGACCGCGCCCTGGCCGGCACCACCATCCTGCGGGCCATTGAACTCATGAGCGACGAGATTCCCCTCATCCGCCGCCCCGTGCATGAGGATGAACTGGCCGAGGCCCGTGAAATCATGGTCATTGGCACCACCTGGGACGCCATCGGCGTCGTCCGCTACAATGACAAGCCTGTTCACGACGTCCGCCCCGGCCCGGTCACCCGCCGCATCCGCGAGCTGCTGCGCCAGGATTTACGCCAGGAAGGCGTGCTGGTGTACGAAGCCTAAGGGACAGGAAGAAAAGCACGAGAATGGACGGGGGAACTGAGTTCCCCCGCGCCCCCTCCGGTTGTTTTTTTGCGCCCCTGCCGTCTTCGGCAGGGGCGCAAAAAAACAGGAACAGGGGGTCCGGGGGGATTATCCCCCCGGGAAACATGTCTTGCCTCTTCACCAGGAGTCTTTCCATGGCGCACGGGTCCAAGAAGGTCATCATCGCGGCGTTGCTGGGGAACATGGCCATTGCCGTGACCAAGTTCGTGGCTGCGGCCGTGAGCGGCAGCGCGGCCATGCTCAGCGAGGGCGTGCACTCCCTGGTGGACTGTGGCAACCAGCTGCTGCTGTTATACGGGCTCAAACGCGCCGCCCGTCCGGCGGACGAGAAGTTCCCCTTCGGCTATGGCAAAGAGGTGTATTTCTGGAGCTTTGTGGTGGCCATCTCCATCTTTGGCCTGGGCGCGGGGGTGTCCCTGTATGAGGGCATCCACCACATGCTGCATCCCAAGCCCGTGGCGAGCCCGTGGCTGAGCTACCTGGTGCTCCTGGCCTCCATTGGCTTTGAAGGCTACTCCTGCAGCGTGGCCGTGCGGGAATTCAGGAAGACCAAGGGCCAGACGGGCTGGTTGCGGGCTGTGCGCGCCAGCAAGGATCCAGCCATTTTTGTGGTGCTGTTCGAGGATTTGGCCGCCATGGCCGGCCTGCTGGTGGCGCTTGCCGGCATCACCCTGGGGCATGTGACGGGCAACCCGTACTACGACGGCGCGGCGGCCGTGGGCATTGGATTGATTCTGGCCGGGGCTGCGGTGTTTCTGGCCTTTGAGACCAAGGGCCTGCTCATTGGCGAGGCTGCGGATCCCCGCGTGGTGGCCGCCCTGCGCCGGCACGCCGCCGCCCGTGCTGAGCTGGTGGGCATTACGGAAATCGCCACCATGCACATGGGGCCGGAGATGATTCTGGTGACCATCAGCGCGGATTTTCAGGACGCCATCCCCGCCGGCCGGGTGGAGGAGATCATCTGCGAGCTGGACGCCGCCATCAAGGCCGAGATTCCGGCCGTCAGGCGGCTGTATGTCCAGGCCACAAAGTGCCCGGTGCCAGCTGAGGCCACGAACGCAGGCTGAGACTCAGAAGGCGATGGCCAGCTGGGCCGAAACGGCGTGGCTCCAGGCATCCTGAAAAAATTCGCCCTCGTACTCCGCCTGCACCCGCCAGTCACGCGGCTCGTTGCCGAAAAGCCGCAGGGTGGCCTGCACGCTGCCGCCGTGACGGGAGGCGTGGTCGCCCTGCACGGTCATGGTTTCGGCATATTGCAGGAATGAAGCCTTGATGTCCCGCTGGTCCAGGGCACCCCGCCAGATCCAGCCCACCCGCACCGAGGGCCGCATCCAGACCGACTCGCCCAGCTGAAACTCGCGCTCCAGTTTCAGATTGCCCCAGCTGCGCAGGGAGTGGGCGTCCCGGCTGCGGACGTCCAGGGCCAGTTCCCCGGCATCCTCTTCGGAAACCCCGCCGTGGTGCTGCCAGGTCCAGGCCAGACCCAGTTCCGGCGTGAGGCGCAGATGCTCCAGGGCAACGCAATAGCCCAGGGCCAGATGCGAGGCCAGGGCCGAAGACAACGGCGAGGATTGGGCCGAGGTGGCCTGTCCGGGGTAGACGATCTCCCGTTCCATGGACTCCAGGGCCAGACTGCCCTGCAGCCCGGCGCGGGCCTGCCAGCCGTCCTGCAGCCAAAGACCGTACAGGCCGAGGGACAGATGGCTGGCCGTGATGCGGGCCTCGTCGCTATTGGCATCCATCCAGCTGCGCCCAAAACCGCCGGCCAGGCCCAGGGTCAGGGAGTCGGAGACGGCGGTTTCCGCGCCCACGTGCATCGCGCCCACCTGCCCGTGATACGCAACGCCGCCGGCATTGCCGGTGCGGGAAAGATCCGCGCCGGTGACATCCAGCCAGAGCTGACGGGGGACTTGCCGTGAGCCTTCGTGTGGCCGTGAGTCTTCATTTGGCCGCGAATCTTCGTGCTGTCGCGAGGACGCATCCCGCCGCAGGGCGTCCAGCCGGCGGCTAACAGTTCCTTCAAACAACTGTGCCTGACGCTCGCCAATGACGGTTTGCAGTTCATAGGCCTCGGGGCCCAGCCGCTGCAAGGACGGGCCGACCATGTAGCCGGACGCCGTGGTCATGAGCTGGTCCAGGGCGCTGGTGGCGTCGTAGAGTCCTCCCCAGGGGCTGACCTCGCCCAGGGGCAGGTTGTCGAGCAGGGCGCCGATGCGCGCCGCATCCCCACCGACGCCGGCAGTCCGGTACGAAAAGGCGGCGCCCACCAGCGGCTGTCGATTAAAATAGCTTGTTTCGGGAAGTTGTGGACTGTTGATTCGCAGCTGCAATCCTCCGCCAGCGCCCCAGCCGGCAATGGCCGCAGCTGTGCCGATGTACAGATCGGCCCCGGCAGGCACGGCCACCAGCTCCATGGAGGTGGGCAGACTGGGCAGGGCGAACTTGTTTTGAATCTCCCAGGCCGTCAGCCCGCGGACTTCCCAGGCAGGCATCATCCAGCTGCCCAGGGCATTGGAGCCGGCGGCAGGATTGTAGAATCGCACCAGCAGCAAAGGCTCGGCGAGCACCACCGTGCCCACGGTGGTGCCGGGCCAGAAGGGCGCATTGCCGCGAAACCGGGCATTGACCGTTTCGGCGGATTCATAGGCTTCAAGGGAGGAAGGCGGGAGCTGGGTCAGGGGCCATTGCTGGGCGTTGGCGGTCTGCCCGCCGCCGAAAATCCACAGCGCACACCACACCGCCACAATCATCGGGTACACGGAACGGCCGCGCATCGTCCCCCCTTGTGTTGCAGTCTGCAGTGACACGCAGTAACGCCAGCAGGACACGGGCGTACGAATTGACTGCACACACCGCACTGCATGCACGCGAGCGTAGCGGTCTGTTAAGCGATTGTAAAGAGGGGGGAATTGCGGGGGTCAGGCCACCTGGCTGATGCCGACAACCTTCCACATGCCGGCAGGAATCTCTGCCGTGGCGGCGTCGCGGCCAAAGTGCCAGATCTCTTCGACAATGTAGGGAGGTTTGTCACCCTTGGCCATGCGGACCCGAAAGCGCACGCTGGCCACTTCGCGTTCGCCGTCCTGTCCGCGTTCGCGGTCGAGGTCCAAAAAGGCGGCGTCCAGGGTCAGGATGGTGGTGGTGGACGGCGCGGGATCCTTGGCCGCCAGTTCCTGGAGATTGGCCAGCACCTGATCATCCACAAAGTCCCGTATATCGGCGAGATCGCGAGCGTCCCAGCTCTCCTGGATGCGGGCGTAGGCCATGCGCGCGCCCTGGAGGAAGTCGTCCTGGTCGAAGCCGCCCGAACTGCCAGCGCTGTTGGTGGCGGGGCTCCCGGCTTTTGCGGCCCGGGGATCTGGCGGGGAGGAACGGAGGGCGTCCCACATGGCCTGGGCGCGGCGGTAGGCTTCGCTGACTTCGCGCGGGCCGGGTTCCTCCTCCGGTGCGGTCTTGGCAGGCTGCTGCGGTGGCGCGGAGCTGGAAGCGGGGGTGTGTCGGGACGGAGGGCGCAAATCGCTAGGGGAAGGGCGGCCGCCGGGCTTGGGAGCGGGCGGGGCGTCCGATTCGTCATCGACGCCGTCCTTGGGCCGGGCAAACAGGAACCAGGCCATGACGAGCAACAGGATGATCCAGATAATATCGCCCATGATGTCGTCCAGAACCGGCAGCGCAGCGCGGGGTTACTGAATCAGCCCCAGGTTGCGCAGCAGGTGGATGAAGAGCTGCCGGTCAATGGGCTTGGGGATGTAGGAGGTGGCGCCGCCTTTGTAGTAGGCTTCCACCACGTTTTTGGGGTCATCCAGGGCCGTGGTCATGACAACCTTGACCTCATCCGAGGCGCGCACACCTTTGGCACGTTCAATGGCCCGGATTTGTTTGAGGGCTTCCTGGCCGTCCATCTCTGGCATCATGATGTCCATGCAAACCAGATCATACGGGTTTTCGTTGTCCAAGGCGAGTTGAAACGCTTCCACTGCTTCGCGCCCGTTCACGGCCACATCGCACTCGCCGTAAGGCGACAGGATGGTTTGCATCAACTTTCTGCTGGTGAAGTCGTCTTCCACGATGAGCACGCGCATGCGGATTCTCCTAAGATTCGTGAGGCCACGCGCCGTAACAGGCTGCAAAAAGGAGTGCGAATAGGGGGATGTTACCGAAATAAACGAGGAACGCAACGCTTTTTTGCGTTGCCCAAGAAAAAAGCAAGGGCGCGCTGTGCAGTACACAGCGCGCCCTTGAGGGAGCCGGGCGCCCAACAGCGTCTGTTGCCGCTGCTCCCTTTCGGGCCTGACGGGGTTGGCAGCGCCATTGCCGCCCAGCTCCCTGAAAAAACAGGGTGGCGGAGAGGGAGAGATTTGAACTCTCGGTACCCTTTCGGGTACACACGATTTCCAGTCGTGCACCTTCGGCCGCTCGGTCACCTCTCCGCGGGAAGAGGGTTAGTACAACGATCGTCCAGAGAGCGCAAGGACTTTTTTCAAGAATCTGTTGTTGACAGCAATGAAGGGAAAAGGTACAAAGCCGTTCTTTCGCAAGGGCCGTTAACTCAGTGGTAGAGTATCTGACTTTTAATCAGAGAGTCGATGGTTCGAGCCCATCACGGCCCACCAGAAATTCAGGCAGTTAGACGCAGGTCTTGCTGCCTTTTTCTTTGGGGTGGGCTGTTTGGGTACGGTATGGGTACGGAAAAACAGACAACGGGCCGAGTGAAGCAGCCGAAAACAGCCCAGCCATACCGGACACAGGGCGCAAAAAAACCACTGTGGGAAAGGGCGCAGTCCAATCATCGAATTGCTTCGACCCTTGGCGCGGACTCGGGCCACAGTGGTTATTGAAAGGAAGTAAGCGCGGATGGGCTCGCCGTCAATGCGGGGAGCTTTCCCAGGCGGCGGGTATGACCTGCCGGCTTTCTTCAAGCCATGGATTCCTTGAGTGAGCCGTGCCGGGTTTGGCTCTATATCGATGCCCGGTGACAGCGCGCGACGTCCCTGGTAGGTTCACCTCCTGCCTGCGCTCGAATACGCCCACGTCTTCCCCTCCCTACGCCAGCTGGGCCAGCCCAAATACCAGTCCCTTGAGCACGTGCGGCGAATGCTAGAAACTTCCTGGACCTATCGTTTCACCATAAAATCAGGCCGGCGAAATCGCGTATAGTAGTATTGTTCCGACGAGGGGCGGCAGGTCCGTAGAGACGGGGCTGCTGGTAGGCGTCCAGGAGCCCGATGGCCAGCACGGCCTCGGCGAACACCGAGCCGCCCCCACGACCCTGGCCCTGGCCAGCCTGCTCTCCAACGGCGTCTCCTCTCCTGGACCGGAGTCTCCGGGGCCACGGGCTACAAGTTCTATAGCGGCGAAACGTCGGGCTTTGACCCCGAGAACACCGGCAAGCTGGTTTACACGGGCAGCGGGACGTCTGCGACGATGAAGGACTGAATGTGACAGCGCCGTCCGTGCACTACTTCCGGGTGGCGGCGACGAACTTGTTCATCCAGGATGTGGCGGAGTTGGCGTTTGGGGCGGAGTTGGGGGTGACGGGGTAGGGGTGGATTGCTGTGCCTGTGCCACGCCGCCGGCTGGAGTCGGTCTTTGACGGCCTGCGGCCCACAGAATTAAGCATGGCGTGCCGTTACTGGAGGGCTGCTCCGGAAACGGTACATCTGGAAGAACAGAGTGGGGACGGGGCATAACCCGACACCCCGGACTCCACCTTACGAACGCCGCGAATCTGTCCAGACTGACGGGGCCTCTTCTCGCTACGGAGAGCAGGAATGGAAAAAATAACCCTATTGTTCCTTTGCTGGGTGATCCTGTCCCCGGTACCTCTCTATGCGTTGCAGGGGAAAGCTGTCCGCATCACTGATGGCGACACCATCACTGTCCTGCGTGCGGACCATGTGTAGGTCAAAGTGAGGCTCTACGGCTTTGACGCGCCCGAATCGAAGCAGGACTTCGGAGCCCGGCCCAGGTTAGGGCGAGACAGTGGGCGGCGATGGCAGGGGCGGCGTGAGCTTTAGGGAGGCAGGTGCCCAGAAAACCCTAGGGCAATCCAGTTCAGGATGTTGGTGGGTTGGTGCTGGATGGATTCCCTCGTACTGGCTGCACTGGACGGAGCAGCACGACTGGGGCATATATGGACGCACTGCGCCAGTGCATAACAGGCCTTGTTTTTTCTGGTCGCCGTTGTTCTTCGGGTTTAACCGCAATGACAAATCGCCAAACATGAATACAAGTCAGCTCTCTAGCAAACTATGGGAAGCCGCAAACATTCTACGAGGTCCGGTCGATGCTGCTGATTTTAAGGCATACATCTTCCCGCTGTTATTCTTTAAAAGAATTTCTGATGTCTATGACGAAGAAATCGCAACAGCCATGGAAGAGTCTGACGGCAACATCAAATTCGCACAGTTCCCCGAGAATCATCGTTTCCAGATCCCTGAAGGCTGCCATTGGAACGATGTGCGTGCCAGGAGCGCCACTGTTGGACATGCGCTTCAAAAGGCCATGCGCTGTATTGAACAGGCCAACCCGGACACACTACACGGCATTTTTGGTGATGCCCAGTGGACCAATAAAGACCGTTTGTCGGATGCATTGCTCAAGAACCTGATAGAGCACTTCTCGTCGCTCAATCTGGGCAATGTATATTGCAAGGCGGACATCCTTGGTCAAGCCTACGAATATCTTATTAAGAAATTTGCCGACTTGACTAATAAAAAGGCCGGTGAATTCTATACCCCGCGCTCCGTGGTTGCGTTGATGGTGCGCATCCTTGCGCCCACAGCCGGCGAGACCGTTTATGATCCAGCCTGCGGAACCGGCGGCATGCTCCTTGAGGCGCTGCATCATGTCAAAGAGCATGGCGGCGACGAGAACCTCATGCTGGGTAAGCTCTATGGCCAGGAAAAGAATCTGACCACATCCTCCATCGCCCGGATGAACCTCTTTCTCCACGGTGCGGAAGATTTCCATATCGAACGTGGCGACACCCTACGCATGCCCGCCTTCTATTCAGGAGACAGCCTCGCCACCTTTGACTGTGTTATTGCCAATCCCCCGTTTTCCCTTGAAAAGTGGGGGGAAGACGTCTGGATCAATGATCCCTACGGCCGCAACTTCGCGGGATTGCCGCCAGCCAAATCCGGCGACTTCGCCTGGGTCCAGCACATGGTCAAGTCCATGGCCCGCAAGACCGGCCGCATGGCTGTGGTCCTTCCCCATGGCGTGCTGTTCCGCATGTCCAAGGAGGGCGAGATCCGGCGCAAGCTGCTGGAGATGGACATCCTCGAGGCGGTGATCGGCCTCGGCCAGAATATTTTCTATGGCACCGGCCTCGCTCCCTGTGTGCTCGTTTTCCGCGACCGCAAACCCAAGGCCCACCGTCAGAAGGTGCTGTTCATTGATGCCTCGAAGGAGTTCAAGACCGGCCGTGCCCAGAATGAGCTGCTTCCCGAACACGTGGACAACATCCATCGCTGGTACGAGGGTTATCAGGATGTGGAAGGAATCTGTCGGGTCGTCACCCTCGACGAAATCCGCGAGAACGATTTCAACCTGAATATTCCTCGCTACGTGGAGCCGGTGATCGATGAAGAATCCATGACCATTGATCAAGCCCTCGCCACCCTCAAGGAATCGCTGCGGGCGGCCTATGCGGCCGAGGATCGGTTGAAGGCGCTACTCAAAAAGAGGGGTTGATGGCATGAGCAACGCATCAACCCGAGTCGAGCGTGCGCAGAAACCACGGAAATGTCCCGAATGCGGGCAGGCCCCTCTGGCCAGCATCCTCTTTGGCATGCCCGCCTTCGATGAGAAGTTAGAACGAAAAATGAATGAAGGCCGGATCACGCTTGGCGGTTGCTGTGTCAGCGATGACGATCCAGCGTGGGAATGCACCCATTGCGGGCTCAAGATTTTCCGGAGACAGGAGCGGTGATTTCCCAATCCCAACTCGAATCCTATCTTTGGGGCGCAGCCATCCTGCTGCGTGGCACCATTGATGCCGGGGACTACAAGCAGTTCATCTTCCCCCTGCTGTTCTACAAGCGTCTGTGCGACGTCTATGACGAAGAACTGGCAGACGCCCTGGAGGAGTCCGGCGGCGACCAGGAATACGCCGCGCTCCCGGAGCTGCATCGCTTTCAAATCCCGGAAGACGCGCACTGGAATGCCACCCGCACCAAGGTGAAAGATGTGGGCACGGCCATTCAGGATGCCTTGCGAGTCATCGAGACGGCCAATCCCGATACCCTGTACGGCGTCTTCGGCGATGCCCAGTGGACCAACAAGGACCGCCTGCCGGATCGCATGCTGCGCGAGCTGATCGAACACTTCAGTGCGCAGGTGCTTTCGCTTGCCAATTGCCCGGAGGATGAACTGGGCGTGGGCTATGAGTTCCTGGTCAAGAAGTTTGCCGACGATTCCGGCCACACCGCGGCGGAGTTCTATACCAACCGCACCGTGGTTCATCTGATGACCGAGATGCTTGAGCCCATGCCGGGCGAGTCGATCTACGACCCCACCTGCGGTTCCGCGGGCATGCTGCTCTCTGCCGTTTCCCACCTGAAACGGCAGAACCGGGAGTGGCGGAATCTGCAGCTGTTCGGCCAGGAACGCAATCTGCTCACGTCTGCCATTGGCCGGATGAACCTGTTCCTGCACGGCATCGAGGACTTTCGCATTGTCCGGGGCGATACCCTGGCCCATCCCGCCTTTGTCGAGGGCGATCGGCTCATGCAGTTTGACGTGGTCCTGGCCAATCCGCCATATTCCATCAAGCAGTGGGACCGCGATGCCTGGGCCGCCGATCCGTGGGGCCGGAACATCTACGGCACCCCGCCCCAGGGGCGTGCCGACTATGCCTTCTGGCAGCACATCATCAAGAGCATGAAGGCCAGGAGCGGCCGCTGCGCCATCCTGTTTCCGCACGGCGTCCTCTTTCGCAACGAAGAGCAGGCCATGCGGGAAAAGCTGGTCGCTCACGATGTAGTGGAGTGCGTGTTGGGCCTCGGCCCCAACCTCTTCTACAACTCGCCCATGGAAGCCTGCGTCGTCATCTGCCGCATGCACAAGCCAAGGGAGCGCCGGAACAAGGTGCTGTTCATCAACGCGGTGAACGAGGTGACCCGGGAACGGGCCCAGAGCTTTCTGACCGACGACCATATCCAGCGCATTGTCGCCGCCTATCAGGCCTTTGCCGACGAGGACGGCTTCACCCGCGTGGTCAGCAACGACGACATTCGGCAGAAGGGCTGCAACCTCAGCATCCCGCTGTATGTGCGGGCGGGCAATGGTAATGGCAATGGGCCTGAAGCCGCCGACACCATCAGCCTTGCCCAGGCCATTGCCAACTGGCAGGAAAGCTCCATGGCGCTACGGGAGTCCATGGACGAGCTCTTTGCGTTGCTTGAAGGGCACACCGACCATGCACCCGGCGCCGGGAACCTGGCCGGGGCATCCAGCGAGCAACGGTCGAACTCTTGAAAGCGGACGATACCATGAGCGAACTGGATACGAACCATCCCGTCCCGGACTACGCGCATCTGCTTGCCGAGGTGAAAGAGCGCGTCCGCTCGGCACAGTACGCCGCCTTGAAGACGGTCAATACCGAGTTGGTCGGGCTGTACTGGGACATCGGGCGGCTGATTGCCGAACGTCAGGAAAAAGCCGGATGGGGCAGGTCGGTCGTGGAGCACCTGTCTGCGGACCTGCGGCGGGAATTTCCCGGAACCGCCGGCTTTTCGGTGCAGAACCTCTGGTACATGCGCCAATTTTATCTGGAATACAGCAGCCATGAAAGACTCCAACCACTGGTTGGAGAAATTGCCTGGGCGCATAATCTCGTCATCATGAGCAAGTGCAAGGACCCCCTGGAACGCGAGTTCTACATCCGCATGACCCGCAAGTTCGGCTGGTCCAAGAATGTCCTTGTTCACCAGATTGAAAACCAAAGCTACGAGAAGTCCCTGCTCGGCCAGACCAATTTCGACCAGACCCTGCCGCCCGCGCTGCGCGCCCAGGCCAAACTGGCAGTGAAGGACGAATACACCTTCGACTTTCTGGAGCTGGGGGAAGAACACAACGAGCGGGAGCTGGAGCGGGCGCTGCTGGCCCGCATCGAGGCCTTTCTGCGGGCCATGGGCGGCATGTTCGCCTTCATGGGCAGCCAGTACCGGCTGGAAGTGGACGGCCAGGAGTTCTTCATCGACCTGCTGCTGTTCCATCGCCGGTTGCGCTGTCTGGTGGCCATCGAGCTGAAGATTGGCGCGTTCAAGCCGGAGCACGTTGGCAAGATGCAGTTCTATCTCACCGCGCTGGACCGGCAGATCCGCCAGGAGGACGAGAACCCCTCCCTGGGCATCATTCTCTGCAAGGAAAAGCACCGGACCATCGTGGAGTACGCCTTGCACCACACCCACACGCCCATCGGCGTGGCTACCTACGAAATCACCCAGACGCTGCCCAGGGAACTGCGGGGCCACCTGCCCCCGCCGGAGGCCATCGCGGCCCTGCTGGAGGGGATTGACGAATGAGTGTGTGTCACCCTATACGTGCGGCTATGGCTATTGCGAGGATGTTCCATAACAAGCCGAGGCCAAGCGGAGGGTGCTATGCGTTGGAACTTGCCACTTGATGATCATATGGTCCTGCTTAAAGAAATTCACAGGGCGTTCCGTACCGCATTTAGAGACCCCACGCAGCATGAGCCGCAGCTTGTGGCCAATCTTGTCTGGCATCTGCCACGGCGACTGAATGCCGTCTCGCTTTCTGGCGGCAACTCCCTGAAGGCAGGCGGCGTGTTCGTGCATGCGCAACCATTTGTAACAGCCCCAAGCTTTCCTGCCGCGACTCCGGCTTCCGTGGAAATTGGCGACCTTCTGCTGCTGCGCACGGCGTACAATGCCGGCAGCGCAGTTGACCGGCGGGCCATGCTCCTGCAAGCCAAAAAGACCGCCACCTTGCCGGCGAAGCCAGACAACAAGAACCAGTACCATCTGTATGCGCAGTGGCCCAGGTTCGAATATGTTCGCTCCACGCCGCATTTGAATGGCGAGACGCGGCATGTCAGGGGACCAGACTTGTATGATGCCGCAAAGTATTTGCTGCTCTGCGGCGATACGCATCCCGAGTTTCCCTGTTGTTGCGCGCCTGGCTTCTGCTATTTGATGCGCGGCTATTGTTACGCGATGACCGCGCACCCCACAGAGCCACACCTCACGCACCATCGCTGCTTTGCCAGGGATGTGCTGGAATTCATCATGGGTGATTCTGGCAAGACATACAATGAACGTGTTCACCACTTTGCAACAGGGTGGGACAAGGTCATCGAAGATTTGACGACGATCACCGCAGAACGCCATTCCAAGTTTATGGGGCGCGCCTCTGGAGGAACAACCAGGGCGCGGGGGGGCATGATGGCCTTGCATTTCCTGTCCGGCGAGATGCCATTTTTCTCTCGCTTGTCGCACCTGGGTTTCAGTGTCTCGGACTTCCCGGCAGGCATGGACGGTCCACCTGATGTGCCGGCAAGAGATCGCGAGGACAACGAAGAGGGAGGACGCGGCATTTCCATCCTGGAGTTTGCCATCAATGCAGAAGGGCCGCCCCGTGCGTGATGCATCCCATAGTGGTTCCCTCAAGCCCGACTGGAAAATGGTCAAGTTCGGGGACATCGCCCAGAACGTTGCCGTGCGGGTGGATCCCGCCGATGCCAAGACCGACGTTTATGTCGGGCTGGAGCATCTTGACCCCAGCACAATTCACCTGCGCCAATGGGGGCATCCGTCCGATGTTACCGGGCAGAAACTAACCTTCAAAAAGGGCGATGTGATTTTCGGTCGCCGCCGTGCCTATCAGCGCAAGCTCGCCGTGGCGGAGTTTGACGGCATCTGCTCGGCGCATGCCATGGTGGTGCGGGCGAAGCCCAAGCTGATCCTGCCGGAGTTTCTGCCGTTCTTTCTGCAATCCGACATGTTCATGGAGCGGGCCATTGAAATATCCGTGGGCTCGCTCTCCCCGACAATTAATTGGAAGACGCTCCGCGAGCAGGAGTTCCCCCTTCCGCCCCTTGCGGAACAGCAGCGCATTGCCGAAATTTTGTGGGCGGCGGATGAGGCAAAGGAATCACACTATAAGCTCCTTGAGGACCAGATAATTTTCAGAAAAACCTACCAAAGAGAGAGCCTTTCTTTCTCAAGTTTTGGTAGTTCTTCACAAATCCCGACTGACTGGAAATTCGCAAAGGTTGGTGAGGTATGCCAAATACTGAATAATTTACGCAAGCCAATTTCGAAGGCCGAGCGGACAAAGATCCAGGGGCAATATCCTTACTATGGGCCAACTGGAAAGCTGGATAGTCTCAACGAATACCGCATAGAAGGTGAGTATGTTCTTATTGGTGAAGATGGAGACCACTTCACAAAGTTTAATGACTGGGCTATGACTCAGTTAGTGTCCGGTCGATTCAATGTGAATAATCACGCACATATTCTTCGGGGGACAGAAAAGTGTCTTACCAAATACATCTACTACTACTTCAAGCACCGTGACATAGGGCCTTATCTTTCTAAGCAGGGAGCGACAAGGCTTAAGCTCAACAAAGGAGTTCTTGAAACCATTCCGATTCTCTTGCCCTCTATGGATCAACAAGAAAAACTATGCCAACGATATGCTGCCATTGATACGACAATCGAAGCGTGTCGTCATCACCTCGAGTCATCAAAGATTCAAATCGGTGCCCTAACGCGAGCCCTCATTGAAGGAACCCATGTTTAACGAAACCAACACCGTTGAACAGCTGGTGCTCGACACGTTGTGCGCCGGTACGGGGAGCCCCTGGCGTTTCATCCCCGCCGAGGAGCTGCCGCGCCAGCCTGCCGACGTGCTGGTGGAGTCCATGGTGCGCGAGGCCCTCATCCGCCTGAATCCGGACATCGCCGCCCAGCCCGACCGCGCCGACGAGGTGCTCTATCGCCTGCGGACCATTCCTCTGTCGGTACAGAGCGAAGGCTTGGTGCGGGCCAACGAGCTGTTCGCCGAATGGCTGCGGGGTGAGAAGTCCATGCCCTTCGGCGAGCGAGGCGAACACACGCCGGTGCGGCTCATGGATTTCGAGAATCTCAGCAACAACGACTGCGTGGTCACCAGCCAGTGGGTCTACCCGGTGCGGGAGGGCGGCCGCCGTTTCGACATCGTCCTGGTGGTCAACGGCATCCCGCTTGTGATTGGCGAGGCCAAGACCCCGGT
The DNA here is from genome assembly GCF_054653055.1 of Megalodesulfovibrio paquesii. Taxonomy (NCBI): domain Bacteria; kingdom Pseudomonadati; phylum Thermodesulfobacteriota; class Desulfovibrionia; order Desulfovibrionales; family Desulfovibrionaceae; genus Megalodesulfovibrio; species Megalodesulfovibrio paquesii. The sequence goes on along the minus strand of NZ_BAAIGQ010000004.1, from coordinate 322,644 downwards.
GCGCCCGGCCGTCACCTGGCTGGACGCCGCCAGCGACATCCACCATGGCTACGAGCGCAGCGTGCCGCAGATGTTCGTGCCCAATGTCCTGTCCTTCGCCACCGAGGGCAAGTGCTTCCGCTACGGCTCGGTGCGCATGCCTCTTGACCTCTGGGGGCCGTGGCACGAGGGCGATAACAAGGCCGAGGGGACGCTTGCGGATGTGCAGCGTTCCATCCGCGCCATGCTCCGCCCCCAGGTGGTGCTGGACATCCTGCAGAATTTTACCCTGTTCGCCACGGACAAGAAACACCGGCGCATCAAGATCATCTGCCGCTATCAGCAGTACGAGGCCGCCAATCTGATGGTGGAACGCGTGGTCAAGGGCTTTCCCAAGAAGGGGCTTATCTGGCACTTCCAGGGCTCGGGCAAGTCGCTGCTTATGGTCTTCGCGGCCCAGAAGCTGCGCATGCATCCTGCCCTTGGCAACCCCACGGTGATGATCGTGGTGGACCGCATCGACCTGGACACCCAGATCAGCGCCACCTTCAACGCCGCGGACATCCCCAACATGGTCGGAGCCGCCACCCGGCAGGAGCTGCAACGCCTCCTGGCCGCGGACACCCGCAAGATCATCATCACCACCATCCACAAGTTCGGCGAGGCCGGCGGCCGGCTGAACGAGCGGTCGAACATCATCGTCATGGTGGACGAAGCCCACCGCACCCAGGAAGGCGACCTGGGACGCAAGATGCGCGACGCGCTGCCCAACGCCTTTCTCTTTGGCCTCACCGGCACGCCCATCAACACGAGGGACCGCAACACCTTCTGGGCTTTTGGCGCGGATGAGGATGCCCAGGGCTACATGAGTCGCTATTCGTTCCAGGACTCCATACGGGACCGGGCCACGCTGCCCCTGCATTTTGAGGCCGTGGACGTGAAGTTGCGTATCAACAAGGATGCCATCAACGAAGCCTACGCCCAGATGACCGATTCCCTGAGCGAGCAGGACCGTGACGACTTGGCCAGGCGGGCCGCCAATATGGCCGTGCTCATCAAGGCCCCAGCGCGGGTGAACGCCATCTGCCAGCATATTGTCAACCATTACCGGGCAAAGGTGGAACCCAACGGCTTCAAGGCCCAGGTGGTGACCTTCGACCGGGAATGCTGCGTGCTCTACAAGGGCGTCCTGGACGAGCTTGTCGGCCCGGAGGCCAGCGCCATCGTCATGCACACCCAGGGCGGCAAATCCGACGACTACGCTCCATGGCGGTTATCCAAGGACGAGGAAGAAACCCTCCTGGATCGTTTCCGCGATCAGAACGATCCGCTCAAATTCCTGATCGTCACGTCCAAGCTCCTGACCGGTTTCGATGCGCCCATTTTGCAGGTGATGTACCTGGACAAGCCTATGAAGGACCACAACCTGCTCCAGGCCATCTGCCGCACCAACCGCGTCTATACCGGCAAGACCCACGGCCTGGTGGTGGATTACCTGGGAATCTTTGATGACGTAGCCACGGCTCTGGATTTCGATGAGAAGGCAGTGCAGCAGGTCATCACCAACCTGGACGACCTCAAAAAAGAGCTGCCCGGCGTGGTGACGAGATGCCTGGCCTTTTTCCCCAAGGTGGACCGCACCGTTGGCGGCTATGAGGGACTGATTGCGGCACAGGACTGCCTGCCCAACAATGAGACCCGTGACAAGTTCGCGGCGGAATATACGGTGCTGGCCCGTCTGTGGGAGGCGCTGTCTCCAGACCCCTGCCTCGGCCCCTATGAAAAGGACTACAAGTGGCTGACCCAGGTCTATGAATCGGTAAAACCACCCAGCGGTAACGGCAAACTGCTCTGGCACGCCCTGGGCGCCAAGACCATCGAACTGGTCCATGAAAACGTGCATCTGGAGACGGTGCGAGACGACCTTGACACCCTGGTCATGGATGCCGAGGTCCTCCAGGGCCTGCTCGATGCCAAGGATCCGGACAAGAAATCCAAGGAACTCGAGATCAAGCTTATCGCCCGCCTGCGCAAGCACAAGGACAATCCGAATTTTGTCGCCCTGGGCGAGCGCCTGGAAAAGCTCAAGGAACGGCATGAACAGGGACTGCTGCACAGCCTCGACTTCCTCAAGGCGCTGCTGACCCTGGCCAAGGAGGTAGTCCAGGCCGAAAAGCAGGTGGACCCGGTCGATGAGCAGGCCAAGGCCAAGGCCGCCCTGACCGAACTGTTCGTCGAGGTAAAAAACGGGCAGACACCGGTCATGGTGGAGCGCATCGTGGCCGATATCGACGAGATCGTGCGCCTGGTCCGATTCCCCGGCTGGCAAAACACTAAGGCCGGCGAGCGCGAAGTCCAGAAAGCCCTGCGCAAGGTGGTGTACGTGAAGTACAAGGTCAAAGACCAGGATCTCTTTGACAAGGCGTATGGGTATATTCGGCAGTATTACTAACGTGCGGCCATTAACCACTTCTCACAAGAAGGGAATGCGCTACTTCGGGCAAGCAGATCCAGAGCTCGGGCAACAAAAGCGGTAAGCCCAGGAGGCATCCAGCAGGCACTGTACCCGGCCAAGCGCCTCGCCTTCGGAAAGCCCCAAGTCGCATAGCGATTTGAAGACATGCGCATATTCATTTCGAAGTGATGTGGAAAAAATGCCTGGATCGTCACTGGCAAGCACCATGTCTGGATGCTCTGGCAAGGGATTGTCCCCAAGCCCAAGCATGCGGAACATGTGGTGTTCCCGATAAGCTTCATAGCAGGCGATGCGCACATTGCTTGTTGGCATTATTTCCACGGCCACACGACGAGTTTTGAGCAGCTTCACGATTGCTCGCTGCGCCGCTTCATAGATTGCGTCGGAGAGTTCGTCCACCTGGACTTCCTTCAACAGATTTCCAGCTTTCCGCAATTGCATGTCCTGATGGTACCGCATGAAGAGCTGCCAGGCTTCTTTCTCGCCGTTCTCCACCTGCAAAGCCTTTGCGCGCTCCTGTTGGTAGAAGGGCAGCACGGAGGGTTCTTGCAGATTGAACGCGATAAAAGGGTCAAGTGCCCGCAAGCGCCAAGCTTTCCGTACGTTGAAAAAACAGACGCCGCCACCGTACAGCTCTTGCGCTGCATCCTCTGCCTTGGCCTTGAGCAGCGGCCCAAATTCGCTTGTCGCAGGTTCCTGAGACAGCAGTTCGTACAGAAAAATCAGATTATCCAACCACTCCAGCTTGCGAATGATGATGCTTCCGCCCGTGCGCTCGCGCCACAGTTTCGGATCGAGCCCCACCGCGGTGCCGTGGCCAATGCGATCCTTGAATCCAAGCTGCAGAAACTCCAGGGCTTCGTATATGGCTCGCAGTCCTGAGGCGAGGTGCACGAAATCTTCGCCAACGTGGTAGGTAAAGTTGTGCCACCCCCTGCTGCGCAGGAAGCGGTAGACCGGCGCAAATACCTCCGGCGGGGCGTGCATTTCGTTGGCTGCGGCATCAATGGCGCACAGGGGAAACTGCGGCAGGCGCTCCCTGATGGTTGCGAGACACCATCCAAGATGTCTCACCTGCGTTCTCAGTTTGAGGTGTCGACAGAATGAAAACTTGTCCTTGGGCGGCTTCTTAATAAAATGCGCCACAAGGGCGAGCGTGGCATCGGGTGGACAGATTTCGGTCCATTGCTCGGTGATTTTCTTCAGAAGAAGCCAGTTCTCCTTGCAGGTTGCTTTTGGCGAAAAGCGTCCTTCAATATGACACGCCCGGCCCGGCATGTGCTCCAGGAGCTGCTGATACCGGTCCCGGTAGCGCTCATTTTCCAACGGATCTCGGAGCTTGTTGTCGGCAATGCGCTGGAACTGGTCGAACCCATTCTGCTCAAGTTGTTGCACCAGCAGCCTGTTGAAGCAGGATTGGATGAGCAGGTAGCAATGCAGGGCATGGCCAAATGCTTCATTGGAGTACGTGAGGGCATGGATGGCGCGAGTCAGAAAGATCACTTCGAGCGCAAGGGGTGTTGCCTCCCATAGCCGAGGCTCCACATGGCGGCGCATGGGATGCTCCCTGGAGGATGGCGGTTCGCCAGGGGGCAAGAGCATGTTGACATTGCACCATTCCGCAAGATCACGCGGGCTGAGCTCTCCTTGGCCGAAGAGGTGTTTGATCAGCCTGTGCCGCAACCAACCGGCGAGTTGCAAGAGTCTGTACATGCGGTAGGGCGACAAGAAAAACGCCACCTGGCGCAGTTGCTCATCAATTTTCTCGCCAAACGCCTTCTTGAGGGACTTGTAGGTAAGGCGCGGTCGGGCCAGGGCGTCCAGCCAGATGACGTCCGCCTCGGAGCTCCCGTTGAGGTGCAGATGCAGTTCCGCAAGCCCGCGTTTGGCCAGCAGATCATCAAGGATGGGGTTGCCCATATGCGGCAGGGCGGAATGTTTGACCGCGTCGGGCACCAGCGACCAGGGCTCGACCAGCGCCACCTCCTTGGCATGCGTGCACAACGCAGCCGCCACCAGCGCCAGGGGCGAAAGGCGCGTCATCACATCTTGCCAGTCGTCAAAGCGCTCCCATTGCACCTGGACCTGCCCGTCGCAGTGTAGGAGATAGGCGTCCGACATACCGAACAATGCCTTGGAAAGCAGGGTGGTAACGTCCCCACCCTCACCATCATACAGGCGCTTCTGGAGATTGGTATACTGGTAATCCGGCAAATAGCCCGTGCGCTGTCGCATTGTAACACGCACCAGACTGCGCAGCTCCTTGGTGGAACACAGCCGGCCACAGCAATATTCCCCCAGGATTTCCATGGAGGAAAGCAGGGATTCGTGGAGATGGCAGGAGAGGGGCCGCATGGTGGGTTATTGGTCGAGGACGTACTGTTTGAACAGCGGGAAGACATCTTCCTTGAAAATCCTTGTATTTTTGCTCGATGTCAGGATCAACTCATTATACGGATATTCCCAGCGTTGCATTGCTTCCCTAAGGATGGAGAACACAATTCCCTCGTCGGTGTCTCTGTCTTTTCGAGTTGCAATTCTTTGTTCCCAGGCAGCCCGCAGCTCAGGCTGATTATCCGTCAGCACCTGAGCCCACCTGACTTTTTCCAGATGATCTTCAATAAATTCATCTTCGTTTATCGTGTGCGACATGCCAACTACGAGCATGGAGTTGAGCAGCGGGAAAAGATTGGGATAGGGTTCTTTGGCCATCGCATACTGGACCCGCAGGGCCTGCCTGAAGGAGTCGAGGTCCTGGATGATACCTCGCTGAAGCAGGTAGTTGAGGTTGTGATCGAGCACCTTTTCCTTGGTTTCCATGCTGTCCAAATAGAGACTCCAGACCGGGCAAGAGTAAAACCAATTGAACAGAGGGAAAGTACTTCCCCATGCTTGATTGTTCTCAGACCCCAATGTTTTTCTCAACTTTCGCACCAGGTTCATAAAGGTAGTATCGCTAGTGATGGCGTTCTCGAGGATGAGCTTGTCGCCGCCCGGTAATTGCGGTCCAAACGCCTCCAAGGCTTCTTCCAGCAGCACGGAATGCAAAAAGGCGACGATCCAGCGGTGCATGACAATGCCGGCCAGGCAATTGAACCGTTCCAGTTGTTGAGATATCGATGTAAGACTGTAGTAAAATCTGGTCCAGGCCCTGGCCAGCACGGCAGTGGAGGAAACGCCCCCAAGTTTCAATGGTAACATTTTTCTCCAAGTGTTCCAGGAAGCATCAAATGCAGAATCAATGGGCGCGCGTTCGTTGTTGTCGTCCAGTACCCCGCCAGTTTCTTCGTCAGGCATATCTGGCGGCCGGATGGCTTTTCGAGCTTCAGATTGCCACACGGGGAACATGCGGGTCTGACTGGCCACTGGAAGCACCGCGTCCAGGGATTCGCCTTCCAGCAGCGTTCCCAACGCCCCGAAGAGGCTGAAAAATGAATAATGAGGATTGCTCTTTCCGAAGATGAGATTGATGGAATACGGAATTTTCGCAAAATGGATGTGCCAGGAGGTGATGCCTTTGGCCAGGCTGTCCATGGTGTTGAGGAAAACTCCTTGGATGACTCCCTGTGCGGTTTTCGTTGTGTCAATAATTGACCAATAAGCCTTTAGCCCGGCAAGGCGAGCTGTGTACTCGCCCTCATCCTCACGGAACAGCTGATCTCGAATATCAGACAAATTGAATTTGCCTGGCGCGCGAACCAGGATGGTACCTTGTTCCAAGGCAGGGCGGCGCACCTGAGCGATGGGCTGGGCATGACAAAACGAGAGGTAGCTCCTGGCAATGTGCAAGGTGGTTTCGCCGCCCAGGAGATTGACGTGCCGCATGTATGCATTAATGATTTCGGGGTGTTGCTGGTCGCGAATCACCTCCTCAGTCAGGCATAGCTTGAGCAAATAATGCAGGTAGGCAGTCGGCTGGCTGGCCATGTGCCAGGCAAACACACCGCTTAGGCACATCAGGGCGTCGTTGCGCAGGTCGTTGGTGAACACAGGCCGCAGGCTCGCGCCATTTCCGAAGAGGCCATTCCTGTTAAGTTGGACGATCAGCCGTTCAATGGAGCGGGAAGGATCGAAGCGTTCAAGCTCTGCGGCACTGTAGCCCATTTCAGTGAGGCCCATGTGGAAGACATGCGCCAGGGCCAGATACAGTCCTTGCATCTTGCCGGGAGCGACACCGGCTTTATCCAGAGCATTCTTTTCCTGCTCCGTGTTGTCGTTGCGGAGCGCATCGGCATAGGCCTGCAGCAGGGCAATGACCGTGCGGGGAGGGCGTTGCAGCAGCATCTGGACGAGGCGCCGCTTATCGCCAACGGCCTTGCGGTGCAACACGTTGGTGCAGAAGGCATCAAAAATGGCACTGATGTCTGATTCCGACTGCTTTTCAGCCGCAGAACGTGTGACCCGCAGTACATAGGGAGCTGCGCTGTAATGCTCCAGCCCCCTGAGCTCGATGCGATGGGCCGGTTTGAGGATCTTGAGCAGGTATTGATCCTGCAGCTCGCTCACGATGGGCTTGAAACGGTTCGCGTCATCCACTTCCGCTATCATGTTCTGCCCCAGCCGCTCCCATTGCTGCTTTTCCACCAGCAGCGAATAGAGCTTGAGATCGCCGGAAAGGACCACCATGAGCTGGGGGGTGGTCAGGTATTTTCGGATGATTTCCAGTACGCCCCAGCCCTTGGAAAAGTCCGTGTCAATGTCGTCAAAGACCAGGAGAAAGGCCTTTTTGTTCAAAAAGCCCAGGCTTTCCTTGACGAACTCGTGGAAATTCCGCTCCAGTCTGCTGCCGCTGCGCGCGTTTTTCAGCCCCTGCTCCAGCACGTACTGCTCGTCCATCCACTCTTCGTTGTCCAGCGGATCCTTGCCAATCCCGTCCAGAATGGTAATGCCGCCGGCCAAGGGGAGGAGGCTTTTGCTCCACTGTTCGTACCTGTGGCGGGCGTCGCCATGGTCATGACGGCGGAAGTGTTCATCAACTCGGTCCCGGATGGCGTTGATGATGGAGACGAAGACATGCTCTCGTGTTTCCACCAGGGTGGGGTCGATGATGTCCAGGAATTCCACTTCCGAGAAGGCCTCATACTCCTTGCGGTTCGGTTCCAACAGGATTTTGCAGGCACTCAAAATGAAGGTCGTCTTGCCCGAACCGCGCACGCCGTCCACGGTGATCACGTCGTGGGTCCGCATGGGCCACCGCATACCCTGCAGCGACGCCTTGAATGGTTCAATGCGCGCCAGAATGCCTTTGAGCAGCTCGCAGAATTGCGAGAAGGCTTCCTGCTGAATGAGGCCCTCCCGATTCAGGCTGGAGGTCGCTTCTCTGGACTGGGACAGATCGATGGTGATCGTTTTGGCTGTCATGGCTGGCAGGTGGGGGTAAGGGTGTATAGTCTCATGCGAGGATACTTTGACATTGCCGCAGCATGGAATCCATGTACCCGAAGTAAGCTTGCTTTGCCATACCATTTGGCAGAAAACACCCGATGGCACGGCGTCTTCTGCCGCAACAAGGACGTACATCCGAACATGCTGGCTGCTTGGAGAGCTAGGAGCCAGAGCTGGTGCTTATCCCGAGAGAGGTCGGACCGCTGGTATAATACAGACTGCCGGCCGAGCGCAGTGTCTGCTCGTCGTTCACCCATGCGAACACGATGATCTTGGCGTTGGAGTCAAACCGGAAGAAGAGCCGGAAGCGCCTGCCGATCTTGGCCCGCCGCCAGTGCCGGAATGCAGGGCCCATGGTGTTGCCTTGTCGGTAGTCCTCGCGATTGGGATCGCCGGGGACGGTCTCCAGGATGAGGCGGGACAGGGCGCGGAACAGCTTGACGTTGGCGTTGGAGGCGGCCTCTTCGGGGTTCCGGGCCATGGCTCGCGCTGCCGCCTGCACCAGTCGCTGCAGTTGCTCGATCAGGCAGTCATGGAAAAGCAGGGTCCAGCCGTGGCGCTGCATCACAGTGCCACGTCGCCTTCGATCTCATCCTCCAGGGGAGGCGTGCCTGCAGCCGCAATCATCGACTGCGCCACCCCCTCGGGCAACGTGCCGAGATGCTGGCCACTACGGATGTCCTGCTCCAGCAGCGTGAGAAAACCGGCGATGGCCGGGTCCGTATGCGGCTGCTCTTCGGCGCGGCTGACAACCACTCGCGAGCCGTCCAGTTCGAAGGCGACCTTGTCGCCAGCGCCCACGCCAAGCAGTTGCCGGACGGATTTCGGCAGCGTGATCTGTCCCTTGGATGTGATGGAGGCGAGTTCGTGAATGGTGCCCATGAGAAGCTCCTTGGTTCGACCCTAAGAGGGTAAGGAATAATCCTTACAAGGTCAAGGAGGAGTGGCAGGTAGCCGGGGAGGCCCTCCCGGGTGGTCAGTCTTGCCTTCTCGCTAGCAGCCCGCGTCGCATGCGCCGTGCCAGGGGGGAGGGTAAATCTCTAATACTTTCAGTGATAAGGACCGGTTGCGCCCATCAATACGTCGTTTTCAAGTTTTTCGGCAAAAAGGGGACGTTGGAAAGCAGATACCCGAAAGCAAGGAGAGCGCGTTCCCCTTCTTTAGAGAAAGGTACTCGTCTTGTGGTGGATAGTTACGAAAGATCAATTTTTAAAGGAATCAAGATCGTCCTCGTAGGCCATCCAGCGGCCAAAGCGTTTGCGGATGATCTGGTGCAGCCGAATGCTGTATCTCGGGTCTTTCATGTTCCTCAGAAGTGTCGTTTTAGAGCATTTAAGCACGAAAGCGATAGCTTCCAGGCCCCAAATTTCCTGTGGTTCGAATTCCTGGCCGGGCGTATCGTGGGATCGCGTGGGCAAACTTTGGTGGTGCATCGTCGTCCTCCAGGACGTTTGAGGCATAGAAATTCTGGCCTTAGCATTGCGTTCTCAGGGCCTGGATTTGGCCAAGCGGATTCCGCTCTGCTTTTTGGTATGTTGTGCTCTCTGGCCATTTCTCGCGAGGGGGCAGGGTGGAGAGTGGGCTTTTGAGGGGTGCTTTCACAAAATCACCAGTCTTCGGCCTGCGTGGCGTGCGGGCGGCATGTTCCCACACCTTTCAGAGCAGATATGTCAATCGGCGTGGAGCTGCGAGGTTGGCCCTGCCAATGATCCGGGCTCCAATGCGTTCCAACAGCGCGGTAGAAGGCTTCCGCCGCGTCAAGGTGCCCCAGACATGCCTGCGGTCTGGTGCGCCCGATTGGATGGTGCTCCAAGGCTGGCAGACCAGTCTCCTGGTGCAGTGCGGTGAGGAGGTTTGACCACGCAGCACAATCTGGAAGCAGAATTCCTTCCCTTGTCTTCCCGGGGACGTCAGAGGACGTAGAATCCAAGTCATTTGAAAATTTTTGCACTCTAATAATATAGTCTATTAGAGTGCAATGATTACCAGAAAGCTTTGATTCTACGTCCCTCACCTTCCCTTGGCCTTCATTTTTGTCGTTTTTGTGGGCTTTCAGCAGCGATGTGGCGCGATTCAGGAGTTCCTGCCCATCTGGCCCGCAGCCGATGCCCAGGAGCGCGGCGATTTCCTGCGTGATGAAGCCATGCGTATCGACGAACGCGCGGAGGCGTCGCAGGGCTTCCGGGAAGGTGCCGGCCTTGCGGCGGCCGTCCAGGATCAGTCCGGGCGGCGGGAAGTTTTCTGGCCAGTGGCTGCCCATGACGACAATGGTTTTGCCGCCTCTTATGGGTCGAATTCGGTGAATGCCTTGCGCAAGGTCGCGCCTGCCAAGACTGGCTATCCAGTGCAGGCGCGCTTCCTGCGTGGGGAAAAGCGTACAGGCAGCGTCCAAGCTGCCAGCGGGGCTGGCCGTGGGCGTGCCCAGGACAATGACGGCCTGGCAATCCTCCCAGCTATTCACGCCACGGGGGCCGAAGTGGTGGAGGCCAGACCAGTTGCGCGAAGGGTCCAAATCTTGCGCAGTGGCCAGGGCCTCTCCTTCGCGGGCCAGATGCATGAGCAGCAGCACGTCATGCGCGCCAGAGGCAACGGGCGGCAGGTGCTTGATGCAGTCTTGCAGGCGGGATTCCAGTTGCCGGGGCGAGAGCTGCAGCGTCCGGCCCTTGCCCAGGCCGCGCCGAAGCCAGACGGTCTTGAGGTCCGGCATTGCCGCCTTGATGCGCATGGGTTGGATGGGGCGTAGCCACAGGCCCTCGGCTTCGGCGTGGTCGCCAGTGCCGTCCAGGAGGATCAGCCGGCGTTCCTGACCCAGGCTTGCGGCGTGGTTGACCACCCGCACCATGTGGAAGGGTTCCGTCTTGCTGCGTGCTACGTGGAGGTAAACGGAGCCCGGCGCGGCGAGATCAGCCTTTGCCGATAGGGCCTCCTCCAGCCAGCGCATGGCCCGCAGGTTCAAGCCTTCCGTCCACAGTCTCCATTGCCAACGCAACCAGTTTTCTTCCGCGCCCTGCTCAAATGCGGCGAGGTCGCGTTGCAAGGCGGTCAAGGCGACGTCCGGCACACACAGCACCTCCCAGAGACTGCAGGCGCGCTCATGGCCTTCTGGTGGCCGTGAGGCGTACAGCCGAGCGTGAACGTGCTGCTTGTCCGTGGCTTGGAGACGGGCCAGTGCCTCGCGGCAACAATCCTCCACGGCGCGGATGACGTTGGCACTGTCGCTGGGCAACCGGCTGGCAATGGTCTCCATGGCGGGCCACGGCACGGCCTGGGACTCCAGCAGGGACGCAGCGGCGCTTTCGTCGATGACGAACAAGTCCGCACTCCATTCCCGAGTCGGTAGACAGGCATGCGAGGTGACTATCAGCGGGGCCGATTCGGATTGCTGCAGGTAGGAACAGCCTTCACGTTGCGGACACTTGCGCCGGCAGTACATGGCCACGGGAGAGAAGCCGCGTTGGATGAATGATTGTGCGTCTGCCCATTGCGGACCGCAGATGTCGGCATGCATGCCCTTAACGCGCGCCGTGTCGATGCCACGCAGACGGGCCTTGTCCGCCACCTCTTCAGCCAGGGCGTGCGTGGGCGCGGCATAGACGGCCCTGCCACCGTTGGCGCAAAACGCTTGCAGGTAGTCCAATGCGGCATGGGTCTTGCCCAGACCCGGCGTGGCGTTGATGAGGACGTTGCCTTGACCTTCGAAGGCTTGGCGCAGCAGGGCGCGAGCCTCTTCCAATGGCAGGGCCTGTCCATGCGTCAGGGCGGAAGCCGGCTCCGGCAGGTCCGGCAATTCGGGAGCAAAGTCCTCAATCCACTTCGAGGGCGATACGCCGCCCTCACTGGCGGAAGCCTCGCAGGTGGCGCGCCAACATTTTATCCGACCACTTCCAGTAATCCAGGCCTTGCCGTCCCTGCCGCACAAGGGGCAGGTCGGCAGCTGGTAAATAACCCGCCCACCGCAATCCACCACACGTGGGGTCATGCCGAGATCCTCTTCAACATGCGCCAGGACGGCGGCCAGCAGGGCGCGGCGTGTTTTCTCCGGGCGCGGCAGGACCACTTCCACCAACGAGGAGGCCAGGGCCACCTGCCGACGGTAGGATTCCAGGAACCGGCTCCAAGAGTGCTCCACCCTTGCCCAGGTGCGGGGCAGGATGGCTTCCACGATGGCGCAATGCTCGTCTGGGCTCCCTGGTCCGTCCACCAACCGCAGGTATTCGACCTCGTCCAGCTCGAACAGCTGCCAGGGATCCGCAAGCATGTGGATACGGCGCTTAAGTGGTGTGCCCTGCTTGAGGTGCCCACGATAGCCGGCCAGACGCAAGGGCGTACCCTTGCGGTTTGGCCCTGCGTCGATGCATGGCCAGCGAACTCGGTCCTTCAGGAAATGCTGGTACAGCTCACCGTGCTCGGGGCGGATGAGACAAGGCCAAATGAAGCGCAGGCCGCGCCCGGTGAGCAACACCTGGGTTTCATGGCTCCACAGTCCGGCCTGCTCAAACGCAAGCGCCGTTTCGAATGCAGCGGCAAGGTTCGCGGCAACATTGTCATGCTCGCTGCTGGCCTCCACGTCCAGGCACGGCCAATAGGCCACGCCGGCAGGTGTCTCGAAACTGGCTCGCAGGTAGATGTTGACGCGGCCCGTGGTCCAGTCGGCGTGGGGTATCCGCCGGGCGAAGTCGGGAACCTCGCCCAGCGGAATACGCCGCCATGCGGCTTTTTTTTCAAAGACGCCCGTCTTGATGGTGGTTACGAGTGTGGCCAGATCAGGCAGCATGGCCCAGGCGTCGTTGCAGCGCAGCTGAAGCGTTTCCTGGGCGGCGACTACTTTGGCTATCCTGGATGAAGCCCATCCTTAGCCCCGCGCCCGGTGTTCGACTGGGTGCAGCTGCTCGCACACCCATTGAAAAAAGCTGGCCGCCGGGTATGCGACCTTGCCCCGACCCTCGCGGCCCAGGCGCAGGACTTCGGGCGGGCCGGCGCCTTCACAGTCCAGGTTGGCCAGTTGCTTGGGTGAGATCAAGCCCCCGGTGGCCTTGGCTGCGTCCGTGCGGCAGACCACTGGGGCAGGCCATTTTCCAGGAAGTGCTCTACGGTGACAGGGTGGTGAGGCATGCTTTGCTCCTTGCGCTTGGTGCGACGGGGGAGTCCGCCGGATGCAGGGAGCAGCATATGGAGGGAATGCGTAGGGTTGTAGGGAACTACGAAGAATTTGCTAGTTCCGACGTTTGCGCATGGGGACAACATTAATTTTTTCAATACATTCAGAAGTGATGCGGTAGCGCCAGAGCTCGTCCTCCATTTCGATGTCGCCGCGGGGCAGGAGGCGGGCAAGCTGCTCCACGGCGGCGGACTGAGTCAGGCCGTCGGCATGGACTCGGTCCCAGATGTACAATCCCTTGGCGCGAGAATAGTCCCCGCTTAATCGCCCCAAGCTATGCCCCTCAAGTCGCAATATTATACTGATGTATTCCAACCGGCTGGCAACACTATAATTTTCCAGGTTGTAATAGTCATGCAAGTGTTTGAAGTCAGAGAAAATTGTATCGAGCGGTGCGTCAAAATCCACGTTGAGATTGGCGGGGCGCCCACCCGAAGGCGGCTCCAGGACCTGCACCGTGTTGCGGGGCGTGTCGACGACCTCAATTTGCAGCCTTGGCAAGCCAGCCTTTTTTACCACGGCAACAACAAGATCTGCAGAGGTGGACTCCTTGCTAATCATCCGGCACCCGCTATGCAGCAGTCCCTGGCGGATTATTCCATCCCGGGCTATGGTGATCCATGCATTGAACTCCTCGAGACGTTGCTCGCACTCCCAGTCAATCGAGCGAGTGCCTTCCAACTGCATAAAGCGATAGAAGTATCCTGGCGGAGGCTTTTCAGAGAGAATCGGATCAGAGGAGTTGCTTAGTATTCGCAGCTTCTCGATCTCTTTCTCAATAGTCTTTTGGAACCCGGCATTGCGCCGCTGGTATTCCCACAGCCAGAAGAAAAACCGTTCCACAGCATGGATGGAGTCAGTCTGTTGTGTCGCCATAGGATTATCGCAAGGTGCTATGATACGCTACTTTAAGGATACTGTTTTCCACCAAGGAGTTTGCAGTAAAGAGCATCGCATTCATTCACGAAGGGCCTGGGCAGTCCTGTAGACGTGCATTTGTGTCGTCACCCAGAGCTTTTACCAGGCCAGAATACCCAGAGGAATCGAAATGTATACTCTGTGATGTGGTGGAGTGCGCGGGGGCTGTGCACCAGTGTGGTCAGTTGCTCCAGTGCTGCTGCAGATGGGCGTCTGCGGGATGGTTGTTGGGAGCAGAGCCAACACAACGTCGTTTGTTTCGAACGAAATGGCGGTTCATTAGCCTTTTGCGTCAGGTATCACGGTCGCGGGCGTTACGCAGGCAGGCGGCAAGTGCGTCCACTTCCTGGACGCACAGAGCTTCGCGCCAGGGCTGTGCATCGGGGTTCAGCTCCATCACGCCCCTGCCTGCATGGCCCGTGTCGCGGCCTGGACAAGGAACGTGCTGCGCGGGATGCCCTGGGCCTTGCTGTAATTGTCGATCCTGGCCAGGGCGTCTTCCGGCACGGTGATGGAGATGCGCACGTACTTTGGCGCTTCGTCCGGGATGGCCACCACGATGAAGGCGGCGGCGTCCTGGGCGAACTCATGGGCGCGGGCTTCGTCCAGGGGCATGGGGTCGGGAATGGCCTCGCCGTCCTCGCGCATGCCTGCCACGTGCAGGGCCAGCGCTTCTTGGGCCATGCGTCCGGCTTCGTCCAGGGTGCTGCCCACGGTGATGCAGCCCGGAAAATCCGGGAAGCTGACGCCGTAGTCGCTGTCCGTGTCCTTGTGAATGATCCCGATGTAGCTCGGCATGGCCTCTTTCTCCTACCGCAGGCGCAGGCCTGCTTGCCGCTCAATGGAACGCAGGGTGCCGGCGGGAACGTCCCTCTTTGGGTGCGGCACAGTCACCCGGCCCGGCTTTTCTGGGTGCTTGAACTGCCAGTGGCTGCCCGATGTCTGGATAACCTGCCAGCCGTCTGCCTCAAGCCGGCGGATGATTTCCCTGCTGTGCATAATATATACTAATATGGATCGTGAAGTTGGTCAAGGCCAGCTGCCATTGGTCTGCGTCTTACTCGCCTTCGATTTTGCGCAACGCCACCACCTTGCGCGCTTTCGCTTCATGGGCCTGCTGCAAGCTGGCCTCGAAGCCGGCCACGGCCTTCTTGAGGTGCGAGGGCATGAGGTGGGAATAGCGCATGGTCATGGCCAAAGTTTTGTGGCCCATGGCCTCCTTGAGGGTGAAGACGTCCGCGCCGCTCATGGCCATCCAGCTGGCGAAGGTGTGGCGTAGGGAATGGAAGCAGAGTCTGTGCCGTTCGTCGTCCACGCCTTCGTTGAAGCCCAGGGAGGCCACAACCCGCTCAAAGGTCTTGGAGACTTTGGCCACGGGTTGGCCGTCCTTGGTCGTGAAGACGAACGCAGCAGGCGCGCCAGGTTTGCGGCGTTGCAGCATGGCCCGGACCTCCGCCGTCATGATGGCCTGACGTGTTTGCCCGTTCTTGGTGTCCATCAAAGTGATGACGCCGTGGGCAAGGTTGATGTCCTGCCATTTGAGGCGGAAGATTTCGCCGGCCCGTGCGCCGGTGTGCAGGGAGATCAAGGCCTGATCATGCACGTCCTGGCTGTGCTTGGCCAGCTCATCCAAGAGGGTGGCCGCCTGCTCGTGGGTCAGGAAGGCCTGTCGGCGGTTGTCCCGACGCGGGGCCTTCACCTTGTCCATGGGGTTGAAGGCGTCCAGCAGATTGTGACGCGTGGCGAAGTTATGCACCTGCCGGAACACGGCCAGGGCGTATTCGCAGGTGCGCGGGGTCTTGCCGGCCTTGGCCATGGACGCTTTCAGCTTCTCCAGGTCGAAGGGAGAGATGTCCTTCAAGGGGCGGTCGCCCAGGGCAGGACCAAGCCAGCGGCGAACAATGGAACGTTCGTTGGCGATGGTGACGGGTTTTTTGCCCTGGGTTGACTGGGCCGGGAGATATTCCGTCTCGAAGATGTCCAGGAAGGTCCGGCCTTCTGCGGCAGCGCGACGGGCGGCGGCTTCTTCCATTTCGCGTCTGGCTTTGACGGCTTCGCGCTTCTCCGAAAGCGATTGGTGGCCTTCGCCAGATTTGATAGCTTGGACAATCCGCGCCCTCTCCAGGGTGGCCTTGTCCAGGGTCCAGCCTTCCGAAGCCCAGCCCAGGCATTCGGCAACGTCTTTGCCTTCGCGGGCATATCGGATGCGGTAATACCTGTCAGGCCTCACGCCGTGCTTGCGCGTGGCATGGTCCCGGTATTCGATGCCTTTGCCGGCTTTAGTCCACTTCCTGTCACCCATGCCGTAAGCTCCTTGAAAAAACCGTACCCAAAACCGTACCCAGAAAGTTTGATCGCACCAAGTGTCCGCAGGGCTTTTGGGTACGGTATGGGTACGTTTTTATGCCTGAAGCAAGGTGACGTCAAGGGAAAGCTAGGGAAAGTGCTATTGTCTATTTATCTAGAATAATGTGAATTAATGAAATTGCGGGAAGCGCAGGGAAAGGTAAAAATCTGACTTTTAATCAGAGAGTCGATGGTTCGAACCCATCACGGCCCACCAGCATTTCAGGCGCTTAGGAGCAATCCTCAGCGCCTTTTTTGTGTTGGTCCGCGCGGTGCTGCTGCCCTGCCGCAAGGGCGGCGGGCCACAGCTGTCCGGTCATTGGGCAGGGACTGCGGGCAGGTGGCCGGATTGCGAGGGGTGGGCTGATGCGTGCGGTTCTGGCTTCGGTGTTGCTTGATGCAGGCTCGTCGTGGCAGAGTGGTTGGCACATGCTGGCTCACAGCAGGAGGCGAAGAGAAGGGCGGGGGCGGTTGCTATTTTGGGGGACAGCAGGACTGATCGGGGGGGATATGGGAAAATCTCAAGTTCGAACCTGGTGCCTTGCCGTCCTGTGCGCAGTGAGCGTGTGCCTTGTTGTGGTGCCGGGCGCCCCGGCGTTTGCCGCAGGACAGCGCGCACTGTTTATCAGTTCCTACCATCCTGGATTCCCCACTTTTTTCCAGCAAACGGCGGGCTTGAAGAGTGTGCTGGACCCGGCAGGCGTGAAGCTGGA
Source organism: Megalodesulfovibrio paquesii (assembly GCF_054653055.1). NCBI lineage: Bacteria > Pseudomonadati > Thermodesulfobacteriota > Desulfovibrionia > Desulfovibrionales > Desulfovibrionaceae > Megalodesulfovibrio > Megalodesulfovibrio paquesii. The sequence continues at coordinate 305,669 of NZ_BAAIGQ010000004.1, read as the reverse complement.
TGTGGAGTTCATGGACTGCAAGCGGTTTTATACTGCAGACACCTTCCCGAGATTTCAGGAGATGCTGCAGAAAAAACTGCAGGCACTCCCCCCGTATCAGCTTGTCATCGTTGCGGATGATGACGCGCTGCGCTTTGCGTTGGACACTCGCGCCCAGCTGTTTCCCGACCTGCCGCTGGTCTTTTTTGGAGTGAACAACCAAACCCTGGCACAATCACTGAGTGGCGACGCCCTGACGGCCGGCGTGGTGGAGGCTGTTTCCATGAGGGAGACGCTGGACGCGCTGTGGCAGATGCTGCCCAGGGCCCGGCGCGTGGTGGCCCTCACGGATGCCACCCCCAGCGGGCAGGCCGATCTTGCAACTTACCTGGCGCTGCAGTCTGCATATCCGGGCAAAGAGCTGGCTGTGGTGTCTTTGCAGGATTTGACCTGGAGGCAGGCCGAACGCGCCCTGGATGCGCTGACTGCTTCGGACGACGCCTTGTTGCTGCTCTCGGCCTATCGAGACAAGGCCAACGTGACCAAGGAATTTGCGGAATCCCTGGACTGGGTGCTGGTGCATACGCGCGTGCCGGTGTTTCACCTTTGGCATCACGGGTTGGGGGAGGGTGTCGTCGGGGGGAAACTCATCTCACATTATGATCAGGCAAAGGCGGCCGGCGGCATCGCGCTGGACATTCTTAACGGGAGGGCCCCCGGCACAATTCCCGTGATGGCGAGCAGCGAGGTGAATGCCTATTATTTCGACCAGGCCGTGCTGGATCGATTCGGCATCAAGGCCTCCACCGTGCCTGCCGGGGCTGTAATTCTGAACAAAAAAAAGTCCATGTTCGATGAATACGGTGCGGAGCTTGTCGCACTGTGTGCCACCGTGGGGTTGCTGGGGGCCTGTGTCATCTGGTTGTTTGTTCTTGCCCGGCGCTACCGGCGTGCGGAGCGCCACGCCAAGGCCAGGGAACTGGAGAGCAGGCGGGCCGAGGAAGCCCTGCGCCAGAGCGAGAATACCCTCACCAGCATATTCCTGGCCGCGCCGGTGGGCGCCGGTCTGGTGGTGGACAGGGTCATCCTCCGTGCCAACGCCTTGCTTTGCAGGATGACGGGATATTCGGAACAGGAGCTGCTGGGCCGCAATGCCAGGATGCTCTATCCGGACGATGGCGAATACGAGCTGGTGGGGCGGGAAAAGTATCGCCAGATCTTCGAACACGGGACCGGCACGGTGGAGACCCGCTGGATACGCAAGGACCGGACCATCATCGACGTGCTCCTGAGCTCCACGCCGCTGGAACGCGAGGACTTGTCCAAGGGCGTTGTCTTCACGGCCCTGGATATCAGTGAACGCAAGGCGGCCGAAGTGACCCTGCGGCAGGCCCAGCAGGAGTTCCAAAGCATTTTTGAAAATTCCCAGGTGGGCATCCTGCTTTTGCGAGGCGGGAGACAAATTGCCCTGGCCAACCAGCGGGTTGCGGATATTCTGGGGTACGAGTCGCCGGATGAGCTGACAGGCGCCAGCGTGCGGGGCCTGCATCTTGATGAGGCACACTATCTAGAATTTGGGGAGAACTATTACAAGCCCCTGGCCTGGGGCAAGCAAACACAGCTTGAGTACCAGTTCCGGAGAAAAGACGGCACCGCCATCTGGTGCATTCTCTCGGGAAAAGCGCTGGACCCTGTGGACCTGAACAAGGGGGTCATCTGGGTGATGGATGACCTCACCCGTCGCAAAACCCTGGAAGCCCAGCTCACTGAGGCCAAGGAAGTGGCCGAGGCCGCCAACCTGGCCAAGAGCGAGTTTCTGGCCAACATGAGCCATGAAATCCGCACGCCGCTCAATGGCATCATCGGCATGCTCCAGCTTCTGCAACTCACGGCCATTACACCGGAACAGGCGGAATACGTCACCACGGCCGTGCAGTCGTCCAGAAGGCTGACCCGCCTGCTTTCGGATATTCTGGATCTCTCCCGCGTGGAAGCCGGCAAGCTGGAAATCGTCATGTATCCCTTTGACTTCAAGGACGCCATGGAGGCTGTCCTGCAGCTCTTTGCCCCCACGGCCATGCAAAAGCGCCTGGAGCTGCGCATGACCATTAATCCCAGTATTCCTGAATGGCTGCGCGGGGATGCCCCGCGGTTGCAGCAGGTGCTCAGCAATCTTATCGGCAATGCCCTCAAGTTCACCACGACAGGGCATGTCGAGGTGGAGGCCCACCCCCTTCCAGCCAGAAACTCCCTGGAATATCGGGTGCTTTTCAGCGTGACCGATACCGGGATCGGTATTCCGGACAATAAGATGGCCCTGCTGTTCACCCCGTTTTCCCAGGTCAGCCAGGGATATCAGCGGGAATTCCAGGGGGCAGGGCTTGGCCTGTCGATTTGCAGACGGCTGGTGAATCTTATGGGCGGCAATATCGCCATTGAAAGCCAGGCCGGGGTGGGGACGTCGGTATATTTTTGCATTACCTTTGGCCTGGCTGACTGTCCTGCGGAAACGGACGCCTCGGTGCAGCAGGCCTCAGGGTATGGTCTTTCCCTGCTTCTGGTGGAGGATGACCCAGCCAATCAGCTCTCCACCATGCGGTTGGTCGAATTGCTGGGGCACCGTGTGGTGGCTGTGGCCGATGGGCAGCAGGCGCTGGAAACCTTGAAGACGGGCCGCTTTGATCTGGTGCTGATGGATATTCAGATGCCCGGCATGGACGGCATGGAGGCCACCCGCCGTATCCGGGACGGGGCCGCGGGCCCGGACAAGGCCGGCATCCCCATTCTCGCCCTCACGGCCTATGCCATGGCCGGCGACCGGGAACGGTTTCTGGCGGCCGGCATGGACGGCTACCTGTCCAAGCCCGTGGAACTGCCGATCCTGGAGCAGGCCATACGCCAAGGCGTCGCGTGCCCCAGGCAATCGCCCCACTGAGAGAACCACCGCAGACCAGCCGCACCGGCCGCACCGGCCGCACCGCTCGCACCGGCCGCGGCGCGCCGCGAACATCAGGTCCCCCGGGCGTGCTTTGGGTGGCCTGTGCGTTTTTTTCTTGCCTGATGCTGCTGCAGCCGCTAGAAAAAGATCGGATTACGCCACAATAAACGCCCGGAACTCCCAATGTCGACCATCGCTGCCGCACTTGCACGACTGGCTGTCCAGGACGGCATCACCCCCGCCGCCCTGCCCGGCGTGCATGTTTTCCGCAGTTCGCGCAGTTCGGCCCGTGCCCCGTTGCTTTACAAGCAAGGCATCATCATCCTGGGCCAGGGCGCCAAGCATATTTATCTGGCAGGGGAACGGTATACGTACGATCCCGATCATTACCTCGTCCTGTCCGTGCCGCTGCCTCTGGAGTGCGAGGCCTGCATCGCTCCAGGTGAGCCGCTCCTGGGCATGACCATTGATCTGGACATGGCCCTGCTCCACGGCATCACCTCGCACATGGATCCTCCGTCCGAGCCGGGTTGCACCAAGGCCGGCTGCCGCCGGCCGGGCCTGTTCGTGGGGCATGTGGATGCGGTGTTTCAGGATGCCCTGCTGCGACTGCTGCATGCCCTGGACCATCCTGTGGAAAGCCGGGTGCTTGGGCCAGGGCTCCTGCGCGAGCTGATGTATCGGATTCTCTGTGGCAGGGACGCCGCCTGCCTGCATGCCCTGGTGCTCAAGCACACCGGCCTGGCCCGCATTGAAAAGGCCCTGCGGCAGATTCACGACAATTTCCACCAGTCCTTCAACGTGGAGCAACTGGCCGGCGAGGTGAACATGAGCGCCTCGGCCTTCCACCGGGCCTTCAAACAGGTGACCTCCCTCTCGCCCATCCAGTACGTCAAGCAGGTGCGGCTGAACATGGCCAAGAACCTGCTGGTGGATCAGGGCTTCCGCGCCAGCGATGCCGCACGCCAGGTGGGATATGAGAGCGTCTCCCAGTTTAATCGCGAATTCAAACGCTATTTTGGCGCCAGTCCCAGAGCCCTGGCCCACGGCGAGCGGGGCTGAGGCGGGGCAGGCCACAGGCTGAGGCGGGGTTCAGCCGAACAGATTGTTGATCTTGCAGGCCGCGCAGGCCGCGCCAAAGCCGTTGTCGATGTTCACCACGGTGATGCCGCTGGCGCAGGAGGTCAGCATGCCAAGCAGCGGCGCCAGCCCCGAAAAGGCCGCCCCATAGCCCACGGAGGTGGGCACGGCGATGATGGGCTGGGAAACCAGCCCGCCGATGACGCTGGCCAGCGCGCCTTCCATCCCGGCCACCACAATGACCACCCTGGCCTGACGCAGGACCTCCAGCCGGTCAAAGAGCCGGTGAATCCCGGCCACGCCCACGTCGCTGAGCACCACGGCCCGGCTGCCGAGCATCTCGCAGGTGACGCGGGCCTCCTCGGCCACGGGCAGGTCCGAGGTGCCGGCGGTGACGATGGCAATCTGTCCTTCCTTCCAGGCCAGTTCCCCGCGCACAAAGGTCAGGGTCCGGCCCATGGCGTTGTATTGGGCCTCGGGACAGCAGGCCTGCACCCGCCGGGCCATCTCCGGAGAGACGCGTGTGGCCAGAACGTGGCTGTGGGCCTGCATGCGCTGGAAGATCTCGGCTACCTGGTCCGGCGTCTTGCCTTCGGCGTAAATGACCTCGGGAAAGCCGTTGCGCAGGGCCCGGTGCAGGTCGATGCGGGTGTGCCCCAGCTCCAGAAACGGCAGGTCGCGCAGTCTGGCCAGGCCCTGGTCCACATCCAGGGTGCCGTTTTGCACCTCCGTCAGGAGGGCCTTCAACTGGTTCGTCATCATGCGATGCAATCCTTCAACCGCCCGGAGCCTCAGCCCCGGTGTTTGGCAATGAGGGCATAGACCTCGGTCAGGGGCAGGTCGTGCCACCGGGCCAGGGTTTTGCAGTCTTCCAGCTCGGGCTTGGAGCGGATGATCCGGCCGTCCTGCAGGGCGTGCTTGAGCGTCACCGGCCCCAGGGGGGTGTTCAGGGTTTCGAACCGGATATCCAGGACAGTCTTTTCCAGGGGGAAGCTCTTCACGCCCAGGGTGGTGGTGTGGCGAAAAAGCAGGGCCTTGAAGCGCGATTCGTCCTCCACTGCGCACAACAGGGACAGGCAGGTGGCCGGGCGGTTCTTCTTCATGACGATGGGCGTGAAGTGCACGTCCATGGCCCCTTCCTCCATGAGCAGTTCCATGGCCACGCCGAGCATCTCCGCGGTCATGTCATCCAGGTTGCACTGGAGCAGCCGGGCCTGCTGGATGGCTGCGCCTGCCGGCATGGCCGGCGCCGCCTGCTCCTGCTCCACGGGTCGGGCCAGATGCACCCGCAGCACGTTGGGCAGTTCGGTCTGGCGATGGCCGATGCCATAGGCCGTGCGGTCCATGATCAGCCGGGGCGTGGCGGTGAAATGGTCCACCAGGGTGGCCAGGATGGCCGCGCCGGTGGGGGTGGTGGTTTCGTGTGGGGTGGCGCCGCGGGTGGTGGGGATGCCGGCCAGCAACTCCACCGTGGCCGGGGCGGGCACGGGGATGAGCCCGTGGGCGCAACGGACCACGCCGCCGCCCAGCTCCACGGGCGAGGCCCAGATGGCGTCCGGCTTGAGAAAATGCACGCAGATGGCCGCGCCGACGATGTCCACGATGGAGTCCGTGGCCCCGACCTCGTGAAAGTGCACCTCGTCCACGGGTTTGCCGTGCACCGTGGCCTCGGCTTCGGCCAGCCGGCGGAAGATGGCCAGGCTGGTCGCCTGCACTGCGGGATCAAGAGTGCTGGCCTCGATCAGGTGGCGGATGTCTGCGAAATTGCGGTGCGGGGCATGGGGGTGGCTGTGAGGGGAGCCGTGCTCATGTCCATGCGCATGTTCATGCCCGTGCGGATGGGCATGCGAATGGGCATGGTTGTGGCCATGCTCGTGGTCATGCGAAGGCGCATGACTTTCAGCCGTCAGCTGCACGTCCACGCGCAGGCCGACGATGCCGTTGCGGGCGTCCCTGGCCACGTGGAGGGAGAATTCATCATCCAGCCCCAGCCTGGACAGTTCGGCCTGCAGATGTTCCAGGGGCACACCCAGGCCAAGCAGGGCGGCCAGATGCATGTCGCCGCTGATGCCGGCGGCGCAGTCATAATAGAGCATGGTCATGCGGCGGTTCCTGAGGGGCGGTAGAGGATGGGGATCATACGCAGGCTATAGAAGGAAGCGCAGAGAAAGGCAAAGGCAGGGCTGGCTGCAGGGGCAGGCGGGATACCCTTCGCAGGGGAATGGTATCCCGCCGAATCCTCAGGATAAGCCCTTGGCGAACATGGCCCTGGCCGCAGCCACGCGCGGTTCCATGGCATTGTCTTCCATGTCTGCGGCCACCTGCCGGAGCACGTCGGGGATTTGGATTTGTTGCGGGCACTTCTCCAGGCACTCCCCGCAGGCCACGCACTGGGAGGCATAGCCAGGGGCGCTGGTGCCAACCACGCCGCCGACACTGAGGACGTAAAAGAACTTGGTGCCATCCTCGTCGCCAAACATGTGCAGGCGGTTGAGCATGTCGAAGCACTTGGGGATCTGCACGCCCATGGGGCAGGGCATGCAATAGCCGCAGCCGGTGCAGCCCACGGCCATGAGTTCCTGATAGGCCCGGGCGACCTTGTCCACCAGGGCCAGTTCCCCGGAGGTGAGGCAGCCAGGGGTGGCGGTGTCGGCAATGGCCAGATTTTGTTCGATGTGGGCTTCCTCGTTCATGCCCGAGAGCACCACCGTGACTTCCGGCCGGTTCCAGACCCAGCGCAGGGCCCAGTCCACCGGGGCGCGTCTGGTGGAGGCGGTGTCCCAGAGGGCCTGCACGGCCGGGGGGGCGGTGGGCTGGCCGAGGTTGCCTCCGCGCAGGGGCTCCATGATGATCACGCCCAGGCCGCGTTCGGCAGCGTAGGTCAGGCCCTGGAGCCCGGCCTGGAATTCCTGGTCCAGATAGTTGAGCTGGATCTGGCAGAAGGTCCAGGGGTAGGCGTCCACGATGCGTTTGAAGTCCGGCAGCAGGCCGTGGAAGGAGAAGCCGGCGCAGCCGATGCGGCCGTCCTTGATGGCGCTGTCCAGAAAGTCGGCAATGCCCAGGGCGGTCAGGCGATCCCAGAGAGGACCGTCCAGGGTGTGAACCAGGTAGTAATCGATGCGGGTCACGCCCAGGCGTTCGAGCTGGGCGTTGAGGTAGCGGTCCATGTCCTCGCGGGTGTTGATGAGCCAGGAGGGCAGCTTGGTGGCCAGCTTGACCTTTTCGCGCCAGCCATCCTTGAGGGCCTTGCCAAGCAGGGGTTCGCTTGCGCCGGCGTGGTAGGGCCAGGCGGTGTCCACATAGTTCACGCCGCGATCAATGGCCTGCCGGATTTGGGCGATGGCCCGGGGTTCGTCGATGGCGCCGTCCTGCATGGGCAGGCGCATGCAGCCGAAGCCCAGGATGGACAGGGAATCGCCGGTCTTGGGCATGGTTCTGTAGAGCATGCGGGTTCTCCTTGCGCGCCGGGCGGAGGGTTCAGGAGCTGGGAGGAGACGGGCCGCCCTGGCCGCAAGTAGGCAAATACTCGACCATGGCGCGGCGTTGAACGCCTATTTCTGCCAATTGCTTGCCTGATCCTGGCTTACTGGGGAAATGCTGTGCAATGAAGCTCTCCCGCCGGGGCAGAGTCGACACCTCTATAAATGATATTGCAAATCGATTTCAATAATGAGATGCTGGCGCGGCATGTTGAAGCTGAAAAATATCAGCAAGAATATCAAGCCATAAAGAGGAAGGCCATGAAAGACGTTACCGGTGATGGCGAGGTTTCGGGACAACGGCCCATGGTACGCGGCAAGGCGCCCTGGGCTGCTGTGGCGGCAGGGGCGGTGTTGCTGGTGGTGGCGGCACTGCGCTGGCGCGAGCAGGGGTGGGGCGTGCTGGTCTGGCTGGCCGCGTTTGCGGCCATGTTCATCATCCGCATGCCATACAGTCTGCGCAACCGGGCCAACGTGGTGGTCTGGTCCCGCAAGGATACCCTGGAGAAGGTGCTCCTGACGAGCATGTTCGCCACCATGATGCTGCTGCCCCTGCTGCATCTGGTCACGAATTGTTTTGCCTTTGCCGCCTATTCCCTGGGTTGGTTCTGGACGATGGTGGGGGCGCTCCTGCAGCTGCCGTTTCTGGCGCTGTTCTGGCTGTCGCACGCCCACCTGGGGGCCAACTGGAGCCCGGGGCTGGAACTGCGCCAAGGGCACGGGCTGATCACCCACGGCATCTACGGCCGGATTCGCCATCCCATGTACGCCGCCATCTGGATTTCGGCCGTGGCGCAGCCGCTGCTGATTCACAACTGGATTGCCGGCTTTCTGGTGCTGCCGGCCTGCGCGGCCCTGTGGTTTCTGCGGGTGCCGCGCGAGGAAGCAATGCTGGCGCAGCAGTTCGGGCCGGCGTATGCGGACTATTGCCGGGTTACTGGCCGGCTGCTCCCGAAGCGGGGGCGCGGCTGAGGGCGGCTGTCTGGAGGCCCGGCTCGCCTGACGCTCCGGGCGCTTCTGGGCTTTCTGGCCTGAAAGCGAGCCGGGCCAGGGCGGTCTGGTGGTAGTACCGGGCCAGGATGGCGTCAAAAGGCAGCCCTTGGGCGGCCAGCCGGGCGGCGCCGTACTGGCTCATGCCCACGCCGTGGCCGTGGCCGCGACCGGTGATGTACACCACGCCCTCGGCCAGGCGGATGTCGCAGAGCAGGCTCTTGAAGGCCGGCAGGTTCAGGGCGCGCCTGAAGGCGGCGGCATCCAGCCGGGTGGTGCCTTGCGGCGTGCGCAGCAGCACGGTCCGCGCCCGGCCGCCTGCCGTGCGCTCGCCCACGGCGATGCCAACCAGCGGCGGCGACGCGGCCGCTGCCTCTGAAACGCCCGTGGGCATGGTCCGCCGCAAGACCGCCGCTGCCGGCAGGGAAAGGGTCCAGTCCAGGCCGGGCAGGTCTGCGCCGGCGGGGTCGGTATCGGCTGGAAACACCGCGGCCGGGCCGGGCAGTTCCGCGTTGGCCGCCTCCAGACGTCCGCCGCTGTGGGCGTGGTAATAGGCGGCAAAAAGCTGGCCCTGATGCGTCAGCACCATGCCGCGGGTGGCGGCCACAGCGGCGCGGATATCTGCCAGCCGGGGAGTGCCGGGCGCGGGCGGCAGATAGCGCTGGTCCCGGGTGTCGTCCAGCAGATCCCAGTCACGGGAGGCCTGGCGACGCTGGGCCAGGGCATAGGTCCGGGCGGCCACGGCCTGGGCCTTTAACGCTTCCGCAGGCCAGGAGGCCGGCATCTCGCCCAGCAGCACGCCTGTCACATAGTCTTCCAATGCCAGCCGCAGCACCAGGTCCACCCTGCCGGGCTGGCCGGGCCGGGCCAGGAGGCGGAAGGCCCCGCCGTAGCGATGGTCGGCACCGTCATGGAGGATCAGTCCCCGTTCCGGGACTTCCAGTTGCAGATCCGAGCCCAGCAGCACCGCAGTTCCCGGGGATTCGGCCGCAGTGCAGGCGATCTGCCCGGCCTGCTCGCGCAGGATCCAGCGCCCGGGCGGCAGCAGCAGCTCTTCCCCACCGGTGCGGCAGGCGACGGTCTGGCGCAGGGTGATGGTCAGCGTCGGCCCGGCAGCCAGACGCAGGCGGATGGTGTCCGCCGCGGTGGGGGCGTCGGTGACGGGCAGCCCAGAACCAGCCCAATCAGGTTCAGCCAAATCAGGGCCGGGCATTGCTGGCCCAGGCAGATCAGACAGAACCGGCGCAGGGGATGGTCTGGGTGTGAGCCCGCAGGCGCTGCGCAGGGAGCTTTCCAGGGCCGCATGCGTGGTCAGCACGGCCACGGCGTCCTGGCACAGCGTGCGCCGGACACTGGCCGCGGCATGGCGGGCGTACAGGGTTTCCCAGATGCGCAGGGCATCCGCCGGGGCCTCCAGCCGCAGGGAGAGGCGCGCGGCCTCCTGCAGGGCAAAGCGTTCCACCTCGGGCTGGAGCTGCTGGCGGGCGGCCTCCTCGGCCAGATGCAGGAAGAGGCTGCGCCCCTCGCGCAGCCGGCCCAGGGCCAGCATGCGCATGGCTGCGTCCAGGGTGGCCTCGGCCCTGGCCGTGTTTCGAGGGGCCGGGGCAGCCACAGCAGGCGGACGGGCAGGGGCGAGCAGCAGGACGCACAGCAGGCTCCCCAGCAGCGCAGCAGGCCTCCGTTTCATGGCCCCAGCTCCCGGACCGCGCCGCTATCCATCAGGAACAGGGTCTTGATCTGCTGATATCCCGCGGGGCCGGCGGCGGTGGTGGTGCTGTTGGTGGTCAGGGTTGGATGAGGGGAGGCGTACTGGCCCGCCGCAATGGTGTTGTTGGTGTTCTCGAACTCCTTGTGGCGGAATTCCAGATAGACCTGGCCGACCGGCACGCGCAGGCCGGCCAGGGTGGCATCCACCGTACTGATGGAGGCGGGGCAACTGGCGGCATCCTCGCACAGCTGGGCGATGGGCCGCATGGCGGCGGGGGGCACCAGTGGCAGCCCGATGGAGGCCGCCGCAGTGGCTCCAAAGCGGAAGGTATCGCCCGTGGCCGTGGCATTCCAGGCCCGCCAGACATGCAGCTGCCCGTTGCGCGGGGCCCAGAGGTCCACCACGCTTTCGCCGGGTACCGGGACGACATTGCCCGAGGTGGTGACCTGCACCGTGAGCGGCTGTTCGTATTCGTCGCGGTGGATGGTCACGATGATGTCATCGTTGCTGTCGTCCGGGTCTGCGCCTTCGCTGATGAGGTGGATGTTCCGGCCGGCATCCTGGCGGACGAGGATGCGTCGGTTCCAGGCGTCCAGCCACAGGGGGGCGGCGGTCGTCATGGCAGGCGGCAGATACCCTCCGCGCCAGCCGAAGGACAGGGCCGGCCAGCCGTCGGTCGTGTCGGCCATGCCCCAGGCCGGAAGTCTGGTGGCGTTGGAGTGGGAGAAGGCGGCCGTCCAGGCGTCGGGTTTTTCCAGGGTCAGGGATGAGGTGTCGTCAAAGTCGACAACGAATTCCAGGATAGGAAAACTCAGATCCGATCGCAGCCGCCAGCCATTGGCAGCGGTGAAGGCGGCGGTGTTGCAGTTTGTCTTCAGGCACTGCCAGGCGGTGATGTTGTCTGCATCCAGGACAATATCGCCGCTGTCCCCGTGCAGCAGGTACGGCTTGGGCGCATGGCAGATGGCGCCCTCACGCCAGAGGGGGATGAGGGGGAAGTCATCGGCATCGCCGCTGACCTCGATCCAGTTGCCGGCAATCCAGGTGGCGTCCGTGCCGTCTTCCTTGCGCAGGTACACGCGTGAGTTGTGGCGGACCAGGGTGCCGAAGAGCGTTTCCAGCCCACCCACGTCGGCGCTGTAGCCCGAAGGCGGGACCTGCCGGCCCTGGGAATCGCGCCGGGGGCCGACGATGGCGTCGTGGAGGGCCAGCAGCTGGGACCGGGTCTGGTCAATTCTGACGGCGTCGTTGGCGTATTCGTGTCTGGTGATCGTGTAGACGAGGTTATCCTCGTTGACGGGTTTTTCGCAGTCGATGCCGGTGGCGAAGTTTTCGTCATCGGGATCATAGTCCCCGTCCGGGCCGGGGCTGATGAAGGTCAGGCTCTGGGGGATGCCGTCCGAATCCATTTCCTCGCTGAGCACGATGAAGGCCAGACCCCAGCCATCGCTCAGGCGGCCCTCGGTTTCGCGCAGCAGAAAGAGGCGGGGATCGGTGGCGTAGGCAAAGGCATTGTCATCGGGGTACTGGTCGCGTGGGGTGGCCAGATAGGGGCCGCGCCAGACGCTGCCAGCCCTCCCCGCGCCCAGGGTGCTGTTGGCCTCCAGGCTGTCCTCATAGGCGGTCCACAACCCCATGGGCTGGGCGTGGGGGTTGAAGGCAGCGGGGGCATCGGGATCAAAGGGGATGTCGGAGATCACGGCGTCGTCATCCGCGCCCAGGGTGACCACCATTCTACCCCGGGCGTCGTTCCATTCGTAGGCATACAATGGCGGCAGGTGGCCCATGTCCCCCACGTAGCCGCCGATGACCGGGCGACCCTGGGCGTCCGTCTGGCCGCGGGGGCCCAGGATGGCGGCGCGGACGGCCTCGAAGGTGTTGTCCGTGGCGGCGCGGCGGGCGCTGTTGTCCATGTGCGCGCCAAAGGGCGCGACCATGGCCGTCAGGATGCCCAGGATCGTGATGACGATGATCAGTTCAAGCAGGGTGAAGCCATTGCGCCGTGGTGCCATGCCGAGCCTCCGCTGCTAGGGGAGCAGGATTTTGACGTCCGCGCCCTCGCGCAGGGTCTTGCTGCGGGCGGCAATGGCCTCATGCGTGGCCTCTTCGAACATCTGGGTCTGGAGCGCCTCGCGGACATCTTCAAAGGAGGCCTGGCGCGCGGCCTGAATTTCCAGCACCCGCCAGACATGCAGCCCGCCGGAGGAGGGGAAGGGGCCCACGGTGTCGCCAGCCTGCCAGCGTTCGGCCCCGGCCTTGGCCAGGGTGGCGTTGCCGTCCAGGGGCATGAGGCCTTTCTCGCCGATGGCCAGGCCGCGCACGGGGGCCAGGGCGCCGCTGGCCATGGCCCGTGCGCCGGCCAGGAAGTCCTCGCTGCGGGAAAGGGCGTGGGTGGCGTTGACCAGCAGGGGCGTCAGGGTTTCCAGATCCCGGCGGCCCTCCATGTTCTCGGAGGTCCAGGGGGCAAACACTTCCTGCACCCGGATGCGGCGGGGGATGTTCAGCTCCGGCAGATCCCGGGCGTAACGGGCGCGCATGGCCTCTTCGGTGACGGCCAGGGTGGGCTGCAGCACTTCCTGGACCCAGCGGTTCACGCTGACCTGCTGTTTCCAGATTTCCACATACTGCTGTCGGGTCATGCCGGCCTTGGCCAGGGCCTTGGCAAAGAGCAGATCGTTTCCATGGGCCTTGGCCATGATGCCGGCGCGGATGTACCCGGCGCCGATGTCCGCCTCCACGCCCTGGCGGGCTGCTTCCTGGGCCAGGAGCTCCATTTGCAGGAGGTTGTCCAGGATGGTCTGGCGCTCCCGGGCCAGGACCTCGGCCTTGTCGCGTTCGGCGGCGGGCAGACGGGCCAGGCGGTCGCGCAGGGCATTGTCGTACATCCAGCGGGGGATGGGCTGACCATTCACCATGGCCACGGGCGCGGTGTCCTGCGCAGCGAGGACCTGCTTTTCGATGGCCGCGATTTCCTCCGTCTCGGCAGTGGATTGGGCGGCCGTTCCAGGGTGGGGGGCAAGCGCGAGGCAGAGCACGGCAAGCAGCACGAAGACGCGAAGGCGGATCATGATCGCTCCATGAAGTCTCAAAGATTACGCGCCATACACCGCGAGCATGCCGGAGATGAGCGCGAACATGACAAACCCCACGATGCCGCCCAGCACGACGATGAGCAGCGGTTCGACGAGGGCATTCAACCGTTTGACGGAGATATCGAGCATCTGGTCATAGATGTTGGCCGTCAGACCCAGGACCTTTTCCATTTCCCCGCTTTCCTCGCCCATGGCCACCATTTCCCCGGCCACGGAGGGGATGATGCGACGATTCTCCAGCAAGGCCTGGGACATGCGCTCGCCGTCCAGCACGCGTTCAATCATGGTGTCCAGCACCTTGGCGGCAGCCTGGTTGGTGATGGTGCCGCGCACGGTGCGCAGGCTTTCCACCAGGGGCACGCCGCTGGAATAGAGCGTGCCCAGGGTACGGCAAAGGTTCACCACCACCCCGCACTGGACGATGTGCTTGAACACCGGGACGTGGAAGACCAGACAGTCCACCAGATACCCCATGCCCGGCAGCCGGCGCAGGACCAGGATGAGCACCGGGATGGCCACGGCGGCGACGGCCAGTTCCGTGGTGTGGGTCTGGGTCCAGGCCGAGATGTCCATCACCAGCTTGGTGGCGGCGGGCAGCTTTTTGCCGCCCTTGAGCATGGGCGCGAATTTGGGCACCACCACCACAGCCATGACGATGATGGCCAGCACGGCCATGATGATGACCATGCTGGGGTAGATCATGGTGGTGACCAGCTTGCGCTTGAACTCCAGACGGGCCTCCATCTGGTCCGAAACGCGGTTCATGATCAGATCCAGCTCCCCGGACAGCTCGGCGGCCTCGATCATGCGTACCGTGGGGCCGGCGAAGGTCTTTTTTTCCGCGGCCAGGGCTTCGGAAAAGGGCACGCCGTCTTCCACGCGGTGGTTGATGCGCCGCAGCATGGCCTGCATGGGCTTTTTGCGGCTCTGTTCCCCGAGCACGCTCAGGGCCCGCACCAGACTGACCCCGGCCTCCAGCATCACCGAAAGCTGGCGGAAGAGCAGGGCCACATCCGCGGTTTTCGGGCCGCTGCTCAGGCCAAAGCGGGAGAGGTCGATTTCCATGTCCAGGATGGACTTGGCCCCGCCTTCGCCTTGCATGGGGCGGACGTCCAGGACAAAGACACCCCGGTCCCGCAGCATGGCCGTGGCCTCGGCAGCGGAAGCAGCGCTGATGACCGCGCTGGTCTGCTGGCCCGAGGCGTCCAGGGCGATGTACGTGAAGTCGGGCATGGCGCATGCTCCCTGGTGCTGCGGGGCTACCCGGCCACGGTGACGCGCAGGACTTCCTGCACGGAGGTCTGCCCCGTGGCCAGCCGGGGCAGGGCGTCCTGACGCATGGTGCGCATGCCGGCCTCCAGGGCCAGGGCGCGCAGGGCTTCGGCGGATTCGCCGCGCATGGTGGCCGCGCGGATGGCCGCGTCCACCACCATCATCTCAAACACGCCGGTGCGGCCGCGGTAGCCGATCTTCTGGCACAGGGGGCAGCCCACGGGCTTGTACCAGTGCAGATCCGGCTCTGGAGCCACCTCCAGCTGGTCCAGCAGCGCCGGCTCCGGAACATAGGCTTCCCGGCAGCGCGGGCAGAGCACGCGCACCAGCCGCTGGGCCAGCACGCAGGTGACTGAAGACGCCACCAGGAACGGCTCGCAGCCCATGTCCACCAGACGGGGCAGGGCGCTGGGAGCGTCGTTGGTGTGCAGGGTGGTGAAGACCAGGTGGCCGGTGAGGGCGGCGCGCAGGGCGATTTCTGCTGTTTCCGTATCCCGTACCTCGCCGACCATGATCACGTCCGGATCCTGGCGCAGGATGGTCCGCAGCGCCGCGGCAAAGGAAATCTTGCTGTTGTGCCCCACATGCACCTGGGTGATGCCATCCAGCTTGTATTCCACGGGTTCTTCGACCGTGGTGATGTTGATGTCCACGGTGTTGATGGTGGTCAGGGCTGCGGTCAGGGTGGTGGACTTGCCCGAGCCCGTGGGGCCGACAATCAGGATGATGCCATGGGGCCGGCGGATGAGTTCCTGGAAGGTATCGCAATTGGCCTGGGAAAGGCCGATGTCACTCAGGGTCAGCCGCTGTCCGGAGGAGGCCAGCAGGCGCATGACGACCTTTTCCCCATGGATGGAGGGCAGGGTGGAGACGCGGACATCCATGGGACGCGCTCCGCCTTGCTGCTGAAAGGCGCCGTCCTGGGGCTGGCGGGTATCGGCAATGTCCATGCCGGCCATGACCTTGATGCGTGAGACGAGGCTGGGCATCAGCGTGGTGGGAAAACGCTCCACCTCGCGCAGCATGCCGTCCACCCGGAACCGCAGCCGGCCGGAATCCTCCAGGGCTTCCAGGTGAATGTCCGAGGCTTTGAGCCGGATGGCCCGCTCGATGAAGGTGGCCACGATTTCGGCCGCGCCGGCGTCGGCGCTGGATTCCAGAATCCCGCGTTCGTAAATCCGCTCCACATGCTCCTTGAGCTTGCCGGCCAGGGCCACATGCTCCTTGATGCGCCGCCGGGCCCCGCGCTCCAGGAGTTTTCTGACCTGGATAGACAGGGGCGAGGCCACGGCCACGTGCAGGGTCTCCTCGTCCATGGCCAGGGGCAGCACGCCGTGGCGGCGGGCCAGGGATTCCGGCAGGAGTTCCATGGCCTTGGGATCCATGGAAAGCTCATCCAGGTTCACGTAGGCCAGGCCGGCGCCCTTGGCCACGGCGCGGGCCACGTCCTCCTCGGTCACATGGCCCAGGCGGACGAGGATCTGTCCCAGGGGCAGGCGTTCGCGGGACTTGATGCGCATGGCCTCGGCCAGCTGGGTCTGGTCGATTTTGCCTTCCTCCTGCAGCACGGCGCCCAGGAGCTGGCGAACGCTGGAGATTTCCTTGGCGGGCAGGCTGTGCATGGTGGATGCTCCTTGGGATCAGTAGCCCGGCGTGGCCTGGGCGGCCTGGGCGAGTTGCGCGGCCTGGGCGGCCTGGCCCCGATTGATGCGCGGCACGATGAGGGATTCGCTCTTGGCCATGCGCACGGCGGTGTCGCGGTCTATGTTGCCGTCCAGGAAGAGTTTGGCCAGGGACTGCTCCATGGTCTGCATGCCCTCGTTGCCCCCGGTTTCGATGAGGCTGTAGAGCTGTTCCTCCTTGCCGGCCCGGATGAGGTTGGCGATGCCCGGCGTGGTGCGCATGACCTCCACGGCGGCGTGCCGCGCCCCGCCCTTGCTGCTGCGCAACAGCCGCTGGGAGATGACGCCCTTGAGCACCCCGGCCAGCTGGGTGCGGATCTGACTTTGTTCCTGAAAGGGAAAGACGCTGATCATGCGCGTGACCGACGAGACCGCGTCGCGAGAGTGCAGGGTGGAGAAGACCAGGTGGCCGGTTTCCGCGGCCATGATGGCCGTGCGCATGGTGTCCAGGTCGCGCATTTCGCCCACCAGGATCACGTCCGGGTCTTCGCGCAGGGCGTCGCGCAGGGCTTCGCCAAACCCGGGGACGTCCACATGCAGCTCGCGCTGGGTCACCCGGGAGCGCTTGTTGGGGTGCACGAATTCGATGGGGTCTTCGATGGTGATGATGTGGTCGGCGTGGTGGCGGTTGATGGCATCGATGAGGGTGGCCAGGGTGGTGGTTTTGCCCGAGCCCGTGGGGCCGGTGACGAGGACCAGGCCGTCCTTGAGCTCGGTGAAGCCCAGCACCGCCGGGGGCAGCCCCAGCCCCTCCACCGACACCACCAGCGAGGGCAGCCGCCGCATGACCGCCGCCAGTTTGCCGCGCTGGTAGAAGATGTTCACGCGGAAGCGGGCCTGGTCTCCCAGAAAATGGGCCAGATCCACGGAGCGGGCTTCTGCCAGGGATTCACGCTGGCGCGGGGCGAGCATGGGCAGGAGGATGCCTTCCAGGTGCGCATGCGTGAGGTCGGGCAGGTCCAGGACCTCAATGCGGCCATGCACACGCACGGCCGGCGGGTGCCCGGCGCTCAGGTGCAGGTCCGAGGCCTCCAGATCCAGGGTGGCCTGCAGCAGATCTTCCAGGGTGGGAATCGCTTGGGTGTGTTGGCAGTGGCTCACCGGGTCACCCTCCGATCTGCACTTCGCGGATCAGACGTTTGGAGCTCTTGCCGTTCCAGAATTCCTGCACCGGCCGGCCCTCCAGATCATACAGCTCATCATAGGTGGCATTGTACTGGACCACGTGATTGGTGCCGTTGGTGTACCAGGGGTGGTCCGAGAGGGTGGGCATGAGCTGCTGGTTGTAGGGCCCGCCTTCCTCGGGATGGTTGATGATGTGCGCCGTGAGCACGAAGATGATCTCGCTGCGGGAATGAGTGGCGTCCTTGGTGGTGAAGAAGTAGCCGAGCAGGGGAATGTCCCCCAGAAGCGGGACCTTTTTATTGGTATCCGAATCCTTTTCCTTGATCAGTCCCCCGATGGCCAGGCTCTGGCCGGCCCTGGCCAGGATGATATCCTCAATGCGGGTGGAGGTGACGGAGTCCGTCTCGCCCACCTGGGCCACGTTGTTCACGTTGTAGTTGAACGGCGGGCCGCCACCCTGGTTGAGCATGCCGATATTGGCCACGATTTTCATGGTCACGGTGTTGTCCTGGTTGATGGACGGGGAGACCTCCAGCAGCACCCCCAGATCCTCCAGCGAATAGTCCGTGGAGATCTGGGCCGAGGTCAGCTGCCGGCCGGTGTCCGCATCGTAGGTGGCCTCGGTCACGGTGTAGCCCGTGCGCACGGGGACGGTATCGCCCTGGAAGAAGCGGGCCGCGGCGTTGTTGGCGGCGTACACCAGCGGCGTGGAGATGCTGCGCAGCCGGCCTTCCTTCTGCATCAGCTCCAGCTGGGCCTGCACGGTGTTGTTGATGTAGGAGAAGCGCAGGGTGCTTTCTTCAAGGCTGGAGCCCCCCAGGGCCGAGCCCAGGGCGCCGGGCAGGGCGCGGGTGATGGTGCCGGCGGTTTCGTCCAGCACGCCTTCGGGCGTCCAGGAAAAATCAAAGAAAGACTCGAAATCGTCGGAAAGGGACACCTCCAGGATCTTGCACTCCAGCAGCACCTGGGGCGTGGGGGTGTCCAGCTTGTGGATCAGCGCGCCGATGTCGGCCATGAGCCGGGTGTCCACACTGCGCACGAGGATGGCATTGCTGCGGGGGAAGACGGTCAACTGGGCCTTGGTCTTGCCCACCTGGAATTCCAGCAGATCCTGGGCCGTGACATGCCCGTCGCTCTCCACGATCTGGCGCAGCTTGCCCAGATCCTGGGTGCCCATCTCCACATTGCCGGCCTCCAGCACATCCTTGCCGGTTCTGCTGCGCTGGGTGTTGCGGTTTTGCTGCGAATTGCGGTTCCTGTTGGAGGAAGAGGAGGAACTGCCGCTGGAGCTACCGCTGGAGCTGTCGATTCCCTCGCCGATGCTGGGCAGTTTGTCCGTGCCCACGTGGCGGTAGCTGGTCATGTCGTCAGGCTCGTTATATTCCACCACGTCCACGTAAATGTTCTGGATGGCATCGGCCACGCCCAGGCAGGAGGCGTATTTGAGGGGAAAGAACTCGGTGCGCTCATCGCGGCGCAGCATGAGCTCGCGGCCGTATTCCTCCAGCTTCATCACGCGGATGACGCCGTCCTCCTCATTGAACCAGAAGTTGTAGTTCTTGCAGAGTACGGAAAGGGCCACCATGGGGGTGACGTTTTCCAGATACAGGGTGATGGCCGTGTCCATGATGCTTGGGGTGGCCACCACGTTCTTCTTGGTGGCCTCGGTAAAGAGCATGAGCACTTCCGCAAGCGGCGTGCCGCGGAAGTTGAACATCCTCAGACCGGAGCCGGACGCCGGCGCGGCAAACGCGGGCAGGGAGGCGTTTTCGCAGCACAGCGGCGCGCCAAGCACCATGCACCAGGCCAGCGCCGCAAGAATCACCCACGCGGAAAGGCGGGACATCAGAAGAAATTCCCTTCCACGACCATGCCGTCCTTCAATCTCAGCGCCATGCCCTTGTGCGAAATGCGTTCGACGGTGAACCACAGTGCGTCATCCTTGTTACTTTTGCCGTCCTTGAGAAAAAACTGCTCTTTTTCCCGCAGCACCACGCGGCCCCGGCTTTCCAACTCGGCCAGCACGCAGATGGACTGGCCGTTGTCCAGCACGCCAACCACCTTGAGCCGGGGGATGAGCCGCGGATCGCCCTGAAATGCCCCTTCCGGCGAGCTGCCGTCGAAGCGCACGCTGACCATGCCGGGCTCCTGCTGGGTGGGGGCGGCCTGGGAGGTTCGCGGTTGGGTGAAGGGGTTGCGGGCCCGCAGGGGCAGTTCCAGATTCACCGCATGCTGCAGGGGCAGGTTGGCCAGGCTGGGCGGAGCGGCCTCTGCATCGGTGGCGTTGTCGGTGGCGTTGGCCTCGGCCGGTGCCGCCGTCTTGTCCGGGGCCGGATCGGCCGCGCGGCTGGCTGCCGGGGTGGCCACTGTTCCCAGGCCCAGCGCCAGCGCAAGGACAAAAGCAGGTGCCGGGCCGGCCTGCCGGCCCGCGCCATCACACCGCCAGAAAGAATTCGACATCCACATGCCCGTCCTGCTCCTTGGCTTTGAGGATGATCAGCGATTCCATGCTGACCAGCCGGTTCATGCGGCCCAGATCCCGGATGAAGGCGAAGAAGTCGATGAAGTCTCCGGAACAGCGGACCTTGAACACAGCCCGATCCATGGTCTTGAACTCCGCGGCGACGTTCTTGGGCAGGGCGGTGGCTTTTTCCAGCGGCGTGGGCGTGATTTCGTGGACGCGGATCACGTTGTTGCGGGCCGCGTCGTTGACGCGGAAGATGATCTCGTCGCGCACCTCGCCCGTGGCCAGATACGCGGCCTTGAGGGCGTCGGTTTCCTCGGTCAGGGCCTTGAGCTTTTTCTCCAGGGGCGGAAGGGCCGACTGCGCCCGGCGGATGTCCACGGGCGTCTGGTTCAATGTGTTGATTTCTCCAACCAGGGCATTGTATTCTTTGACGGTCTTGTTCATTGCCGTCGAGGCCGGGTCATACATGTACTGCAGCCAGGTGAAGACGAGCATCATGTCCAGACCGATGGCCCCGAGGATGCGTTGTTTGTTGCCCAGTGCCGCCATCACTTGGCCTCCTCGAGACTGATGCGGATGCTGAATTCCAGCAGGGTGGCCTCCGGGGTGTTGCCGCCCGCGGCAGGCCGGGCCTTGGGATCGCCTTGCCCCTTGGCCGGCGTGGTCTTGACCAGCCGCGTGTCGCCAACAATGCTGGTATTGCGCAACTGCAGGAGATACTGGGAGATGACCGCCGAGGAGGTGCCCACGCCGTCCAGGGTGTAGGCGTCGTCGGAAAGCTGCTCGAAGCGCGTGAGCATGATTTCCGGCGGCGTGTCCTCCACCAGGCCGTGCAGCAGCTGGGCCAGCCGCACGGTGCGCATGGCGATATCCCCGCTGAGCATCTGTTTGAGCCGCTCCTTTTCCTGTGCATTGCGCTTGAGGGAGGCCTGTTTGGATTCCAGATCCCGCTCCTTCTTCACGTCCGCTTCGATATCTGCCTTCTGTTCCTTGAGGGCGGCCATGGAGTGCTGCAGATAGGCCGTCTTCATGCGCACGTGGAGCTGCAGGCCGGCCATGGTCAGCACGGCCAGACCCACGATGAGCGCCGGGAGGAACATCGGATTGGCCCGCAACCGGCTGGTGAAGGATTCGTGGGAATGCAGGAGCATGGTCCGATGCTCGTCCTTGCCCTGCATGGCCAGAACCCCTGCCCCCACGGCCTGCATGAACCGCGGGGAGAGCGGTCCCGGGCACTCGATGACATCCAGCTCGCCGGGCGCGCCGTACAGGGCCAGACGCTCCATGCCCCCGGCAGGGTCGGCCTCGGGCAGCATGCCCTGGGTGATTTCCAGGGGTTTCTCCTCCTCCCGGAGCACCCCGCCCAGCAGCACGGGCATGGCCTCGTGCGGGTCGCACAGCTGCTGCATCAGCCGGGGCAGGGCCTGATCCAGGGGTTCGCCGGGCAGCATGGATTCCATGGCAAAGCGTTCCGCGCCGGCATCGCTGATGCGCGCGCCGTGCAGCTCCTGGCCGGAGGAAAAAGCCAGGATTTGCAGGGCGTCGGAAGGGGGCAGGTCATCATTCCCGGCCTGGCCGCCCACCCTGGGCAGCTGGGCCACCAGCTCGCCCGTGGAGTAGGCGAAGCACTCCGGCGGCAGCACGCCCACCAGACGCTTTTTGAACTCCCCGAGGATGGCCGTGAGGTTGTCGTGATATTTGCGGGTGATGGCAAAGGCCATGGCCGGCACGGTGAGCAGGGCCTGTTCGTCCTCGTCTTCGAAGGCAAAGAGATCTTCGGGGGACTGGACCAGGGGGAGGTAGGAAAAAAGATGGGATTCGCGGGCAATGTCCAGCCCGGTGCACAGTTCGCCGGCTGCGGCCTGGCGCAGCAGTCGGTCCAGCACGGCTGGCTTGGGGCTGGCGGCCTTGCCGCGCCTGCGTTTGCCCGTGGCCAGGGGTGGCAGGGCCAGATCCACCTGCATGCCGCGCACCTCGGGGCTGACGATGACCACGTTGCGCAGGGGCGCGGGCAGACTGCCGCCGGGGGCGTCCAGCCGGGCCAGCAGGGCCTGGATGCGTGGCCGGACCCTGAGAGGCGGGGCGTTCACCTCCACCTCGGCAAAGCGGACCACCCGGAGCCGCGCACCGTGCGGCTGCAGGGCCACGCCCTGACAGTACCGTTCCCCCATGACCAGGGCCAGCACGCCGGCCCCTCCGCCGGCAATGGCCCCTTTGAGCCGGCCCAGCTTGCGGGCCCCCCTGGCGGCCAGGGAACCGGCGGCCAGGGATCCGGGGCCGCCGGGAATGCCCGGAACAGGCTGGGCGTGCGGAGCAGACACCATGAACTACGACCCTCCTCAAGGCGCGGATGCGCCGGATGCGGGGTGCACGGGAGCCGCCTTGCGCCGGCGCAAGGCATGAAGGCATGAAGTCCGGGACCGGCGCCGCGACGCCGGTCCCGGAGGCTGAGGGTTGGAGGCTGTGGGTATGAGCGATGGAACGACTGGTGGATCAGACCTTCAGGTTAGGTTAGATGGAGATCCAGTAGTCGTTGTCGTTGTCGGGCCACTTGTGGCCTTCGGGGCAAGACAGGTCGAAGTTCCACTTTTCCTGGGCGGTCAGGTCGAAGGTTTCCTGGCGGCCGTTGGCGGTTTCTTCCCCGGTTTCCACCACGCCGTCGCCGTCAACGTCCGTGGCTTCCTGAACCGTGCGGGTCGCCGTGGAAGTACCAGTGGCAATGTCTTCCAGCGCGGCAACATAGGCTTCGGTGCGGGGCAGGATGAGCACGTAGTTGTTGTACTTGACCGTGTCGGCGTTCTGGATGCCGCCGGGGCAGAGGGCCGCGGCCTGGATGAAGCCTTCGGTCACCAGGGAGGAAACGTCGCTCACGCCGAGCATGATGCGGCCGTACCAGAAGGGGTTGCCGGCAGCGCTGTTGATGCCGGTGGTGATGTCAGCAGCGGTAGCGGGCATGGCGCCGCCAACGGAAGCCACCAGGTCGCCATCAGCAAGCGTGTTGGAAGCCATGGGTTGTTCGTTGGCGCCGATGTAGTCGCGGACCGTGGAAATGCCCCAGGTCTTGAGTTCGGCAGCTTCGCCGGTCTGCAGGGCGCGGATGCCGTAGCCATTGCGCTGCACGAAGTCGGGATGCAGTTCGCCAACGGTGCCTTCCACGGGGTCGCTCTCGGTCATGCCGCCGGCAACAATGAAGATACCGTCGACAGTCTCGGTACCAGAAGTCGTGGTGGTGGTAGAGGCCGCAGCGGTGGTGTCGGTATGCACCAGGTTGGTGAGGTTGTTGGGCAGGCGGCCCTTCTGATCAAGGTAGAGCTTGGTGAAGTAGCGGATGCCCTTGTTGTTGGAGTCGCAGACCGTATCGACGGCGCTGTCGGTGATGCTGCCGAGGCGGGGGAGGACCATGCCGAGCAGGAAGCCCAGGATGACCAGCACGACCAGCAATTCCATGAGGGTGAAACCGAGTTCAGACTTGCGACGGGTACGAATCGAATACATCTGTTCTGCCTCCTGTTTTTGCAGAACTGCGGCTCGCGTCGTCCACCCTCAGGACCGGGCACGGGCCAGAAATTTCCTCTCCTTGGTTAGAATGTCCTATGGCCTCTCGCCATGCAGGACCCTGCGCACACAGCCCACTCCCATGCAGACCATGTGTTGCATGCTCGTCATTACAGATCCGCCAGCTCCGCCGGCGCGTCGTGCGGTCAGGCACTCGCGCGCAGGCTAGCTGATTGCGCCGCAGGCGGTCTTGCCGCCCGGCTCCTGCCCGATCTCCGGACCAGGGGCGGACGACGCGCCCTGAAAGTCCACCACAAAGCGGTAATCCTTGCCGCAGTGGATGATGACTTCCTTCTGACGCTTCTTCAAAAATCGCATTTCAATGCGCAGCTGGCCGTAGCCATCGTGGTTGAAAAGATCCTTGTACAACGCGCCCAGGGTGTTCAGGATGACCTCGTGCCCCTGGTCGAGCCCCTTGACGATGACGACGACGGTTTCGGCGTCTGGCCGGACCTCGCGTCTGCAATCTGGCAACCCTTCCATGTCCTCGCTCTGGGTCCTCGCTTGTTGGTGCTCAGGTTTCCACACCCCTCGTCTGTCTGCCTGAGGCAGCCTGTTTCGACCTGGATTCCGGCGGCGGCTGGGGAGAAGCCGCGCGGGCGCTCGCTCGTGCCTGCTGCCCATGCCTGCGGCACTGGCGAATCACATTGGCGAATCACACTGGCCGGAATCGCGCTGCCGGCGGGCCGGGCCTGTTGCGAGCTGGCCCGGCGCTGGTTCTGTATGGTCCCGGCCGGGAAGGTCGCGCCGGGGCCGGCGGCAGTCGAACCATCACCTCGAAGCCTCACAGACGGGGCCGCCCCGAGAGGGACCTCGCCTTGCTCCGCTGGGCCGCCACGGCTGCACCGGTGGGGTGCTGCACAAGGCGGCCATCTGCCGGTGCGGAGGGGGCGGGCTGTCGCCTGTGCCTCCGGGATGCATCTGGGTTGCGCACCTGAGTTGCACGCTGGCCGTCTTGCCCTCTTGCTCGTGCACCGGCAAGATCGTTCCTATTGAATTTGAAATTCGTTGTCAACAAAAACCTGGACAATTTTCACACGATTTGGCACAAAGTCACATCTCGCTATATTTATGTGAAAAATTAGCCACATTGGCGTGCATCAAGATCGCGGCGTGTTCCCATGGCGCGGTCAGGAGGAGGCTCACATGGTGCGGAATACAGTGCGGAGGCAGGGTGGCCGGAAGGGCTGGGGGACTTCCGCTGTAATGATGCTGCTTGGATGCGGATGCCTGGCGCTGCTGCTGGCGGGGTGCGCGGAAAAGAAGCCCGCCAGCCCCGTGGCCACGGAGGTGCCAGCCGCGGCCGGCGCGCCGGCAGCCTCGGGCGAGCCGGTGACGCCTGATCCCGGCCCGGCCAGCCCGGTGAATCCGGCCAGCCCCAATGCCACGGCCGGCCCCGCAGGGCTCCCCGGGGATCCTGCAGGGGCAAACACCGTGCGCCTGGAGCTGCGTCACGCCGTGGCCCAGCTGGTGGAGGCCAAAAACAAGCGGGATGCCCAGGCCATTCTGGCCTGTTACGCGCCGAATGCCAGGGTGATGACCTGGGCTCCCGGCCAGGGGGCCGGCGGCGGGGATGTGATGGCTTCCCTGGAACAGTACAAGGAGATGCTGCCAGCCAAGGTGGAGGGCTGGAAGACCGTGGACCGGCAACACCTGCTGGAGTTCGTGGACTCGCCCAGATTGCACGGCAACGAGCTGTGGGTGGAGTACATCGTACGCATCCACGAAATGCATCAGGGCGGGCCGGCAGAGGTGCGGGCCCGGTTTTCGGCCCGGATGGTCAAGCACCAGGGCCGCTGGCTCATGCTGGAGGAGCGCTACGCCAAGGCGCAGTGAATGCTCGGGGCACGAGCGGAATCGCCCCTCCACGGAGGTGTGGAGGGGCGGTTTGCAGCAGGTTAGCTGTTCGCGTTCCCGTTCTCAGCGTACACCTTGTCCAGAATGGCCTTGCCGCCGGCGGCCAGGACCTCCTGGGCCAGGGCGAGGCCCAGGGCGAAGGCCTCGTGGGCCGGGCCTTCCAGCTGTTTGCGGACGGTCTCGCCGGTGTCGGGGTCAGCCACCAGGCCTTCCAGGTGGACGGTTTTGCCGTCCAGGACGCCATGGGCCGCAATGGGCACCTGGCAGCCGCCATTGAGGCCGGTGAGGAAGCCGCGTTCGGCCTCCACGGTGATGCGGGTGGGCGGATGGTCCAGGAATCCCAGCAAATCCAGCACGTCCGCATCGTCCTGGCGGTATTCGATGCCCAGGGCGCCCTGGCCCACGGCGGGCAGGAAGTGCGGCGGGCCAAGCTCCTGCATGTGCGGGGCGGTGAGGTTCAGGCGGCGCATGCCGGCCGTGGCCATGACGATGGCCGCAAACTCGCCGCCCAGGAGCTTTTTGAGCCGGGTGTCCACATTGCCGCGCAGGTGCTCCAGCTGCAGGTCTGGCCGCAGGGCCTTGAGCTGGCACTGTCGGCGCATGCTGGAGGTGCCCACCACTGCGCCTTGGGGCAGGCTTTCCAGGGTGGGCCAGTGGACGCTGAGCAGGCAGTCCGTGACGCGTTCACGCGGGGGGACGATGCCCAGCACCAGGCCTTCGGGCAGCTCCACGGGCACGTCCTTCATGGAATGCACGGCCAGATCGGCCCGGCCATCCAGGAGGGCGTCTTCAATTTCCTTGACGAACAGGCCCTTGCCGCCAACCTTGGCCAGGGGGACATCGAGGATCTTGTCGCCCTTGGTCTTGAGCACCAGCAGATCCACGGCCACGGCGCGGCCATGGCGAAGCTCCAGCTGGGATTTAATGTGGTTGGCCTGCCAGAGGGCGAGTTTGGAGCCGCGGGTGGCGATGACGAGTCTGCGCATGACGGCCCGGTTACTTGCAGGTGGCGCAGCTGCCGCCGCTGCAGCTGGCGCAGGCGCTGCGGGAGGAAGGGCCGGCCGCCGGGGCGGGCACTGCCTGATCCTTGTACGGGAACGGCCGCGGCCCGGTGCGGAACTGGCAGCAGCTGATGAGTTTTTCGGTCTGCGTGCTGCCGCACTTGGGGCAGGTCACGGTGGCGTCATCCTTGAACACCAGCTCTTCGAACTCGCGGCCGCAGTCGCCGCAGCGGTACTCGAAAATCGGCATGACAAATCTCCTCGTCGAACGTGCAACGGTAGAATCGAAGGTGGCAGCGGTACGCTCAGGAGCGTGGCCGGGCGGAGAGGTAGGGCTCCAGCTCCAGCACCGCCTCAAACAGAAAATGATCCACCAGCCGGCACAGGCAATGGCCCACGGCGATGTGCACTTCCTGAATCAGGGCCGTGACCTTGGACGGCACAGCCACCAGATAGTCGCACAGGGGGGCCATTTCCCCGCCGCTTTCCCCGGAAAAGCCCACGGTCAGGCAGCGTTTTTCCCGCGCAGCCTTGAGGGCCTGGACCACGTTGGCGCTGTTGCCCGAGGTGGAAAAGGCCAGCAGGGCGTCCGCCGGACTGGCCAGGGCCTGGACCTGCTTTTTGAATACCAGATCGTAGCTGTAATCGTTGCCGATGGCCGTGAGGATGGAGGTGTCCGTGGTCAGGGCGATGGCCGGCAGGGGAGGGCGCTCCATCTGATAGCGGTTCACCCATTCTGCGGCCAGGTGCTGGGCGTCGGCAGCGCTGCCACCGTTGCCGCAGAGCAGCACCTTGCCACCCTCGGCCAGACGCAGGGCAATGTGCCGGGCAATGTCCACCACCTGCTGGGCATGGTTCTGGAAAAACGCGGTGCGCAGCACGGCGCCTTCCTGGCCATGGGTCAGGACCATGGAGAGTGCGTTGTCTGACATGGCGGTACCTTCTTCCGGATTCCGGCACGATGGCGTGCATCAAAGGAAAGGAACCCACTACTCCATGCGCCGGCGTTAGGCAATGCCGGGCGCCTGGGCCGGCCGGGTCCCGTTCTGGTCCTGCGCCTCTTCCTGTGTCGCCTCCTGGGTTGCCGCCCGAACCACCACCCCGGCATAGCCCACCACCTGGGTGTAGTCGCCGCTGGCCTCGCCGGAGGTGGTGTAGGCCACCAGTTCCGGCGGTTGCGCGCCCAGCTCCCGGGCAATGGCCAGCCCCAGGGTCATGGGCAGCACGCCGCACATGCTGATATGCGCAGTGCGGACGGTGGTGTAGAGCCCCTCCGGGTCCAGGGCCAGGATGCGGTTGATGGCGAGTTCATCCTGCGTGGCGGCCACCTCATGCGGCAGGTAGTGGCTCATGTCCGAGCTGACGAGCATCGTCACCGGCTCGTGCCAGGCACGCAACACGCCGGCCATGGAGTGGGCCACGGTCAGCAGGGTGCGCAGGTTCGGTTCGGCCACGGCCAGGGGCACGATGCGGCAGTGCGGATTGGTCTGGATCAAGAAGGGCAGCAGCACTTCCAGGGAGTGTTCGCCGCGGTGGGCGGCCTGATCCGGCGTCAGGCTCGGCTCGGCCCGGAGCAGGGCCTGGGCCAGGGCTTCGTCCACGGGCACGTCGGCACCGGGGATGCGCCAGCCGCCCTGGGCCCAGAGGGAGAGCGCCGCCCCCTGTCCGGTGTGGTTTGGGCCGAGCAGGAGCATGCAGTCCGCCAGGGGTGCGGCAGCCAGGGTCTTGCCGGCCACGTCTCCAGAATAAAAATAGCCGGCATGGGGGACCATGGTCAGCAGGGCGCGGCCTTCTCCCGCACTGTGCGCCTTGCCTGCCAGGTGCGCCCCCAGGGCCAGGCGGGTCTGGACATCCTGCCGCAACAGCTCTGGAGAGCCGTCATAAAATCTGCCGGCAACGACGGGCGGTCTGAGCATGGCGCACACTCCTGATGATAAGGACTCCATGTACCATAGTCCCGCAATGGCTGGAGTCAATGCTTGAGCTGGAGCCTGCGAGAGAAGGCGCCCATGGCCCTGCTATCGGCGTTGCGCGGAACGCTGCTACATTGAGGGGGATGTGGTGTACTGACTCAGGCCTTCTTCGAGTTTGGCGCCCTTGAGGTCCATGGCCGCCATGCGGCCGAAGTGGGAAGTGGGCATCTGGGTGGCCAGTTCTTCAAGAATAGCACGCCATTGGCCTTCGTCCTGCACCTTCTTGTACAGCTGGGCGGTGCGGTAGCGCATGGCCGGCCAGCGGGAATCTGACGGGTCCAGGCGTTTGCCATATTCAATGGCCCACTTGAGGGCATCCCTGGGCCGGCCGGCCACGTCGGCCACGTCCATGAGCATCTGCATCAAATCCATGACCTTGGCCGGGTCCTCGCCGGTTTCCAGGAAGCTGGTCAGGGCTTCGAGCCCGTATTCATAGGCCGGCTTGAGATCCTGGCGTTTGCGGGCTTCCATGGCCAGGAAGTATTTGGTGTAGGCGATGCGGTTGATGCCGAGGTCCTGCTTGTCGGCCAGTTCCTGCCAGATGGAGGCGCTTTTTTCAGGAGACTGGAGATTCTCGTAGGCCAGGGCCAGGGCGTAGTCGAACTCGTCCTTGACCTTGGGGGAGAGTTCCCAGTCCTGGACGATTTCGTTGAGCGCCACGATGCTGTCCCAGGCGCGGGCGTCCAGGTGGATGGTGGTGGCCAGCTGCAGGGCCATTTCGCTTTGCTCCGGCATGCCGGGGCGGGTGAGCAGGGGTTCCACGATGGAAAGCGCCCGGGCCGGCTGGCCGACTTTCATGAAGGCCAGGGCCATGGCCGTCTGGGTGGAAGGGGGCAGTTTGTCCAACTGCTTGGCAATGGCCGGGTGATCGTTGCAGAGCAGTACCACGCCGGCATAGTTTTCCTGGCTGACCTGCTGGGCGATGATG
Organism: Megalodesulfovibrio paquesii; assembly: GCF_054653055.1. NCBI lineage: Bacteria > Pseudomonadati > Thermodesulfobacteriota > Desulfovibrionia > Desulfovibrionales > Desulfovibrionaceae > Megalodesulfovibrio > Megalodesulfovibrio paquesii. The sequence goes on along the minus strand of NZ_BAAIGQ010000004.1, from coordinate 276,543 downwards.
GTCTGGAAAGCCTGGGCAGCCACATCCATGACCTGGGGCACCAGTTCGTGGGAGGGCCATTTGGTCAGAAAATCTTCCACATCGCCCAGGGCCTCGCGTTCCTCGCTGTTGAAGAGCCGCCACATGGCCAGCTTGAGCCGGGCCAGGGGGGCGATGGTGGAATCGGGGTGCTCCTTGAGAATGCGCTCATAGATGTCCACCGGGTGCATGGAAAATGGCTGGTCGAACACGGTGAACATTTCCTGAACGGAGGGCGCGTCGTGGATGCCGTTTTCCGCAAGGCGCATGAGGGCGATGAGGCCACCGTCCTTGTCATGATATTTGGTGGCGCACTGGGTGTAGATTTCCCGGGCTGCGGCCGTGCTGTTCTGGCCGGTGTACACGTCACCGATGCGGGCGAGGACGATATCGGCGTCGTCGCCTTCGGGGTCGAGGTTGTAGTAGGTCCAGTAGTTCACGCGGGCGCGGTCCCAGGCCTTGTTGCGGGCGGCGATGTCGCCGTTGAGCTTGAGGATGGGCGGGTATTCCACGTAGAACCGGGGCCAGCGTTTGTCCAGGTAATCGGCGATTTGCTGGGCCTGCTCGTTGTAGCCGAGTTTGTAGAGCGATTCGGCCAGGGCCACGGCGGATTCGCGGACGTGACGGGAGTCTGGATATTGCTGCACCACGAACTGGAATTTGTCCGCGGCTTCCTGGTACTGGCCGCGTTCGAAGAAGTCCTTGCCCTGGTAGTAATACACGAGGGGGACGCTGGGATCGTTGGGAAATTCCCGCAGCAGGATGCCAAAATACGCGTCGGCTTCGGGCTGGTTGCCAACCTTGAGGTTGATCAGCCCGAGTTTGAGCAGGGCTTCCGGTGTGCGGGTGGATTTGGGGTTCTGGTTCATGGCTGCGGAAAGCAGCGAGGTCAGGGTGTCGTAGTTGCCGCGGTAGTCTTCCTTGGCTTTGGCAAAGTGGGCGTCGGCCAGGGAGTACAGCACTTCTTCCACATACTTTTTCGGCAGTTGTGGATGGTCGCGCAGGGCCATGAACAGGGCGATGGCCGGATCGTAGTCCCCATTGACCATGGCTGCCCGGGCGCTGTTCAGGACGCCGGCGAAGTTCGGCACAAAGGGCTTGGAGGCGTTCTGTTCGCCTTCGGGCGGGGAGAGGGCCCTGAGGGCCTCATCCGGCGTCATCAGCCAGCCGTCGTCTTCGGGCTCTTCCGCAGTGGCTGCGGCCGTGGGAGACGCAGCAGGCGTGGCGGTGGTGTTTTGTTCGAGCATGGGCGCGGCCGTGGCCGTGGCGTTGGGGGTACCGGTCCGTGTATCAGCCTGGGCTTCGGCCTGGGAGGCATTCCCTTCCGGCATTGAAGTACCGGAGGCCGCGGGTTTTGCGGGCTGGTCCGCAGCCGGTGCGGGCGAGACAGGGGGGGTGCCGGAAGAGGCATTGGCGGCTGGGGCCCCAGTCTTGCCACCAGGGACCGGATCGCCAAACTCGCGCTTGACCACCGGGGCGCGCATCCGCCAGTGGTCCGCACTGCCCGGGGCCGGGGCCGCCCCGGCACTCGGCGGTGCCGCGGGGGCCTGCGGCACAGGGGCGGGCGCAGTGCGAGGCTCGGCTTCAGGCTCAGGTCGCGGTGGTGCTGCGGCAGTGACCCGGGGCGTGCTTTCTTCAGGGGCCGAAGCCGAGGCCGAGGCGGGCGCAGGCGCGGGGGCTGTGGCATTGCGCGCGGCTGTGGCATTGTCGCCGCCCGGGATCGCGCCAGAGTCCGTGTTCGTGCCGGGGCCAGGGTTTGTGACTGGAGCTGGGCTCGTGCTTGGGGCCGGGGCCGCCCCGGTGGCGTTGCCAGGCCTTGCGGCGGTGGCGTTATCCGCCGTCGTCGCGTTCTGGGCCAGTTGCGCGTTCTGGGCCAGTTGCGCGGGCTGGGCCGGCGGGGTCCACTGCGCGCCCAAGGGGTCGGCAAAGATGTCGATGGTCAAAACATTGTCATTCAGCTGGTGAATGAAGCCAAAGGACGGCGAGGCGAGCTCAATGCGCACCCCCTGGGGCGTGGCCTCCACCCGTTTGACCAGTTTGCCCGCACCCGCGCCGGGACGCAGGGCCCTGGGCTGCTTGCCGCCCAGACTGTCTGGCGGCAGGGATAACTGCATGGAGGTGCGAGAGTCGCGCAGCAGATTGTACAGGGAAGGCGTGGCCTCCAGGGTGATGGTCAGCTGCTCGTGCCCCTGGACCGGGCGCAAGGAAAAGGACGCCGCTCGCGCCGCGGCAGGGGAGAGCAACACTGCCGCCAGCAGCGCCAGCGCCAGGGTGCACTTAACGGGCAAGGCATTGCGATGAAAGGAGAAAGGCAGGCGCGCCAGCATGGCGGACGCTCCTCTCCACAAGGACGTTACCAGAACAAGCGGTTGGCTGCCCCACCCCTGCACGCCCTGAGCCTGTCGTCTATGTGCCTGATGCTGCGCGTTCATGTCCTGGCTCTATGCAAAAGCTGTGCAACATTGCGTTGGTGCATGGCTGGCCGCGCCTCACTCCTCCCATTGCCGCTTCTTGAGCTTCTCAATGAGGGTGGTGCGCTTGATGCCCAGAATCTCAGCTGCCTGATTCTTGACGCCGCCGCTCAGTTCCAGGGCCTCCCGCAACAGCCGCTCTTCCACGGTATCCAGAAATTCCTTGAGTCCCAGATGCTGCTCGCGCAGATCCTTGAGCGCTGGCCAGACGAATCCGGCCGGTGCGGCCTCAATCACACGTTTTGGGGGTTCAACGCCCACTTCGCGCAGAATTTTTTCCGGCAGATCTTCCGTGGTGATGGCGTCGCCATCGCACAGGATGGACAGCCGTTCCATGAAGTTCTCCAGCTCTCGGACGTTGCCTGGCCAGGAGTAGCCCAGGAGCATGTCCCGGATGTTGGGCTCCAGCGTCAGGGTGGGGCGGCATTTCTTTTCGCAGAACCGGCGCAGAAAGCTCTCGGCCAGCAGGAGGACGTCGCTGCCGCGCTCGCGCAGGGGAGGCAGGTGCAAGGGAATGACGTTGAGACGGTAAAACAGATCCTCGCGAAACCGGCCGGTGCGGACTTCCTCTTCCAGGTCCCGGTTGGTGGCGGCCACAATGCGCACATCCACCTTTTTGGCCCCGGCACCGCCCACGCGCTCGTACTCTTTTTCCTGGAGCACGCGCAGGATCTTGACCTGGAGCGAGAGCTCCATCTCGCCGATTTCATCCAGAAAGATGGTGCCGCCGTCAGCCAGCTCAAAGCGTCCGGGCCGGGAGCGGATGGCGTGGGTGAAGGCCCCTTTCTCATGCCCGAAGAGTTCGGATTCCAGGAGTTCCTTGGGGATGGCCCCGCAGTTGATGGGCACGAAGGGTTTGTCCCTGCGCAGGGAGTTGGTATGCAGCGCGCGGACCATCAGCTCCTTGCCGGTGCCGGATTCGCCGGTCACCAGCACGGTGGAGTCCGTGGGAGCGACCTTGGCCATGACCTTGAAGAGGTCGCGCAAGCCCTGGCAATTGCCGATGATGTTTCCGGCGTTAAAGCTCACGCGGCATCCTCCTCCTCACAACAACAGGCTGCGGCAGACAGTTGCGACAACACGGTGCTAGGGCAAGTTTCCGGCAACCAGGATTCCGACTACGGTTGCAGGAACATCCAGTATGAAAACTATGCGGCGAGGTCAGCATCCTGTCAAGGTTCTGACGTCAACGGGAACATAGCATAATCTCTAGACAAAATCTATCCCCCTGCCATGCCAAAAAAAACGCTCCGGCAGGAGCGTGTGGGAGCGGGGAAAACAGGGGGAGGCGTTCACACCACCATGTCCAGCACCACGCCGTTCATTTCGTCGATAGTGTGTATTGTCGCAATGTTGGCTTCAAACCCACGCTGCCAGGAAATCATGTCCACCATTTCCCGGACCAGATCGGTGTTGGAGGCCGGCACGGTCTGCCACTGCACTTCCATCTGCTGGGTTTCAGGGTTTTCCAGGGGCTGCAGGGATTGCACGTAGCCGCCATTGGTCGTGCTTTGGGTGATATCCGCCACGGCCACTCCGCCGGAGCCTGCGGCCTCGGCCAGGTGAATCTGGCTGGCGCGGAACTCGGGCGTGTTCACGTTGGCGATGTTGTTCGCCGTGACCTGCATGCCCACGGAAAAGGACTGCAATGCGGAAATGGGCGCGTCCATGTTCATGGCGGAACTCCTTGCGACTGCCTGGCGCCGGTCGTGCGTGCATCTGAGGCCTGACTCTCCCATGCAGCATGCCCGAAAAGCTCGTGCAGTCAAGTCCTCGTTTCAGTAGTATAGCCATCAGTCCGCCGGCAGCAAGTGTGCTGGCGGCACACCCCGCAAAAGGAGCGAGCATGCGAACGGGAACGGTGCACACAGCGGCAGGCGAATCGATCGTCTATGTGGAACATGGCCAGGGTGAACCCCTGGTGCTTGTCTCAGGCTGGGGGGGAGATTACCGGGGCTGGGAGGCCGAGCTGAAATACTTCGGCAACTCCATGCGCTGCCTGACCCTGGAACACCCCGGCCTGCCTGCCGGCCCCCTGGCCACGCCTCTGCCGGAAGAAGGCTGCAGCACCGGGGCCCTGGCCGACCGCATCGCCGCCGGCTTGAGGGCTCTGGGCATCGGGTCCGCGAACGTGCTGGGCATGTCCATGGGCGGAGCCATTGCCCAGGAACTGGCGCTCCGGCATCCAGAGCTGGTCCGCCGGCTGGTGCTCAGTGGTACCTTTGCCCGGCTGGACCCGCGGGCCGCCCGGGCCCTGGAGGCCGGCACCAGACTGCTGGCCGCCGGCGACACCGTGGCCGCCCTGCAGATGATCTACTGGCTGGTCTTCGGGGCCCGCTTTCACCGCGAGCACCTGGCCGAGCTGGACGCCCTGCTCCTGGCCGGACTGGAGCAGCCAGTGCCGCTGGAAGTGTTCCAGTATCAGGCGGCAGCGTGCATCAGGCATGATACGGTTGGCCGACTGGCAGATATCGGTTGTCAGACACTGGTGACTCATGGCGAGGACGATATCCTCGTCCCCCTGGAAGGCGCCCGCCAACTGGCTGCCGGCATTCCCGGCGCGCGACTGCTGGCCTTTGCGGAATGCGGGCATTGCCATTTGTGGGAAGATCCCGTGCGCTATCGGCAGGCGGTGCAGGGCTTTCTGGCCGGATGAACAGCAGGTGACGACAAAATTGACAAAAAGTTCACACTTGCCCGGGGGTGGCAATCTGGACATGGATTCAACGATTGTTTAAGAGTGTGCCGTCCGCATCCAGGCGTGCCCTGGAGCCGTTGCGGGCGTATTGGCCGGGCCATCCCGTTGTGCACACCCTTAGTCAAAGCCGTCTTCCATGCCGAACCTGCCGCCAGATCATCCGGACACCAAGGACCGCCTGCTGCACGCCGCGGGGGAGTGTTTTGCAGAAAAGGGATTTCACCGTACCTCGCTGCGGGAAATCTGCCGCAAGGCCGGGCTCAACGTGGCCATGGTGAAGTACTATTTTGGGGACAAGGCCGGCCTGTACGGCGCGGTGCTGGAGCATTGCCACCAGTGCGGCCCGCCGCGCTTTGTGCAGGAGCTGGACCAGAACGCGGTGCTGCCCCCGGAAGAAAGGTTGCAGCGGTTTGTGCGGGCCATGATCCAGCGCGCCCGCGGTGGGGTGCGCCCTGCCTGGTGCGGGGGCATTCTGAACTGGGAGCTGGTGGAGCCCACGGAACTGCGGGCCGAATTCGTGCGCCGGGAGCTGCGGCCCGTCTCCCAGCTGTTGCTGGATCTGGTGCAGGAGCTGACCGGGCCGGAGCTTTCGCGCAGGGAGTGCATCCGTTGCGCCCTGTCCATTGTGGGGCAGTGTCTGCATCATCGCACGGCGGCCCGGAACATCGCCCTGCTGTATCCCGATTATGAATACACGCCGGCCGAGCTTGATGCCCTGGCTGCGCACATCACTGCCTTTTCCCTGGCCGGCCTGGCCGCCCTGCGGGCTCCCCGCGGGTCACGTTCACCGCTTCAACAGGATTGAGTATGCGAGTTGTCTGCGTCTGTGTGCTTGTTGGTGTCCTGGCGTGGGCCTCGGCCGGGTTTGCCCAGGGCAAGGGGACCCCGCAGCCGGCCCCGGTGCTGGAGGCTGTGGCTGCCGTGGAGTCGGTGCCGGAAGTGGTGGCGGCCGTGGGCAATGTGGAGGCGGCCAACACCGTGTCCATCAAGGCCCGCATCAACGGGGAACTGGTCAAGGTGCACTTTGCGGAAGGCCAGGAGGTCAAAAAAGGGGAGGTACTCTTTACCATCGACCCCCGCCCCCTGGAAGCCGAGGTGCGCCAAGCCAAGGCCAATCTGGAGCGCAACCAGGCCCTCATGCGCAAGGCCGAGGAAGACAACCGTCGCTACGAGCGTCTGGTGAACGAACGCATCATCAGCCGAGAGCAGTTTGAGGAAAAAATGACCAACCTGGCCGCCCTGCAGGCCCAGGTCAAGGCGGACGAAGCCGCCGTGGAGTCCGCCCAGGTGGAGCTGACCTATGCGGTGATCCGTTCGCCCATTGACGGCCGCACCGGGCAGACCCTGGTGGACGAGGGCAACATGATCAAGGCCAATGCCGACGAGGCCATGGTGGTCATCCAGCAGATCGAGCCCATTTTTGTCCAGTTTTCCGTGCCCGAAGCCCGGCTGGCGGAGGTCATGGCCCGGTTCAAGGAGGCCGCGCTGGAGGTGCGGGCCGCACCGCCTGGGCAAGAACAGCAGCAGGCCGAAGGCGCGCTGACCTTCATTGACAACACGGTGGATCGCAAAACCGGGGCCATTGCCCTCAAGGCCAGGTTTGAAAACAAGGACCACCGCCTCTGGCCCGGGCAGTTCGTCAATGTGCAGATGGTGCTGGGCGTGCGGGACAAGGTGGTCACCGTGCCCTCGCAGGCCATCATGGCCTCCTCCCAGGGCGATGCGGTGTATGTGATCAAGGATGACAATACCGTGGAATTCCGCCCGGTAAAGACGGACGAGCAGCTCGGCTCGGGGCTGGAAGGCAAGGCCGTGGTGGAGAGCGGGCTCTCGGGTGGGGAGCGGGTGGTTACCGACGGGCATTTGCGTCTGGCGCCCGGCCGGCCCGTGGAAGTGCGCAATGCGCCCCAGCAGGCTGGCGGCGCGGCCGGGACGGAAGCCCTAAATGGCAAAGCCGGCGCCTCGCAGGCCGGGGGCGCACAATGAACCTGTGCGAACCGTCCATCCGTCGCCCGGTGGCCACCACGCTGGTCATGCTCGGGCTGTTGCTTTTTGGGGTCATGAGCTACCGGGTGCTGCCCGTGAGCGACCTGCCCGCCGTGGACTTTCCGACCATTTCCGTCAGCGCCAGCATGCCCGGCGCAGACCCCGAAACCATGGCCAGCACCGTGGCCACGCCGCTGGAGCGAGAGTTCGCCACCATTTCGGGCATTGATTCCATCTCCTCCACCAATTACCAGGGCAACTCGCGCATCACCCTGCAGTTCAACCTGGACCGCAACATCGACGCCGCGGCCCTGGACGTGCAGGCGGCCATCTCCAAGGCCCAGCGCGCCCTGCCGGACGACCTGCCCGCGCCGCCGTCCTTTCGCAAGGTGAACCCGGCGGATCAGCCCATCTTTTATATTTCCATGGCCTCGGACACGCTGCCCATGTCCCAGGTGGATGAGTATGCGGACACCATGATTGCCCAGCGGCTGTCCATGCTGCCGGGGGTGGCCCAGGTTTCCATTTATGGATCCAAGAAATACGCCGTCCGCGTGCAGCTGGACCCCAAGGCCCTGGCCTCGCGCGAGGTGGGCATTGACGAGGTGGCCGAGGCCATCGACAACGCCAACGTCAACCTGCCCACAGGCACGCTCTACGGCGCGCACCGGGCCCTGAACGTCCAGGCCTCGGGACAGTTGATGGACGCCAAAGCCTACCGTCCGCTCATCGTGGCCTGGCGGGGCGGGGCGCCCGTGCGACTGCAGGACATGGGCGAGGTGATCGATTCCATTGAGAACGACAAGGCCATCACCTGGCGGGCCGGCCAGACCTCCATCGTGCTGGCCGTGGAACGCCAGCCCGGCGCCAACACCATCGACGTGGTGGACAGCATCAAGAAGCTGCTGCCGACCTTCGAGGCGCAGATGCCGGCGGCCATCTCCATGGAGATTCTGTACGACCGCTCCGAGTCCATCCGGGAATCCGTGGACGACGTGAAGTTCACCCTGGTGCTCACGGTCTGTCTGGTGGTCATGGTCATCTTCGTGTTTTTGCGCAATGTCCGGGCCACCATCATCCCCAGCCTGGCCTTGCCCATGTCCATCGTGGCCACCTTTGCGGTGATGCACCTGATGGAGTTTTCGGTGGACAACCTCTCGCTCATGGCCCTGACCCTGGCCGTGGGCTTTGTGGTGGACGACGCCATCGTCATGCTGGAGAACATCGTCCGCCATCTGGAAATGGGCAAGCCGCCCCTCAGGGCCGCCCTGGACGGTTCGGCGGAAATCAGCTTCACCATCATTTCCATGACCATCTCCCTGGCCGCGGTGTTTATCCCGGTGTTGTTCATGGGTGGCATTGTGGGCCGGCTGTTTCACGAGTTTTCCGTGGTTATTGCGGCGGCCATTCTGCTGTCGGGCTTTGTGTCGCTCACGCTCACGCCCATGCTTTGCGCCCGGTTCCTCAAGCCGCATGACCACGCTGCCCGACCCAACCTGCTGCTGCGGGCCACGGAACGGGTCTTCGACGGTCTGCAGGCCCTGTATCGGATGACGCTGGACATCAGCCTCCGGCTGCATCCCCTGACGTTTCTGATCTCCCTGGCCGTGCTGTACGCCACGGTGCATCTCTTCCAGATAATGCCCAAGGGTTTTCTGCCCAGCCAGGACACGGGGCAGATCCAGGGCTTTACCGAGGCGCAGCAGGGAGTGAGTTTTGACAAGATGGTGGAGTACCAAAAGACCCTCCACGAGATCCTGAACAAGGACCCGGCCATCCGGACGTATATGTCCAGCGTGGGCGCGGGCGGCCCCAACGTCTCGGGCAACAACGGCCGGCTGATGATCCGCCTCAAGGGCCTGCACGACCGCAACGAGACCGCCGACGAGATCATCCGCCGCCTGCGGCCAAAGCTGAACAAAGAGCCGGGCATTCAGGCCTTTCTGGTCAATCCCCCGGCCATCAACATTGGCGGTCGTGCGGCCAAGGCCCTGTACCAATACACCCTGCAGAGCCCGGATACCCAGGAGCTTTACCGTGTGGCCCAGGAGATGGAGGGGCTCTTCAAGACCCTGCCGGAAATCCAGGACGTTTCCAGTGACCTGCAGCTCAAGAATCCCCAGGCCCGCGTGGAGATTGACCGGGACAAGGCCTCGGCCCTGGGCGTCTCGGCCCGGCGCATCGAGCTGGCCCTGCAGTCGGCGTATGGCACGCGGGAAGTGTCCACCATCTATGCCCCAAGTAATCAATATTCCGTGATCATGGAGCTTTTGCCCCAGTACCGGCGGGACATGGATGCCCTCTCCCTGCTGTACGTGCGTACGGCCGACGGCAATCTGGCCCGGCTGGACACCCTGGCCCGCATCACCTCGGGGGTGGGGCCCATGCTGGTGAACCATACGGGACAGCTGGCCTCGGTGACCATCGCCTTCAACCCCCGGCCCGGTGTTTCCCTGGGCCAGGCCGTGGCGGCGGTGGAAAAGGCCTCGCGCGGGGTGCTGCCGGACTCCATTCATGCCAGCTTCCAGGGCACGGCCCAAGCCTTCCAGGACTCCCTGAAGGACATGGGGCTCCTGCTGTTCATGGCCGTGGTGGTGATCTACCTGATTCTCGGCGTGCTCTACGAGTCCTTCATCCACCCGCTGACGATCCTCTCCGGCCTGCCGTCCGCCGGCTTCGGGGCCCTGGTGACCCTCTGGCTCTACGGCTTTGACCTGAATCTCTACGGCTTTGTCGGCATCATCATGCTCATCGGCATTGTCAAGAAAAACGCCATCATGATGATCGACTTCGCCCTGGAGGCCCAGCGGGATCAGGGCCTTGCACCGCGGGAGGCCATCCGCCAGGGCTGTCTGGTCCGTTTCCGGCCAATCATGATGACCACCATGGCCGCCATCATGGGCGCCATGCCCATCGCCGTGGGGTACGGCGCCGGCGGCGACGCCCGCCAGCCCCTGGGCCTGTGCGTGGTGGGCGGGCTGGTGGCCTCGCAGCTGCTCACCTTGTATATAACCCCGGTGTATTACATGTACTTCGACAAGCTGCAGCGTCTGCTCTCGGGCGGCGCGGCCCGTCCCGCCGAGGCCTGAGCGGGCTGACGGCACCATCTTCTGATCCAAAAAAGGGAGACGCACGGCTGCGCCTCCCTTTTTTGTGGCAACGGTGGGACTATCCCCACGCAGCGCTATTCCCAGTCGGTCAGGCCGTATTTGGCCAGAATTGTCGCCAGCTCGCCGGAAGCGCGCAGGGCCTGGGTGGTCCTGGCCAGCTGCTCGGCGTGCTCCTTGGCCTGAGGATCGGCCGGGGAGAAGGCAATGTAGAGCGGCGTGGGCTCGCCCTGGGGGCCGACATCGGCAATCTGGTCCTGCACCCCGAGACGCTTGGCTTCGTACTGAAAGACGTAGGGGTTGGCGATGATCACGTCGATGCGCTCGGCCAGGAGCTTCTTGATGTTGGTCTCCATGCCGTTGTCGCCCGAGGCGAGCTGCACGTGGTCCCCTTCGCCGAGTTCCTCGAAATAGGCATCCAGGGTCTCGCCATAGGAATAGTCGCGGATGATGCCCACGCGCAGGGGGCGCAGGGAATCCACGCCGGCGAATTTCCAGTCAAACCCCTTACGGATGAAGAAATGCGAGTCATCCTTGCCCTGGGCCACGCTGGGGAAGACAAAACCCTCGGCATCGCCCTCAATGGCGCCGATAACCCCACTGAACACACCACTGCGGGCGTCGCTGACGGCGCGCGCCCAGTTTAGCACCTGGTAGGAGACGGTCAGCCCCTGCGGCGCAAAGGCCTTTTGGGCAATCTCCACCATGTACCCTGGCGCATCGCTGGCAGGGTCGCAGTTGTAGGGGCACCATTCGTCCGCAGCCAGGGTGATGGTGTTGGAAGCGCCGGACTGGGCGCAGGCGCCCCTGACACAGAGCGCCAGCATGAGAATTGACAACACGACGACACTGGATTTCATGGCCTGCTCCTGAGGCGTTAGGGTATTTTCCCTGACCATGCGCATGGGCCTTGTCGGGAGGATGACAGGCAGGTGAAAATCATTCGACAGCCGCTGTGGCAACGCAGGGATGTTGCGGGATGTGCCGCATTCACGTACCGTGCAGACGAACTTTGTGTGTGAATAAGCGCGGGGGGCTAGGAGACCAGTTATGCATTGCAGCGCCCGTCTTTCGTTGGACGGTCTGGTGAGCGCCATGCTTTTGCTCGAAGCCAGGCAGGTACAGGATGTGGGGTTGGCAAACCCCAAGGATGTGCTTGACGGCTTGGCCAAAGTGGATGGGAACGACGTGCTGGTAAGCTTGCCATATCACGCGGCTGCGGGCCAATGGCACGACCATCATGTCAGCGAGGCCATCCGCCTGGCCGAGGCGCGTGCCATTGGCTACAACCTGCGCGGCGAATGCCTGCCGGATGTGCCAAGCACGGCGCGCATTCTCTGGGAACAACTCGGCGGAGGGGAACGTTTCCCCTGGGCATTTGCCCAGTGGGTGGATGCTGCGGATGCGCTGGAACAAGCCGGCCTTACCCCGGAGATGGTCCAGGCCCCCTCGGAGCATCTGCTGCTCGGGTTTTTGCTGGAGGTGGAGGCGGATTCGCCGTTTCCCTGCACGCAGCCCCTGGCCACTCGGTTTTTTGATCTGGTGCAGCTCTGCCGCCGGATGCCCGCCCCCGCCGTGCTGGATAGTCCGGCCTGCCATGCTGCCCGGCTGCGGCTGGCGGCCGGACAACATGAATATGACGCCATGGTCCGCTCCCGCAGTTCGGTGCAGCAGGGGGTGCTGCTGACCGACCTGCGGGGCCTGGACTTTCAGCCTCCGGGCATTCAGGCCCAGGATTTCCTCAATTTTCCCGAGGCACACGCCCAGGTTCGCCTGAGCAGCGATCCCGGCGGCGAGAATGTGCGGCTGGTCGTGCGGCATTCTCCCTTTGTCCCCCGGTCAGGTCCGGCCATTGGCGCGCTCATGGCCCCCTTGGGCGGGTACGGGCATCATGGCGCCGGAGTGTGCGAACTGTTTGTGCCGCTGCTGGAGCAGGCCCTGGCGGGAGTGCTCGCCGCCCTGCGAAATGCAGCGAACTGATTGGAGGAGGATTCCCGCTACGACGTCCTTGGATGATAGTGCTTGTCATTCTCATATAACTAGGTAATGTCCCCTATCGGTATTGCCTGCACCAGACTGGCAGGGAGGAAGCATGCTCTCGCGTTCACTCGCCGCACGATTCTTGTTGACCACCGCGCTGCTGCTGATGGTGGTGGTTGGTGGCATGGTTTGGCAGGCGTATGATTCGACTTATGAGGCCGTGCTGACATCGCAACTCGGCTCCATGGCCCAGCTGCGGGATTCCCTGCGCAGAACCCTTGAGGATTTTCTGGCCAATTCCCTGGAGTCCGTGGTCTTGCTCGGGGAAAATACCCAGGTAAGTTCCCTGGCAATGCGCACGCAGGCCGACACGGCCAGCCGTGAATTGAGCGCCCTGCGTGAGCGACTCGCGGTGGCGGAATCGATTTTTATCTGGAACGCTGAGGGGATGGTCACCGCGATTACCGTGAGTGGCGCAGACAAAAAGGTCCCCCCGTTCTCCATTGCCGACCGGGCTTATTTCAAGGTCATTCAGGAAGGCCGCAATTACATGGGCGATACACCAGTCAAAAGCCGGCTGACGGGCGCGGATGTGGTGGTGGTGGCCCGACCCCTGCTGGACGGGCGGGGCAAGGTCATGGGCGGCCTGGGCATGAGCGTGAACTTTAGTACCTTCGTGGAACGCTATGTGCTGCCGGTCAAGGTGGGGCAGCGGGGCTACCCGTACATCCTGGACGCCAAAGGCGTGATTGTGGCGCATCCGGATCCGGAGATGTTCGCCAAGGATGTCAGTAATCTGGACTTCGTCAAAACCACCCTGGCCAGCCCCGAGGGCACCGTGGAATACGACTGGAAAGGCGAGCTCAAAGTCCAGAGCTGGGCCCGGCTGAACAATGGCTGGGTGCTGGTGGTCTCGGCCTTTGAAGAAGAGCTGCTGGCCAAGGCCAAGGCCCAGCGCAATCTGCTGCTGGCCATTGGCGGCGCAGCGTTTCTGGTGCTGCTTGGGGTGTTGTTCCTGACAGTGCACCGGCTGGTTATCGCCCCGGTGCTGGCCTTGCGACAGTACACGCAAACGGTTGCCGCTGGCGAGTTTAATGCCGAGGTGCGTGGCAATCCCCGCTGCGAACTGGCCGAGCTGACCGCCAATATCCACAACATGGTGACCATGCTCAAGGACCGCCTCGGGTTCAGCCAAGGCGTGCTCAACGGCATCGCCGGCGCGCTCCCGTGCATGGTCATTGACCGGGATGGAAAAATCACCTTTATCAATGAATTGATGATGCAGTTCACCGGTCGTAACCAAAAGCCGGAAACCGCCTATGGGCTGACTGTGCCGGAGCTGCTCTACAACGACCGCACCCGGAGCACCCGTTCCGACCGGGCCCTCAAGACCGGGGAACGCGTGACCGGCGAGCACACCATGACCAATCTGGCAGGCCAGCCCGTGGTCATGAATGTTCAGGCCAATCCGATCATGGATTTGGATGGCACCCCCAATGGCGTCTTCACGTTTTATTATGACATTACCGCCCTCAGGCATCAGCAGGAGGCCATGGAGGCCACGGGCAAGGCCCTGCAGCGCCTGGCCGTGGAGGGCGGGGCCGTGGCGCAGGAGGTGGCCGGGGCGGCGTCGCAGCTGGCCGGGCAGGTGGACGAGGCGGCCAGGGGCTCGGAGCTGCAGTCCCAGCGCATGACCGAAACCGCCACCGCCATGGAAGAAATGAACGCCACAGTCATGGAAGTGGCCAAGAGCGCCTCCCAGGCTTCGGACCGGGCGTCCCAGGCCCTGGACAAGGTACACGAAGGGCGTGAGGCCGTTACCGAAGTGGTACGGGCTATCGGCGGCGTGCATCAGCAGACGGGAGATCTGCAAAAGAACATGGACGTGCTGGCCAAGCACGCCGAGGGGATCGGTCAGGTCATCACCGTTATTAAGGATATCGCGGACCAGACCAACCTGCTGGCTCTGAATGCAGCCATTGAGGCTGCCCGGGCCGGGGATGCCGGCCGGGGCTTTGCGGTGGTGGCGGATGAGGTGCGCAAACTGGCGGAAAAGACCATGCATGCCACCACGGATGTGGTGTCCGCCATCCAGTCCATCCAGCAGGGCGCAGCCTCTTCCATGCAGGCCACGCAGGCGGCCGCCGCTGCCGTGTCTTCGGCAACAGGACTGGCCTCCCGCTCGGGCCAGAGTCTGGACGAGATTGTGCGCTACGTGAATGAAGCCGTGGCCCAGGTGCAGGGTATTGCTGCGGCGAGCGAGGAACAGTCTGCCACCAGTGAGGAAATCACCCGGGCGGTGGAGGATGTGAACCGGATTGCCGCGGAAACCGCCGCCACCATGCGTCAGGCCCGCCAGGCCATCGAGGCCTTGAGTCACCAGGCGCAGGCCATGGAATCCATTACCAAAGAGCTGATGGCGCAGTCTGAGGCGCGCTAGTTGTTGCCGGGAGGGAGCGCGCCTTGGGGGAGGTGCGCCCTGCTCTGTGTAGAATGTGTGACAAATTGCGGGCAACCTGTATTGAAAGAGGCGGGACGGCATTGTTTTGGGAGGCAACGCGATAAAATGCTTCTCAATCGTCACCATGGGTGATACGAATTGTTTGGGTAAAGGGGAGGCGGCCTCTTTAACTTGGGGGAAGATATGATCGGGTTACGGTCGATAGCATCTCGGCTCTCTGCTGGGGTGACTGTGGTCCTGCTGGCTGTTCTTGCGGTGCTTGTGTTCGTGGCGTATCAATCCACCTGGAGGGCCGTGCTGCAATCGCAGCTTGGGGCCATGGACCAGCTCCGCATCTCGCTGACGCACACACTGGAAGATTTTCTCGCGCATGGGGAAGCCGTCACGCGCGTGGCTGCGGGCAATCCTGCCGTGCGCAGTCTGGCGGTGCATGGCCGTCAGGCAGGCGATCCCGATGAATTGGCTGTGTTGCTGGAGAGCGTGCCCGAGGCAGAGTCGGTTTTGGTATGGAATGCAGCCGGACAGGTGCAGGCGGCCAGCGTTTCGGTCAATGGTTCGATCCGGCGGCAGGACGATGCCTTTTCCGTCACGGACAGGGCCTACTTTCAGGCCATTTCCAAGGGGCAGCCCTACAAGGGCGATACCCTGGTGCAGAGCCGCTTTACCGGGAACAATGTTCTGGTGATGGCTTGCCCGGTCAAGGGCGCGGATGGCGCCATCGCTGGCGGGGTGGCCGTGGCCGTGGATCTCTCCCGCTTCGTCAAGACCTACATCCTTCCGATCAAAATCGGCGCCCGGGGCTATCCCTTCATGATCGACAGCGAAGGCAAGCTGGTCGGTCATCCGAACCCCAAGCTCATGCTCCAGCCATCATCCACTTATCCGCTCATCAAGCCGCACCTGAGCGATGGGCAAGGCTCCTTTGAATATGTGTTCCAAGGTGAGGACAAGTTCCTCTCCTGGGGTCGGGTGTCCAACGGCTGGATTCTGGTGGCCTCGGCCTATACGGCAGAGATGGCGGAAAAGGCCGCCGGCCAGCGCAATCTGCTGCTGGCTGTGGGGGCAGGCGCCTTTGTGGTGCTCCTGGCGGTCATTGTGCTGCTGAGTCGCTTCGTCATCATCAAACCGTTGCAGGCCCTTGGGGCCTATACGCATGCCGTGGCCGATGGCGACTTGAACGCCACCGTGGCAGTGGGGACGGGCAAGGAGCTGTTGGAACTGGCGGAGAACGTCAGACGCATGATCGCGGTGCTGAAAAACCGCCTGGGGTTTGCCCAGGGCGTGCTGGGTGGCATCGCCAGCGCTGTCCCCTGTCTGGTGACGGACCAGGCAGGCCGCATCACCTTCATCAACGAGCACATGTTGCGCATTGTGGGACGGGATCAGTCGCCCAAGGATGTCGAAGGCATGCGCAATGGGGAGCTGCTGTATAAGGACGCCGCGCGCAAAACCCGGACCGATGAAGCCCTGGAACGCATGGAGCGGGTGGCCGGTGAACTGCAGCTGAAGAACTTCAAGCAAGAAGAGCATATCCTCTCCGTGCAGGCCAATCCGATTCAGGATCTTGACGGCCAGCCCCTCGGAGTCTTTACCTTCTATCATGATATCACCGAGATACGCCGTCGCCAGCAGGTCATGGAGGCCACCAACGCTTCCCTGCAGCGTCTGGCGCAGGAAGGCGATGCCGTGGCCCGGGAGGTGGCGGCTGCCGCGGCAGCGTTGACCAGCCAGGTGGATGAAGCCGGCAAGGGTGCCCGGCTGCAGTCCGGGCGCGTCTCGGCCACGGCGGCCGCCATGGAAGAAATGAACGCCACGGTGCTGGAAGTGGCCCAGAGCGCCTCCAACGCCTCCCAACAGGCCGCCCAGGCCACGGACAAGGCCGAGCATGGCAAACGGGCCGTGCAGGAAGTGGTGGACGCCATCAGCGGGGTGCAGCATCAGGCCGAACAGCTGCGCAGCAGCATGGATGATTTGGCCCGGCACGCCGAGGGGATCGGCCAGGTCATTACCGTGATTACAGATATCGCCGACCAGACCAACCTGCTGGCGCTCAATGCGGCCATTGAGGCGGCACGCGCCGGCGATGCCGGCCGCGGGTTTGCCGTGGTGGCCGATGAGGTCCGCAAGCTGGCGGAAAAAACCATGCACGCCACCAAAGATGTGGTTGGCGCCATCCAGGCCATCCAGCAGGGGGCGCTGGTCTCTCGCAATGCCACCACCACCGCATCCGAAGCCGTGGCTGCGGCCACTGATCTGGCCCGGCGATCCGGCAACGCCCTGGATGAGATTGTCAGCTTCGTCAATGAAGCCTCTGGTCAGGTGCAGGGGATTGCCGCAGCCAGCCAGCAGCAATCCGCCACCAGCGAGGAGATCACCCGTGCGGTGGAGGAAGTGGACCGCATCGCTACGGAAACGTCCCGGGTCATGGAAAACGCCCGCGGCACCATTGAGGCCCTGCGCAAACAGGTGCAGGCCATGGAAGCGGTGAGCCGGGAATTGTTGTCGCAATCACATTCCACCTAGGCCTGTTTTGTATACAAATCGTGTAGGTTGCGCTCCGAGTCTCCATGACCCGGAGCGCGTTTTTTTGGGGGGCGGGCTTGTTCTGCAGGGGCGTGTCGTGCTAGGCATGCCGATACTGGGATGCATTGGGTTGCACGTGGTGTCCGGAAAATCCCTGACACTCATGCTGTATGGATGTGATGATGGCAGAAAGGACGGACCGTATTCTGGCCGCGGATATTGGCGGCACCTCCAGTCGATTCGGCTGTTTCGTCGCCTTTGGGGACGAGCTTGCCCTCGAAGCGACACTGGTGCTGCCCACAGGCAACGCGGACTCCTTTACCGACTTGCTGCAACAAGCCGTGGCGCAGGAGCCGGCGTTGGAGCCAGCCGACATGGATGCTGCCGCATTTGCCGTGCCCGGCGCCGTGCGTGGCACCCGCCCGGTGCATCTGCCCAACATTGCCTGGCAGGCCCGCAGGGAGGAGATGCAGGCTGCCGTGCCCGGGGCAGTGCTGGTGATACTGAATGATTTCGCCGCCCAGGCCCATGCCGTGCGTACGCCGGTCATGGCTGAGGCCGAGCTCCTCAAGCCGGGCGAGGCCTATGACCTGGGCCCGGTGGCGGTCACCGGCGCCGGGACCGGCCTGGGGAACTGCGCCTTGCTGCCGCTGCCGGACGGGGACTGCACGGTGGTGCCTTCGGAAATCGGGCATGCGCCGTTTCCGTTCCAGGGCAAGGAAGAGTTTGCGTTCCAGTCGTTTTTGGCCAGGCAGGTGGGTGTCGCGGCGCCGATCGGGGACCATGTGGTTAGCGGCAGCGGGCTTGTTGCGTTGCATGCCTTTTTCACTGGCGAGATGGTACATCCCTGGGAAGTGGCTGAGCATTTTGAAAGAGTGCCGCAGGTGGTGGAATGGTTTGCCCGTTTTTATGGCCGGGCCTGCCGGCAATATGCCCTGGCTGTGGTGGCCTCGGGCGGTTCGGTCATTTCCGGCGGCGTGGCGGCACGGCATCCCATTCTGGTGCGGCATCCGAATTTTCTCGCCTCGTTTCTCGATTGCCCCAGCCAGCTCCCCTTGCTGGAGGCCATCCCCATACGCAGGAACGCCAACGAACTGTCCGGACTGTGGGGCGCGGCGCATGCTGGGCTGCAGGCGCTGCGGGCCGGCTCCCCCGGCTTTCCCCCCGGGCGGCGCGGGGTGGTGCAGGCCGTATGAACACGGAGGGTGACATGCAATTCGGCATTGTCGGGCTTGGACGCATGGGGCTGAACATGGCCCGCCGCCTGCGGCGCGCCGGGTTGCCTCTGGCGGCGTGGAATCGCTCCTTTGACAAAACCGAGACCCTGGCGGCTGAAGATGGCGCCCTGGCCTGCCGGACCCTGGAAGCGCTGGTCGGGGCCCTGGAGCCGCCGCGGTTGTGCTGGTTGATGCTTCCCGCCGGCCCGGCCGTGGATGCGCACATCGCCCGGCTGCTGCCCCTGCTTGCGCCAGGGGATGTGCTCATCGACGGCGGCAACAGTTGGTACAAAGATGACCTGCGCCATGCCGAAACCTGCGCCGCAGCCGGTGTGCGATACGTGGATGCCGGTGTTTCCGGCGGCATCTGGGGCCTGAGCGAAGGGTATTGCACCATGGTTGGCGGCGAGGCCGAGACCGTGGCGCTGCTCGCACCCTATCTCGATGCCCTGGCCCCGCCCGAAGGCTGGATGCACTGCGGCGGCGTGGGGAGCGGGCATTACGTCAAAATGATCCACAATGGTATTGAATACGGCATGATGCAGGCCTACGCCGAGGGCCTGGGGCTGCTCCAGGCCTCCCCTTATGGACAGGACCTGGATATGGCCGCCCTGTGCCACCTGTGGAACCAAGGCAGCGTGGTCCGCTCCTGGCTGCTGGAACTGGCTGAGCGGGCGTTTGCCGAGGATCCCGCCCTGGAGGGTCTTGCCGGGCACGTGGATGATTCCGGGGAGGGCCGCTGGACGGTGCAGGAATCCATCGAGCTGGCCCAGCCTGCGCCGGTGCTGGCGTTGTCACTCATGCAGCGTTTCCGGTCCCGCCAGGAAAACACGTTTCAGGACCGCGTCCTTGCCGCGTTGCGCCGGGAATTCGGCGGCCACGCAGTCAAGAGCACCTAGGACCGCCGATGTCGGACGTTCAATCGCAGCCCGAATCCATGCCAGCCGTCGCGCAAGCCGCTCCGCCTGTCGCCACGGCCCGCATTGCCGCGGAGCACGAGACCCCCGCCGCGCTGGGAAGTCAATGCCAGACGGATCGCCCTGGCCCGCCCTGCGTGCTGGTCATCTTTGGGGCCACGGGGGATTTGACGGCGCGCAAGCTCTTTCCCTCGTTGTATAATTTACACTCTCTCGGCAGCCTGGACCCGCGGTCCTGCATTGTGGGCGTGGGCAGAAAGCCCATGGAGCACGAGGCCTTCCGCACCCGCATGCGCGAGGCCCTGGCCGAGGCGGGAGGGGTTGACCCCACCGCCTGGGAAACGCTGGCCCCCCGGCTGTATTACTGCCCTGTGGATCTGGATGCCGATGCCACCGCGGGCTTTGACGCCTTGCGCACCCAGTGCGAGGCTCTGGACGCGGACTATGGCATTGGCGGCAACAGGCTGTTTTATCTTGCGGTTCCGCCAGCTGCCTACGAGCCCATCGCCACGGGGCTGGGCCAGGCGGGGCTGGCCCGGGAAGAACGCGGCTTTGCCCGCATCGTCATCGAAAAGCCCTTTGGCAGCGACCTGCAAACCGCCCGGGCCCTGGATGCGGCGATTCACCAGCATTTTCGAGAGCATCAGGTCTTTCGCATTGATCATTATCTGGCCAAGGAAACGGTGCAGAACATTCTGCTTCTGCGCTTTGCCAACGCCATTTTCGAGCCGCTCTGGAACCGGCGCTACATTGACCACGTGCGCATCACCGCGGCGGAGTCCCTGGGGGTGGAGCACCGCGCGGCGTTTTACGAGCACGCAGGCGTCCTGCGGGACATGTTCCAGAACCACATGATGCAGCTGCTGGCCCTGTGCGCCATGGAGCCACCCTCACGGTTTGAGGCCGAACTGGTCCGCGACGAGAAGACAAAAGTCTACAGGGCCTTGCGCCCATTTCCCGTGGACCGGCTGGACGAATATCTGGTGCTCGGGCAATATGGGGCTGGCCTGATCAATGGCCAGAAGGCCCCGGCCTACGTGGATGAGCCCGGCGTGGCCGCGGACAGCATCACCCCGACCTACGCCAGCATGAAGATTTATATCGACAACTGGCGCTGGCAGGGCGTGCCGTTCTACATGACCTCCGGCAAACGACTGCGGAAAAAGCACACGGAAATTGCCGTGCAGTTCAAGCAGGTGCCATATTCCATGTTCCGCAGTGTGTTGGGCGAACATATTTCCGCAAACACCCTCATTTTGACGATCCAGCCCAGGGAAGAAGTCATCCTGACCTTCCAGACCAAGCAGCCCGGCCCCATGTGCCTGCGCACGGTGCGCATGGAATTCGACTACAATGCAGGGGTACAACGGCCAAAGGTGGACTCATACGTCAAAGTGCTGCAGGATGTGTTGCTCGGGGACCAGACGTTGTTCTGGCGACAGGATGGCGTGGAGCTGTGTTGGGGATTTCTGACACCGATCTTGCACGAGTGTGACTGTCCGGATAAAAGGGACATGGCTGAGCGGTTGTTCCTGTATCGGGCGGGCAGTGACGGCCCTCAGGAAGTACGGCGAATTCTCTCGCCAGTAACGATGCACGACGGGATGGGACTATGAATGCAGATGCATCCGCATCGGAACATGTGATTGTTCCGGATGGCGCGGCCATGACCGCCGCAGCGCTTGAGCGCGTCCGCACCTGGCTGCAGGACGCCATCGACACCAAAGGCCGGGCAGTGATGGCCCTGGCCGGTGGCAGAACCCCGGAGGTTTTTTACAAGGAACTCGGGGAATTGGATCTGCCGTGGGAGAAGGTGCTCCTGCTGCTGGGGGATGAGCGCATTGCTCCCGGCCAGGAAGCTATTTCCAACGCGGCCATGATCCGGCGGAGTCTCATGGCCGGCGGTCGGGCCTGCACGGCCCGGTTCCTGGTGCCGGAGCTTGAAGGCTGCTCCCCGCAGGACGCTGCCCACGCGTACGAGGCCCAGATCGCCAAGGCCCTGGGAATCGCGCCGGGTGGGGATCTGGTGTTGGATGTGGTCATCCTCGGCCTGGGCAAGGATGGGCACACAGCCTCGCTTTTCCCGGGCTCGCCGGCGCTCATTGCGCAAAAAGCCTGGATTTTCGCGGTGCCGTCTCCAGAGGTGGAGCCCAGGGTGCCACGGTTGACCATGACATTGCCGCTGATCAACCGGGCCCGGCATGTGCTGTTTCTGGCAGGCGGGCAGGAAAAACTCGCCCTGGCGAAACGAATCTGGAACACGGAACAAGCTGCGGAACTTCCTGCGGCGAGAGCGTGTCCTTCAGAAAATTGCGTGTGGATTGTTTCGGAACAACTGTGATATGGTACTCGCCAGCGGGGGCATGGCAGTTTGCCGGAGATGGTAATGCGATAATTCAATAGTCGATACTGGATTTATTGCAGCCGTCACCGGTCGCGCAGGGCAATGGTTTCGGAATGTTCCGGAGCAATTGGCCCGGGGAGTCCTGATTCGGACTAAAGGGAGCGCCCATGCATTCGTTATTGCAGCGAAATGGTGATGTGACGCTGTCGAAGATCGACAGTTCGCAAGCCGGTTTTTTCGGTATGAGTCTGGGGGGAGCCGCGATGACTGAAACCATGAAGGTGCACAAGCAGGAGGCGGCGCGGGCCGCCCTGGAACTGGTGGCACCGGGCATGGTGGTTGGCCTGGGGCACGGCAGCACCGTGCTCTGGGCAGTGCGGCTTCTGGCAGAATGGCTGGAGGAAGGCCGCCTGCGCGACATCACCGCCGTGGCCTGCAGCACCCTGGTGGAGCGTGAGGCCAGGGCCATGCACATTCCTCTCAAGCAGCTCGACGATGTGCCGCGTCTGGATCTGGTGCTTGATGGCGCGGATGAGGTGACCCCGAATCTGGATTGCATCAAGGGCGGCGGCGGGGCCTTGCTCAAGGAAAAGATCCTGGCCCAGGCCACGGACCGCCTGGTGATCATTGCCGATTCTTCCAAGCTTTCGCCGGCGCTGGGGACGCACTGGCCTGTGCCTGTGGAATGCGTGTCCTGGGGGCGCCGGTTCCAGGTGGAATATCTGGAGTCCCTGGGGGCCACGGTAGTCTTGCGCCGCAACACGGAAGGCCGGGCCTTTTTGACGGAGCAGGGGAATATTATCCTCGATTGCGATTTTGGCCCAATAGATGCTCCCCATGATCTGGCCCAGCGCCTGGCCACCAGGGCCGGCGTGGTCGAGCATGGGTTGTTCCTGGGCATGGCCAGCGAGGTCATTCTGGCCGGTCCGCAAGACCTGGAGCGCCTGCGCAGGGCATAGGCCTTTCCCCGCGTTCCGGCACAGGGGCGCACACAAGTAGTTCCTCAGGAAACAGGTCCCTTGACTTTTCCTCAACTCTCCGAACCGATTGAAGTGGTGGGCACACTGCTGGATGGCAGGCCTGTGCATCGGCATGTGCTGGCCAACGCTGCCGGGGTGGAGGTGGCCATCCTCGAATACGGCGCGGCCCTGGAACGGCTGGTGTGGCCGGATCGGGCCGGCCACAGGGCCAACGTGCTCGCCGGGCCGGACACGTTGCCGGCGCGATTGCAGGATCCCCGGCACTGCGGTGCGCTGCTGGGGCGTTTTGCCGGCTGCATCGCCGGAGCCCGGTACGAGCTGGAAGGCGCGCCCGTGCAGCTGACAGCCAACTGCGGCCCGCACCATTGCGATGGCGGTGCGGCAGGGCTCCACAGCGTGCTCTGGTCCGCGCGCCGGGAGGCCACCGCAACGGGCATGTCCGTGGTGTTGTCGTATATTTCCCAGGATGGCGAAGAGGGCTATCCCGGTACGCTGGGCGTGCAGGCGCGCTATGTCCTGACGGATGACAATCTGTTGTACGTGGAGATGCTTGCCACATCCACGGCCGACACCATTTGCAATCTCTCCCAACAGTGCAGCTATAATCTGGCCGGGGCGCACCTGCCGCACGAGCTGGCTGCGCATGAGCTGGAAGTGCTGGCCAGTTACATGCTCCCCGAAGCACACGGCCTGCCCGTGGCCCAACCGAGGCTGGCGCATGGCACTGCTGCGGATTTGCGGATGCCCGTCCGGCTGGGCGACCGTCTGGCCGCGGGGGATGGTCTGGATTGCTTTCTGGTACTGCCCGGCTGCATAGAGTGCCCGGAGCTGGTCGCCCGGCTGCGGCATCCCCCCAGCGGTCGGGGGCTGGAACTCTATTCCACCCGGCCGGGATTGCGCGTGCGGACAATGGAGGCGGGCGCAAACACCCCCCCCGGCCTGGTGCTGGCAGACATGCACTTGCCGGACAGCCCCAACCAGCCCAGATTCCCGAATGTTTGGTTGTTCCCGGGCGGTGTGTACCGGCACATGACGGTGCTCAGATTGCTCTAGCCAGCCGCGGCTCCCCACCGAATCCGGCAGGCCGGCGCCGGAAGGACGTGGTTCGGCCGGTTATTCCGCTTTTTTCCAGACCGCGCGCACGGGGTCTTTCAAGCCTTCGTGGCTGGCGGTGATGGTCACCTCGCCGCTGGCAGGATCCCCGGCGCAGTCGATTTTCCAGCCGGCGGTAAACTGCAGGGCCTTGGCGCAGGCGTCTTCCAGGCCGGCCATCAGGGCGTCCTTGCCCACGCCGGAGGCTCTGGCCATGTTCATGGTCAGCACGCTCTGCACATCGTTCACGATGGCCTGGCCCTGCTTGCGAAGCGCCGCGGCCTGGGCGCCGGCCTTGTCGCCCATGAACAGGGGCAGCCCGGCCTGGGCAATGAACATGAACGCCAGAACGAAAGCCAGCGCCAGTTGCGCCATAATGCAAAGCAGGATGTTGGACCGACGGGTTCGTTTCATGGCAACGCTCGCGAGAGTGAGTGAAAGGTGAATGGGGGTGCTGTATCAGGCACCCTTGTGCGGGGTCAATCAAGGATACGCAGGGATAGAGGCAGGTCTGACGACTATTCTCCCTTGAGCCCGCGGGCCATCAGCCGGGAGAGGGTTTCGCGCACCGGGGCATCCTCGTACAGCACCGCGTGCACCGCGGCGGCAATGGGCAGTTCCACACCATGGCGTTGCCCCAAGAGGAACATGGATTGCGCAGTGGCCACGCCCTCGGCCACACTGTTGCGCGAGGCGGTGATCTCGGCCAGGGATTTGCCCTGGCCCAGCTCCAGGCCCACCGTGCGGTTGCGGGAGAGGGCCCCCGTGCAGGTCAGCACCAGATCGCCCATGCCTGCCAGGCCCATGAAGGTTCTTTCCTGTGCGCCCATGGCCACGCCCAGGCGGCTCATTTCGGCCAGACCGCGGGTGATCAGGGCGGCGCGGGCGTCCAGCCCGGCTTCCAGGCCGTCGAGCATGCCCACGGCAATGGCCATGACGTTTTTGAGGGCGCCGCCAAGTTCCACGCCCAGAACGTCAGGGTTGGTGTAAATGCGGAACATGGGGCCGGAGAGCAGCCCCTGCAGCTCCCGGGCAATGGCCTCATTGACGCAGCCCAGGGCCACCGCCGTGGGCAGACCTCTGGCCACTTCCATGGCGAAGGAGGGGCCGGAGAGCATGGCATACATGGGGGTCAGGTCGTGCAGGGCCTCCTCCACCACCTGATGCATGGTGGCCAGGTGGGCCACTTCGATGCCCTTGCTGGCGCAGACCACCACGGGCCGGTGCGGCAGGTGCGGCCGGGCCTGCACGAGAAACGCGCGGCTGAACTGACACGGCACAGCCAGCACCAACACCCCGGAGCCGGCCAGCGCCCGGGGCAGGTCGTGCTCCACCCGCAGGGCTTCAGGCAGGACAATGCCGGGCAAATAGGCATCATTGATGCGAGTGGTGCGGATACGGGCGGCCAGTTCCGGCTCTCGCAGCCACAGTGTCGTCTCGCGGCCTTGCTCCGCAAACAGGCCAGCAAGGGCGGTACCCCAGCTGCCGCCTCCCAGCACGGTAATGCGCATGATCATCCTCCTTGCAGCCGTCATGTCTACGTGGTGAGCGAGCCGGATGCAAGACGCGGCTTGCCAAACACGGCCGGCCTTGGCAAGGCTGCTGTGCATCATGTCACAGGGCGCCGCGGCGTCCTTGCTGCAAAGGAGTAGCCCATGCGTCAATTCACCCCCGCCGAACGAGCCGTTTTGCGGATGGCCCAGGATCAGCTGCCGGATTCGCTCACGCCGTATGCCGACATGGCCCGGGAAGCCGGGATTGAGGAGGCGGAAGTCATCGCGTTGCTGCAATCCCTGTTGGAGGAAGGCGTGATCCGTCGGTTCGGCGCGTCCATCAAGCATCAGCAGGCCGGGTGGAACCACAACGTCATGGTAGCCTGGCGCATCGACGAGGACGCCGCCCGCGATGCTGCCGGAACCGCCATGGCCGAACACGCCCATGTTTCCCACTGCTACTGGCGGCCCGCCCAGGCGGACTGGCCGTATACGCTGTACACCATGGTGCATGGTCGCAGTCCGGAAGAGCTGCATCAGGTGGTGGCGGAGCTGTCGCAGGCGACGGGGCAGAGGGACTATGCCCTGCTGCACAGCATCAAGGAGCTGAAGAAGACATCGATGGTCTATTTTCAGGAATAGGGGGTTTCCGGTCCTTTGTTGTCGCCAATCTTGCGGAGTTGTGCTATGCATAATACCTTGGCAAAACAACCAGGCGAAAAGCAGCGGACAGCCAGAAGGACTGCCATGGCAAAGGATGCAACGAGCGTGTGGCTCCACCTTATCGCAAGCGCAACGCTGTGCGCGGCGTGTTTCTGTGTGCAGCCGGTGTTGCCGGTGGAGGCAATGCCCGCTGCAACCACCGGCCCCGCCTCAGATGCGGTGGTGTTCCTGCATTATTGGACGGATGACTTTGCAACCGGAGTGGATGGAATGCTGCAAGCCATCCGTCGCGGCGAACCGTCATTGCATTTGCAGGGGCAGGGCTTCGAGCACGAGGCCTTCAAAACCGGCGTCGCGGCCATGCTGCAATCGCAGGAGCCGCCGGATTTGTTTTCCTACTGGGCTGGCCAGCGGACACAGATGCTGGTGGACAGACAGCTGGTTGCGCCGGTGGATGAGGTGTGGCGTCAGTACAACCTGCAGGATGTGTTTCCTCCTGCGGTCGAGGCCGCATGCACCTACAACGGGGTGCGTTACGGCGTGCCCGTGACCATGCACTGGGTTGGTTTCATCTATGACAAGGCCCTGTTCCGCAATCTGAATCTGGAACCGCCGCGCACCTGGAAGGACTTTCTGGATGTGTGCGAAGCCATCCGGCGGAACGGCCGAGCGCCAGTGGCCCTGGGGCTGCAACGCCGCTGGCCGGCCCAGTTTTGGTTCGACTTTCTGCTGCTGCGCACGGCGGGCCCGGAATTTCGCGAAGCCTTGCTGCATGGGCGTGCATCCTTTACGGACGCACGCGTTCGCCGGGCGTTTGTGCTATGGCAGGAACTCAAGGATCGGGACTTCTTTTTGCCGCAGGCCGCATTGTACGACTGGGCCGGGGCGGTCAAGGCTGTGCACAGCGGTGAGGCAGGCATGACTCTCATGGGCAGCTGGGCCATCGGCCAGTTGGAGCAGAAACTTGGCTGGCAGGGGGGCAAGGATTTTGGGGTATTTGCGTTCCCTGAAATCGAGGCCGGGGTGCCCCGCGTGCAGGTTGGCCCGGTGGATCTGGTGTTAATGAGCCGCAAGGGCAGGCATCCGCAACGCAGCGCGGCATTGGCCGCCTTTGCCGCCACCAATGCCCAGAAAGCCATGAGCCGGGGATTCGGCTGTCTGGCCCCAAGCCGGTTGGTGCCACCGACATGGTATTCCCCCATCATGCAAGAGATTCAGAAGGAAGTGGCCGGGGGAGGGCCGTGGGTGTTTGCCTTTGATCTGACAGCTCAACCGCCCCTGGCGCAGGCGGGGCTGCAGGCCTTTGAAGACTTTCATCTTGGCCGGCACGACGTGGATGAAACCCTGCGGTCCATGCAGCGCGTGACGTGGCAATAATGCTGCAACACTGGTCAGGTAGACATGCTTGGCATGCATATCGGCTCACGTAGTATACCACACAGCCTGCTGGGGCGCACGAGCATCATCGTGGTGCTGGTGGAAGCCTTGGCCCTGGCGGCACTGGGCGTGGTGGCCGTGGGGCTGCTTTCCCGGGAAATCGACCGCACCCTGGAGGCCCGGGCCCGGCTGCCCGGGCTGCTCATGAGCCGCCAGCTCCTGCGGTACGAATCCGTCGCGGACAAAGCCGTGATGACCACCCTGGCGGGCAATGAATTCCTGAACGGCCTGGTGGTGGCGGCAGACGGGCACATCTACTTTGCCACGGACAAGTCACTGGTTGGCCAGTCTCTGGGACGGCTGGATCCGGAAGCGGCCACCCAGCTGAATACCGCCCTGGGAGGGTTGTCCTCGCAAGGGAGTGTGGTCCGCCTGCAGGCGGGCACGCTCCTCTGCCTGACGCCGATCCGGGCCTATGAAGGCGCCAAGCCGTTTTTCTTTGCGCTCATTTTCCTGAATACGGAATACTCCGAGCACCTGAAGGCCCGCCTGGGCTGGGGCTTTGCCCTGGGCTCCCTGGGCTGCATCCTCATGACTTCTGCGGGGCTGCTGCTGCTGTTCCGACGGGGCGTGGTGCACCCCCTGGAGGCCCTGGAAAAAAGTGCCAACGCCTTGGCAGAGGGGCAGCTCGACGAGCCCATCGACACCTCCCGCGATGACGAAATCGGCAGCCTGGCCCGGCAGTTCGCCACCATGCGCGAGGCTATCCGGGCCAAGGTACACGAGCTGGAAGACCTGAACCGCAAGCTGACCGAGCTGGATGAGCTGAAAAGTCATTTCCTCTCCTCCGTCTCCCATGAGCTGCGCACCCCGCTGACCTCCCTGCTGGGCTTTGCCTCGTTGACCCGCAAACACTTCCGCAAGCATTTTCTGCCCTTGGCAGAGAATGACCCCAATCTGGAACGCCGCAGCGGGCAGATCATGGACAACCTGGAAGTCATCGAGGCCGAGGGCGCCCGGCTGACCCGGCTGATCAACGATGTCCTGGATTTGAACCGTATCGAGTCCGGGCGCCGCGTCTGGCGGGACAAGCCCATCCGGCCGGCCGAGGCCGTGGAGCACGCCATCCGCAGCACGGCCATGCTTTTTGCCCTCAAACCGGAGATCGAACTGCGGACCGAGGTGCCGCAGGATCTGCCAGAGGTCATGGCCGACCCGGACTCGCTGCAGCAGGTGCTGGTGAATCTGCTGCACAATGCCGTGAATTATACGGATATCGGGCAGGTGGCGGTGCGGGCGAGGCGGTACAGGCCGGAGCATCCTGAAAGCCCAGAAAACCCAGACGGGCCGGAGATGATCGGCTTTACCGTGCAGGACACCGGCCCGGGCATTGCGTTGGAAGATCAGGAACGGCTGTTTCAGAAATTCATCCAGCTGCATCACCCCGGGCGTCCCGCGGCGGATCTGTCCCCCGTCAGCTCCCGCGGAACCGGCCTGGGCCTGGCCATCTGTCGGGAAATAGTGACCCATTACCAGGGGGAGATCTGGGTGGAGAGCCAGCCCGGCGAGGGCAGCGCGTTCCACTTCACCCTCCCGGTCTGGCCGGGGGCCTCGCGCCCGCAGCCGGATGCCACGGCGCAGCCCTGAACCCCTCCTCCATTTGACCCCGCCGCCGGGCTGTGGCATCGCTTGCCCACATTGGCAGCCACAGCGCTGTGTCTGGCCTGCCGAGTCACCTTTTGTCTTGTGAAGGATGCCATCATGAACGCCATGCACACGTCCCAGGAACTGTTCGCCCGCGCCCGCAAGGTCATTCCCGGCGGGGTCAATTCCCCGGTGCGCGCCTGCCTGTCCGTCAAGGCCGATCCCCTGTTCATCGCCGAGGGCTACGGCTCCAGGCTGCGCACGGTGGAGGGGCAGGAGTATATTGATTTTGTCATGAGCTGGGGCCCCATGCTCCTGGGCCACTGCCACCCCGGCGTGGAGGCCGCGGTGCTGGATGCCGTGAAAAAGGGCGCCAGCTACGGCGCGCCCTGTGAAGGGGAAGTGGTGCTGGCCGAAAAGCTGACAGCCCTGTTCCCGGCCATGGACATGGTGCGCATGGTCTCCTCCGGCACCGAAGCCACCATGAGCGCCCTGCGGCTGGCCCGTGGCGTGACCGGGCGCGCCAAGGTCATCAAGTTCGATGGCTGCTACCATGGCCATGCCGACGCCTTCCTGGCTGCCGCCGGCTCTGGCGTGGCCACCCTGGGCATTCCCGGCACCCCCGGCGTGCCCGCCTCCACGGTGGAGGATACCATCGTGGTTCCCTACAACAACCTGGACGCCACGGCCGCCTGCTTTGCCGCCCATGCCGGGCAGATCGCCTGTGTCATCGTGGAGCCGGTGGCCGGAAACATGGGGCTGGTGCCGCCGGCCGCCGGGTTCCTGGCCGGCCTGCGCGAACTGTGCACCGCCCATGGCGCGCTGCTGATTTTTGACGAGGTCATCACCGGCCTGCGCGTGGCCTTCGGCGGGGCCCAGACCCGCTTTGGCATTGAGCCGGACCTGACCACCATGGGCAAGATCATCGGCGGCGGCTTCCCCGTGGGGGCTTACGGCGGCAAGCGGCAATACATGGAACGCATCGCGCCCTGCGGGGACGTGTACCAGGCCGGAACCCTCTCCGGGAATCCCGTGGCCATGGCCGCCGGCCTGGCCACCCTGGCTGCCCTGGAAACCCAGGACTACGCCGCCCTGGAGGCCCGCACTGCGAAATTCGCCGGCGAACTGGCGGAAATCCTGCGCGGCAAGGGCGCAGCCGTCACCTGCAACACCATCGCCTCCATGTTCACCCTGTTCTTCACAGACTGCCCGGTCACGGACTATGACAGCGCCAAGACCGCGGATCGCGACCGCTACGCCAGCTTCTACACCCAGATGCGGGACCAGGGCATCTACCTCGCGCCTTCGGGCTTCGAGTGCGCCATGCTCAGCTTCGCCCACAGCGAGGAAGATCTGGCCAGGACCCTGGACGCCGCCCGGAAGGTGACCTTCTGAGCGAACAGCTGCCCACTGCGCTGGCCAGATCGCTGGCCATCTGGTGCCTGACCCCCCAGGGCGCGGTCCTGGGGGGGAGGCTGGCCGAGGCGCTGGGGGCCACGCTCTTTCTGCACGCCAATCTCCCGCTCCCGCACGAGGGCGCTCTCTCCCCTCGCGTCTTTCATCGCTTTGGAGACGCCCTCGCCGCGGCCTGGCCGCAGTTCCGCGGGCACCTTTGCGTGTGCGCCACGGGCATCGTGGTCCGGGCCATCGCCCCTCTGCTGGCCTCCAAACACAGCGACCCGGCGGTGGTGGTCCTGGATCAGGACGGCCGCTTCGCCGTCAGCCTGTTGTCCGGCCATCTGGGCGGGGCCAATGCCCTGGCCCGGCGCGTGGCGGCCCTGACGGGCGGCCAGGCCGTGATCACCACGGCGTCGGACTGTCTGGGCCTGCCGGCGCTGGATGTGCTGCTGGCCGGACGCAGTCTCGTTCCGGCCAACCCCGCGGCGCTGACTGCGGCCATGGCGCGGATCGTCCGGGGCGAACAGCTGGGGGTGGTGGATCCGGAAGGGTGGTTTGCCGGTGCGTTTCCTGAAAGCGTCAGCCTGGAGGCGCAGACCGGGATGGCCTCCTGGCCCGGCCCGTTGCTGGTGGTGGACTGGCGGGCCCGGCCGCCGTGGCTCCCCCCTGGCGCGGTGCTGGTCCATCCGCCGGCCCTGATCCTGGGGATGGGATGCAAACGCGGCACCCCGGCCGATGCGCTGCAGGAATTCGTGCTGGGCGGGCAGGGCGTGCTGGCCCGGCATGGCCTGGCCCGGCAAAGCCTCGCCGGGCTGGCCAGCGCCCAGGCCAAGGCCGATGAGCCGGGAATGCTGGCCCTGGCGCAGCGGCTGGGACTCCCGCTGACGTGTTATCCCGTCGAGGCGCTGGCCGCGGTGCCGGTGCCCACGCCATCGGCCGTGGTAATGCGCCGCATGGGCACGCCCTCCGTGGCCGAGGCCGCGGCCCTGCTGCTGGCCGATGCGGCGCAATTGCTCGTTCCCAAACAGACCGGCCAGGGCATGACCTGCGCCGTGGCAGTGAGGAGTCCATGTCTGCTGAAACAATAACCCCGCCTGCCTCCCGGAATCCTGCCCTGTTGTCCGTGGTGGGCCTGGGCCCCGGCGATGCCGCCCTGTGCACGCCTCAGGCCACGGCCGCCCTGGAGGCCGCCGCCTTGCTGGTGGGCTATACGCGGTATATTGAATTGATTCCGGAATCCATCCGCGCCCGCAAGCAGATTGTGTCCACGGGCATGCGCGGGGAGATGCAGCGCTGCCGCCAGGCCATCGATGCCGCCCTGGCCGGCACGCCCACGGCCATCGTCAGCAGCGGCGACGCCGGCGTGTACGGCATGGCCGGACTCATCCTGGAACTGCTGGAAGGGCAGGGGCTGCTGGACCGCGTGCCCGTGGAGGTGATTCCCGGTGTGCCGGCCCTGACAGCGGCGGCGGCGATTCTGGGCGCGCCCCTGATGCACGACTTCGCGGTGATCAGCCTCTCGGATCTGCTCACACCCTGGGAGGTTATCGAGTCGCGCATCACCCATGCCGCGGCCGGGGATTTCGTCATGGTCCTGTACAATCCCCGCTCCATGCATCGGGACTGGCAGCTGGCCAGGGCGCTGGAACTGATCATCGCGGTCACAGGCCCGGAGCGCCCGGCCGGGCTGGTCCGCCAGGCCTACCGTCCGGAGCAGGAAGTCCGGGTCGCTCCGCTTGGGGAAATGCCGTGGGATCAGGCGGATATGCTCTCCATTGCCGTGGTGGGCAATTCCAGAACCCGCATCGCAGGGGGCAGGCTCATCACACCGCGCGGATATCTGGACAAGTACGACATGCCGGATGCAGCGCAAAGGCGTTGATTCCGTTATGGTTTTCTGTTCTTTCCCTTGCCTTGCGCACGGAAATGTGCTTGAATACTCACGCTGTGCAGAAGGCGCGTGTGGTGTTTGCGCATGGCGCAGCCTTGGAATTACAGAGAAGATACAGTCTGTTGCGTGTGTTCAGTTAATGCCGGTCACGCTGTAGTGCTGGCCGCGGCGAGGCTCGTGGCGTTGGCTGCTGCTTGTTTCACAGTACCGTGCAAGGGCCGCAACAGACGCCGTTGCACCCGGATCCCCTGCAACCTGCTCTGCGAAGGTGACGTATGGCAGCCCGGCGACAGTCCCCCAACACGGATGCTACAGACGCTTTTGATTTGAACGACCTGGCGGAAGATTTCGCCCGGGATGATCTGATGGCCGTCACCGGCGTGCCTGTGGATTCCAATCTGGACGCAGATCTGGATGGCATGGCTGCCATCACTGGCGTTCCCCTGGACGGTCTCGGCGCCGATGTGGACTTCGAACGGGAACTGGACGACCTGTTCTCCGAGGCCGAAGATCACACCCTGCTCAATACCCGGGCCGCCGCCCAACGGGGCGAGGCTGACACGGATCTGGCCCTGAGCGGCCTGGATCTGGAGCTGGGGGAAGAGCTTTTTGGCCCGGAAGATCTGGTCCCGTACCAGGGCAAGGCCCCGGCGCCGGATCTGGACGCCGAACTTGCCGACTTTGGCGAGCGGCTGGATGACGACCTTGACGAGCTGGAAAAAACCACCCTCGTCCGCCATGATGCCCCTTTGGCCGACCCGCACGATGCCGGCATCGACGACGATATCCTCGACTTCAAGGATCTCGACGACGATGAGTTCACTCTCGACCTCACGGCCGCCTCCATGATCGACGGCAAGGACGACGGGTTCAGCCAGGACGAGGACGACGACATCGCCGACCTGGCCGACCTCGTGGGCGACGCCGAAGCCCACGACCTGGAACAAGCCGGCCCGGAGGAACGCCTCGACGCGCTTTCCATGGACGACACCCTCGCCCCGGGCATGGCGCCCCTGCAGGGCCTGGCGGATGACGAAGGACTTGATGACGATGTGACCGACCTGGAAGCCCTGGGCGCACTGGATGCCCTGGACCCGCTGGATGATCTGGGCGGTCTGGATGATCTGGACGCTCTGGAGCCCCTTGAGGGCCTGGAACCTGTGGATGACCTGGAGCCCATTGAGGATCTGGAGCCGATTGAAGAGCTTGCGCCAGAAGACGAGCTTGCGCCAGCACGCGAACCGGCAACCGCGCACGCGCCGGATGATCACGCCGGGCTGGACGAGCTGGGCGGCATGAATGACCTGGGCATCTTCGACGAGCTGAGTGAAATCGAAGCCCTCGGCAGCGGTGCGGCCGTGGCAGCCCCGCCCCCGGAACCGCGACTGCTGGCCGGCAGCGTGGACGCCGCCCAACTGGACGATCTGCTCCAGGATCTGGATTTTCCTGCCGTCACCACCGAATTTCCGCCCCCGCAGCTCCAGGCCCCCTCCCAGCCTGTTGCCCCGCCCATCGCCCCGGCTTCAGCCGCAGAGGAGCCCGAGGACATCCTCGACCTGGCGGAAGAAGAGTCGCTCGCCCCTGTCGATTCCGCTGCGCTGGCGGATGCGCTTGGGGATCTGGAAGATCTCGAACCCCTGAATGATCTGGAGCCCCTGGACGATCTGGATGAGCTGGGTGGTCTGGACGCGCAGGCCGATCTGGAAGCCATGACCGAGCTGGCCGACCTGGATTCCCTGCTGGAGCTCGCGGAGCACGGCCCCGCGCCCGGTGCCCCATCCGATGGGTTTGTCGAGGAACTGGAAGAGCTGGTGGCCGAGGCGCCCGAGGAACAGCCCGACGAACGGCCCGATGAAATGGCCGGGGAGCAGGCCGAAGCGCTATCCACCGTCGCGCCAGAAGAGGAATTTCTTGGCCAGGCCCTGGAAGAGGCCCTGGCGCTTTCGGAGCCTGCGCCCCCGCCGCCACCACCTCCTCACGCAGGGGGGGAGGCCGCGGCCGACGTGGTGGAGTCTTTGGCGACTGCCGGCCTGTCTGAAGCCGACATGGAGACCTCCTCGCCGGAAGCCGCGCAGGCCATGAAGGCAGCCCTGGCCTTCGAAGAGCCGGAACCAGCGGCGGAATTGTCAGAGCACACTGGATTGCCGGAACGTTCTGAGCCCGTTGCCCCGGCTTCTGCGCAAGATCTCCCCGAGACACTGGAGCCGGCGGTTCTGCCTGGCGCCGCGGCCATGGCCGCAGCTGCGGTGGCCGGTGGGATGCCGGCAACGGCGAGCCTCGGATCAGCGGTGCCGCTGGAGCAGGTGCAGGAAGAAATTCACAACGAACTTGCTCAGCTACGCCTGTCCCTGGAGCCACGCCTCGTGGCCGTGGAGGAGTCGCTGGCCGCTCTTTCCTCTGCCGCCGAACCGGACCGTCAGGAGGCCTTTGTCGCCCTGCAGGCCGAACAGGTCGCGCTTCGCGAGGAACTCCAGACCCTTCAGGACCTGCCGGGTCGGGTGGAGGCCCTGGAATTTGCCAGCCGGGTGGATGCCATCAACGAACTGGCCAGCCGGGTCGATTCCCTGAGTGAACTGGCCGCCCGCCTGGATGCGCTGGAAGCCCAGGTCGCGGGGCACGCGGAGCATCATCTTGCCGCAGCCGCAGCCCCTGTCGAACAGTCGGTGCCAGAGCCAGGCGTTGCGCAGGAGGCCCTTGAGACCTTGCGCCAGGAGCTGGCCGCCACGGCGGCAACGTCGCTGGTTCCGCTGCAGGAGGCCTTGGAGGCGCAGCGGGCAGCCGCGGACAGTCTTGCCGGGCAGATTGCCGCACAGTCGGAGCGTCTGGATGGCCTGGCCGCCCTGGCTGGCGAGCTGGAGGCCCTGCGCACGGCCCTGGCCGACACCGCGGCGGCTGCCGAGCAGGCCGTGGAACGGGCTGTAGACCAGGCCCGGCAGGCGGCGACCCTGGCGGAAGACAACGCCGTGACGCGCGTAGAAGGGAGATTCACCAATCTTTCCGCGTATGTCGATCTCATGGATAGCCGGCTGAAACAGGGGCTCACTGCGGCGGCCGCCCTGGATGGCGCCCTGAAGAATCAACTGGCCGCCAGCCTGGAACAGCAGCGCGAGGCTGCCGTGCAGGAGCAGCTCCAGGAGCGGGCATTCATTGCCGGACTGGTGGAAAGCCGGCTGGCCGGAGCCCAGCGCGCCGTGGATGAGGCCCTGGAGGCAGTCCGGGCGGATGTGTCGCGTCTGGCCCAGGTCCGCGAGCCGCTCATGGATGAAATAGCCCGCCTTTCCGCGGAGCTGGATCACCAGCGTCAGGATGCCGCAGTGCAGCGCGAGGAGCTGGCCGGCTCCATGGACACAGTCCGGGCCATGGTGGAGCAATCGTCCCAGGAAACCACATCCCTGGCCCAGGAGCTGGTCCGCCTGTCCGCTTCCCTGGTGGAGCAGGTGGACGGCCGACTGGAAGAGCGCGGGGCGACCCTGGGCGCGTTTGAAGAGGAATTGGCCGCCTTGCGGGAGCTTGTGGAGCGACAGGCCGCGGCCGTGGAATCCGGGGCGCAGTCCCTGGACGCCCTGTACAGCATGGCCGAAGCCCGCAGCCGGGATCAGCACGAGTTGCGCGATCAGGTGGCGGCCCAGGCCGGCCTGCTCGATGCCGTGGACCAGCAGCAGGAACGGCTGCAGGAGGATCTGGCCCAGCTCACCCAGCTGGAGCAGGCGGCGGAAGCCCGTCAGCAGGAGCAATTCGAGGCCCTTACCCACCGCGCTGAAGCCCTGGAGGCCGGCCTGCGACAGCTGGCTGGTGGTCTTGCCAATATTCCCGGTGCGGTGGACCAGCGGCTGCAAGACGTCCTGGGCGAGAACGGCGCGCTGCACAAACGCCTGGAGGCCCGTCTGGCCGGGGTCCGGGAAACAGCGCATGCAGAAGGGCAGCAACTTGCCGGCCGGGTGGAGCAGGTAGCCGGGAGAATGGAACAGGTGGCCGCCTCCCAGACGACCCTGGAGCAGCGGATGGCCGCCATGCTCGCGCCGGATTCGCCGGCCATGCGGGCCATGGCGGAATCCTGCAATGCGCAGCTGGAGCGCCGCCTGGAAGAAGTGGCCGCGGCCCAGGCTGCCCGCCTGGAAGCGCAGCTGGCATCGCAATTGGAAGCGCAGCTGGCATCGCAACTCGAAGCGCAACTGGAAGCCCGCATGGCTGAGCAGGTGGAGACCCGCGTGGCCGCGTTGCTGGAAGAACGTCTGGCCGGCGTGAGCCAGACCCTGGCCGGCCGGCTGGAAGCCATGGCGGCCGGGCGCTTTGTCAGCGCCGAGGCCCTGGCCGGGTTCAAGGGCGAGCTGCTGCAGGAGCTGGAACGCCTGGCTTCCATGGCGGCGGCCACGGTCATTCGCGAGGAATTGCTGGCCATGGCCGAGGAGGACGCCCTGGACGACTATGAAGGCGAGGCCGAGGGAGAAGACGCCGGCGACTGATCCAACGGCGACGCCCCCGGCGGTTTCCTCCTGTTCACAGGCGTGCGGCAGGCAGAAAGATGCGGCCCGGCTTCCGAAGGCCGGGCAGGGGCGGCCGGGCCGCTCGACTTTCCATTCCGGGCATGCTACCAGCAGCAAAAAAAGGGAGGGGCTCCTCAGGTTTCTTCCTTTTTTCCCGCCCGGTGCGCTTGCCCATTTCGGTCTAAGCCATTTCCCCACCCGGTCGGGCTTTTTTTTGGCAAGGCTGCGTGTGCGCGACGGCGGGCTGCATGCGAAGCCGGGAAATCCTCCCTCTGCCGTGGCCTGTTGTGCGTTGTCGTGCGTTGTCATGTGTGGCCATGCACTTCCCGCAGGCCGCCGCAGAAATTTGCCGAAGCGGATCCGCCACATGGTGACGCACGTGGACAAGTTGCAAAAAGAAGCCTTGCAAGTGACCAAGGAAATCGTGGTCAAATTCATCGAAACAGGCCGCGTCTCCCCGGCGAACCTGGGTGAGGTGTTTCCGGCCATTTACACCAAGATTCTGGAAACCATCACCGCAGGGAGCGCGCCAGCCTCGTCAGCCTCACCGGGCACGCCGGGCACGCCGCAGATTGCGAGCGACCCTCGCCCCCGCTCCTGAGCGACGGATACTTCATGGCATCAGCACCTTCTCCGGACGCCCATCGTCGCGCCGTGAGCGCCATGTTCGGGCGCATCGCCGGCTGGTATGATTTTCTGAACCATTTCCTGAGCGGCGGCGTGGACATCTGGTGGCGGCACCGGCTCCTGCATGCCGCGGCCCCGGCCTGGAAGTCCCTGGGCCGGCCGGCCCGCATCCTGGATCTGGCTGCCGGCACCCTGGACGTGACCGTCGGGCTCCTGCGCCGTGCGCCCACGGCCCGCGTGGCCGCCCTGGACATTGCCGCGCCCATGGTACGCCGCGGCCTGCGCAAGCTTTCCCGCGAGGACCGCCACCGCGTGCTGCCTGGCGTGGCCGACGGCCGGCATCTGCCCCTGGCCGATGCCAGTGTGGACGCCGTGACCATCGCCTTCGGCATCCGCAATATCGTTCCGCGCGAGGCGGCGTATGCGGAGATCCGCCGGGTGCTCGTTCCGGGCGGGCGGTTCTGCATACTGGAATTCGGCTCCGGCCGCACCCCCATCCTGCGCGGGGTGTACAACCTGTACCTGCGCCGGCTGCTGCCGGTGATGGGCAAGATTTTTTCAGGTGATCCAGAGGCCTACAGGTATCTGGCCGACACCATTGAGCGGTTCCCGGATGCGGCGGCCCTGGGTGCGGAGCTTGTTGCCGCAGGGTTTGAGCAGGTCCGTTGGGAGAAGCTCACCTTTGGCATCGTCTATGTGCATGTGGGCATCGCGCCGGGCGGCGCCCCCGCACAACGCTGACGGGAAAAACGGGAGTGCGCCGCCAAAGGCGGCGTTACGAGACGTGATGCTTGAAAAGGAAGACCAGCGCCAGCCCCAGGAGCATGGCCGCGCCGCCAAGCCCCCGGAGCCAGCCGGGCGAAAGCTCGGCCAGCTGGCGCAGCATGTCGGGCATGCGTTCGGCAAACAGAAAATACATCGCGCCCTCCATGAGCAACGCCAAACCAGCCGCCTGTCCAAGGGTCTGCATGTCGAGGGCCATGCGGGGGACATACCGGGGCGCGGCCCGGCTGTCCAGTCTGGAACAAGGAAGAGATCATGATGATGCAGCAGTATTCCGCCCTGCAGGACCGCACCGTGCCGGTGGCGGTGGTGGGGCTGGGCTATGTGGGGTTGCCCCTGGCCGTGGCCCTGGCCCGGCAGTTTCGGGTGATTGGCTTTGATATCAACGCCGGCCGTGTGGAAGAGCTGCGCCGCGGGCATGACCGTACCGGCGAGGTGGACGACGCGACGTTGACCAGCGTGACCATTGAATACACGGCGGATCCCGCCGCGCTGGCCACTGCGGGGGTGATCATCGTGGCCGTGCCCACGCCCATTGATGACCATCGCACCCCGGACCTGCGCCCCGTGCGCGGGGCCACCATCACCGTGGGCCAGCACCTGCGCAAGGGCGCGGTCATCTGCTACGAATCCACGGTCTATCCCGGCCTGACCGAGGAAATCTGCGTGCCGCTGCTGGAAGAACACTCCGGCCTGCGCTGTGGCCAGGATTTCTGGGTCGGCTATTCGCCGGAGCGCATCAATCCCGGAGACAAGGTCCACACCCTGGAAACCATCGTCAAGGTGGTGGCCGGGCAGGACGACGCCACGGCCGACCTGCTCTGCAAGCTCTACGGCGCCATCGTCACCGCCGGGGTGCACCGGGCCTCGTCCATCAAAGTGGCGGAGGCGGCCAAGGTCATCGAGAATACCCAGCGGGATCTGAACATCGCGCTGATGAACGAACTCTCCATTATTTTCGACCGCATGGGCATCGATACCCTGGAAGTGCTCCAGGCCTCGGCCACCAAGTGGAACTTCATCCGCTTCTCGCCCGGGCTCGTGGGCGGGCACTGCATCGGCGTGGACCCGTACTACCTGACCTTCAAGGCCGAATCCCTGGGCTTTCATCCGCAGGTGATCCTGGCCGGCCGGCGTATTAACGACTTTATGGGCAAGTACGTGGCCGAGACCTGCATCAAGAAGCTGTTCCAGGGCGGCGGCCGGACCCAGGGCGCCCGCGTGGGCGTGCTGGGCTTCACCTTCAAGGAAGATGTCCCCGACCTGCGCAACACGCGGGTCATTGACGTGGTCCGGGAACTGGAGGAATACGCCGTCACCGTGCTGGTGCATGACCCGGTGTGCGATGCGGAAGAAGCGCGCGAGGAATACGGGCTCACCCTTTGCGGGCTGGATGCCTTCAGGGATCTGGATGCCGTCATCGTGGCCGTGCCGCACGCCGCCTTCAAGACCCTGACGCCCGAGGCTGTGCGGGGCATGCTTTCCGACCCGAACAAGGCCCTGCTGCTGGATTTGCGCGGCCTGTTCGACCCGGCCGCCTGGCGCACTGCCGGCTTTGAGTATTGGCGGCTGTAAGGAGCCCGCATGTTCTTCGTGGAAACACCTTTTTGCGGGAGGGTGTTTCCACGGGATGTATGGCGACTCCAGGCCCTGGCCCGCGTCAGTCTGGTGCAGCTTGCGCTTGCGGCGCTTTGCAGTTAGGAGACGGCCATGCACGCCCTTCTGGAATATTTACACGCCGAACAACCGCGCATCAACGCCTCCTTGCAGGCGCTGCTGGCGGAGTTGAATCCCCTGGTCAAACCGGTGGCCGAGCATGTGCTGGCCGCCGGCGGCAAGCGGCTGCGGCCGCTGCTGCTGCTGCTCTGCGCCCGCGGATTGGGTCGGGATGACGACGCGCTCTATCCCCTGGCCTGTTCCCTGGAATACCTGCACTCGGCCACGCTGCTGCATGACGATATCCTGGACGACGCCACCCTGCGCCGTGGCCGTCCCGCCGCGCACACCCTCTTCGGGTTGACGCCGACCATCCTGGCCGGGGACGTGCTCCTGGCCCTGGGTAACCGGCTGATGGCCGATTCGGGCGACGCCAGGCTCACGGCGTGCATCTCCCGCTCCATCATGGCCACGGCCACAGGGGAGATTCTGGAGATTGCCCAGGTGGGGAACATCGGCCTCACCGTGCAGCAATATTTGGAAATCATCACCGGCAAGACGGCCTGGCTGCTCCAGGCGGCCTGCCAGAGCGGGGCCATTGCCGCCGGGGCCACTCCGGAACAAGAGGCTGCCGCCGCAGCTTACGGGCTTGATCTCGGCATTGCCTTTCAGCTGGTGGACGACGCCCTGGACTATGATGCCACCCGCGAAAAGGCCGGCAAGCCCGTGGGCGCAGATTTGTTGGAAGGCAAGGTGACCATGCCCTTGCTTTTTTATCTGGAAACCGCGCCGGTGGAAGAAAAGACGGCCCTGGCCGCGTTGATGGCCCGGCTGCGCCAGGGCGAGGCGCCCGAGTCGCTCGCGGCCGAGTTTGCGCCCTTTGTGGGCAAGGTGGCAGCCTGCGGCGGGGCTGCCAGAACCCGCGCCGCAGCCCGCGACTGCGCCCTGCGCGCCGCCGCGGCTCTGGACGCCTTCCCGGCCAGCAAGGAAAAGGAACTGCTGCTCGAAGCCGTGGCCTACGTGGTGGCGCGCGAAAAGTAGCACTGCTGAAGAGTGTTTCCGTGATATTGCCGGCACCGCCCAGGCCAGATGTGGGCTGGATGCCGGCAATGGCTGTTTTATCAAGGAGTTGAATGCCACCATGTCCGACGCAGCGCGCCTGACCCGAGTGGAAGTGGCGGTGCGGCCGCATTTGGCCGATCCCCTGGGTCGCAAGACCGATGCCCGCATTCGCGAGGTGCTGGGCTACGACGTGGCCGACGTGCGCGTGGTGCGCGTCTATACCGTGGAAGGGCTGGATGGCCCGGCCATCGCCCGCGTGCTGGACGGCGCCGTGCTGCACGACCCCGTGCTCCAGGACGCCTTTGTGGGCGCAGCGCCCGGCCGCTTCGACTGGGCCCTGGAAGTGGGCTTCAAGCCCGGGGTGACCGATAACGAAGGCCGCACTGCCGCGGCCTCCATCGCCCTGACCCTCGGCCTCAAACGCCAGGGGGGCGACCTGCCCGTGGCCGTCTACACCTCCTTGCAGTATCGTCTGTCCGCTCCTGCACAGGGACCGCTTTCCCGCGAGCAGATCCAGGCCATTGCCGACAACCTTCTGGCCAACGAGCTGATCCAGCGCGTGCAGATCAAGAGCGGGGCGGACTGGGAGCAGGATCCCGGCTTCCCGGCCCGGGCCGCCCGCGTGCTGGGCGCGGCCTCGGACGCCGTGAACGTCATACCCCTTTCCACCATGGATGACGCCGCGTTGCTGGCCTGCAGCAAGGACAACGTGCTGGCCCTTTCCCTGGAGGAAATGCAAGGTATCAAAGCCTATTTCCAGGACCCGGCCGTGCAGGCCGAACGCGCCCGGTTCCACCTTCCGGCCGACCCCACGGACGCCGAGCTGGAGTGCCTGGCCCAGACCTGGAGCGAGCACTGCAAGCACAAGATTTTCAGCAGCAAAATCACCTATACCAATCAACACACCGGCGCGACACAGGAAATCGACTCCCTCTACAAGACCTATATCCAGCGCACCACCGCCCGCCTGCGCCAGGCCATGGGCGAGCGGGACTACTGCCTGAGCGTCTTCAAGGACAACGCCGGCGTGGTGGCCTTTACCGAGGAGACCAACCTCTGCATCAAGGTGGAGACGCACAACTCCCCTTCGGCCCTGGACCCTTATGGCGGCGCGCTCACGGGCATTGTGGGCGTGAATCGCGACCCCATGGGCACCGGTCTTGGCGCGGAGATGGTCGCCAACATGGATGTCTTCTGCTTCGCCTCGCCCTTTTTTGAAGGCGAACTGCCCCCCCGCCTGCTGCATCCCCGCCGGGTGCTCGAAGGCGTGCGCGAGGGCGTGGAGCACGGCGGCAACAAGAGCGGCGTGCCGACCATCAATGGCTCCCTCGTCTTTCATGAGCGTTTCCTGGGCAAGCCGCTGGTGTACTGCGGCACCGTGGGCATGATGCCCCGGACCATCCAGGGCAAGCCCAGCCACGAAAAGCAGGCTTTGGTGGGCGATGCCATCGTCATGGTCGGCGGGCGCATCGGCAAGGATGGCATCCACGGCGCGACCTTCTCTTCGGAAGAGCTGCACGAAGGCTCCCCGGCCACGGCTGTGCAGATCGGCGACCCCATCACCCAGCGCAAGTGCTACGACTTTCTCATGCGCGCCCGGAACCTGGGCCTGTACAACGCCATCACCGACAACGGCGCCGGCGGTCTGTCGTCCTCCGTGGGTGAGATGTGCCAGGACACCGGCGGCGCGCTCCTGGATCTGGCCAAGGCCCCGCTCAAGTACGATGGCCTCGCGCCCTGGGAAATCCTCATCTCCGAGGCCCAGGAACGCATGACCCTGGCCGTGCCTCCGGCAAAGCTGGACGCCTTCCTGGCCCTGGCTGTGGAAATGGACGTGGAAGCCACCCCGCTGGGAGAATACACGGATTCCGGTTACTTCCATGTGGTCTATGGCGAGAAGCCCGTGGCCCGGCTGCCCCTGGCCTTCCTGCACGATGGCTGCCCGCAGTTGCGGCTGGAAGCCGTCTGGGCCGGTGCGCCGGCTGCCGGAACGCTGGTGGACGAATCCGAAATCCTGACCCAGCCCGGCCACGACCACGCCCGGCTGCTCAAGGACATGCTCGGCCGGCTCAATATCTGCTCCAAGGAATACATCGTCCGTCAGTACGACCATGAGGTGAAGGGCGGCAGCGCAGTCAAGCCCCTGGTGGGGGCCATGTGCGACGGCCCCTCGGACGCCGCGGTCATGCGTCCTGTGCTCGGCCGGCGCGAAGGCCTGGTCCTCAGCCATGGGATCTGCCCGAAATTCAGCGACCTGGACACCTACTGGATGACCGCCAACGCCATCGACGAAGCCGTGCGCAACGCCGTGGCCGTGGGCGCCGACCCCGCCACCCTGGCCGGGGTGGACAACTTCTGCTGGTGCGACCCCGTCCAGTCCGACAAGACCCCCGACGGCCGCCACAAGCTGGCCCAGCTGGTCCGCGCCAACGAGGCCCTGGCCCATTACTGCTTTGCCTACGGGATCCCGCTCATCTCGGGCAAGGATTCCATGAAAAACGACTACACCGGCGGCGCGGCCAAGATCTCCATCCCGCCCACGCTGCTGTTCACCATCCTGGGCCGCATGGACGACGTGTCCATGGCCGTGACCAGCGATGCCAAACGCCCCGGCGAGCGGCTCTACATCCTGGGCCTGACCAAGGCCGAACTGGGCGGAAGCGAACTGGCCGATGCCCTGAACGTCCCCTTCCGCCACGTGCCCCAGGTGGACGCCCTGGCGGCCCGGGCCCGCTACGCCGCCCTGCATCAGGCCATGCGTCGGAAGCTGGTCACCGCCTGCCATGACTGCTCCGACGGCGGCCTGGCCGTGGCCGCGGCGGAGCTGTGCATCGGCGGCCGGCTGGG
Source organism: Megalodesulfovibrio paquesii (assembly GCF_054653055.1). Taxonomy (NCBI): domain Bacteria; kingdom Pseudomonadati; phylum Thermodesulfobacteriota; class Desulfovibrionia; order Desulfovibrionales; family Desulfovibrionaceae; genus Megalodesulfovibrio; species Megalodesulfovibrio paquesii. Next base: position 232,824 of record NZ_BAAIGQ010000004.1, on the reverse strand, counting down.
CCTCAGTATGGACCTGGACGCCGTGCCGGCGCTCGGGGAACTGGATGCCGTGCAGCTCCTGTACAGCGAATCAGCCAGCCGCCTGCTGGCAACGGTGGCGCCCGAGAACGCCGCGGCTTTCGAGGCCTTGTTTGCCGGCCAGCATTGCGCCTGCATCGGCGAGATCACGGCTGCTCCCGAGCTGATCGTACGGCACCAGGGGGCCGAGCTCTTGCGCGAACCGGTGGAAACCCTGGCCGCCTCCTGGAAGGCGACACTGGATTGGTAAACACATACCTGATCGGGCCCCTTCTTCGGAAGGGGCTTTTTTTTGACCTTTTGCCCTCGCTGCGGTAGATTGATCAAAAAATCACCCCGAGGGATTGAAGTTCCCTTCCAAAAAATGTAATCCGACAGACTGGTATCCCAAGTCGTGCGGGGCGGCTGACCACATCCCCGTTTGAGACCCATGGAGGAAGGATCATGCCTATCTTGCAATGCAGCAAGACCGAAAAGAATCTGCTCATCTCCTTTGCCGGGGAATCCCAGGCGAGAAACAGATACACTTACTTTGCCGGCATTGCCCGCAAGGAAGGCTTTGTCCAGATCAGCAAGGTGTTCGAGGAAACCGCAGCCCAGGAAAAGGAACACGCCAAGCGGTATTTCAAGTTCCTGGAGACGGGCAGCGATCTGGAAATCGCCTACCCCTTCCCGGCCGGCCGCCTGGGTACCACCCTGGAAAACCTGCGCCACGCTGCCGCCGGCGAACATCACGAATACACCGAGATGTACCCCGGTTTTGCCCTGGTGGCCAAGGAAGAGGGGTTCCCCGAAATCGCCGCCGCCTTCACGGCCATTGGCAAGGTGGAAGCCTGGCACGAGCGCCGCTACACCGGCCTGGCTGATCTGGTGGAAAAAATGGAAGTATTCCGAAAACCTGGGAAGGTGGTCTGGCAGTGCTCCAACTGCGGCTACCAGCACGAGGCCATGGAAGCCCCGGGTGTGTGCCCGGCCTGTGTGCACCCCCAGGCCTTTTTTGAACCCTATTGCCAGCCCTGGTAACTCCGGCGGCACAACCAAGAGGATACACGCATGGACATCTACGTCTGCACCATCTGCGGCTACGAATATGACCCCGCCAAAGGCGACCCCGACAGCGGCATCAAGCCCGGCACCAAGTTCGAAGACCTGCCCGACGACTGGGTTTGCCCCGTGTGCGGCGCGTCCAAGGACGCCTTTGAAAAGCAGTAGTGCCGGAGCCGGTTCTCACCCTAGCAGAAGTTGGACCTGATTATGCAAGCGACTAAAATCATTGACGGCTTCCACCTTGTGGGCGCCATTGACTGGAACAGCCGCGACTTTCACGGCTACACCCTCTCGCCCATGGGCACCACGTACAATGCCTATCTGGTGGAAGACGAGAAAAACACGCTCTTCGACACCGTCAAGGCCGAGTACAAGGGCGAGCTGCTTTGCGGCATCGCCAGCGTGATGGATCCCAAGAAGATCGACTACATTGTGGTGCAGCACCTGGAGCTGGACCACGCCGGGGCGCTGCCTGCCCTCATCGAGGCCTGCCAGCCCGAGAAGATCTTCACCTCCTCCCTGGGCCAGAAGGCCATGGAATCCCACTTCCATTACAAGGACTGGCCCGTGCAGGTGGTCAAGCACGGGGAAACGCTCTCCCTGGGCAAGCGCACGGTCACGTTCTACGAAACCCGCATGCTGCACTGGCCGGACAGCATGGTCTCCTGGTTTGGCGAAGAAAAGGTGCTCATCAGCAACGACATCTTCGGCCAGAACATCGCGGCCAGCGAGCGCTTCAGCGACCAGATTTCGCGCCAGACCCTGGAACGGGCCATGCGCGAATACTACGCCAATATCGTCAACCCCTACGCCCCGCAGACCCTCAAGGCCATTGAGACCCTGGCGGGCGCGGGCGTGGCCCCGGAATACATCTGCCCGGACCACGGGCTGATCTTCCGCGGCGCGCAGGATTGCGCCTTTGCCCTGCAAAAATACGTGGAATTCGCCGAGCAGAAGCCCACCAACAAGGTGGTCATCTTCTACGATTCCATGTGGCACTCCACGGAGAAAATGGCCCGCGTGCTGGCTGAATCCTTCCGGGAAGAAGGCTGCACCGTGAAGGTCATGTGGTGCAAGGCCTGCCATCATTCGCAGATTATGAGCGAAGTGAGCGACGCCGGCGCGGTGCTCGTCGGTTCCCCCACCCACAACAACGGCATTCTGCCGTATGTGGCCGGCACCCTGCAGTACCTGAAGGGCTTGCGGCCGCAGAACAAGATTGGCGGCGCGTTCGGCTCCTTTGGCTGGAGCGGCGAGTCCCCCAAGGTGATTGCCGAATGGCTCTCCGGCATGGGCTTTGAAATGCCGGCGGAACCAGTCAAAATCAAGAACGTCCCCACCCATGCGGACTACGAACAGCTCAAGTCCATGGCCAAAACCATCGCCACGGCGCTGAAGGCCAAGCTGTAACGCATTGCGAACACGAGGGGGAGCCATTCCTGAAGAATGGTTCCCCCTTTCGTGCCTATTCTTCCTGTTTCCCTTCGCTCTTCTGCTGCTGGCGGGCCATGGCGGCCAGCCATTTGCGCAGCTGCTCCAGATCTTGCTGGTGGGTTTTTTCGGCGCTGTCCTGCAGCAGGGTCAGGCGGCGGAGTTCCTCGCGCAGGGCGGCGGTTTCAGCGTCGCGGCGGGTCAGTTCTTCGCGCAGTATCGCAATCTCCTGCTGCTGCGATTGCATGGCCAGGAGCGTGCCGGCGATGGTTTGCAGGGCCGCGCCCTGCTGACGCACGGCCAGGGCCAGTTCCCCCAGTTCGTGGGGATGCAGGGCTGTGGGCTGGATCACAGCCACATCCGCCGCATGGGGCTGCACGGGCGCAATGGCGGTGATGTTGCGGTTGGGTTGCGAACCTTGCGATTGCACGAGCGGATCACCCAGCTGCTGTTCCACAGCCCGCGCGTCCTTGTGCTCCTGCATGCCCTGGACAATGGCCTGGAACACAGGCAAAGCCTCGGGCAAAAAACGCCGCCGCTTGCCCTGGCCCGTGTGCGGCAACCAGGGCAGGAACCGCTTGCAATAATAGCGAGCCGTGGATTCCGGGAGCAGGAAGCGCCGGGCCAGTTCCGTGATGGGCACGGGCCCGTGGGCCTCCAACGGATCGTCGTCAACATACAAACCGGCCATGCGCGGAACCCCCAATGCGGCCATGCGCGGGATCAGGCGTTGCGATTCTGTTGCGATACGGCACAATGCGCCTGTTGCGATTGTAGCCGCAGCCAGGGTATTATGCAACCAGGCATAGGCATTAGATTTTATCTAGATTCTTGAGTCGGGGCGGCGCATTGACTTCCGTCTATCCCTGCCATAGATTTTCAGACGCTGAAGCGAGGTTCCGCCATTGCAGATGCCCCTGCCGGGGGCGCACCCCGCAGCGAAATGCCGCTGTAGCAAGAGAGGATCGCATGACTGCCGACACCGCTTTGACCACCGCCCTGGCGCTGCTGCGTCAGACGGCGACGCAGGTTCGGACACTGGAATCCCAGGCCCGCGCCGCCCTGGACAATGGCTATGATACCGCCGCCCACGCCGCGGCATTGGACGCCAAGTGCGCAGCGCTCATCGACCTGCCCCAGACTATCACCCCGTTGTTGCAGGATATTCCCAAACAGTATGCGGAAATGATCAACGATCAGGTCCGCAGTATGGCCATGCGTGCCAAGCAGGCGCGGTCGGTGCAGAGCGTCTTTTACAAAGCCAGCCTGCTGTACCCGGATGACTATCAGGATGGTCAGCCCAACGAGCTGGAATTGTTCATTGACCAGCTGGAGTAGTTGTAGTTTCGAGGTCCTGCTCGCCGCTTTGCACGTGCCAGAGGTGGGCGTAGGCGCCGTGGCGGGCCAGGAGCGCCGCATGATCCCCGCGCTCGACCACCACACCATCCACCAGGACCAGAATGTCGTCGCTGTGGCGAATGGTGGAGAGGCGGTGGGCCACGGCCAAGGTCATGCGGCCCTGGCGAAAACGTTGTAAATTCTGCTGGATGAGCGCCTCGGTGCGCGTGTCCACAGCCGAGGTGGCCTCGTCGAGGATGAGGATGGCCGGGTCGCGCAGCACGGCCCGGGCCAGGGAGATGCGCTGGCGCTGCCCGCCGGAGAGCTTCACCCCGCGTTCACCCACCATGGTCTCGTAGCCCTGGGGCAGTTTTTCGATGAACTCATCCGCCCCGGCCACGGCTGCGGCCTGGCGCACGGCGTCCATGTCAGCCTCTGGCGTTCCCAGGCGGATGTTCTCGGCCACGGTGCCGTGGAACAGATACGCCTCCTGGGAAACGTAGCCCAGGTGCCGCCGGATGCTGGCCAGAGTGTAGTCTGAGAGCGGCCGGCCATTGAGCAGCACGGCCCCGCCCGTGGGATCGTAATATCGCAACAACAACTTGATGCAGGTGGATTTGCCCGCGCCCGTGGGTCCGACCACGCCCAGTACCTGACCCTGACGCAGGGAGAACTGGACGCGATTCAGCACCTGCTCCCGGCCGGGGTAGGCAAAGCTGACTTCCCGGAATTCCAGCGTCTGGGGCGTTCCGGGCAGGGCCACGGCTCCAGGCGTGTCCACCACCCGCGGTTCCGTGGCCAGCAGCCCCCGGATTCGTTGGGCCGAGGCTTCGGTCCGCTGGATCTGGTTGATGAGCATCCCAAATACAAACAACGGCAGGATGAGTCGCATGGCCATGAGCACAAAGGTGGTGTAATCCCCGAGGGATGGCCCGTACCCTTCGGCCGTGAGCCAGCCGCCGCCGGCAATGAGCACGGCGTAGGACACGCCGGCCACGGCGTACAGCAGGGGGATGAACCGGGCACGCTCAAAGGCGGCCCGGATGGCGGCGTCGCGATAGGTGGCCGACTGCTCGGCGATGCGTGCGGCCTGGCTGGTTTCCGCGGTGTAAGCCTGGATGACGCCCATGCCCTGGATGTTGTTCTCCAGCAGGGAATTGATTTCCCCCACACTTTGTCGGGCCTTGCGATATTGCGGTTGCACGCGGGTGGCGAAGAAGCGGACCGCAAAGATGCCCAGGGGCAGTGGTCCGGCCAGGAGCAGGGCCAGCCGCCAATCCAGCCAGAAGAGGAATCCGAAGGTGCCGGCAAAGGTGATCACCGTGCGGACCATGCTGGTGGTGGCGTCGGAAAAGAAGGCTTCCAGGTTGTCCACATCGTTGGAAACCACGGCGAGGATATCCCCGGTCTGGCGGTCCTCGAAAAAGGAGAGGTCCTGGCGGGAGAGGGCGGCGTACAGATCCGTGCGCAGATCGTGGCGGATCTTCTGGGCCATGGAGTCCAGCAGATAGTCTGAAATGCTCTGGAAGCAGGCCAGGCAGCAGAAGGCGCCAAGCACGGCCAGCCCATAGTGCAAAAAGGCAGCTCCATCGAGCCCCGGGGGAGAGGCCCCGTCCGCCGGCCTGGTCATGGCATCCACCAGCCGGCCGATGAGGACCATGGGCACCAGATCGAAGAAGCGGGCCAGGGCGTTAAAACCCAGCCCCAGCCCAAAGCGGGCCTTGTACGGCCTGGCCCACAGGAAGAGTGGCCACACGGCGTGGCCGAAAAGGCGGGAAGGGGGAGTGGACATGGCGGGGGGCGCCTCTGAAAAGCCGCGCTGTCACGGCGTGGCTGCTGGCGGCGTGGAGTGGGTTCAGGGTTTGGCGGCAGGAGGGCCGGCCTCGGGCTCTGCATACAGCTGCATGCTGTTCCCGCCGCGTTGTTTGGCCTGATACATGGCCGCGTCCGCTTTGCGCAGCAGGGTGGTGGTATCGGTGCCGTGCTCGGGGAAGGTGCTGACCCCGATGCTGGCGCCGATGACGCACTCCACCGGACCACTGGGGGACTGCGGATTGTAAGGCCGCGAGAGCGCCTCAATGATGCTCTGGCAGGCGTGGGTCACGTCATTGCTGGAGATGCCCATGAGCAGCACGCCGAACTCGTCGCCTCCAAGACGGGCCGCGAAGTCGGACTTGCGGACGCGATCATCCAGACGCTGGGCTGCCTCGGCAAGCACATGGTCGCCAACGTGGTGGCCATGCGTGTCGTTGACCTGCTTGAAGCCGTCCAGGTCGATGTACAACACGGCCATGGGCTGTTTGGTGCGACGGCTTTGCGCCAGCTGCTGCTCAAAACGCTCCATGAACTGGTAGCGGTTGGGAATGCCGGTAAGCTCATCCCTGGTGGCTTTCTGGTGCAGAATGAGCTCGCAGGCTTTTCGTTCGGTAATATCCTCGGCCAGGCCTTCCAGGTGGCGCACGGTGCGGGTGTCATCCATCAAGGCGCGTGCGGAGAGGCTCACCCAGATGGTGTGCCCGTCGCGGTGCCGGGCCTGGGTTTCGTAGTTGGCCACATGGCCCTGGGTGTTCAGGAGTTCCAGGAGCGCGGCGCGGGTCTCGGGGCGCTGGCAGAGCAGCTCCAGGGCGCTGGAGACCTCCTGGGCCATCAGGGCCGGGGAGGGGTAGCCGAACATCAGGGCCATGGCCGGATTGATGCGGCGGAAGCCGCCGTCCAGCTCGGCCTGGAAGATGCCTTCCACGGCGTTTTCGAAAATGGTCCGGTAGGTGGCTTCGGCGGAGCGCAGGGCTTCTTCCATTTCGTGCCGGCGGGTCACGTCTTCGATGGTGGCGAAGCCGTAGGTGGTGCGGCCGCCGCGGGCGGCGACCAGACTCAGGGCGCACTGGGTCCAGAGCCGGCGGCCGGTGCTGTCCACAAAACGGATGTCCAGGCGCTTGGTGGGGCCGGGGTTGCGGAAGAGGTCCTTGATGGCCTCGCCAAGGGCCTGGGCGTCGCCAGGATGAGCATGGCGGATGAGCAGGGTGCCGGGCAGCTCGTGGGAGGAGCGTTTGAGCATGGCGGCGAGGCAGGGGTTGGCGTCCAGGCAGAAGCCGGAGACATCGAAGAGGGCAATCCCCATGCCCGCCTCGGTGAACACGGCGCGAAAACGGGCTTCGCTATCACGCAGGGCGTCTTCAGCGCTGCGTTTTTCAGTCATATCCATGCCCGTGGCCACAATGTGCCCCACGGCCTCGCCCTCGCCAAGGTGCATGGCGGTGATGGACCAGCTGACATGACGCCGCGCGCCGGTGCGGGTGCGCAGGGGGAGTTCCTCGCGCAGCACGTCGCCATGGCTGGCCAGACGTTTGAGGCTGGCGGAAAAGGAGACACCGGCGTCCTGGATGGCCAGCAGTTCCTGGAAGGGATGGTCTTTCAGGTCCTGGGACTGATACCCCGTGACAAGTTCAAAGGCATGGTTGCAATGCAGCAGCCGGCCGTTGACGTCCATCACGGCAATGAGCGCGCCGGCGGTGTCAAAGATGGTCTGGATAAAGTCGCGTTCGCGTTGCAGGGCTTTTTGCGTTTTCCGGCGTTCCTGCACTTCCAGGAACAGGGCCGTGGTGCGGGCCTCCACCTCCTGCTGCAGCTGGGATCGACGGTCCAGCAGATGGCGCTCGGAGTCGGTCAGCCGGGCAACATTGGATTCCAGCGCCCGGTTCAGGGACTTGATGTAGGCATAGACTTCGTAACTTTCAATGGCTGCGGCGCTGGTCAGCAAGACAATGGAAGCCAGGGAATGATTGATGTCCTGCAAGCCGGAAAGCGCCTGATCCAGCAGGCCGATGAACATGCCCCGTATGCGTGAGGCCGTGGCCAGGGGGTGTAAAAAAAGCCGGCCGGGGAGCCTGCGGGCCGTCAGCAGGCGCGGCTTGCGCGAGGAAAGCGCCCAGGCAAAGGCGCTTTCGTTAATTAAATCTTCAGTTTCCGCATCAAGAGCCTCACGCAGTTCCGGTGGGGTGCACAGGCTCAGCTCAAAGGAGGCATCTTCTTCGTTCACCAGGTACATGGCCATGGCCTGGAAGGGCAGCAGTTCCTCCAGCTTGGCCATGGTCTGCTGCAGGATGTGCTGCACCCCGGATTCCTCGTCCGTATCCGGGCGGAACACGCCCAGGAGCACGGCGCTTTCCAGGGCATCCAGCGACGCGATTTTTTCCAGGGTCAGCCGCTCCACCTGGGCCCGGAGCTGCTCCACCTGCTGTTGGAGTTGCTCCACCTGTTGGGTTGCAGACAACGCGTCAACCACTGCGACCGCCGCGCCGTCGCCCGGGGCGGCGGTCGGAGCGGATGTGCCGCTGCTGGGCGTGGTGTTTCTTGGCGTTGAACTCATGCAACATGCTGCGCCTGGATGCGCCGTGGTCGAGGTGCATTTCACACAAGATGTCTGGCTCAAGCATATCGGAAATTTGCAGTATTGCAAACAGGTCCCCGCCGCGGGACACCTGGGCTGCGCCGGGAGGCCGAACTTGCCAAGCCGCAGACATTCTCCTAGAAATCAGCAATGCCATCCAACCCTCTTCTCGACCCCGCCAGCGTGCTGCCAGCCTTGCAGGAAATTGGCCGCACGGCTGGTCAGCTTGTCGCTTCACACTACGGCAAACCCCTGGCGCAATGGACAAAGCCGGACAACTCGCCCGTTACCGAGGCGGACACAGCCTCCCATGCCTGCATTGCTGCCTTTCTGGCCAGGGAGTTCCCCGGCGTGCCCGTGCTCTCCGAGGAAGGGGAGGACATTCCCTACGCACAACGGTGCGATTGGACGCAATTTTTTCTGGTGGACCCTCTGGACGGGACCAAAGGCTTTTTGCGCCGCAACGGTGATTTTTGCGTGGCCATCGCCCTGGTGCAGCACGGGCGCAGCACCGCCGGCTGCATCCACATCCCCACGGAGGATGTGCTCTATGCCGGTGGCCCGGGCCTGGGCAGCCGGATGCAGGTCCCTGGCCGAGCCCTCGAAATTATTCGCACCCGCAAGCCCGCCCCGGGCGAAGGGCTGACCGTGCTCTGCAGCCAGAGCCGGGAAACGCCCAAGCTGGATGCGTTTTTGCTGAACAAGCCCGTGGCCCGGCGGTTTTGCCGTGGCGGGGCGGTGAAGTTCTGCCTGCTGGCCAAGGGCGAGGCGCACCTCTTCCCCTGCCTGTACCCCACCTACGAATGGGATGCCGCCGCCGGCCAGGCCATCGTGGAAGGCGCGGGCGGCACAGTACAGGACCTTCAGGGCCGGCCCATCCGCTACAACAAGGAAAATCTCATCAATCTGCCATTTGTGGCCGAAGCCTGAGCAGGGAGGCGCACGGTGGAACATCCTCCTGTTCCCACGTAGCCGCCCCTTGCGCAAGCCCCCTGCCTCCCGTACAACGCGGCAACCCACTTCGCTTCCGGAGGCATTGTTCCATGCGCAAGACTGTGTATTTCATCGAAGGCGACGGCATCGGGCCCGAGGTCTTCCGCGTTGCCCGGCAGGTCATTGACGCCGCCGTGGCCAAGACCTATTCCGACGGCCGCGGCCTGGACTGGTCCGAGCTGCTCGCCGGTGAAAAAGCCAACGCCGAAACCGGCTCCTATCTGCCCGAGGCCACCCTGGCGGCCCTGAAGACCGCTGAGCTGGCCATGAAGGGCCCCCTGGCCACGCCCGTCAGCGGCGGCATCCGCTCCCTGAACGTGGCCCTGCGCCAGACCCTGGATCTCTACGCCTGCATCCGCCCCATCAAGTATTTCACGGGCATCGAGTCCCCGGTCAAACGGCCGGATCTGGTGGACATGACCGTCTTCCGCGAAAACACCGAAGACGTGTACGCCGGCATCGAGTACCAGGCCAACACCCCGGAAGCCAAGAAACTCCTGGCCTTTCTGCGGGATGAGATGGGCGCCAGGGTGGATCTGGCCGCCGGCGTGGGCGTGAAGCCCATGACCGAGAAAGGCTCCAAGCGGCTGGTCAAAAAGGCCATCGAATTCGCCGTGGCCCAGGGCAAGCCCTCCGTGACCCTGGTGCACAAGGGCAACATCATGAAGTTCACCGAAGGCGCCTTCCGTCTGTGGGGCTATGAACTGGCCGCCGAGGAATTCGCCGACGCCACCTGCACGGAAAAAGATCCCGTGGCCGGCAAGGTGGTCATCAAGGACCGCATCGCCGACGCCATGTTCCAGGAAGCCCTGATCCGCCCCGAGCAGTACAGCGTCCTGGCCACGCCCAACCTGAATGGCGACTACATCTCCGACGCCCTGGCCGCCCAGGTCGGCGGGCTGGGCATGGCTCCCGGCGTGAACATGAGCGACAGCCTGGCCTTCTACGAAGCCACCCACGGCACCGCCCCGACCATCGCCGGCCAGGACAAGGCCAACCCCTGCAGCCTAGTGCTGTGCGGGGCCATGCTCCTGGAGCACGTCGGCTGGCACGAGGCCGCCCAGGCCATCCACGCCGCGGTAAATACGGTCATCGGCAACAAGACCGTCACCGTGGATCTGGCCAGCCAGATGCAGGGCGCAACCACCGTGGGCTGCACGGCCTTTGGCGATCTGCTGCTCGCGGCCATGTAACACATTGGCATGCTTGACGGGGAGGGCTGCGAAATTGTGGCCCTCCCCGCAGGGCTGTTCCCATGTCCACGCCGCCGCCCAGCCTGTTCCCCCGCGGTTTGGCCCAGCCCGAGGGCGGGTTCCGCTTTGCCATGGATTCCCTGCTCCTGGCCGCCTGGGCAGGGCATGGTTTGCGGCGAGGCGACCGGATTCTGGATCTGGGCTGCGGATCCGGTGTCATCGGCCTGGGAATGCTGTTGCAGGACGAATCGGCCACCCTCATCGGCCTGGATGCCGATCCTGCCATGCTCGCCTGCGCCAGGGAGAATACCCGGCGGCTGGGGCTGGAATCGCGGGGGCAATTTGTGGAGGCCGACGTGCGGGACGGGCGGGAGTGCCTTGCTGCCGGCAGCGTCAATCTGGTGGTCTGCAATCCGCCCTGGCGTGCGCCGGGTACGGGCCGGCCGGCGGCTTCAGCCCGGCAGGCAGCCAGATTTTATGTGGATGGGGTCGAATTGCTTGATTTTCTGCGTCTGGCCGGCCATGCCCTGGTGTCCAGGGGGCGCTGCTGTCTGGTGCACCGGGCCGATGCCCTGGCCGAACTGATGACGGCCTGCGTGGCCGCCGGCCTGGAGCCCAAGCGCCTGCGCTGCCTCCACCCGCGGGCTGGCCGGCCGGCGCGATTGATCCTGTTGGAGGCCCGCAAGGGCTCGGGGCGGGAGTTACTCGTCGAGCCGCCGCTGGTGCTGTACGCCGACGCGGCCGACGCGCCGGTCTGCGAATCAGCTGACGGTTGTGCGCCGCTTTCCGCTAGCGGCCGTGCGCCGCTATCCGAAGACGTCTTGGCGCTCTGCCCCTGGCTGGCCTGCAATGCGGGGAATGCGTTGTCATGATTAAAAAAATCATCCTCCACAACTTCATGGCCCACAGCCACAGCGAAATCACCCTGGCCGCGGGCGTGACCGTGCTTACCGGGCCGAACAACACCGGCAAGTCCGCCGTGGTGGAGGCTCTGCGCTGCCTGAGCGAGAATCCCGCCCTGGGCCGGGCCTTTATCCGCCACGGCGCCAGGCAGGCCACTGTGGCTGTGGAGCTGGAGGATGGCACGGTCCTGCGCTGGCATCGCAAAAAGACCACATCCTGGTACGAAATAGACCGCCCCGGCCGCCAGGAGGGAGAAGAGCCGGAGACATTCTACAAGACCGGCCAGGGCAAGGCCCCGCCCCAGGTGCTGGAGCTGTTGCAGATCCAACCCGTGGCCATTGATGATAAAAACACGGTGGACGTACACCTGGGCGACCAGCGCTCGCCAATCTTTCTTATTGACCGGCCCCCCGGGCAGATCGCTCATTTCTTTGCCGCTTCCAGCGAGGGCGCGCACCTGCTGGCCATGCAGGATTTGCTCAAGGCCAAGGTCCGGGACACCAAAAAGGAGCGCCAGACCCTGCAGCAGCAGCAGGAGGTTGAGCGCGGCCTGCTGGACCGCCTGGCCCCGCTGCCGGACATCGCCCTGACCCTGGAGGCCGCCGAGGCTGAAGAATCCGCCCTGGCCGCCCAGGCCGCGGCCCTGCCGCAGCTGGCGCGTCGGGTGCAGGTGTTGAACGGACTGCGCGTCCGCCGCGCCCGGTTGCAGGCCCGTGGCGCAGCCCTGCAGGCCCTGGCCGCCCCGCCGGCGCTGGAGCCAGTGGACCGCCTGGCCCGGACCCTGACCCGACGAGTGACCCTGGAACAGGCCCAGGCGCTGACCTCCAGGCGTCGCGAGTCTCTAACGCCCCTGCTTGCGCCGCCGGCTCTGGAGCCGGTGCGACAACTGGTCCGGCTGACGGAGATGCGCCGTTCCCTGGAGCGTCGCCGGCGTGTGCAGGCCAGTCGGGCCAACGTCCTGCAGCCCCTGGCCGGGCCGCCGGCATTGCAGGAGGTGCTGCGGCTGCGGCAGCTTGCGCAACAATTGCGGGGCATCGGGAGGGCGCTGCGCGCCTTCACGGCCCGACGCGAAGCCGTGGCGGCGCTGCTGCCGCCTCCCGTGCTGGAAGACACCCTCCATCCCGCCGCCCTGTGCCGGCAGCTCCAGGCCCTCGGCCGGCAACGGGCCGTCGCAGCCCGGCGTGCCGCAGCCCTGGGCGAGGTGCAGATGGCGCCGGTGCTTGCCCCCGTCTTGCCTCTGGCGCAGTTGCTGGCAACGCAGGTCCGCCTGCGTCTCCAACGCGAGCAGCTGCAGGCGCGCGTGCAGGCCGCGGAGACAGCGTTACTGGCGTGTCGCGAAACCATCGCCACCCGGCTGGAGACCCTGGGCCATTGCCCCACCTGCGGCCAGACCCTGGGCCGCGAGACCGTGCGCGAATTTCTGGAGGGCAGCCATGGGCATTGAGCATCCTTCTGAATATCCTGAGATTCCAACCATCGCCTGTTCGGGGATCCTCTTTTTTACGGACATCCATCTGGCCGGGACCCCGCCAGGACAGCGCCTGCCGGGCTACACCGAGCAGACCCTGGCCAAGCTGGCGTTCTGCCTGGAGCAGGCCGTGGCCCGCGATCTGCTGCCGGTCATCTGCGGGGATCTCTTCCACTGGCCGCGGGAGAATCCGAACACGCTGCTGATCCGCTGCATCGAATTGTTCAAGCCCCTGGCCGAAACACCGCTCAAATGCTGGGTGTTGGTGGGAAACCACGACAAATGGCAGGCGAATTACACGGATGACGTCTCCATGGCCGTGCTGGAGAGCGCCGGGGTGATCCACGTCATGAAGACCGCCGGACCGCAATGCCGCCTCGCCGCCGGCGGGCAGCTGGCCCTGCTGGGCGCCTCGCCAGACATGTCGCCCCTGCCCAAGGCCGTGGAGCGTCATGGCGAAGACACGGTCCTGTGGGTCTCGCACCACGGGCTGGGTTTTCCGGATTACGCCGACCAGCGCCAGCCCCTGCGCGAGCTGCCGGGCGTGGACTGGCTGATCAACGGCCACCTTCATCAGCCCCAGCCGCCCCAGCGGCGCGGCATGACCACCTGGGTCAACATCGGCAGTCTGACCCGCATGAGCTTCGCCCCCCGCGTCAAGGAACGCCGGCCTGCGGCGGCCATCTGGCGCCCGGGCGCGACGGCACTGGAGCGCCTGGAGGTGCCTTTCCTGCCCTTTGAGGAAGTCTTCCCGGACCAGCCCTTCCCGGAGATGCAGGTCAAGGAGGGCGGCGAGTCCCTGTTCCTAAAGGGCCTGGAGCGCCTGACCTGGCGGCGGACCCATGAGGGCGCGGGCCTGAGGCAGTTTCTGGAAGACAATCTCGACCCGGCCCTGCCGGAATCCACTATTATTCTTAAGTTGTACGAGGAGATCAGCCATGGCGGCACCGAGAACGCCTGATCGTGACGCGGCCCTGGAGCAGGAGCTGGCCCAGCTGCGCAGCGGCTTTGAACGGCTCAAGGAAGAAAAAGTCCGCGCCGAAGAGCAGCTGGCCAGCCTGGAGGCCCAGCTGACCCAACTGGAAGAGGAAGCCCTGCGGGAATATGGCGTCAGTGATCCGGAATCGTTGCAGAAGTTGCTTGACGAACGCCGGGCCGAGAACGAGCGCCGCGTGGCTGCCTACCGCGAGCACATCAGCGGCGTGCAGGCCCGGCTGCGCGAGGTGGAGCAGGCCGCGGGAGCCGGGGAATGACCTCCGCCGGCGGAAGCGACGCCGAATTGACGGCCCTCTCCCGCCAGCTGCGCGAACTGGGCCGGCGTCTGGACCGCCTGGAAGCCCGCGCCGATCAGGCCCACGCCCGCCTTGGCCAACAGCGGCAGGCCCTTGCGGCCCAGGATGCCTTTCTGGACGCGGCCCCGCGAGCCCAGGAGCTTCTGGACGAATTGACGCGCCGGCTCTTTGACCAGATGTTTGGTGACGTGGAATCGACGCTCACCCAGGCCATCCGCGAGATCCTGGGGCAGGAACGCCAGGCCCGGACCCGCCGCAGCGTCAAGGACGGCCGTCTGGCCATTGAGTTCTACATCGAAAGTCCGGACGGCGACGAGGACATCCGCCGCGGCCAGGGCGGCTCGGTGTGCAACATCGTCTCCGCCGGCCTGCGGCTCATCGCCCTGTCCCAATTGGACCCGGCCAGACACCGGCCGTTCCTGGTGCTGGACGAGGGGGATTGCTGGCTCAAGCCGGATCTCGTCCCCCGCTTCATGGATCTGGTGGCCCGCACGGCCCGGGCCCTGGGCCTGCAGGTGCTGGTCATCAGCCATCACCCCATGGATCTTTTTGCCCTCAAGGCCGACCGCATCCTGGGACTGACCCCCTCGCGGCAGCACGGTGTGGAGGTGCAGACCATCCTGGAATTCGGCCGCAAGACCCAGCGAAAACAGCGGGAAGGAACCGATGCGGTCGGAAATGTGGCAGGCGAGGGGAATGAAGCGCCCGACGCGGCACGCGGATTGCCCAGCGCGGCACGCGGCTTGCATTTGATTTCTGCAATGACTTCACATGAGCCAGAGGGGTAAACCTTTCCCGCCTCCGGCCGATCAGCAAGGACGTACCCGTTTCCCGCCTCCGCCGCATGCCGCAGCTCGCAAGGAAGCAACTGCCCGGCGCGAGGCAGCCGTCAAGGAGGACCCGCATGGACGCCATCCGCAACGCCATTCAGCACCACTGCAACCCACTCCACGTCTACTGCCGCCTGCGCAACCTGGGAGTGAGCGCTGTCTTGGCCCATTGGCTGTGCCGGGTGTACGAGCGGGTGTTTTTCTAGGGGGCGAGGAGCGTCCCGGAATCACGGGGCCGGGTTGACTCAATCCGGGAAAACGTTTATTTTCTTTTCAACGGGTAAGTCCTGGATGACCGTGACGCCTGCCGGCATCATAAGTGTAGTGTAACTGCACCGGTCTCCAGGCGCCATCAATAAGGGCGTGTAGCCCTTTTTTTGTGTGGGGAGAGTTGTGCAGGTGTATATCGACGAAAGTGGCGATCTGGGCTGGAAGTTCGATGCGCCGTATAAAAAAGGAGGGTCAAGCAGGTTCTTTACCGTTTCTGCAATAGTTGTTTCTCATGACAATGCGAAGTATCTTGGCAGGCTCGCCAAGGATATGCACCGTCGCAAAGCCTGGGAAAAGGGAACTGAGCTCAAGGGGCACCATCTGGACATGGCAGATAGAGTCCATGTCGCGAACAAGCTGGCAGGGTTGGCTCGGCGAGGCCGGATCAAACTCTTTGCCACAACTATTGAAAAGCAATTTGTCAGGGCAAATATTCGGGATAATCAGGATGTTCTTTATAACATCACGGTAAAAGGAATGTTGCTGCAGCTGGCCATGCAGCATAAGCAGGTGGCGCTATTTCCGGACAACAGATCAATAAAGATGAAATATGCCAACGGTCTTGAACTATACTTCAAATCATGCCTTGCAGAGACTGATAGTGAAACGAAATTGACTTGCCGTTTTCTCGAAAGCGTATCGAACAAGAGCGTTCAGGTGGCTGACTATCTGGCGCATCTGGTGTGGCGACGCTATGAGCAACAGGATAGATCCGCCTTTGATATCCTGTATCCTCACATGACGCATCATTATCCGTATTCCGCTGGAAAGGCAGTGGCATCGAGGCAAAGTTGCCTGAATCCCCTCACTCTTCGACGCCGGTAACATCCCCCACCTCTTCCCCTCGTTCCCGCGCTTTCAAAATCCGCCGTACGATCTTGCCGCTTCGTGTCTTGGGCAGGCTCGCGGGGAATTCCATGGCGCCCAGCACGGCCACGGGGCCGAGTTCGCGTTTGAGGTGGTCCTTGAGTTCCTTGATCAGGGTGGCGGAGGGTTCGTAGCCCTCGCTGAGCATGACGAAGGCCTTGGCCACCTCGCCCCGGATGGCGTCCGGCACGCCCACCACGGCGGCCTCGGCCACGGCCTTGTGCGAGACCAGCCCGCTTTCCAGCTCGGCCGCGCCGATACGGTGCCCGGCAATAACCAGCACGTCGTCGGCCCGGCCCTGCATCCAGAGATAGCCATCCTCGTCCTTGCGGGCCACGTCGCCGGTCAGGTACGCGCCAGGGATGGTGGACCAGTATTCTTCCACGTAGCGGTCGGGATCATTGTATATCCCAGCCAGCATGGCCGGCCAGGGCGTCCTGATGACCAGGAGCCCGCCCTTGTCCGGCGGTACGGGGGCGCCGGCGGCGTCCACCACATCCACCTCAATGCCCGGCAAGGGCCGGGTGACGGAGCCGGGCTTGAGCAGGGACACGGGCAGGGGGCTGAGCATGATCATGCCCGTTTCCGTCTGCCACCAGGTGTCCAGCAGGGGGCATTGCTGGCGGCCGATGTGTTTGTGCAGCCAGACCCAGGCCTCGGGGTTGAGCGGTTCGCCCACGGAACCCAGCAGACGCAGGGTGGAGAGATCATGCCGGCGGGGCAGCTCCTTGCCAAAGCGCATGAGCATGCGGATCAGCGTGGGCACGGTGTAGAGGATGGTCACCCCGTAGCGGGCGATGGTGGACCAGAGGCGGTCGGCCTGGGGGTAGAGGGGGTGGCCCTCATAAAGCACCGTGGTGGCCCCGGCCATGAGCGGGCCGTAGATGCCGTAACTGTGGCCGGTAATCCAGCCCAGATCCGCGGTACACCAGTAAATATCGGTGGGGTTGATGTCGAAGACCCAGCGGAAGGTCCGTGAGACGCCCACCATGTACCCGCCGTGGGTGTGGACCACGCCCTTGGGCTTGCCCGTGGCGCCGGAGGTGTACAGGATGAAGAGCATGTCGTCCGAGTCCATGACCTCGCAGGGGCACTGGGGCCGCTCGGCGCGGACCAGTTCTTCGTACCAGTAATCGCGGCCGTCCTGCATTTCCACGTCCACGTGCACGCGGTGGCAGACGACGATGGTTTCCGGCGCGTGCCCACCCAGGAGCAGGGCATCGTCCAGGACCTGCTTGAGCTGCATGACCCGGCCGTTGCGGTAGAACCCGTCCACGGTCACCACGCAGACAGCCCTGGAATCGTCGATGCGGTCCTTGAGGGCCTTGGCCGAATAGCCGGCAAAGACCAGGGAATGCACCGCGCCAATCTTGGCCACGGCCAGCATGGCAATGACCGTCTCGGGCAGGGAAGGCATGTACAGGACCACGCGATCCCCCTTGCGCACGCCCAATGATTTGAGGGCGTTGGCAAAGCGGTTCACGTGGCGGAAGAGTTCGTAGTAGGTGAAGGTGCGGCAATCGCCGGGTTCGCCTTCCCAGATCAGGGCCAGGCGGTTCTTGGCTGCGGTCTGGATGTGGCGGTCCAGGGCGTTGTAGACGATGTTGCAGCGCGCGCCCGGGAACCAGCGGTAGAAGGGAGCGTCTGCATCATCAAGCACCTTGCTCCAGCGCTCGAACCAGTCCAGCTCTTCGGCGGCTTCTTCCCAGAAGCCCAGGATGTCTTCGGCAGCCTGCTCCCGGGCCTGGCGGAGGCGGGCAGGGGGGATCAGGGCTGTGGCCAGGGTTTCGGGCAGCGGTCGAAAGACCCGCTCTTCGTGCAACAGGGAATCAAGGGGGGCGAAGCCGGAGTTCTTAGGTAGGCCTACCATGCCGCTTCCTCTAGCGCGCTCGTGGGGGAAGGACCAGCCCAGGGCGGTCCGAAATCGGCGAACGGTGCAGATCTGTCGGCGAACGTCTCACAGGCCGAGCATTTCCTTGAGTTCGCCCACCCTGCGGCGGCTGATGGGGAGTTCGATGCGTGTTTTGCCGGTGGTGCGCAGCATGAAATTGGAGCCGGGCAGGGAAGCGATTTCCGTGACCATCTCCAGATTCACCAGATATTTGCGGTGGACTCGAAAAAAGCGCCGCCGCCGGAGCCGCTCCTCCAGGTGCTTGAGGCGGTACGAGGTCAGGAATTTCTGGGATGCAGTGTGGACGTAGGTATAGTCCTCCACAGCCTCCACAAAGATAATCTGGCTGTATGGCAGCAGAATGGTGCGACCTTCCAGGGAAATGGCCAGCTTTTCCAGCTCCACGGGCGGGCCGGCGGGCACGGTGCGCTGGTGGTCCCAGGCCTCGTGCAGGGCGGAAAGGAAGCGGTCCTGCTCGTCTTCCTCCAGGGGCAGCTGCAGGGTCTGCTCGCGTTCGTCCTGCAGGCTGGGGGCGTGGGAGGCGGCGGGGTAGGAATCGTCCTCACCCCGGCCGGGTTCCCAGTTGCCCCAATCCTCTTGCGGTGGCGGGACAAGGCGGCTGCGCGATTTATAGAGCGCCAGACGTTCGAAGGTTTTTTCCAGCCGGGCGGCCGGGCAGGGCCAGCGCAGGTAATCCGTGGCCCCGAGTTCCAGGGCCTGGAAGGCGCGGGATTCGTCCTCGGCCAGAAAGACCAGGGCCGGCCGGTGCGGCAGGCGGGCCAGATGCTGGACCAGCTCGAACCCGCCGCCGGGCGTTTCCAGATCCACGGCAAGAAAGCAGACATCGTGCCGGAGCGCCTCCAGCAGGGCCAGGGCTTCTTCACCACGCACGGCCTCGCCCAGCACGCGCACCAGTTCGGAACGGGTCAGCAACTCCCGCAGGGTATGGCGGATCTGAGGATCCGTGTGCAGCAACAGGGCGTTCAGACGGGTGCGCGACATGGCCCAAGGTATCTAGAAGAGGCGGGTCTCCGTCAAGGGGGGGGGAGGGGGGAGGGTGCCCGGCGGCTGCCGTTTGGCTGTGAGCGCTCCCTCTCCTTGCAGGCTGACCTTTTTTTCATCTGCCCATGGGCCTTTGCATTAGACTTCGCCGGGGCTTTCCAGTAAGAGAGGTCCAGCGCCGGACGCGCCAGGGGATGCCCGCAGCGGGGCTCCAACGCGCCGGTGCGATCTCAGCCCTGCGGCTGGTCCCCTGTGGCCGGTTCCGCCGGGCATCTGCATTGCCAGACGCGTCAGTATCCGACCGGATTCAAAGCCGGACTCAACGCCATACACTGTGTCAGATATACCGAATGACCGATCCAAAATTCATACGAAATTTCAGCATCATCGCGCACATCGACCACGGCAAGTCCACCCTGGCCGACAGGCTCATGGAAAAAACGGGCCTGATCACTGACCGCGACAAACGCGAGCAGTACCTGGACCGGCTGGAGCTGGAACGCGAACGCGGCATCACCATCAAGGCCCAAAGCGTACGTCTGCCGTACAAGGCTGCCGATGGGAACCGCTATATCCTCAATCTCATCGACACGCCCGGCCACGTGGACTTCAGCTACGAGGTCTCCCGGTCTCTGGCTGCCTGCGAGGGCGCACTGCTGGTGGTGGACGCCACCCAGGGTGTGGAAGCCCAGACCCTGGCCAACGTCTATCTGGCCCTGGACCACAATCTGGAGATCATCCCCGTCTTCAACAAGGTGGACCTCCCCAGTGCCGACGCCGACCGCGTCAAGCAGGAAGTGGAGGAGAGCATCGGGCTGGACTGCGCCGAGGCCATTGCCGTTTCGGCCAAGACCGGGCTCAACGTGGAAAAGGTGCTGGAGTCCATCGTCTCCAAGCTGCCGCCGCCCACGGGCGATCCGAACGCCCCGCTGCGCGCGCTCATTTTCGACTCCTGGCACGACAGCTACCAGGGCGTGGTGGTGCTTTTCCGCATCCTGGACGGCACCGTGCGGGTGGGCCAGAAAATCCGCATGCATTCCACCAAAAAGGACTTTGAAGTGACCCGCCTGGGTGTCTTTTCGCCCGATGCCCTGGCCGTGCAGGAGCTTTCCGTGGGCGAGGTGGGTTTTTTGACAGCCAACATCAAGAATCTGCACGACGCCAACGTGGGGGATACGATCACCGATCCCCTCAACCCCACGGATAATCCCTTCCCCGGCTTCAAAAAGATCAAGCCCATGGTCTTCTGCGGGCTGTACCCCACGGAGCCGGCGGAATACGAGTCCCTGAAATTCGCCCTGGAAAAGCTGCAGATCAACGACACGGCCTTCAGCTTTGAACCGGAGACCTCGCAGGCCCTGGGCTTCGGCTTCCGCGCCGGGTTTCTGGGCATGCTGCACATGGAAATCATCCAGGAACGGCTGGAACGCGAGTTCGAGGCCCAGCTCATCACCACCGCGCCCACCGTGGCTTACCGGGTGGAGACGACCAAGGGCAAGGTCATCGAAATCGACAATCCGGCCTCCCTGCCGCCGCCCGGAGAAATCGCCTCCTTTGCCGAACCCTACGTGCGCATGGAAATTCACGTGCCCAATGAGTTCGTGGGGGCCATCTTCGCCCTGTGCGAGGAGCGCCGCGGCATCCAGAAGGATGTCCGCTTCCTGACCTCCTCCCGAGTCATCATCACTTATGAGCTGCCGTTCGCGGAAATCGTCTTTGACTTCTTCGACAAGCTCAAGTCCTGCACCAAGGGCTACGCCTCCCTGGATTACGAGATCATCGACTACCGGCCCGCGGATCTGGTCAAGCTGGACATCATGATCAATGCAGACCCCGTGGACGCGCTCTCCACCATCGTCCACCGCGACAACGCCTACCGCATGGGCCGGGGCGTGGCCTCCAAACTCAAGAGCACCATCCCCCGGCAGCTCTTTGAAGTCATTATTCAGGCAGCCATCGGCATGAAGGTCATCGCGCGCGAGCGCATCGCGCCCATGCGCAAGAACGTCACCGCCAAGTGCTACGGCGGGGACATTACTCGTAAACGGAAACTGCTGGAAAAGCAGAAAGAAGGCAAAAAGCGCATGAAGCGCATGGGCAACGTGGAAATTCCGCAGGAAGCCTTCCTCGCCGCCCTGAAAGTGGGAGACGACTAACAGAATCGGAACCGAGGAGGGAACCTCTTGAAAGAGGTTCCCTCCTCCAGATAGTTACAATGGGTTCCCCAAAGTAAAAGTCTTTGGAAGGGGGGCCAGGGGGAGAACCTTTCTCCAGAAAGGTTTCCCCCTGGTTTCTCGGTTCCTTTCCGGCTTCTTCCCTCACACTTCACTTCGGCGCGGCGGCGTTCGGCATTCAACTAAGGACACGTGCATGACACCTCGCTGGCAAAAAATGCTCAAGGAATACGCGGAGGCGCTGATCATCGCCTTCGTTCTGGCCATGTTCATCCGCGCCTTTGTCGTTCAGGCGTTCACCATCCCGTCCGGCTCCATGCTCCAGACGTTGCAGATTGGCGACTATCTGCTCGTCTCCAAACTGGCCTATGGTATCAAGGTGCCCTTCACGCACAGCTACGCCGCCATGTGGAATACGCCGCAACACGGCGACATCATTGTCTTTGAAAATCCCAATGATCCGTCCAAGGATTTCATCAAGCGCGTCATCGGCGTGCCCGGGGACACCATCGAGATCAAGGACAAGAAGGTCTACCGTAACGGCCAGCCCCTTGAGGAATCCTACACCCAGTTCATGGACCCGAACGTGGTCCAGGGGCCGCGGGACCACAAGGACCCCATCGTCGTGCCTGACGACAACTATTTTGTGATGGGTGACAACCGGGACGACTCGCTGGATTCGCGGTTCTGGGGCTTTGTGCCCGAGGGCAACCTGCGGGGCAAGGCCTGGATGATTTACTGGTCCTGGGAGAGCATGGGCTCCATCCGCTGGAACCGCATCGGGAACGTCGTGCACTGACGCCGGCATGATCGCCGCTGCCGCCTGCGCCGCTCTCTACGGCATCGACGCCTTTGCCGTCTCCCTGGAGGTGGACTGCGCCCGCCAGGGCCTGCCGAGCTTCTCCATGGTCGGTCTGGCCGAGGGGGCGGTGCGGGAGTCCAAGGAGCGGGTGTTTGCGGCGCTCAGAAATGCCGGCTACCGGCTGCCGCCAGCGCGCATCACCGTGAACCTGGCTCCTGCCGACCGGCGCAAGGAAGGCAGCGGCTTTGATCTGCCCCTGGCCCTGGCCTTGCTGGCTGCGGCGGAAGTGCTGCCGCCCGAGGCGCTGGCCGGCTGGCATGCCTGCGGCGAACTGTCCCTGACCAGCGAATTGCGGGCCGTGCCCGGTGTGCTGCCCCTGGCCATCCGGGCCAGGGAGGAGGGGGCGCGGGGCTTTTTGTGCCCGGCCGCCAATGCGGCCGAGGCGGCCGTGGTGGAAGGACTGGCCGTGCATCCCGTGGCCAGCCTGGGCGAGGCCGTGGCCCACCTGAGCGGCGAACGGCCCATCGCGGCCGTGCAGACGGATCTCTCGACCCTGTGGCGCGAGCGCGAGGTGTTCCACATCGACTTCGCCGAGGTCAAAGGCCAGGAGCACGCCAAACGGGCCATCGAGATTGCCGCGGCCGGCGGGCATAATCTGCTCTTTGTGGGACCGCCCGGCTCGGGCAAGACCATGCTGGCCCAGCGCATCCCCTCGGTGCTGCCACCGCTGACCTTTGACGAAGCTCTGGAAGTGACCAAGATTTACTCCGTGGCCGGCCGGCTGGGCTCGGGGCAGGCCCTGGTGGTGTCCCGGCCGTTTCGCAGTCCGCACCACACCATCTCCGACGCCGGTCTGGTGGGCGGGGGGACGTATCCGCGGCCGGGTGAGGTCTCCCTTTCGCACCGCGGCGTGCTCTTCCTGGACGAGCTGCCGGAATTCAAGAAGAGTGCGCTGGAGGTCCTGCGTCAGCCGCTGGAGGATGGCGAGGTGACCATCTCCCGCGCCGCGGTGAGCCTTTCCTACCCTGCGGACATGATGCTCGTGGCGGCCATGAATCCCTGCCCCTGCGGCTACCTGACCGATGCCCGCCACCCCTGCACCTGCAATCCCGCGCAACGGCAGCGCTATCGTGGCCGGCTTTCCGGGCCCCTGCTGGACCGCATCGACCTGCACGTGGAGGTGCCGGCCGTGCCGCATGGCGACCTGCTCGAGCGCGCCTCGGGGGTGGACTCGGCCACCATGCGCCGGCGTATCTTCGCCGCCAGGGAACGCCAGGCCGCCCGTTATGCCGGCACGCCTTGCCGGACCAATGCGGATCTTTCCGGCAAATGGCTGGAACAGTTTTGTCCCCTGGAAGCTGCGCACCGGGCCTTCATGGAAAAGGCCGTGCAGCGGCTGGGGCTTTCGGCCCGGGCCTTCACGCGGGTGCTGCGCATTGCCCGGTCCATTGCCGACCTGGAAGACGCCGACGCCCTGCGCGTGGAGCATCTGGCTGAAGCCATCAACTATCGGACGCTCGACCGACATCAGGCTGTCTGAGGCTGGCCTGTCGTCCCCGACGTCACCGAACACCGGAGGTACCCGCCATGCGTGGTTCGTTGCTGGCGCTGAGGATGCTCGTGTTGCTGTGTGTGTGCTGGCCCTCTGTGGCCCTGGCCCAGCCGGCTCCGGCCGATCTGGACGCCGCCCTTTGTCAGGCCCAGGACCGCCTGGAAACCCTGCGCAAGGAGCTGGAGCCGTTCGGGAAAACCAAACGCACCCCGGCAGCGGACATGGCTGGCGCCACGGCCACGCTCCGGGCCATGGCCGAGGAGAATCTGCGCATCCGCGACGCCTTGTACGAAGTGGCGACCGTCTCCTGGCCTGACGAGGTCAAGCGGGCCTATGTGGACTATTTCCTCGCACCGGGCGACACGCCCGGCCTGGCCCAGCGCGTGGGGGCGGAGAATCTGGTCCTGCTGCGCGGCATGCTGGAATCACCCTTGTTCAAGGACGCAGGCTGGCCGACCAAGGGCCTGGCCGGGCCGGATGCGGAGTTTCACGCCTTCATCATTGTGGCCCAGGGGCGCGGGGCGGATCCGCAGTGGGTGGCCCAGACGCTGACCCCCCGCCTGAAAGCGCTGGCCGCGGCGGGCGAGGCGACCCCCCTGGCCGCGGCCTGGCTGGCCGCCGGCGCCCGGCCGGATCTGGCCCGGTTCGAGGCGGATTTTATCCAGGCCGGCGCACCGTGGGATCGATATGGCAAGCAGCTCAAGGGCTTGGCCGCCCTGCAGCAGCTCATGCCCGTCCTGGGCGCGGCGGCGCGGCTCCCGGCCCTGAGCCCGGCCCCGTGCGGTGCGGAAAAGCCGCCCAGCGCCAGCCAGCTGCAGGATAAGCAAGGGCAGAAAAAAATGGGTCAGGGCGCACAGCCCCGGCCCAAGACCGTCAAACAATAAGATGTGTCAAGCGCGCCGAGGCCAGATTTCGACGTCGCCAGATACCGCCGTCGCTAGATATCGCCGTCGCTAGACTCGGCGGTAAACGATGGCCCCGCCGGCGCGTTCGATGAAATCGGGGTTGGTGGCGCGGTCCACCAGCAGAATGCCGGCCCCGGTGGTGACGAAAGGTTGCGTGGCCGGGCTGGCGATGGTGTGCCCGCTGCCGCCAACCACCACCTGACCGGGCGGGCCGGTCCAGACTTCCCGGCCTGCCGGCGCGGTCCAGACTTCCCGGGCCGCCGGGCCGGTCCACAATTCACGGGCAGGGGGCCCGGTCCATGTTTCAATGGCTGCCGGCCCCGTGTGCACAAAGGTGGATGTGTCGATGACAACGCCATTGAGTGTGAACATGACAGACTCCCGTCAGCTATCTATAGGTCCTTTGGCGGTGTTGGGCAAGCCCGCCTGCCGGGCAACTCGCCGCATCCGCCTGCGCTGGGGCGCGGCGGGGCTGCTGCTGTGGTGTCTTTTGCTGTCCAGTCTGGTGCTGCCTGCTCTGGTGCTGCCTGCTCTGGCCTGGGGGGCGGGGCGTCCGGTTTCCCTGGCCATCGTCACCGCGCCCGGCTCGGCCCAGCACGTCACGGCCACGGCCTTCAAGACCCTGGTGGAGCAGGCCACCTCCGGCGCGCTCACGGTGAATATCCAGCATTCCGGCTCGTTGGGGGATGAAACGGCCATCCTGCAACAGGTCCAGCTTGGCGCGGTGGAGCTGGCCATCATCACTTCCGGTCCCCTGGAAGAATTTGTGCCGTCCATGGCCGTGATCAGCTACCCCTACCTCTTTGCCGACCACGCCCAGACCGACGCGATTCTCGACGGCCCGCTGGGGGGGGAACTGCTGGGCCGGCTGTCCTCGGTGGGATTCAAGGGGCTGGCGTTTTCGGAAAACGGCTTTCGCCATCTGACCACCGGCACCCGGCCGGTGCAGCGGGTGGAGGACGTGACCGGACTGAAGATCCGGGTCATGCGCTCGGCCATGCACCACGCCCTGTGGCGCATGCTCGGCGCAAACCCCACGCCCATGGGCTGGCCCATTTATACCGAACTGGCCCAGGGCGCGCTGGATGGTCAGGAGAATCCGCTCTGGGTGGTGGCCGAGGCCCGGCTCTATGAAGTCCAGAAGCATCTGGCCCTGACCCGGCACGTCTACTCGGCCCATGTCTGCCTGGCGGGGGCGCGCTGGTTTGCCAGGCTGGACCCGGCGTTGCAACAGGCCGTGGAGACCGCCATGCGCCAGGCCGCGGTGCAGGAACGGGTCTGGTCCCGAGAGCATGAGGCGACCTACCTTGAAACGCTCAAGGCCTCCGGCATGATCGTGACCGAGCCGGATCTGGAGGGCTTCCGCCGCCGTGCCGCAGGCATGCAGGACTCGCCCGTGTTCAAGGATCCGGATGTGCATGTGTTGTTGCAACGCGTGCTGGCGGCAACTCGGCCGGCAGGTGGGCAGTGAGCGCGAGACGGGCGACCCCCCACGGGCTGCAGCAGGCAATCGCCCTCACAAGCCGGTGGCTCAGCCGGGCCTCCCGATGGGGCGGAGGGGTGTCGGAACTGCTTCTGGCCTTGCTGTGTCTGGCCGTGGCCGCCATTTTGTGCCTGCAGGCCGTGTGTCGGTATGCCTTCAATCATTCCCTACCCTGGCCCGATGAATTGGCGCAGGTGCTCCTGGTCTGGCTGACCTTCCTGGGCGGCGCCGTGGCCTGGCGGCGCGGGGCGCATCTGGGCATCGACATTTTCATGGACTGGGCCTCCGAGCGCATCGGCCCGGGACCAGCAGTGCTGGCACAGGGAATCTGTCTGGCCGTGGGCATGCTTTTCTTCGCAGTGCTGTTGTATCAGGGCAGTCTGCTCTGCGGCATGCTCTGGCCGCAGCAGTACCCGTCCCTGGGGGTGAGCAAGGTGATCTCGTATGCAGCCATTCCGGTGTGCGCGGGGTTGCTGCTGCTGCATAGCCTGGCGCATAGCCTGGCGCGGTTGCTGGCGTCGCGGCAGGCCCCTTCGGAGCGGCAATGACCCTGCTGGCGCTGGGCCTGTTCCTGGCCCTGGTGGCGCTGGGCGCGCCGGTGTTTGTGGCCATGGGCGCGGCCGGCGCGGCGGGGCTGTGGTGGGGAGAGTACCCCATGGCGCTGCTGGTGGAACGCCTGCACGGCGGAGCCAGCCTGCAGGCGCTCCTGGCCGTGCCGCTGTTCATGGCCATGGGCAAGGTGATGGAGGCCGGCGGCCTGCTGACGCGGCTGCTGGATCTGTCCCTGGCGGCGCTTGGCCGGGGCAAGGCGGGCGTGGTGCTGGCCTGCGTGCTGGCCTCGATGCTCTTTGCCGGGGTGTCCGGCTCGGCAGCGGCGGATGTGAGCGCCGTGGGGGCCCTGTTCATCCCGGCCATGCTGGCCCGCGGGGTGCGGCCGGCCAGGGCTGCGGCGCTGCAGGCTGCGGGTGGGGCCATGGGCATCGTCATCCCGCCAAGCATCCCGATGATCGTGTACAGCGCCATCACTGGCGTGTCCGTGGGGCGGCTGTTCACCGCCGGCCTCTTTCCCGGCCTGCTGATGGCCCTGGTGCTGGCTGGCGTGGCCTGGGTTTCGGAGTCTGGAGATCGGCACCCGACCAGCACCGATGACGGCATCCCCCGCCAGTCTCTGGCCCAGGCGCTGCGACGCGCTGCCTGGGTTCTGCCTGCACCGGTGCTGGTGGTGGGGACGATTTTCCTGGGCATGGCCACGGCCACGGAAGCCGCAGCCCTGGGGCTGGCCTATGTGGTCGGCGTGGGGCTTATTGGCACCCGGGAACTTCCCCTGCGTCAGCTGCCGCAGTGCTTTTTGGAAGCCGGGGTGGCCTCGGCCAAGGTGTTGTGCATCATCGCCGCAGCCACGCCGCTGACCTGGATTCTGGCCATGGATCATGCGCCGGCGCGGGTCGGGGCGCTCATGACCGAGGCGGCCGGCTCGCCGGTGGCGCTCATTCTGGCCGTGAATCTGGTGTTGCTTCTGGCAGGCGCCATTCTGGAGACCACCTCTTGCCTGCTGCTCTTTGTGCCTTTGTTGGCCCCTCTGGCGGCAGTGACCGGCCTTGCACCGGAGCAGATGGGCGTGATGGTGGTGTTGAATCTGGCCATCGGCATGCTCACGCCGCCCATGGGGGTGTGCCTGATGCTCTCCAGCGCCATGGCCGGGGAGGGCATGGGGGCAGCCAGCCGGGCCAGTGTGATCTATGTGGCCGCCCTGCTGGCGGTCCTGGCAGCGGTGGCCTTCTGGCCGCCGCTTACCACGTGGTTGCCGGGCTATTTGTTTTCGTGATTGATGGATGGGCATTCATCCTTTATGGTCGGTGTGCTGTCTGTTGCGGATCGAGCAGTCAATTGCATGTGCGTTGCGCGTCCTGGAACCTCAACCGCAAAGGGACCCTGCCCATGGCTTCCACTCCCGGCAAGGAACTTCTCAAGCTCTGCGCGGCCTTGCGCCAGCAGGCGGACCGGATCGCCGTCTTGGACCCCACTACGTTGAACGCCGCCGCGATGCAGGCCATGAGTGAGGAACTGACAACCCTGGCCACAGAGGCAGAAGACAGAGCCGGACTTTCTGCCCGCGCGCGACGCAAGGCTGCGGTGGATGGGCTGCAACGGACACTGCTGGCCACCGTGATTTTTGTGGCCACCCTGGTGATGAACGCCAAGGTGTTTCACGATCACAGCATCGTGGACATTGCCGATGTGGCCAAACTCGTCCGCGGTGTGATGCCTCAGGGGGTGGATGTCAATTATTACGCCATGCTGCTGCACTGGGCCATGGCTGTTTCCGGCTCCTTGCTCCTCTTCCTGCTGGCCCTGATGGTGGCCACCCTGCTGGAGGGCGTGTTGCGGCTGGTACGTTTCCCCTGGGTGAATGTGGTCTTTTTTTCTTTGCTGACCCTTACTTGCAGCGGTGCAGGCCTGTGGGCGTACCTGCGCTATGTCCCTCTGCTCAAGAACGTGCTTTATGATTTTTTCCGCTAGAATACTGCTTTGCTGGATTCTGCTGGCCTGTGGCGTCATGACGGTATGGGCGGCGGATGACGAGTCCCGCCGCAAGCAGGCCCAGGCCATGTTCGAAGCCTCCAAAGCCGAGGATTTCGCGCAGGTGGCCGATATTCACGCCGAAGAGGTGCTGAAACTGCAGCAGCACGGGGTCCGGGTGCTGCTGGTGGACACACGCGCTCCCGCCGAGCGGGCCGTCTCCATCCTGCCCGGCGCGGTGACCGAAGCGCAGTTCGAGGCGGATCCCGAGCTGCGGCGCGGGGCCATTGTGGTGGCCTATTGCACCATCGGCTACCGCAGTGGGATGTTGGCCAAAAAAATGGCCGGGCAGGGAGTGAGTGTGCTCAATTTGTATGCCGGGATGCTGGACTGGGTGCATGCGGGTGGCACGCTGGTGGACGCCCAGGGGCACCCCACCAACAAACTGCATGTGTACGGCGAACGGTGGGATCTGGGGCCAGCCGGCATCGAAGGCGTATACTGACTGACGCCCGCGGGAGCGGCTACCATTCGCAGTCTTCCCGCAGCATATCCCAGGGCTCCCGGGCTTCGCGGCCATAATAGCGCTCGTAATAGCCCCGGGCCTGGGGATCGTCCGCCAGCATGCCCAGACGGCGCTCCAGCAGGTAGCGGAAGAAGAGTTGCAGCACCATGCGGACGCCGGGCCCCGCTCCGCGTTCCCGCCAGGCGCGCCGGGAAACGGTCAATCCCGCTGCGGTCCAGCGTTCCATATGGGCCGGACCAAGCGCCTTGGCCCGCAGGCTGAGCTCCACATCCTCCATGAGCCATTGCTCAGGAAAACCACCCAGATCCGCCAACGCGTCACGCCGGATCCATTGACCTTGGTCCCCGAAGGCGATGTCCGTGAGCCGGGCCCGGACCGCATTGAGCCAGGCAATCCAATCGAAGGTTCGGGGCGCCGGAGAAGCCTGTGCCGGCGCGGAAAACCGCATGCCCAAGGCACCATGCACGGCATCGGGGCGGGCTTCCAGGGACTGAATCAGCCGCAGCAGGGCGCGGCGCTCCAGGCGCGTGTCGGCGTGCAGGATCAGCAACACCTCTCCCTTGGCCGCAAGGGTTGCCGCCGCGATCTGCCGGCCCCGGCCCCGGGGGGCGTGCAGTATCAGACACCGTTGCGCCCGGGCCAGGTCCAGCGTGTCATCGTACGATCCGCCATCGCTGACCAGCACCTCCACCGCCACCGTCCGTTCGGCCTGCAGGACGCGCACCGCCTGATGCAGGGCTTCCAGGCAGTCGCGCAACCGTTCGGCTTCGTTGAGCACCGGGATGATCACGCTGAGCCGGGCAGGAACCGGGTAGGTCCGCGCCGGTGTCAGCGTGTCCCGCTTCCAAAGCGCCCGCAACAGCAAGGCCAGCGGCAGCAGGGCCGCCAGATTGCGCAGCCAGACAATTTCCTGAAAAACGCCGGTCTGGAATTCCCCCTGCAGGACGGCAAAGGTCCAGACCTGCACGGCCATCAGTGCCAGCGCGGTCCGCGAGGGGAACAGGGGCAGCAGGATGGCTGGCAGCAGCAGATACCAGGGGTGCAGGGTTGGCAGCCACACCAGCACCGCAAGACTGGCCAGAAAGGCGGACCTGAGCCGTTCCTGCACGCTGAGCCAGATGCCAGCCAGGGTCAGCAGCAGGCCCAGGGCAAGGGCCAGGGGCGTTGCCCCGCCAAACCACCCGCGCAGGACGCTGGGAAGCACATCATTAAAATGCAACACCTGCCCGAATTGCACGACCGGGCCCAGTACCGCAGTCCCGGCGCCGGCGAAGGGCACGTACAGGAGCAGGGGAAGAGCAGCCCACCACAGCCGGCGAATATTGTGCCGGGTGACGAAAAACGGCAGCAGGGCAACGGCCAGATACTTGGCCATGCCCGCCAGGCCAAACAGCAGAAAGCCGGCGCATTCCCACCGGACCCTGGCGTCCGGACGTTCGTGGCGGGCTGCAGTGTCAAGGCATACATAGGCCAGGGCGGTGCAGCCGGCCATGATGGCATCCACATGGCCTTCCCCGGCAAAGTACAAAAGCACCAGCGGGTTAAGGGCATACAGGGCGATGGCGTGGTCCGGGAGGTTTCTGCGCCGTACCAGCAGAGCCACACAGGCCAGGGTCAGAAGTTCGAAGCCCAGCACCGCGCCCTTGGCTGAGGCGACGGTGGGGGAAACGGCAGCAGCGGCGCGGAAGATGAGCTGGGTCAGCGGCGGATAAACCGCACTGAGATCCTTGTGATTGATCAGCGGCCAAATTCCGGCCATCGGGCCGCCAGCCTCTCCCCTGAGGGGGGCCAGGGCAGGGGCATCCGGCGCAAAGGCGTAAGGGTTGACGCCCTGGAGCTGAAGCCAGCCTTCCCAGACATAGCGGTAGATGTCGTTGCCGGCGTCCATCTGCAGGAAGAACACCGCCCGCAGCAGCACGCCCAGGGCCAGGATGGGCCAAAAAAGACGGGGACCGTCCTTGTGAACGGTCCCCGAGCAGAACAGAATGAGCAGGGCAAAGGCCGCCAGCCAGAGGCAGGCCATGGCCGGGGCATTCCGGCCTATTTCGCCCGCATGGGCCATGGCCGCCAGGGTGGCGGCCAGGCCCAGAAGAGGCAGGGGCAGGGTACGGCTGGTTACTTGTTCCGCAGCCACTTGAAGGCTTGTCCCACGGTCAGGGCACCCACACCCAGGAAGCCCAGGGCGTAGATCAGCAGGAAGGGCCCAACGGCGTAGTGCCCGTCGGCAAAGTAGCAGACTACGCCGATCATGCACCAGGAGCCGGCCAGCAGTTCCCACATGTGCTGCTTGCTGCGGGACGCCTTGTACTGCTTGACGCCACCATTCACACCGGCCTTGGGCGTGCGGATGAAGGCGCTTTGCTTGCCGCGGATGGCTTCAATGACGGCCTTGGTGTTGTTCACGGCCAGGCCGCAACCAAAGAGCACCATGGCGGGAATGAGGGAGAAGGTTTTCCAGAAGGGCCGTCCCAAGGCGCGCTGGGCGGTGATGTACAGCCGGTTGGGGCCAGAGCAGGACAGCAGCAGCATGGTGATGAAGACCATGAAGGGCATGCCTTCAATGCCGATGTTGCCGATGGCCATCACGGGCATGGCCAGAATGGCCAGGAACAGCATGATGGGATGCACCCCATAGTGGCTCATGTGCATGAAGGCCTGGAACTTTTTGAACAGGGAGGCTTCGTGCCGCATGACCTGGGGCATGAGCTTGATGGCGGTCTGGATGGAGCCCTTGGCCCAGCGGAACTGTTGGGCCTTGAAGGCAGCCATGTCGGCCGGGATTTCCGCAGGCACGGCCAGGTCGATGAGGAAGCGGCAGGTGTAGCCCACCAGCTGAATGCGGTAGGAAAGGTCCATGTCCTCGGTCAGGGTGTCGTCCTGCCAGTTGCCGGCGTCGTAGATGGCCTGCTTGCTGAACACACCGGCGGTGCCGTTGAAGTTCAGGTAGAGGCCGTTGTAGTTGCGGGCGCTCTGCTCGATCATGAAGTGCCCGTCGATGCCCACGGCCTGCAGCTGGGTGATCAGGCTTTCATCGCGGTTCAGATGGTCCCAGCGGCCCTGGACAAAGCCGATTTCGGGATGATCCACAAAGTAAGGAATGGAACGCAGCAGGAAGTCCTTGGGCGGCACGAAGTCGGCATCGAAGATGGCGATGTAGTCACCCTTGCAGAATTCCTGGGCATAGCGCAGGGCGCCGGCCTTGAAGCCCTTGCGGTCGGGGCGGTGCACCTGGACGATATCCACACCCTTGGCGCGCCATTCGGCAACCTTGGCGGCCACGATGTCGCGGGTTTCGTCGGTGGAGTCGTCCAACACCTGGATTTCGTGCATGCCGGCGGGGTATTCCATGGCCGCGCAGGCGTCGATGCACCGGGCGATGACGTTGGCTTCGTTATAGATGGGGACCTGCGTGGTCACGCGGGGCAGGCGGGCGCAGGCCGGGTTGGACAGGGCCAATTCCTGGCCGCCGTAAAAGGCGTCCAGATCGGCAGCGTCACGCTTGCGGGCTTCGGCCACGCGACGCTGAAACAGATGCGTCATCACGTGGCAGTTGGTGCCGTAGATGGTCAGGATGGTCGCACAGACGATGTAGATAACGACCAAAAGTTCCATAATTTTTTCAAACCTCTGTGAGGGGATGGTGGTTGCGATGCGGGGCGAGTATGTGGCTAATTAAGTCCCCGGTCAAGAGGCGCAAGGGTGGAACTGATCCCTGAAACAAATGTTTTACCTTGCCAAGCCGGCAAGAATAATTCTACAAAATTTTTTGTAATGCTTGGGACTGTTAACCTGTTTGAAACACATGAAAATCCGGAGGCGCGATGTGACTTGCCAGGATGTTTCGCATGGCATGATTAATTGGAATGAACTCATGACAAATGACCCTGCTCAGGCCCGGGCCTTTTATGGAGCCCTGCTGGGTTGGACCTTTGAGGACTATTCCGCCTGCGAAATCCCGTATTCGCTTGTCAAAATTGGAGATCGCGTCGTGGCGGGCATCATGGGCATGCCCCCGGAGGCGTTGCAGCTGGGCGCGCCGCCCAATTGGGGGTGTTACATCACGGTGGATGACGTGGACGTCGTGGCGGACAAGGCCCAGGCGCTGGGGGCGCAGATCGTCATTGCACCGCGCAATATCCCGGAAGTGGGCCGCTTTGCGGTGATTCGCGACCCCCAGGGGGCAGTCATCAGCTTCATCTCCTATGGCATGCTCCGGTAGGCAGCCTTGCCGCAAAAAAAACGGGGGTGCCTCACTGAGGCACCCCCGTTTCTTGCGGAAAAGCGCAGCGGGCTACTCGCTGTGCAGCTTCTGGATGAGTCCTTCCAGTTCCGAAGCCAGGCCGGCCAGAATACCCAGGGCTTTGGCAGCCTCGGTCATGGCCAGGGAATTTTCGTTGGCAATGGCGTGGATGGCCTCCACGGCACGGGTGATTTCCTCGCTGGCCGCACTCTGCTGCTCGCTGGCCGTGGCGATGCTGCGGACCTGATCCGAGGCCTGGCCGGCCAGGGTGACGATGCGTTCCAGGGCGTCGCGGGAGTGCCGGGCCTGGCCTGTGGCTTTGTCCACGGAGGCGGCCGCCGTGTGCACGGCCTGGGAGTTCTGCCGCACGCCGAGCTGGATGGCCGAGACGGACTGGGCCACGTCCTTGGTGGCGCTCATGGTCTTTTCCGCCAGTTTGCGAACCTCGTCGGCCACCACTGCAAACCCGCGGCCAGCCTCGCCGGCGCGCGCCGCCTCGATGGCCGCATTCAGGGCCAGCAGGTTGGTCTGGTCGGCAATATCCTGAATTACCTGCATGATGTTGCCGATGCCTTCGGCCTGGTGGTCCAGCTCGTCCATGGCCTGTTGCAGGCTCTGGGTCTCCCGGGCCACGCTGCCGATGGCGGCCACGGTTTCGTCCACCACTTTTTCCCCGCCCGCGGCCTGCTGGCGCATGTCTTCGGCAAGTTCCGCGGCGGCGCTGGCGCTGCTGGCCACCTCCAGCACGGTGGCGTTCATTTCTTCCATGGCGGCCGCGGTTTGCCGCGTGCGCTGGTGCTGGTCTTCCGCGCCGCGGGAGGTTTCTTCCACCTGGCTGGCCAGTTCTTCGGAAGACGCGACCAGCCGGTCCATGATGATCCGCGCCTGGGCCGCAATCTCCTGCATCTGGATATTCTGGGCGGCGATGCGCGCTTCCTGGGCCCGGATGGCAGTCAGGTCGAAATACAGGGCAAAGCCGCCCAGGGGGTTGCCGTCCAGGTCCGTGATGGGAGAGGCGTTGACGTCAATGACCATCTCTCCACCGGCAACCTGGCAGGTCAGTTCCTGGGCAATGGCGCGCTGTTCATTCACGGCCCGGAACGGGATGTTTGGTTTGTTCTTGTCGTTGTAGAAAAAGACGGACGCGTCTGTGCCAAGGAAGTCCTTCGGTGTGCCAGTCTTGTGGAACAGGGCAATCAGCTGTTGATTCAGGTGCAGGATGCGGTTCTGGGGGTCCACCAGAATGCAGGGGTGGGTTACGCCCTTGAGCACGCCCTGGGCAAAGCCGAGGCGGGTTTTGATTTCCCGGACCATGGATTCCAGGTTGCGGCCCAGGGCGGCCACTTCATCGGTGCCTGCCTCGATAAAATGCCGGCTGTAGTCACCCTGGGCCACGGCGGTGGAGGCCTCGCTCAGGCGCGAAACGGGCTTGAGCACCACACGCCGGATGAACAGCAACAGCACCAGCACCAGCAGCACGCCGCCGGCGGCGCTGGAAAGGGCGGAGCGGAGGGCCTGCTTGTCGATGGCGGCCATGGCCGGACTGACCTCGTCCATGATGACCATGGAGCCGAGAATCGGCTCGGAAGCCCCGTGGCAGTGATGGCAGGACGGCCGGTTTTCCACGGAGAGAATCTCCACGAAGTAGCTTTGCTGGCCCGCCTGCGTGGTTGCCTGTACCAGCTGCCCCTCGCGGATGGGGGCCTTGAGGCTTTTCTCCACCATGGCCGCGATGGCCGGAATGGCCACTGCCGCGCCGAAATCCTTGCGGACATGGGCAGCGGCGGTGCTGTAAGTGATGTTGCCCCGGTAGTCGGTCATGTACAGGGTGGCGCGGGGGAATTTCTTCTCCAGCGTCTCGAATTCCTTGCGGGTTGACTCGTTGTCACCAACGATCATGGGCTTCTCAATGGAAAGATACAACAGCTCGGCAACGTGCTGGGAGGCGAGTGCCAGCTGCTGGAGCATGTTCTGCCGCTGGCTGGAATTGTTCATCCAGGCGAGCACGGTGAACACCACCAGGCACAACACGGCAACCAGCAAAGACAACTTGAACGCCAGGGAGGAGCGGATGCGAGCGAGCATGACGCGCTCCTTTAGTGTGCGCCGCTGAAACGCAGCGGCTTGAAGTGGAAGTCCCGCACCCGCGATTCGTTGTGGCAGGTTTTGCAGCTCTCAATGGCAGGGGTGCGCGTGATGAGGCTGGTATCCCCGGTTTCAGCGTGGGCGCTGCCGGGGCCGTGGCAGGTCTCGCAGCCCACATCCGCCAGCTGCGGGGTTTGCTCGTAGCTGACAAAGCCACCGGGCTTGCCATGGCCGGTGGTGTGGCAGTCGTAACAGCCCTGCAGTTCCGCCGGCTTGAGCTTGGGGCGCATGAGCTCGACGCTTTTCCAGGAGCGTGCCTTCTTGGAATGCTCCATAAAGCGATCGTACTGTTCGGCATGGCAGTCCGCACAGGCCTTGGAGCCTATGTAGCGTGGTCCTTCCTCTGCTCCTGACCTGGCCGCAGCGCAACAGAACACCAGCGCCAGCAGGAGTGCCGGTGCCCACAAACCAACAATGACGCGCATGAGTTATTCTCCCCCTGTTCGTGTGGAGCGATTCCACACGGCTGCCCGTACCGGAGGAGTACAAAAACTCATGGTATGTGTCAAATGCGTCAGATAATTGTTGGAATCAATGAATGCAAGAATATCAGCCAGATAAATTGAATTGCCGATTATGTTAAGACAGATCTATGGATATCAATCCCGTATTTTCGCATTCTGTTGAGGATTGTCCCCCTGTGCACGCCCAGCAGACGTGCGGCGGCATTTTTGTTGCCGCCGGCTTCCTGGAGCGCGGCGACCAGGGCGCGCCGTTCCTCGTACTCTGCCAGAGTCAGGCCGCCGTGGGAGGGCCCCGCGGGGAAGCTTGCCGTGGCGGTCAGGGACAGCGGGGGGCAGACCGGCTCGCCTTGCAGCACCGGCGGAAGATGGCAGCGTTCTATGCGTCCGCCGGTTTCCGCCTCGGCATGGATGGCGGCAAACTCCAGAGCACTCTTGAGTTCGCGGACGTTGCCGGGCCAGGTGTGGTGGAGCATGGCCTCCAGCGCGCCGCGATCCAGGGAAAACCGGCAGCGGCCAGAGCGGGCGGCAATGACCTGCAGAAAGTGTTCGGCCAAGAGCGGGACATCTTCCAGCCGGCTGCGCAATGAGGGAACATGAATGGGAATAACATTGATACGATAAAAGAAGTCCTCTCGATACTTTCCTTCCGCCACCAGAGCCGGCAGGTTGCGGTTGGTGGCCGAGAGGAACCGGACATCCACAGGCATGGGGAGATTATCCCCCACGCGTTCCACCTCCTTGGTTTCCAGCACCCGCAGCAATTTTACCTGCATCGGTACAGGGATATCCCCGATTTCATCCAGAAACAAATCCCCACCGTGCGCCGCCTCGAAACGGCCCTGGCGGTGGCGCACTGCCCCGGTGAAGGCGCCCTTCACATGCCCGAAGAGTTCGCTTTCCAGCAGTGATTCGTTGAGCGCCGCGCAGTTGAGCTGAATGAACGGCCCGTCACGGCGCGCACCCAGGCTGTGCAGGGCCTGGGCCACCAGCTCCTTGCCCGTGCCGGATTCACCCAGAATGAGCACGGGGGCCTCGCTGCCGGCAGCGCGTTCAATGGCGCGAAAGAGTCTGCGCATGGGCTCGCTGCGGCCCACAAGGCCGTGGAATCCGGGCGCTTCCTCCACACGTCTGGTCAGTTCCTCGATTTTGCGGTCCCGTTCATCCAGCTCGGTCAGGTCGGTGAGCGTTTCCACGGCCACCACCACCTGATCGCCCTCCATGACCAGGGAGGCGTTTTTGAGCACGGGCACGCTGGCTCCGTCCTTGCGCAGGATGCGGCAGCGGCGGCGGTGTTCCTGGCGGGTATCGAACAGGCGGCACCAGTGGTCGCGGCCTTCGCGGCGGGATTTCTCGCACACATCGCATTGAATGATGGTGCAGGGTTGGCCAATGAGCTCGTCGGCGGTGTAGCCAGTGAGTTTTTCCATGGCCGGGTTCACGGCCTGGATACGCCCGTCGGCCCCGATGAGCATGAGGCCTTCCTGCAGGGTGTTGCACACGGCGGAGAGCTGGGGTGTTTTGAACATGGCGTCCTCAAACCAGATGCACAAGGTGCTTCGACAAGTGTCTAAGTGGTTCGACATGAGCATAGCCATCCCCTCCGGATTTCGCAAGCGCAGGATGAGCACGTTCCTGTTGTTCTAGGTGATTATGGATTAATTTCCCTCCTGTGTTGTCTCCGGCACGGTATCTGCTTATACTGTACCAAAACCCCGCTCCGGGGTACTGGAATAATAAGGATGTATGATCCCATGAAAAAAGCACTTTCCCGCCGTCGGTTCCTGGGTGGTCTGGCATTGCTGGGCGCCGGCGCTGCCGTACCGGCGGCGCCCGCTGCGGCCCGGGCCACCACCCAGCCTTCCGGCGAACTGGCCACCCTGCTTGACCTGTCCAAATGCGTAGGGTGCGGCGCCTGTGCCGAGGCCTGCAAGGAGGCCAACGCCGCCAAGTTTCCCGAACCGAAGAAGCCCTTCCCGCCCATGCTGCCCAAGCGTGTGAAGGCGGAAGACTGGTCCGACAAGCGCGATGCGGATGATCGCCTCACGCCTTACACATGGCTGTTCATTGATCATTTTGAAGGCACGCACAATGGCCAGGCCTTTGAGCTGCACATGCCCCGGCGTTGCATGCACTGCCAGAACCCGCCCTGCGTGAACCTCTGCCCCTGGGGATCCTGTTCCAAGGATGCCCGCGGCATCGTTGAAATCGATGCCAGCACCTGCCTGGGCGGGGCCAAGTGCCGGGACGTCTGCCCCTGGTCCATTCCACAGCGGCAGACCGGGGTGGGGCTGTATCTGGACCTTCTTCCCCGCCTCGCCGGCAACGGCGTGATGTACAAGTGCGACCGGTGTACCACCCGGCTGGACCAGGGCCAGCTGCCGGCCTGTGTCGAGGCCTGTCCGTATGAGGTGCAGCAGATCGGCCCGCGTGACGAGATCGTGGCCAAGGCCAAGGCCCTTGCTGCGGAAATGCAGGGCTACCTCTATGGCCTGGACGAGAATGGCGGCACCAACACCGTGTATGTCTCCCCCGTGCCGTTCGAGGCCCTGGAGGCAGTCCGCGCCAAGGGACCCGGCCGGCCGCACCTGGCCGCCGTGGGGGATCCGTTCGAGAACCAGACCATGCTGGCCGCTGCCCTGGTGGCCGCCCCCCTGGCCGGTCTGGCCGGGGCGGCGCTGCGCGCCGTGAGCCGGAACAAAAAGGAGGGGGCTCATGACTAGCCGCCGACATCCCCTGGAACGCTGGCTGTTTGTCCTGGCCGTGGTGGCCCTGGCCATTTCCGGCGTGGGGCAGATGCCCATCTTCAAGCGCTACTACATCGCCGACATCCCCGGCCTGGCCTGGACGGCGGACTTTTACGTGACCCATGTCATCCACTACATCGCCGCTGCGGTATTTCTGGGGCTTGTGACCCTGCGCGGAGGCGAGGCCCTGTTTTCGCGCCGGCTTTCGCTGAACGGCCTGGCCTGGGCCCAGGCAGCCGTGCTGGTCGGGGTAATCCTGACGGGCTTCATCCGCGTCTGGAAAAACCTGCCCGGCGGCGACGTGACCAAGGGCACGGGCATGACGGTGGATATCGGGCACCTCGTCCTGGCGGCGGCCTGGGGCGGGCTGGCCCTGGCGGCCTGGATCATCCGGCGGCGCAGCGCGGGCCGCCTTGCACCATAGCGGAAAGGGAGGAGAGGTATGCGAAACACGTTTGGCAGGACCACACAGCAGTTGCGGTCCCAGTCCCGGCTGCGGTCCAGGTCCAGATCCCGGCCTGGGCTTCGGACCTGGCACGGGTACGGGCTTCGGGCTTGGTACGGGTACGGGCACTGGCTTTGGCGGGCCGGGCCACTGATGATTGCCCTGGTCCTGCTGGCCGGGGCAGGCTGGGCCACCACACCGTTGTCCCAGGCAGAGCAGGGGGCCGCGGCCATGAACCTCCTGGGCGGCAGTGTTGCCCAGGGAGCCCAGCCACAACCCCTGGCGCATGCCCCGACGGAAACCAGATGGATCACGGCGGATCATTCCAAGTTTCCGGCCCTGCAGGGGAATTTCACGTCTGGCCCCGAGGTGACCAAGGCCTGCCTCTCCTGCCACACCGAGGCCGCCAGCCAGATCCACAAGACCATCCACTGGACCTGGAAGTGCCCGCACGATCCCACCGGCACCATGGGCAAGTATGGCAAGACACTCAATAACTTCTGCGTTGCCGTGCCATCCAACGAGCCGCGTTGCACCTCCTGCCACATTGGCTACGGCTTCAAGGACAAGACCTTCGACTTTTCCGACGCCAACAAGGTCGATTGCCTCGTGTGCCACGACCGCACCGGCACCTATAAAAAATTCCCGACCATGGCTGGCAATCCGGTTACCGAACCTACGGTCTTTCCCGATGACAACACCACCTACCTGCCGCCGGACTGGAACAAGGTGGCCCAGGGTGTGGGCCGGCCTGACCGGAACAACTGCGGCAACTGCCACTTTTACGGCGGCGGCGGCGACGCCGTGAAGCACGGGGATCTGGACTCCTCCATCCTCAACCCCAGCCGCAGCCTGGACGTGCACATGTCCCAGGACGGCGGCAATTTCACCTGCGCCCGCTGCCACACCACCGAGGCCCACCGCATCGCCGGCCGCTGCTACAAGACGCCGGCCGCCACCTCCCGCAAGAGTCTGGTGGAGGACGACACCACCTCGCGCATCACCTGCGAATCCTGCCACACCAGCACCCCGCACAAGCCCGGTGTGAAGGCCAACGACCACACGGACAAGGTCGCCTGTCAGACCTGCCACATCCCGGCCTTTGCCCGCGAGCTGCCCACCAAGATGCGCTGGGACTGGTCCACAGCCGGGCAGATGAAGGATGGCAAGCCCTTCAAGACCAAGGGGGAATTCGGCTTTTCGTCCTATGACAGCAAGAAGGGCGACTTCGTCTGGGAAAAGAATGTGGTCCCGGTGTACGCGTGGTTCAACGGTACCATGGAATACCTGACCATCGAGGATACCTTTGACCCGGCCACGCGGGTGGCCATCAACAAGCCCGTGGGCGCGCGGACGGATGCCAATTCCCGCATTTATCCCTTCAAGATGCACACCGGCAAACAGCCCTATGACAGCAAGCTGAACCGCTTTGTGGTGCCGCATCTGTTTGGCAAGGACGACGCAGCCTACTGGAAGAGCTTCAACTGGAATGCCTCCATCGCCGCGGGCATGCAGTATGTGAATCAGCAATACTCAGGCGAATACGGCTTTGTGGAGACGAGTTACGTCTTCCAGACCACGCACATGGTCGCCCCCAAGGAGCAGAGTCTGGCCTGCGAGGCCTGCCACACCCGCGACAACAGTCGCCTGCAGCAGCTGGCCGGCTTCTACATGCCGGGGCGGGACAGTGTTTCCGTCATCGACCAGTTTGGCTGGGCCCTGGTGGGCTTGTCCCTGGGCGGTGTGCTCCTGCATGGTCTGGCCCGCATCGTTGCATCCAAGAGAAGGAGCTGAGTATGAGCGCCACGCGATTTTACTGCTACACGCGCTTTGAACGCATCAACCACTGGCTCCAGGCCGCACTGGTGATCTCGTTGCTCATCACCGGCTTCGAACTGCACGGCACCTATCACCTTTTTGGGTACAAGCTGGCCCACGAACTGCACATCTGGTGCGGACTGGCCTGGTTCGTGCTGTTCAGTTTCGGGGTGTTCTGGCTCGTCACCACCGGGGAATGGAAGCAGTACACCCCCACAGCCAAAAAGCTGGTGGCTGTCCTCCGCCATTATCTGTGGGGCATCTTTCACGGCGAACCCCATCCCGTGCAAAAACAGCCTGACGCCAAGCACAACCCCCTGCAACGGCTGGCCTACCTGGGCATTGTCTCCGCACTGCTGCCTTTCCAGATGCTCACCGGTTTTCTCTATTATTTCTACAATGATTGGAATGCCATGGGCATCGTCATGGAGCTGGGCACGGCCGCGGCCCTGCACACCGTCGGCGCGTTCCTGATCCTGCAGTTCCTGGTGGTGCATGTGTACATGACCACCACGGGGCACAGCGTCTTCGCCCACGTCAAGGCCATGTGCACAGGCTGGGAAGAATGCGCGAAGAGATAGGCGCGGGAGGGGAGAGAAGAAAGCAACAATGAGCAGGAACCAGGGGGGATAATCCCCCCTGGACCCCCTGTTCGTTTTTGCCTCTCTTCCCTACTCAAAAGCCACAATGCGCCGGGCGCGGTCGAGGGCTTCGCCGAAGTTGTCGAAGATGTTCTCCTCGCCAATGAGGGTGATGGTGCCCAGGCGCTTGAGGTTGTCCAGGGCGCGGGGGCGCACGCCGGCAAGGATGAGCCGGGTGCCTTCGTGCTGGCAGCGTTTGGCGAAGAGTTCCAGGGCGTTGTCTGCAGTGGCGTCGATGGCCGGCACCTTGCCCATGCGCAGGACGATAACCTTGGGCTTGGTGTTTGTGGCGTGGAGCACGGTTTTGAAGCGGTCGGCCACACCAAAGAAGAAGGGGCCGTCAATCTCGTACACCATCAATCCATGGGGCAGTTCGAGGAAGTCCGCACGCTGGAGGTCTGGCTTCCAGGAGCAGCAGTTGTGGCCCCAGTCCTCGATGGCTGTGGTCTCGCTCATGCGGCGCATGAAGAGCAGCGCCGCCAGCACCACGCCCACGTTCACGGCCACGGTCAGGTCGATGATCACGGTCAGCAACAGGGTCAGCAGCATGACCATCATGTCGGACTTGGGCGCTCTGAGCAGCCGCAGCACCTTGTGGTACTCGCTCATGTCGTAGGACACGACCACCAGCACCGCGGCCAGGGAGGCCAAGGGGATGTACGAGGCCAGCGGCGCCAGGAAGAGCACGAAGGCCGCCAGCACCGCGGCGTGCAGGATGCCGGCCACGGGGGAGAAGGCCCCGGCGCGGATGTTGGTCACGGTGCGGGCGATGGCGCCGGTGGCCGGGATGCCGCCGAACAGGGGCGAGGCGATGTTGGCCACGCCCTGAGCCATCAGCTCGGTGTTGGATTTGTGCTTGTCCCCGGTCATGCCGTCGGCCACCACACAGGAGAGCAGGGATTCGATGCTGCCCAGCAGCGCCACGGTCAAGGCGTCCGGGATGAGATCGTGCAGCCGGCCCAGGGTGACCATGGGCAGGGTCAGGCTGGGCAGGGCGTCGGGCACGCCACCGAATTTGGTGCCGATGGTTTCCACGGGCAGGTTGAAAACCGCGGCGATCAGCGTGGCCAGGACCACGCTGACCACCGGTGCCGGCACCCGGGGGATGAAGCGGCGGATAAGGATGATGGTGGCCAGCCCCACGCCGGAAACAATGAGGGTGGGCTGGCTGAATTGCCCGGCATGGGCCAGATACTCCGCCCATTTATCGATGAAATCCGGCGGGACTTCCGCCAGTGGCAGGCCGAAGAAGTCCTTCATCTGCGAAGAAAAGATGAGCACGGCGATGCCGGCGGTAAAGCCCGTGGTGACCGGGTAAGGGATGTACTTGATCAGCGAGCCCATGCGGAACGCGCCAAAAAGCAGCATGATCACCCCGGCCATGAGCGTGCAAAGCACGAGGCCGTCGTAGCCATGGCGGTCGATGATGGAATAGACGATGATGACGAAGGCGCCGGTGGGGCCGCCGATCTGGTACCGGCTCCCGCCCAGGGCGGAAATGATGAAGCCGGCCACGATGGCTGTGAACAGCCCTCGTTCCGGCGTGGTGCCCGAGGCGATGGCGAAAGCCATGGCCAGGGGCAGGGCCACCACCCCTACGGTGAGGCCGGCGAAGACATCCTGCAGGGCGTGCTTGCCAGAGTAGCCCTTCTTTAACACATCAACGAGCTTGGGGAGAAATGTTTCACATTTCTCGCATGTTGCATCATCCGCCATGGTATTCGCTCTCCGTTTACGTGAGAAAAACGGACCAAAGTTACGCCTGCGGGGAGGGGAATACAAGGGCTGCAGGGCGGAAAACGGGAATATTTTTTTTACCGAGTATTTCGGCTGGGAACCAATGGCGGCGTCCCCGGTCAGGCAGCCTGGATGCGCGCCTGCGGGCGGGCTGTCTGGCCTGTCTTAGTGAGAGTCCTCTTCCTCATACACCGGGGTCACCAGCACGGGGATGCGGCTGGCGCGGACCACGCCCTCGGCCACGCTGCCCACGAGCAGGCGGGAGACCATGCCCTGGCCGTGGGAGCCGACCACGATGCAGTCGAAGTCACCGTCGTGAGCGGTTTCCAGGACGGTTTCCACGGGGTCGCCGGGTTTGATGAGCAGGGTCAGGCGGTTGGTCAGCTCAGGATCCTGCTCCGCGGCCTGGGCCAGCAGGTCGTTGCACAGGGCGGTCAGGCGGGTGCGGATGTCCAGGGCTGTGGCGTGCTGCTC
The DNA here is from genome assembly GCF_054653055.1 of Megalodesulfovibrio paquesii. Taxonomy (NCBI): domain Bacteria; kingdom Pseudomonadati; phylum Thermodesulfobacteriota; class Desulfovibrionia; order Desulfovibrionales; family Desulfovibrionaceae; genus Megalodesulfovibrio; species Megalodesulfovibrio paquesii. Next base: position 189,224 of record NZ_BAAIGQ010000004.1, on the reverse strand, counting down.
CTGGTCCAGCCAGTCGAGGCTTGGCGTGTCGCCGGACAGGGACAGGGACGCCGGGTCCAGGGCGATGCGCTGGGAGAGTTCGGCGGCCAGATCCGGCATGACGTGCAACACCGTCAGGCGGGCGCGGAAGGTCGCGGCCATGGAAAAGGCAAAGCCCATGGCATGGCGGCAGACGTCGGAAAGATCCGTGGCGAAAAGAATGTGCCGGAAGTGCGGGAGCATGGGGGATTCCTGAAAAAAGGTGGCAAGAAAAAAGGGATTCTACCGCGGCCGGCCGGTCGCTGGCAATGGGCAAGGCGGGCGGTAATTTCTGACGACAATCCCTGGCGACGGCGACTGGTGATGACTATTGGCGGCGGAGCCGGCGCTTGTCTCCCACGCGGACGGTGATCTTTTCCTTGTCCAGCCATTCCAATAGCGGGATCAGGTACTTGCGGGTCAGTCCCGTCAGCTCGCGGAAATTGTCCGGCCCCATCTCCTCGCGCGGGGCGGCGGGGTCCTGGAACCAGGCGCGGACCCTGGCCACCAGCCCGGCCAGGGCCGGGGCGTGGAAGTACATGTCTTCCTTCACTTTCACCAGCACACCCTGGTCCTGCAGCAGGGTGAGCACGGGCTGGGCCTGTTTGGCGGTCACAGCCAGAGGATCGAGCACGTCCTTGAGGTTGGGCGGGGTCAGGCCGCCGGCGGTGTAGGCCTCCAGGATGGTCTTGGAGAAGCCGGACACGTCCGAGGCCATGGACACGGTGTGCCCGGCCAGCCTGAGCACGTCGCCCTCGGTCTCGAGCTCCTTTTGTTTGAGGAGCCGTTCCACCACCAGATGTCCCAGCTTGGTGGGCGTGGCCGCGGGCCAGGCCGCAGCCAGGGCCCCGCGGGAGATGCCGGTCTTCATGGGCTCGCGGGCGTGGAAGGCCTGGACGAACGCAACCGTGGCCGCGGCCAGCTGCTGGGCTGTCTCCCCGGCCACAGAGCGCCGCTCTTCCTTGTCAAAGAGCAGGGCCGTCTGCCGGCCGGACATGGCCTGCAGCACGGCGTCGAGCTGTTTGGTGTCCAGATTGGTCCCGACCTTCAGCTCCGCCAGACTGCGGCCCAGCACGCCGGCCATGGCCAGCTGGACAGCCACGAGCCCCTCGGCCTCGCCGGCCAGCAGGGGGGCGAGGCGTTGCAGATCGGCCTCGTTGAAGCGGCGGACCTTGAAGGTCCGCGGCCGGGGCAGGGGATTGAGCACACGGCCGCCGGCCACGGTGCGCAGGGGGGCAAAACTGCGGATGACGAAGCGATCCCCATGCACGCCGACCATGGGCTCCTCGAAACGGATCTGGCAGACGCAGGTTTCGCCCGGGGCCAGGCGGTCGCGGTCAAACAGGTGCAGCCGGGCCTGGGTTTCCCGAGCGCCATGATGGAAGTGGACCTCCACGCGGTGCCGGAGGGGCTTGGGCGTGGAGGAAAGGCAGGTCAACTCCACATCCCAGGCCAGATGCGGGAAGAGCTGGCCGGGCCGGCCCAGGATATCGCCGCGGTCGATGTCCGCCACTTCCAGACCGGCCAGATTCACAGCCGTACGCCGGCCGGCCGGGGCCAGCTCCACGGATGCGCCATGGGACTGCAGGCTGCGGATTTTGGATGTTTTGCCAGATGGATAGAGGACAACATCCTCGCCGAGCTGCAACTGCCCGGCAATGAGCGTGCCTGTGACCACGGTGCCGTGGCCTTTCATGGTAAAGACGCGATCGATGGGCAGGCGGGCCAGATCCGGCCGGCGGGTGGGGGCGAAGGCGGCCACCTGCGCGGCCAGGGCGGCCTTGAGCTCGGGCAGGCCCTGCCCGGTATGGGCCGAGACCGGGAAGATGGGCGCGTTTTCCAGGAAGGTCCCCTGGAGAAAGCCGGCCACGTCCTCCGTGGCCAGGGCCAGCCAGTCCTCATCCACCATGTCGCACTTGGTCAGGGCCACGAGGCCGCCGGAGATGCCCAGCAACTGGCAGATTTCCAGATGCTCCCGTGTCTGGGGCATAACGCCTTCGTCCGCGGCCACCACCAGGAGCACAAAGTCGATGCCCGTGGCTCCGGCCACCATGTTTTTGACGAATTTTTCGTGCCCCGGCACGTCCACGATGGAGAGCCGCTGCCCGCCCGGCGTCTTGTCCAGGTCGAGGTAGGCGAAGCCCAGCTCAATGGTGATGCCGCGCTTTTTTTCCTCAACGAGTCGGTCGCAGTCGATGCCGGTCAGCGCCTTCACCAGGGTGGTCTTGCCGTGGTCGATATGCCCGGCTGTGCCCATGATCACGGGACGCATGCGCTATCCTTCCAAAAAGGCCTTGAAGGCCTCCACGGTGGCAAAGATGTCCGCCTTGCTGGCCAGTTCCAGGGGGCTGTGCATGGAGAGCACGCAGGGACCGACATCAATGACGTCCATGCCATACTGCGCCAGGAACTTGGCCACGGTGCCGCCGCCGCCCAGATCCACCTTGCCCAGGGCGGCCAGCTGCCAGGGGATGGCCCGGGCATCCAGAATGCCCCGGAGCCAGGCGACGTATTCGGCGTCCGCCTCGCTGGCGCCATATTTGCCGCGGTGGCCGGTGTACTTGACGAAGCAGGGGCCAAAGCCCAGGCGGGCGCTGTTTTTGGCGTCGTGCAGTTCCTGGAAGTCCGGATCCACGGGGGCGTGGACGTCGGCGGAAAGGGCCTTGCCGGCCAGCATGGCCGTGCGCAGGGGGGTGCCGGGATCCCAGGCGGCGAGGAGATCTTCCAGACAGTATTCCAGAAAGCGGGACTGCGCGCCCGTGGCGCCATCGGAACCGATTTCCTCCTTGTCCCAGATCATCACCACGGCGGTGTATTCCGGCGGCTGGGCCTGGAGCAGGGCCTCGATGGCGCAGAAGACGCAGGAACGGTCGTCCTGGCCGTAGCTGCCGATGAGGGCCTTGTCCAGTCCGATGCATCGGGCCGGCCCGGCGGGCACGGCCTGCAGCTCTGCGGAGAGGAAGTCGCTTTCCGTGATGCCGTAGCGTTCGTGGAGCAGGGCGAGGATTTTGATTTTGACGGGATCCTTGGGCGCCTCGGCCTCGGGAGAGTCCTTGAGGGCAGGCTCATGGCCCAGGATGATGTTCAGCTTTTCGGGGTCAAAGCCTTCGGAAATCTTCAGCTCGTTATGCTTCTGGGCCAGATGGGGGAGCAGATCCGGGATGGCGAAGGCAAAGTCGTCCTCCTCGCCCAGGGTCACGTCCACCAGGCGGCCATCGGCCAGGGCCACCACGCCATGCAGGGCCAGGGGGATGGCCAGCCACTGATACTTGCGGATGCCGCCGTAGTAGTGGGTCTTGGCGCGCAGGAGGTCGCAGTCTTCGGTGAAGGGGTGCTGCTTGAGATCCAGCCGGGGGGTGTCGCCATGGGCGGCCACGAGGCGGAAGCCTTCGGAGAGCGGCCGCCGGCCCTTGCGGGCCAGGAAGACGCATTTGCCGCGCCAGGGGCGCAGGTACAGGTCGGAGGACAGATTCTCAACATAGCCGGCCGCGGCGCTGCGGTCCACGAGATAGCGGACGGTTTCGCGTTCGGTCTTGCAGGCAGTCAGAAACGTCAGATAGCGCTGGGCCAGATCTTCCATGGCCTGGCGGTCTTCGGGGGCGGCGTAACGCTCCCAGGCGTTTTTTGCGGTGTAGAAGAGGGGATTGTCAGCCATGATGGTTCCTTATGTGGTGAGGGCCGCGCGCAGCACGGTGGCGACGAGGGGCAGTTCCTCGTCCAGCAGGGTGCGCGGGTCCAGGCAGAAGCGGTTGCGTTCAATGCGGCCCACCAGGGGTGGTTCGGCTTCCAGCAGCCGGCCCTGGAGGGCGTCTGGAGACATCTTGCCTGTGTGCAGTTCCACGAGGGTGGTGGGCAGGTCGCGCTCGGGAAAGGCCCCGCCGCCCACGCGGGACGCGCCGGGGCAGGTGGAAATTCTGGCCGTCTCGCCCAGTTCCCTGCGCAGCCGGCGGGCCAGCCTGTTTGCCTTGGCCGCCAGTTCCTCGTGGGTCATGGCCATCATGCGCAGGGTGGGGATGCGCTCCCTGGCCCGGGCCGGCTCCAGATAGAGCCGCAGGGTGGCTTCCAGGGCGGCCAGGGTCATCTTGTCGATGCGCAGGGCCCGGTTGAGGGGGTTCTTTTTGATGGGATCGATAAAGCGCTTGCGGCCAAGAATCAGCCCGGCCTGTGGCCCGCCCAGGACCTTGTCCCCGCTGCAGGTGACCACGTCCGCGCCCTGGGCCAGGACTTCGCGCACCGTGGGTTCGCCGGGCAGGCCGATGGTGGAGAAATCGAAAAACGTGCCGCTGCCCAGATCTTCCAGTACGGGCAGGCCGTGGCGGTCGCCAATCTGCCGCAGCTCGGGCATGCTCACCTCTTTGGTGAAGCCGATGACCCGGAAGTTGGAGCAATGGACCTTGAGCAGGGCGGCGGTCTGTTCGGTGATGGCCTGCTCGTAGTCCCGCGGATGGGTGCGGTTGGTGGCGCCGACCTCCCTGAGGATGGCTCCGGAACGGGCCATGACGTCCGGAATGCGGAAGGAACCGCCAATTTCCACCAGCTGCCCGCGGGAGACGATCACCTCCCGGCCCTGGCACAGGGTGGCCAGCATGAGCAGCACGGCGGCGGCGTTGTTGTTCACCACCAGGGCGGCCTCGGCCCCGGTAAGCCGGCAGGCCAGGGCCTCCACGTGGCTGTAGCGGCTGCCGCGCTCGCCAGAGTCCAGATCGAATTCCAGGTTCGAATAGTAGCGGTCAGCCTGGATCACGGCCTGGATGGCCTCCTCGGCCAGGAGGGAACGGCCCAGATTCGTGTGCACCACCACCCCGGTGGCATTGATCACCCGGCAGAAATGCGGCTGCCCGGCCCGGCGGACAAAGGCGCTGAGTTGCGGAAAAAGCATGGCCTCGGCCAGCTGGTCGGCGCTGTCCACGCGGCCGTCCCTGATACCGGCGCGCAGCAGGTCGAAAAAAGCCGTGGCCGCATCCTTGCGCAGTTCCCGCGGCAGGGCGGCCAGCAGGGGATCGGCCTCCAGATGCTGCAGGGCCGCGTCCATGGAGGGCAGGTGGCGGAACAAAGCCTGCTGGGCTGCCTGGGCTGCCTGGGCAGGGGGCGGCGCGGCGGACGATGAGGAAGACGTATTGGGCATGATGGCGCAGATCTCGCAAGGTTTGCGGAAGAACGCACGCGGTTCTCTAGGGACCGGCCTGCCAGGGTCCCAGCAGGTGGGGATTGAGCTTAAAGAACTCGGCCAGCAAATACAAGGAGCCGCAGCAGACCGTGACGCCTTGCGGGGCGGATGGTCCGGCCAGGGCCGGCAGCAAGGTGTCCAGGGGGCCGGCCGGGCGCACGCGTTCCCCAAACACCGGAACCAGCCGGGCCACCACCTCGGCCGCGGGCATGGACCGGGAGTTCTCGGGCAGTTCGGGCACGTGGCAGGGGCCGTCCGTCAGCCGGGCCAGGGCAGGGAGCATGGCGTCGAGATCCTTGTCCTTGAGGCAGGTGAAGACGAGCTGGGCCGGCCGCTGCTGGCGGCGGGTGAGGGCCTGCTCCAGGATGGCCAGGGCCGGAGGGTTGTGCGCGGCGTCCAGCAGCATGGCCGGGTGCCTGCCGGGCGCGGCCGGGGCACACTGCAGCCGGCCGGGAATCCAGGTCCGGGCGAGTCCCTCTCGAGAGCCGGTGAAGTCCCTGGGCCAGCCGTGGGAGGCGGCCAGGACCACCCAGGCAGCCATGGCCAGCCGGGCGTTCAGGGCCTGATGCGGCCCGGCCAGCCCCAGGGTCATGGGCGCGGGGCCCTCGCCGGCCAGGGGGTCTGGCAGAGGATAAAAGCCGAAATCCGGGTCAAAGGCCCTGGGCATCCGCACTTCGAACAGCTGGGCCTTGCGCGTCTCGGCCACGCGTTCCAGGCGGAACATGACCCGCGGATCCTGCGGCAGGGAGAGGACGATGCCCTCATCTGGAATGGCGCCGGCCTTGTCCGCGGCAATGGCCGAGATGTTCGGGCCGAGCACGCCGAGGTGGTCCAGGCCGATGGGCGTCACCAGCAGCATTTCCCTGGGCGCGGCGGTGGTGGCGTCGCCCGCGCCGCCCAGGCCGGCTTCCAGGACGATCAAATCCACTTCCTCCTGGGCAAACCACCACAGGGCCATGGCCAGGGTCAGCTCGAAGTAGGTCAGCGTGGGGCCGGCGTCCGTGCCCAGCACGGTGTTGGCCGCGGCCAGCCAGCTTTCCGCGTCAATGGGTTCCAGGCCAAAGTCATCCACCAGTACCATGCGCTCGCGCGGGTGCAACAGATGAGGCGAGGTAAACAGCCCCACCTGCAGGCCCTGGGCGGCGGCGATGTGGGCCAGGAACGTGGCTGTGGATCCCTTGCCATTGGTGCCGACCACCTGCACCGTGGGGATGCGCGGCTCGTGCAGCTCCAGCTCTGCCAGGCAGCTCCGGACGCGGTCCAGGGTCAGTTCCATGTGGAAGAACCCCCGGGAAGCCAGCCAGGCGTCCGCCTCGGCCGGGGTGGCCAGCGGCAGGACAGGGGGCAGACCGGGAGGAGTGGTGTGCTCGTGGGAGGGGGAAGAGTCTGTCATGAAAAACCGCGAACTCCGCCAGCGCGAAACAGGTGCGGGAAAGGAAACCAGATTTACAAGAAGCGGAGTTCGGGGTAAAGTCCCATGTTTCAAGGCGCGCCGCCTGCGGTGCTGCCAGCGTCATCTCGCCACACCGTGCGCCCGTAGCTCAGTTGGACAGAGCAGGAGCCTTCTAAGCTCTTGGCCGGGAGTTCGAATCTCTCCGGGCGCACCATACTGCTCCACAAAAATTTCTGCCGGCCCTGATCCTGTTGATCAGGGCCGGCAGTGTCCCTTGAGGCCTTCGCCTCGTTATTTCGCTTCTTTTTCGTAGGGCCAGCCGTCCATGCCTTTTTCCAGGATCAGCAGCCGCTTGGCGTCCACACCCTGGGAGAGGTAGTAGTCCACGGCGCGCTTGGCGCCACCACCGCCACGGGGGCAGACGATAATGACATCAACGCCGGATTCCTTGATTTTTGGTAGTTTTTCAGCCAGCCGGGCCCGTTCTGCGTCGGTCTCCACGGGATAGGCGTTGGTTTCCAGGGAGCCGGGGATGTGCCCGGTCTTGAATTGCTCCACCACACAGATATCGATCAGAACAAGGGCTTCCTTGGCCTCCAATCGCTTGTGCAGCACGTCCGGGGCGATGAAGTTGTACGGCGTTTCGGCCAGGGCGGCGCTTGAGGCGAGGAGCACGCTCAGGCCGAGCACAAGCAGAGCCAGGACCAGGGAGCTACGCCAAACACGGGAACGGGGATGCAGCATCGGGATTCCTCCTGAATTGGAATGTTGCATCACCTTATCCGGGGTTTGGTTATCGACAAAATCAATAATGTTGATCCAATCAGTCAAAATATTGTGCCGGGATCGATTTCTTTTTCCCCCGCAACCAGGGTATTCTGCCGCCGAACCTGTCACTTGCAAGGAACATGCCCGTGCCCTGGAAAAAACTGCTCCTGGTGGCGGCGCTGGTCGCCGTGGTGGTCGCGTTTTTCGGCCTTGGCCTGCAGGACCGGCTGACATTCGAGGCCGTCAAGGCGTCGCAGGCCCGGATTCAGGCGGCCTACCAGGCCAATCCCGTCGCCGTTTTGGGCGGATTTGTGGCCTTTTATCTGCTGGCTGTGACGCTCAACCTGCCCGGCGGGACCATTCTGGGCCTGCTGGCCGGGGCGGTGTTTGGCGGGGTGGTGGGCACGGTGGCGGTGTCTTTTGCCAGCTCCATCGGGGCCACCCTGGCCTGTCTGCTCTCCCGCACCCTGCTGCGCGGCTGGGTGCAGCGGACCTTCCCCAGGGCCGTGGCGGCCATGGATGAGGGTATGGCGCGTGAGGGGGCGTTTTATCTGTTTTCCTTGCGGCTTATTCCGGTGGTGCCGTTTTTTGTGATCAACCTGGGCATGGGGCTGACGGCCATCCCCCTGCGCACTTTTTACTGGGTCTCGCAGGTGGGCATGCTGCCTGGGACCATCGTGTATGTGAACGCCGGCAGCGAACTGGGCAAGCTCAACTCGCCGGCAGATGCCTTTTCCCCGGGACTGCTGATCTCCCTGGCGTTGCTGGGGCTGCTGCCCCTGGCCGGCAAGAAGGGCCTGGCCTGGTACCGTCGGAAAAAGGGGATGAAATCTACCGGAGTATCAGGGGGTTCGGATGGTTCAAGTGGCCAGGGAACCGGCGCGATGGCGCCCGATTCCTCCAGTTCCTCCAGTTCCTCCAGTTCCTCCAGTTCCTCCAGTTCCTCCAGTTCCGCCGATTCCGCCGAGCCGCCATCCGAAGATGTCTCCCGTCAGGCCCACGCCCTGGCCGAGGCCTGCACGGACTGCCAGGCCTGCGTCCGGCAATGCCAGTTCCTGCAGGAATATGGGACCCCTGGCGCCATTGCCCGCGCCGTGCTGCAGGACCATGCAGCACGGCGGGGCACTGTCGATCCGTTTGCCTGCAGCCTGTGCGGCCTGTGCGAAGCCGTCTGCCCTGCGCAACTGGCCCCGGTGGCGTTGTTCCTGGAGCTGCGTCGGCAGGCTGTGGCGCGTGGGGAGGTGGAGCTTGCCCGCTATGGCATCCTCCTGGGCTACGAACGCCGCGGGCACTCGCCGCGGTTCACCTGGTATCCGCCGCCCTCAGAGACCCCGGCGCGCACGGTGTTTTTTCCCGGCTGCACCCTGCCGGGCACGCGGCCTGCGGTGACCTGGGGGCTCTACACCGCCTTGCAATCCCACATTCCGGATCTGGCCATGGTCCTGGAATGTTGCCACAAACCGTCGCATGATCTGGGCCGGCAGGCGTTTTTCCTGGAGCAGTTCAAAGGGATTCGCGAGCGGCTGCAGGGCCTGGGCGTGGAGCAGGTGCTCACGGCCTGCCCCAACTGCCACAAGGTCTTTGCCCGCTACGGCGGTTCCCTCAAGGTGCGCACAGTGTATGAGGTGCTGGCCGAGACGGCGACGCCAGCTGGCGCTCTTTCCAACACCACCGTGGCCGTGCACGATCCCTGCCCCCTGCGCGGCGAGGTGGCGATTCATGGTGCTGTGCGCGCGCTCCTGGCCAGCCGCGGCGTGGCCGTGCGGGAGACGAAGCATACGGGGAGACGCACACTCTGCTGCGGCGAGGGCGGCGGGTTGGGCTTTCACCGGCCGGATCTGGCCAGGGCCTGGACGGCGCGGCGGGCGGAACTGGCCGGTACGGACCGCATTGCCACGTATTGCGCCGGCTGTGCCGGGTATCTTGGCCGCATAGCGCCTACCGTGCATCTGGCGGAAATATATCTTGATCCTGAACGCGCCCTGGCCGGCCGCAGCCGGGTCGCCAGGGCGCCGCTGACCTACTGGCACCGGTTGCGCCTCAAGCGGCGCCTGGGGAAGCACCACCGTCAGGCTTCATGATAGCCCGCGCCGGGTCACATCTCCCGTTCCAGCGTCATCCAGGGGGAGTTCTTGTCCAGCTGCCAGCGCAGGCGGTCCTGATCAAGGGACAGGGCTCCGGGGGACAGGGTCTTGTACAAGGCCGGGTTGCTGACGGCTTTGACCATCAGGCGGACCAGGCCGTATTCCATTTTGGCCAGACCCTCCACCTCGATGTCGGCGATGTTCCTGGCCGCTGTGGCATTGCCGAAGCACTGGCCTTCGGGCAGGACCAGTCTGAGCTTTTCCTGAAACCGCGTGGTGGTCAGCCCGTCGCGGAAAAAGCGCAGGCTGACCTCGACCCTGGCCAGTTCCTGTTCCCCCAGCCTGCCGCCCCCCGTGCCTTTCCAGATACCCAGCACCCTGTTCTGTTGCTCGGCCAGCAGGGCGGGATAGTCGGGCGAGGTGAGCATGTCGTAGTCCAGGTGCTGGCAGTCCCCGGGCTGGATGGGCAGGGCCGTGCCGTTGTGCAGGTAGAACCTGCTGGCCGCAGGCTCGGCCGGCGTTTCCCAGCAGACATCCAGGGTGTTCCGGGCCGGGGTGAGGAAGCAGGTGGCCTCAAAGGCCGGATCGCCCAGATGCAGGATGCCGGCGACGACGAGGTGTCCCATGGCAGGCCTGTTCCGGACCATACGCAAGGCCGGATTCGGCTGGGCGAGAATGGCCGTGTATTGCGCGTAGATCGCTTCCCCCACAGTGACCCTGAGGGCCTTGAGGAATTGCGGATCCGCATGGAGCGGCACGCCCTCTGGCGAATCCGGAATCTCCTGCGTGAGGCGCCCGACCCATTGCTGCAGGTCGCATTGCTGCAGGTCGGCAGAGGCGGGGGGCTGGACTTGCTGAGTCTGGACTTGCTGGGCCTGGAGCGCCGGCGGGACGAGCCCGACCACAAGCAGCACAGCTGCGACGACAGCGACGAGGCGATAAGGCATGACGCAGGCTCCGGGTTTGCGGCACGGGGGTGGTATGGCGGGGCTGTGCCATGGTGGGCCAGGGGCGTCAAGTTGGGGGCAAAAAAAGCGCGGCCGAAACCGCGCTTTTTTGTTGGGTCGATTGCAGGGGCAGACTATTCGTCAAAGCCCGTGAAGCCGCCACCGCCGCTGCCGCCACGGTTGCGGTCACCGCCGCCTTCGCGGTTGCCGCGGGGCCGGTCGCTCCGCTCGCCACGGCCCCGGCCGCGGTCCCCGCCCCGATCACCCCGTTCGCCGTCGCGACGCGGAGGCCGGCCGGAGCGCGGGGGCGAGTCCTTGAACTCAATGCCCTGCTCCTCAGCCAGCACCGCGGCGCGGGAGAGGCGCATCTTGCCGCCATCCAGCAGTTCCAGGCACTTGACCTTGAGGGTGTCGCCCAGCTTGACCACGTCGGTGACTTTGTCGATGCGTTCCAGGGCCAGCTGGGAGATGTGCACCAAGCCTTCCACACCGGGGAGGATTTCGACAATAGCGCCGATTTCCAGGATCTTGCGCACCGGGCCTTCGTAGATCTTGCCCACTTCCGGCCGCTGGTCAAAGTGCATCACCCGTTCCTTGGCCTGTTGCAGGGCTTCCAGGGTGGGGGCGAAGATGGAGACCTTGCCGGAATCCTCGATGTCGATGTCCGCGCCGGTGTCCGCGGTGATGGCCTTGATGTTCTTGCCGCCAGGGCCGATGATCATGCGGATGATGTCCGGATTGACCTGGACCACTTCCAGCTGCGGCGCGAATTCGGAGAGCTGGGTGCGCGGTGCGGCCAGAATCTTGTCCATCTCGCCCAGGATGTGCAGGCGGGCGTCCGTGGCCTGGGCCAGGGCTTTGGCCATGACTTCGGGCGGAATGCCGGCGATCTTGATGTCCATCTGGAACGCGGTCACGCCTTCGCGGGTGCCGGCAATCTTGAAGTCCATGTCGCCCAGGGCGTCTTCATCCCCAAGGATGTCGGTCAGGACGAAGTACTCGTCGCCTTCCTTGATCAGGCCCATGGCGATGCCGGCCACCGGTGCGGAAACGGGCACGCCGGCGTCCATGAGCGCCAGGGAGCCGGCGCACACCGTGGCCATGGAGGAGGAGCCGTTGGATTCCATGACTTCGCCCACCACGCGCATGGTGAAGGGGAAGTCCTCGGCTGCGGGCAGCACGGGGGTGAGGGCGCGTTCGGCCAGGGCGCCGTGGCCGATTTCGCGGCGGGAGACGCGCAGCATCTTCACTTCGCCCACGGAGTAGGGCGGGAAGTTGTAATGCAGCATGAAGCGCTTGGCGCCGTCGCCCATGAGGCCTTCCACGCGCTGTTCGTCACGGCTGGAGCCCAGGGTGGCCACGCAGAGCACCTTGGTCTCTCCGCGGGCGAAGAGGGCCGACCCGTGGGTGCGGGGCAAGAGGCCGATGTCGATTTTGATTTCGCGCACGGTGGAGGTGTTGCGGCCGTCAATGCGCACGCCTTCATTCTTGATGCGCTGGCGCACGATGCGTTTTTCCAGGGCAGAGATGACTTCGCTGGCGCGCTTGAGACGCTCGGGAGCCTCGGCAAAGCGGGCGTCCTCGGCCAGGGCCTTGAGCACCTGCTCCTTGACGGCAGCCTTGGCCTTTTTCCGGGCCATCTTTTCGGGCACGTAGAGGGCTTCGGTCATACCGGCAGTGGCCAGGGCCTCGACGGCGTCCTTCAGTTCCGTGTCTTCCACGGGCGGGGTGAAGGCCATTTTTTCCACGCCGACCTGCTCGCGCAGCTGCTCCTGCAGGTCGAGCAGGGGCTGCAGCTGGGCATGGCCCCACTGCAGGGCGCTGGCGATGACATCCTGCGGGATGAAAGAAGCCGCGCCTTCCACCATGACCACGGCCTCGCGGGAGGCGGCCATGACCAGGTTCAGGGTGGACTTTTCCAGGACTTCGCCGGTGGGGTTGAAGACGAATTCGCCATCCACACAGCCGATGCGCGCGCCGGCGATGGGGCCCAGGAAGGGCACGCGGCTCATGTGCAGGGCAGCAGAGGCGGCCGTGATGGCCAGGACGTCGGGGTCGTTTTCCTGGTCGGCAGACAGCACCGTGGCGATGACCTGCACCTCATCCTTGAAGCCCTTGGGGAAGAGCGGGCGGATGGGCCGGTCGATGAGCCGGGAGCAGAGGGTTTCGCGTTCGCTGGGGCGGCCGATTTCGCGGCGGAAGAAGCTGCCGGGCACGCGGCCGGCGGCATACATCTTTTCCTGATAGTCCACTACCAGGGGGAAGAAGCCCATGTCGCGGTCGGTGGTCTGGGTGACGGTGGTCACCAGCACCACGGTGCCGCCGCACTGGAACCACACGGCGCCGTCGGCCTGATTGGCCAGACGCCCTGTTTCCATGGTGTAAGTGACACCAGCAACGGTGGTGGTAAGACGCAAGGGATTGAAAGCACTTTGCATAGAGTGGAAAACTCCTGGGGTAGGGCCGCTGGTCCTGTCCCGCAATCTGGGAGTGCAAGGAGGGTGCTCCATGCAGCGCCAGATTGCGCGAGGGGGCAGCCGGCCGGGGTGATGCGCGGCTCGGGGCAAGACGGGGGGACGCCGACAAGACGTCCCCCCGGCGCGAGCTACTTGCGCAGGTTCAGGCGCGCGATGATTTCGCGGTAGCGCTGAATGTCCTTCTTCTTAAGATAGTTGAGGAGCTTCCGGCGCTGGCCGACCAGCTTGAGCAGGCCGGTGCGGGAGTGGAAGTCCTTGGAATGCACCTTGAAGTGCTCCGTGAGGTACGAGATGCGGGACGAAAGCAGTGCGATCTGCACTTCCGGGGAACCGGTGTCGCCTTCGTGCGTCTTGTACGTTTCGATGACCTTGGCCTTGTCGTCCGTCGTCATGACCACAGCGTCAACCTCCTTGGGCGTCGTGCGCCGGTAGTGTTGCACGGCTGCACTGTCTCAGGCCTCCCACAGGCCTCTGAGCACAGTCCAGACCGCGGCGCCACCCGATTTCTCAATCCCTGTTTCCATGAGCCCGAGGGCCTTGCCATGCTGGTCCAGGAACAGGGCGCGCTGGCCGGGAACAAACGCCGACGCATCCATGGTTCCGTGGGGTTCCAGCTCCCAGGGCAGCCTGCCGCTGCGCTTGAGATCCTCAGCCCGCCGCTCGTCGAGGGTCACGCGGGGCCAGTGCGGCAGCGCGTCCTCCAAGGGAATGATGCGTTCCCCCAAGCGTTCGGGCTCGGCCAGGATCTCGTCCAGGGAGACGGCCATGTCCAGGGTGAAAGGGTGGCTCTCGCTTCGGGTCAGCGCCGTCATCACAGCGCCGCAGCCCAGCCGAATCCCCAGGCTGTGGACCAGGGACCGGACATAGACGCCGGCGCTGCAGCGGACCCGAAAGATGCATCGGGGCAGAGCAAGCGTGAGCGCCTCTGCCTCGAAAATGGTGATGTCCTTTTGTTTGACCGGGGCATCGCGGCCTTCACGCGCCAGCTTGTACAGGGGCTCGCCCTGATGCTTGGCTGCGGAATAGGCCGGCACTTCCTGGACGGTATCGAGCTTCCAGGCGGCCACGGCGGCGGCGACGTCCTCGGGGGTGAGGGCGGACCAGTCGGCCTCGCTGGTCACGGTACCCTGGATGTCGTAGGTGTCCGTAGTTCTGCCCAGTTCCAGCTCGCCAACGTAGGTTTTGTCGGCGCCGGTCAGGTAGTTGGAAAGTTTGGTCGCCTGCCCCAGGAGCACCACAAGCACTCCCGTGGCCAGGGGATCCAGGGTGCCGGCATGGCCGATGCGCGGCTGCTGGCATACGCGCTTGATGCGTTCCAGACAGGCCGCGGAGGTCGGGCCTTCGGGCTTGTGCAGCACCAGCACGCCGTGCTGTTGCTGCTCGGAGGGGCGTCTGCGGCCGCGCCTAGCCATGGGCAGCCCCGCCAACGGCGCGTGGCGGAATGGTTGCCAGCACTCCGGAGGCCGCGGCCACCAGGGCCTGCACGGCGTCTTCCATGGTGCCGATGAAGGTTGCGCCGGAGGCGTTGCGGTGCCCGCCGCCGCCGAATTGCCGGGCCACGGCCTGGGCATCGTCGTTGCCCTGGGAGCGCAGGGACACGCGGATCTGTCCGGCCACTTCCTCGCGCAGGGCAATGGCCATGCGCACTCCGCGCACGCGCCGGACGGTTTCCACCAGCCCTTCGCAGTCTTCCTTGGTGGCCTGGGCCGATTCCATCATGGCCCGGGTGATGCCCACCACACAGATGGACCCGTTGTCATACACCTGCACGCTGGCCAGGGCCTGAGACCACAACCGCAACCGCGAAAGGGTCCACTGGTTGTGCCAGCGGGCGGTAAAGTCCCCCACGTCCAGGCCGCCTGCAACTATTTCCGAAGCCAGGGAGAGGACCTCCGGCGTGGTGTTGCCGTAGCCGAACTGGCCGGTATCGCTGATGAGGGCCAGATAAAGGGATTCACCCAGCGCACCGGAGAGGGGCACGCCGAATTCCTTGGCCAGCCGCGCAATCATGCAGCCCACGGCGGCCTGATCCGGGTCCACCCAGTTGACCTCCCCGAACAGGGGATTGCCCAGGTGATGATCGATGTTCACCATGCGCAGGGACGCCGCCGGAAGCTCCATGCCGGTGCGGGCCAGATCGCCGCAATCGAGCACAAAGGTCCAGTCCGGCACAAAGCCGTCAAGCGCTTCCAGGGTGGTGACCAGGGGGCAGGGCAGGGTCACCCATTCCAGAAAGCGGGGGCGGCCGGTGCTGTTGTACAGCCGCACTTCCTTGCCCAGGGTCTGGAGCAGGAAGCCCAGGCCGGCCATGGAGCCGAGGGCATCGCCGTCCGGGTTGGCGTGCGAGGCCACCAGGAACCGTTGGCCGGCTTCAATGAGCTGACGGATCCGCATCAGAGTCGCCGGCGTGAGTGCCGTCGTCTCCGGCTTCGTCGTCATTGTCGTCGGATTCAGCATGGTGTCTCGCATAGATGACATCCTCAAGAAAACTGTCCAGCTCGAACCGCAGTTCGGGCAGGGCGCGGGAGCGCAGCCGCTGGCCGAGCAGGGAGCGGATGCGTCCGGTGGCCAGATGCAGGGCTTTGGCCGCAGCCTCACGACGGGCTTCGTCCGGCTCCATGGTATAGAGCACTTCGGCCATGCGCAAGTTCGGGTTCATGCGCACGCCGCTGACCACCACACCTTCCAGGCGCGGGTCGCCCATTTCTCGGGCAAGAATTTCCGCCACTTCGCGCAGAATCTGGTCACTCATGCGCCGGGCGTGCAGGGAGTCGGTTCGTTTCATGTGGTCAGTCGTCGCAGCGCAGGATTTCCATCTGGCTGTCGGTCAATTCTTCATCGGTGGCAGCTTCCACCATATTCTGGACTTTGGTCAACAGGCCCTGGGCGTGGGCAGCCTCATTGGACACTGTGACGCAGGCCAGCACCAGCCGGGTGTGGCTCTCCAGGGAATCCACCTCAGCCACGGCAACGTTGAATTTGTTCCTGAGCTTGCGCTTGAGGCTTTGGGCCACGTTGCGCTTGCCTTTGAGGGAGTCGTTGCCGTGCAGCGTGAACTCAAGGAGCAGAGTACCGATAACCATGATGCCTGCCGCGCAGCCGCGGGCTTCGTCAATTTTGCAGTGCCAGTCCCGACCTGCGGTGCTGCCGGATCGGGATGTTGCAGGAAGCGGCATTGCCTGCCGCTTCCTGCAACGGGTGGCTGCGTGATCGGCCACGCAGCCTTGGGTATTCGATGGTTACAGCGTTCTGGCCTCTTCCACGTGTTCGAAGGCCTCGATGTAATCGCCGACCTTGATATCGTTGAATTTCTCCAGGCCGATACCGCATTCGTAGCCCTTGAGCACTTCCTTGGCGTCGTCCTTGAAGCGCTTGAGGGAGGTCACGGCGCCGGTGTAGATGACCACGCCGTTTCGCAGCAGCCGGACACCGGCATTGCGGACGATCTTGCCATCCACCACGGCACAGCCGGCAATGGTGCCGACCTTGGGCACGCTGAAGGTTTCGCGGACTTCCGCCTGACCCAGGTACACTTCGCGCACCGTGGGGGAGAGCATGCCGCTCATGGCGTCCTTGATGTCGCTTACCAACTGATAGATGATGTCGTAGAAGCGAATGTCAATGCTCTCGCGTTCGGCAAGATCCTTGGCCTTGACCGTGGGCCGGACGTTGAAGCCGATGATGATGGCTTCGGACGCGCTGGCCAGCATGACGTCGGATTCGCTGACCGCCCCTGCGCCGCTGTGGATGACCTTGACCTTGACCTCGTCCGTGGAGAGCTTGGCCAGGGCTTCGGAAACGGCTTCCAGGGAGCCCTGCACGTCGGCCTTGAGGATGAGGTTGAGGTTCTGGGAGGCAACATCGCCGCGGCGGGCCAGGAAGGTTTCCAGCGTGATGCGGGATTCCTTGGCCAGTTCCTTTTCGCGTTGCTTCATCAGGCGCGTTTCGGCAATGCGGCGGGCGACCTTTTCGTCTTCCACCACCACAAACTCGTCCCCGGCTTCGGGCACGCCCTCAAAGCCCTGCACTTCCACAGGCCAGGCCGGGCCGGCCTTTTTCATCTTCTTGCCCTGGTCATTGAACAGCGCACGGGCCTTGCCGGAGAACACGCCGCAGACAAAGGCGTCGCCCTGGCGCAGGGTGCCCTCGGCCACCAGGATGGTGGCCACGGGGCCGCGGCCCTTGTCCAGCCGGGCTTCCACGATGTGGCCGCGGGCGGGCTTTTCCGGATTGGCCTTGAGCTCCAGCACTTCGGCCTGCAGGAGGATGAGTTCCAGCAGTTCGTCGATGCCGATGCGCTGCTTGGCCGAGACGTGGGCGTAAATGGTCTCGCCGCCCCAGTCTTCGGGGAGGAGATCCAGATCCGAGAGCTCGCGCTTGACGCGGTCGGGGTCGGCTCCTTCCTTGTCGATCTTGTTCACAGCCACCACAATGGGCACGCCGGCGGCGCGGGCGTGACTCACGGCTTCGCGGGTCTGGTCCATGACGCCGTCATCAGCAGCCACCACCAGGACAACGATGTCCGTCACCTGGGCGCCGCGGGCACGCATGGCGGTGAAGGCCTCGTGGCCGGGCGTGTCGAGGAAGACCACGTCGCCCTTGCGGGTGGTGACGTGATAGGCCCCGATGTGCTGGGTGATGCCCCCGGCTTCGCCCGCGGTGACGTTGGTCTCGCGGATGGCGTCGAGGAGCGAGGTCTTGCCGTGGTCAACGTGGCCCATGATGGTGACCACGGGCGGCCGCGGCTTGAGGGCCTCGGGATCGTCCTCCACCTGGCTGATGAGGTACGTGTCTTCGGTAAAGCCGACTCGTTCCACTTCATACCCGAACTCGTTGGCCACCAGGGTGGCGGTATCCATGTCCAGGGAGCTGTTGATGGTGGCCATGATGCCCAGGCCCAGCAGCACCTTGATCAGGCTCTGGGATTTGACGCCCATCTGATGGGCCATGTCGGACACACGGATGGCCTCATCCACGCGAATTTTGCGCTTGGCCTGCTTGAGCGGCTGGGCAGCCTGTTCCGCCATGGTGGTGGAGACCATTTCATAATCGCCCATGCCGTCGCGACGGCGCTTGCCACCGGGCCGGGCCCGGCCGCCGGTCTTGTCGCGCAGGGGGGAGGTTTTTTTCTTTTTGGCGTTCAGGCTGGCGCGACGACGATCCTCGTCGTCGGACACCCCGCCCACAAATTCCACCACGCGACGGTCCTTGCGGCCGCGTTTGCGATCCGCCTCGGACTCGGTGCCCGGTGCGGCAGGGGTTGTGCCGCCCGGAGCGCCACCCGGCGCTGCACCCGCCGCCGGAGCGCCGGGCGCGCCGGGAGCGCCAGCGCCGCCGCGAGGGCCGTAGGGTCGCTGTCCCTGGCGGGGACCGCCAGAGCCACCGGGACCGCCCGCACCACCCGCAGGGCGGGGGCTTTCGGACCGCTGCCGCGCCTGGGTTTGCGGGTCGGGCATGGAAATGATGCGCACCTGGGGGCCGCCTTCGGCAGGGCGGGGCTTTTTCTTGCGCTGTGCGGCCTGGGCGTCTTCCTCGGACGCAGCCGGTGCGGTCTCGACCTTGGGGGCTGCCGGCGCTTCCGCGGCCGGGGCCTCAACGTCGCGCGCGGGCTGGGCCGGTTCCGTGGTGGCTGCCGGTTCCTGCGGCTGGTCCGCCTGCGCCGTCACAGGGGCGGCCTTTTCAGCTTCCGCTGCGGCCTGCTGGGCTTCGCGCTCGGCGCGGGCGGCCTCTGCGGCTTCCCGTTCGGCCTTGGCAGCGGCTTCCCTGGCGGCGGCTTCGGCGGCAGCGCGTTCTTCCGCGGCCTTGCGTTCCGCAGCGGCCTGGGATTCGGGCGTGGAGATGATGCGCGCGGCGGGCGTGGGCTCGCTGGGGGTGCGGGCCGCACGGGCCTTGCCGCCAGCATCACGCGCACCAGCGTCACGGCCACGGGATTCGCGGCGCGGCGCTTCCTGCGGCTCGGCGGCACGGGGCTCACCGGACTGCGTGCCGGCCACCGGGGCACCGGCGGTCGCGGCCTCAGCCGTGGCGTCAGCCTGGGCCTCGGTGTGGACGTCGGCCTGGGATTCGCTGGGGGCGTCGGGGCTGGGCTTGCGCCGTCTGCGCACGATGACGCCGGAATTGGAAACTCGGCGGCCGTCTTCGGTGCCACCGGCATGATCTTTCAAATGCATTTTCACCGCCTGCACGTCCTCTTCGGACAGCACATGGACCAGACTTTTGGCAGGATGGCCAAGCTCACGCAGGGCCTGGAGAATGTCCTTGGCATTGACGCGGAGTTCATCCGCAAGTTCTTTGACTCGAATTTCATCCATGGTGCACCCCCGTTTGGCCGCCTCCAGCCTTGGCTCGCCGTCTCCAGCCCTGGTATGCCGAGATTTTGCGCCGGCAGGCTTCTTCGGCGCAGCAATACCAGCCTCTGCCGGGGAGCCGCTTGCGCGGGTCTTCCAGCAGGGCGCAGCCCGTGGTGGCGAGCTGCGCCGGGCTGACCACATATCGTGTCAGCTCGGCTTTGGGCAGGGTCTGCCTGCAAATGACGCAGCTGCGCCGGGGCGCATGCGCCGAGGAATCGGCCGTGTGCGTCGGGGCCTTAGTCGTCATCTGTCTCGCCTCCCTCGGGTTGGGGAGCCGCATCGTCTGCCCGCACATCTTCGGCAGGCTGGTCATTGGCGTCCGGCTCCTGTTCCCTGGCAGGCTCAAAGCCCATAATGCGCAGCGCGTAGCGCAGGTTGCCCACGCGCTCGGGCGTCAACCGCAGCTTGTCGGCCAGGGTTTCGTCCGAGGCTTCGATCACCTCTTCCACACTGGCGAAGCCGGCGGTGGAGAAGATATCCGCGGGCGCATCGATGACGCTGGCCAGCTGATCCAGCTTCTCGCGGCCAGCGTTGATTTCGTTGTATTTGGACTCGGTGTAGATGTCGATCTTCCAGCCCAGGAGCTTGGAGGCCAGCTTGACGTTCTGGCCCTTGCGCCCGATGGAGAGGGTCAGCTGATCGTCCGGCACCACCACTTCCAGCAGTTTTTCGTCCTCATCCACCATGATGCGGGAGATGACCGCCGGGGAGAGGGCATGGGCGGCGTAGGTGGCGATTTCCGGGCTCCAGACCACAATGTCGATGCGTTCGCCGCGCAGTTCCTGGACCACGTTCTGGATGCGCGAGCCGCGGATACCCACGCAGGCGCCCACCGGGTCCACGTCGCGGTCCCTGGAGAGCACGGCCACCTTGGCCCGGCTGCCGGGGTCGCGGGCCACGCCCATGATCCGCACGGTGCCGTCGTCCACCTCGGGCACTTCGCGCTTGAAGAGGGAGACCATGTAATCCGGGTGCGAGCGGGAGACGATGACCTGCGGGCCACGGCCTTCCTTGCGCACTTCCACGATAAAGGCCTGGACACGGTCCCCGCGCTTGAAGCGTTCTTTGGGGATCTGCTCTTCCTTGGGCAGAAGCGCCTCGGTGCGGCCGAGGTTGATGATCCAGCCGGCGCGGTCGCGGCGCTGGATGATGCCGGAGACGATCTCGCCCTTGCGGTCCTTGTATTCTTCGTAAATGATTTCCTGTTCAGCATCGCGCATGCGCTGGATGATGACCTGCTTGGCGCTCTGGGCGGCGATGCGGCCGAGATCCTCGACCTTCAGGCGGAAGCCGATTTCGTCGTCCAGCTCCACGTTGGGATCATGCTCGCGGGCTTCTTCCAGCAGGATTTCGCTGTCTTCGTCATACACGTCATCCACGACGACCTTGAACTGGAACACTTCGATTTCCCCGGTTTCCTCATTGAAGCCGACTTCAAAGTCGTCAGCATGCCCGTATTTGCGGGCAATGGAGGAACGCACGGCTTCTTCCAGGGTGTCGATGAGCAGGTCGCGGTCGATGCCTTTGTCCTTGCTGATCTGATCGATGGCTTTTTTGAGCTCGGAGCTCATGACGCGTCCTCCTCATCAGTAGGATCGGGGAAAGAGTGATCGAGTGGCGCGGTGGCCTTGGGCTTCTTTTTGGAAGAGCCGCCCTTGGGCTTTTGCGGCGCCTCGAATTCATGAATGAGCTTGCACTGCCGGATCAGGCTCCAGGGGATGGCCGGGGCGCGCCCCTCGCTTTCGAGGGTGAGGCTGTCCCCGGTCACGGCCGTGAGCAGGCCGCGCAGGCGTTTGCGGTCGGCATACCAGGAGTCTTGATACGCCGGTCCTTGCAAGGGGCGCTCCAGCTGCACGTGCAGCTCGCGTCCCACGTAAGGCACAAGCTGGGACACCTGAAAAAACCGGCGCTCCATGCCCGGAGAGGAGACTTCCAGGGTGTAGGCGCCGGGGATGGTGTCTTCAGCGTCCAGGGCCACGCTCAAGTGTCTGGAAAATTCGGCACATTGGTCCACATCCACTTCGGGACGGTCCGGACCGGAGGCGAGGTGTTCATTGCCGGGCAAATCCAAATAGACGCGGGCCACGGCGCGGTGCTGACCGGCTGCGAACTCCACGCCCCAGATGGCGTAGCCCAGGCCAACGGCCAGGGAGCGGGCCAGGCGGTCCAGGCGGTCCACAACGGGACCAGAGCCGGAGCCTGAGCTGGATGAGGCGGGATGCGTCTCTGCCAAGGGCGCGTATCCTTGCACACAGGTTATTGCCACGGCGGACAAATGAAAAAAAAGGGGGGGCGAATCGCCCACCCCGACGTTTCGGCAAACGGCCAGGATGCGGTTGCTCGTCCCTGTCCGGCTGCTGCGGCGACATCTTCCCGAAATGGAAAGTGAGGCACACAGGGCGCAGCGCGAACTCTCTTTGAGAAGAGAAGACGAACGACCTGGAGCGGGCGACGGGATTCGAACCCGCGACACCAAGCTTGGGAAGCTTGTACTCTACCAACTGAGCTACACCCGCTCTCCAAACGGAAGTCTTTACCCGCTGTGGATGGTTCTGTCAAGGGGCGCGGGCAGGGTTCAGAAGAGTGCCTCGCGCCGGCGCATTGCAGGCAATAGCCTCAAATACGATTCTTGCCTGGCCGGATTCTTCTTGAACAGGAAAGTTTCATTCCTGTGTCACAAGAAAAATGCTGATCGGTCAATCAATCTAACTTGGTACCAACATAGAATAAATCAAATTTTTGTTGGCAGCGGGATTGGTACGCGGCATGCTACAGCGCTGCAGCCGGTGGCGAGCGAGCCGGGAGTATGGCTTGGGGTTGGTGAGACGTGGCAGTGTGGCTCGCAGCCTGCCGGTGAATGAAAATTTTCGCACACACACTCTGTAGCAGCGGTAGAGGAGTGCATGGGCTGTTTGCCATGCGGGAAACGAACGACCCCAGTTCCAAGGGAGGCGTGATTTCATGAATGCAAGCACCATCACCTTGCATGTCCCCCAGCGCAGCAAGATCGCGGGCCGGATGGATTTTTTCCAGATGGCCAGCGGCGTGTTGCTGATTCTGTTCCTGTGGGCGCATATGCTGCTGGTTTCCAGCGTCATTTTGAGCCCCAGCCTCATGAACGGTATCGCATGGTTCTTTGAGGCGACGTACATGGCCCAGATTGGCGGCCCGGCCATCTTCGTGCTCATGGTCGTGCACTTCATCCTCGCGGCGCGCAAGATGCCCTTCAAGCAGGATGAATGGAAGACCTTCCGCGTGCATGCCTGCATGCTGCACCACAAGGACACCACCATGTGGCTGGTCCAGGTGGTCAGCGCCATCCTTATCCTGGTGCTCGGCGCGGTGCACATGTTTGTGGTCCTGACCGATCTGCCCATCACCGCCGCCAAAAGCGCCGCCCGCATTCAGAGCGGCTGGCTGTATCTGTATCTCGTGCTCCTGCCCATGGCCGAGCTGCATGTGGGTGTGGGCTTTTATCGCATCGGCGTCAAGTATGGCTTCATCGGCCGGGAAAAGCGCAAGTGGTTCCAGAAGACCGAGAATGTCATGATGATCGGCTTCATCACCATCGGCCTGTTGACCCTCGTGCGCTTCATGCTCTTGAATATCCAAGGATAGGGTGAGGCAATGCAGATTTACCATACCGACGTGTTGTGCATCGGCGCCGGCCTGGCCGGGGAGCGCGTGGCCGTGGAAGCCGCCATGGCTGGCCTGAACACCATCATGCTCTCCCTGGTGCCGCCGCGCCGCTCCCATTCCTCCGCCGCGCAGGGGGGCATGCAGGCTGCCCTGGGCAACGCCATCATGGGTGACGGCGACAGCCCGGACGTGCACTTTGCCGACACTGTGAAAGGCTCCGACTGGGGCTGCGACCAGGAAGTGGCCCGTATTTTTGCCGATACCGCGCCCATCGTCATGCGCGAAGTGGCCCACTGGGGCGTGCCCTGGAACCGTGTCGTGCCTGGCAAACACACTTACTACAAAGGCGGCAAGCCCTTTGAAGCCGAGGAAAAGGCGGAAAAGGGCGGCCTCATCCACGCCCGCGCCTTCGGCGGCACCGCCAAGTGGCGCACCTGCTATACCGCGGACGGCACCGGCCGCTCCGTGCTCAATACCCTGGACACCAAGTGCCTGCAGTACGGCGTCACCGTGCATGACCGCATGCAGGCCGAGGCCCTGATCCACGACGGGGAAACCTGCCTGGGCTGCATTGCCCGCTGCCTGCGCAATGGGGAACTGGTTGCCTACCTGGCCACCTCCACCCTCATTGCCACCGGTGGCTACGGCCGCATCTACAAGGCCACCACCAACGCCGTGATCTGCGACGGCGGCGGCCAGATCATCGCCCTGGATACCGGCCTGGTGCCCATGGGCAACGCCGAGGCCGTGCAGTTCCACCCCACCGGCACCGTGCCCACGGACATTCTGGTGACCGAAGGTTGCCGTGGTGACGGTGGCACGCTGCTGGACGTGAACCAGTACCGCTTCATGCCAGATTACGAGCCTGACAAGGCCGAACTGGCCTCGCGCGACGTCGTCTCCCGCCGCATGACCGAACACATGCGCAAGGGCCTGGGCGTCAAGAGCCCCTACGGCGACCACCTCTGGCTGGACATCCGCCACCTGGGCGAAAAGCACATCACCACCAAGCTGCGGGAAGTGTACGACATCTGCACCAACTTCCTGGGCGTGAATCCCATCCACCAGCTCATCCCCGTGCGCCCCACGCATCACTATTCCATGGGCGGCGTGCGCACCAACCGCGATGGCGCGGCCTACGGGCTCAAGGGCCTGTTCTCCGCCGGCGAGGCCGCCTGCTGGGACATGCACGGCTTCAACCGCCTGGGTGGCAACTCCCTGGCCGAAACCGTGGTGGCCGGCCGCTACATCGGCAAGCGCATGGTGGAATACACCAAGGGCGCGACGACCTCCTTTGGCATGCAGTACGTGGACGCCGCGCACAAGCAGGTGCAGGAACGCATCACGGATATGGTCACCGGCCGCAAGGGCAAGGAAAGCGCCATCAAGATCCGCGATGAAATGCACGACATCATGATGGAAGGCGTGGGTATCTTCCGCAATGGCAAGGACCTGCAGACGGCCGTGAACAAGCTGGAAGAGCTGTACGACCGCTCCAACAAGATCGGGCTCACCTCCGCCTGCAAAGGCATGAACCCGGAACTCTCCCTGGCCCTGCGCATCCGCGGCATGGTCAAGCTGGCCCAGTGCACGGCTTACGGCGCGCTCATGCGCACGGAATCCCGCGGCGCGCATACCCGCGAGGACTTCCCCGAACGCAACGACAAGGAATGGCTGAACCGCACCCTGGCGTACTGGAAGGAAGGCGCCAGCATGCCCACCCTGGAATACGAAGAGGCCTCCCCCTACTACGAAATGCCTCCGGGAGACCGCGGCTACGGCGGCGGCGTGACCATCGCCAACGAACTGCCCCCCGAAAAGTTCGTCATCCCCGAAGCGGCGAAGGAAAACCTCAAGAAGGCCAAGCTGTAAGCCGGTAGGACCAAGGAGCAAGTCTCATGAATCGCATGCTGACGTTGAACATCTTCCGTTACAATCCGCTGGATCCGGATTCCCAGCCCCGGATGCAGACCTTCACCGTCCAGGAGTACGACTCCATGACCCTCTTCATCGCCCTGACGCAGATCCGCGATGAAAAGGACCCGACCCTGAAAGTGGACTTCTGCTGCCGGGCTGGCATCTGCGGTTCCTGTGCCATGGTCATCAACGGTCGCCCGGGCCTGGCCTGCCACACCCAGACCAAGGACCTGCCCGCGGAAATCACCCTGCACCCGCTGCCGTTCTTCAAGCTGCTGGGCGACCTCTCCGTGGACACGGGGACCTGGTTCCGCAAGACCGGCCTGCAGATCGAAGCCTGGTGCCACAGCGACGACAAAGCCTTCGACCCCACGGCCGAAGAAATGCGCATGGACAACGACCTGGCCAATGAAATCTTCGAGCTGGATCGTTGCATCGAGTGCGGTTGTTGTGTGGCCGCTTGCGGCACGGCTCGGATGCGTACGGACTTCCTGGGCGCGGTTTCCATCATGCGCGTGGCCCGCTTCTACCTGGATCCACGAGACAAACGGTCCGAAGACGACTACTACGACGTGATTGGCAATGATCAGGGCGTCTTCGGTTGCATGGGTCTCCTGGCGTGTGAAGATGTGTGCCCCAAGGGCATCCCCCTGCAGGACCAGCTGGGCATCATGCGCCGCATGATGGCCATGCACTCGGTCAAGGGCGTGCTGCCGCGGCCGCTCATTGAATCCATCAAGAAGAAGGGGTGCTGCCATGCGCATCATCAAAGCTGAGGACGTGAAAACGGCCGTCCGCGACATGATCATCGAGGCCTGTCGCATTCTGCCGGAACCCATCTACAAGGCCTTCAAGGAGGCCCGCGACTCTGAAACCACAGACAGCGCCCGCGAGGTGCTGGACCAGCTGATCAAGAACGCGGATCTGGCCAAGGCCACCAACATGCCCCTGTGCCAGGACACCGGCTCTGCCGTGCTGTTTGTGGAAATGGGTGAGGATGTGCGGGTGGAAGGCGGCCTCAAGGCCGCGCTGACCGCCGGCATGGTGGAAGGCTACGACAAGGGCTACCTGCGCAAATCCATGTGCCACCCCCTGCAGCGCAAGAACACCGGGGACAACACCCCGGCCATCATCCACCTTGAGCTGGTTCCCGGCGACAAGCTGAAGATCCAGTTCATGGCCAAGGGCGGCGGCTCGGAAAACATGTCCCGCTGCACCATGCTCACCCCGGCGCAGGGCTGGGAAGGCATCAAGGACTTCGTCGTCCGCCGCATGGCCGAGGCCGGCCCCAACCCCTGTCCGCCCACCATCGTGGGCGTGGGCATCGGCGGCAGCTTCGATCTGGCGCCCACCCTGGCCAAGAAGGCCCTCTTCCGCCCCCTGGACGTTCCCAATCCGGACCCCGAAATCGCGGCCATGGAAAAGGAACTCCTGGAAGCCATCAACAACCTGGGCATCGGTCCCATGGGCCTGGGCGGCAAGACCACCAGCCTGGCCGTGAAGATCGAAATGCACCCCTGCCACATCGCCAGCCTGCCCCTGGCCGTGAACGTGCAGTGCCATTCCGCCCGGACCAAGGAGGTTGTGCTCTAATGGCCACCTACCACCTGAACGCCCCCATGATTGACGAAGACGTGGCCAAGCTGAAGGCCGGCGATGTGGTCTACCTGACCGGGACCATCTACACCGCCCGCGACTCGGCCCACAAAAAGCTCATTGCCGCCCTGGATGCCGGCGAGCAGCTGCCCTTCGACCTCAAGGGATCGGTCATTTACTATGTCGGGCCCACCCCGGCCCCTCCAGGCAAGCCCATCGGCTCCGCCGGCCCCACCACCTCCGGCCGCATGGATACCTATGCCCCCCGCTTGCACAGCCTGGGCTCCAAGGCCTCCATCGGCAAGGGCAAGCGCAACCAGGCCGTGCGCGATGCCCTCAAGGAACACAATGGCGTGTACTTCGGCGCCACCGGCGGCGCAGGCGCGCTCCTGGCCGAATGCATCACCGCCTCCGAGGTCATCGCCTATGAAGACCTGGGCCCCGAGGCCATCCGCAAGCTGACGGTCAAGGATTTCCCGCTCCTGGTCATCAACGACGCCCACGGCGGCGAACTGTACGCCAAGCCCAATTACCCGCTGTAATTTTGCGGATATCAATCCCGCCCCCCGTCTCCAGGGGGGGCGGAGCAGCAAGGAGACAGAAGACATGGCTTTGTTTACCAAGCAAGAAGCGCTGGACTACCACGAGTTTCCCCGCCGCGGGAAGGTTGAGGTGGTGCCCGTCAAGCCCTGTAACAACCAGAAAGATCTGTCCATGGCCTATTCGCCCGGCGTGGCCGAGTGCTGCAAGGCCATCAAGGAAGACCCCTCCAAGGCCAGCCAGTACACCGGCCGCGACAACCTGGTGGCCGTGGTCTCCAACGGCACCGCCGTGCTCGGCCTGGGCAACATCGGCCCGTTGGCCGGCAAGCCGGTCATGGAAGGCAAGGGCGTGCTCTTCAAGACCTTCACGGACATTGATGTGTACGACATCAACCTGGACTGCGGCGATCCTGAACTGCTGATCAAGATCGTCAAGGCCCTGGAGCCCACCTTCGGCGGCATCAACCTGGAAGACATCAAGGCCCCCGAGTGCTTCTACATCGAAGAAACGCTCAAGAAGGAAATGGGCATCCCCGTTTTCCATGACGACCAGCATGGCACGGCCGTCATCTCCGGCGCGGGCCTCATCAACGCCTGCGAAATCTGCAATCGCAAGCTCGAAGACCTCAAGATCGTGGTGGTGGGCGCCGGGGCGGCGGGCATCGCTTGCTCCAATTTCTACGTCGAGCTGGGCGTGGATCCCAAGAACATCTTCATGTTCGACACCAAGGGCCTCATCCACAAGGGCCGCCCCACGGGCAACAAGTACAAGGACGCCTTCGCCCAGGACAAGGACCTCGGGTCCCTGGCTGACGTGATGAAGGGCGCCGACGTGTTCCTGGGCCTCTCCACCAAGAATCTGGTGAGCAAGGAGATGGTCCAGAGCATGCACAAGTCCCCGGTCATCTTCGCCATGGCCAACCCGGACCCGGAAATCACCTACCATGACGCCAAGGACGCCAACCCCAACTGCATCATGGGCACGGGCCGGTCCGACTACCCCAACCAAGTGAACAACGTCTCCGGCTTCCCGTACATCTTCCGCGGGGCCCTGGACGTGGGCGCCACGGAAATCAACGAAGCCATGAAGATCGCCGCCGCCAAGGCCCTGGCCCAGCTGGCCAAGGAGCCGGTGCCGGCGGAAATCTGCGACATGTACGGCGTCAAGGAACTCACCTTTGGCATCGACTACGTGATTCCCAAGCCGCTGGATTCCCGCATTCTGGAATGGGAAACCGTGGCTGTGGCCAAGGCCGCCATGGAAACCGGCGTGGCCAAGAAGCCCATTGCCGACCTGGACGCCTACCGTGTGGCCCTGCGTGAACGTGTGGCCGCCTCCCGTAAACGTATCAACGCATATGTGGAGAGCTACAAATAGCCATGTAGCAACTGGCTGAGACTTGCGCCGCCCGGCCCGTTATGGGCCGGGCGGGGTTTCAGGAATCGCTGTGATTGTGTGTTTCGCCATGAGCGTGTCTCGCACATGAAAAGCATACTGGTATGGGGGTAGAGTTGTGAGCAAATATCTTAAAATAGTTGGATTGACCGCAATTATGCTGTTGGCGTTTGCCTGTGTGTGTTTTGCCCAGGACAAGGCACCGCCGCCGGTTGAACATGCCTATATCACCCTGGCCATTCTGGGTGTGGCTGCCATCCTCTTTTTTACGGAAATGGTGCCCTTGCCGGTCACGGCCATGCTCGTGCCGGTGGCCTTGGGACTCTTCGGCATCATTCCGGCAAAATCAGCCTTCGCCAACTTCGGCAACGAATGGGTGGTCATCTTCATGGCCATGTTCGTTATCGGGGAGGCGACCTTCATCACCGGCTTTGCCGACAAGGTCGGGGCGCTGACAGTCAAACTCTCTGGCGGCAGTGAAGCAAAATTACTCATTTTCTCGATGATTGCCATGGCCGGGCTCTCGGCCTTCCTGTCCAATACCGGCACCGTGGTGGTGGCCATTCCCATGATCATGGGAATGTGCGCCTCGGCCGGCATCCGCCCCAGCAAGATTCTCATGCCCGTGGCCTTTGCCGCCGGCCTTGGCGGGTGCATCACCCTGGTGGGCACGCCGCCCAACGGCCTGGTGAACTCCGTGCTGGGCAAGATGGGCAGTGATGGCCTGCAGCCATTTGGATTCTTTGAATTCGCCAAGATCGGCATCCCCCTGACCCTGGTGGGCATCGGCTATTATGCTCTTATCGGCAAAAAGTTTCTGCCGGACACCCAGGGTGAATGCACCATTACGGAAGATATCGCCGAGCACGCCCCCCGGGCCCGGCGCACGAACAAGATGCCCATCTGTCTGGCCATCTTCCTCTTTGTGGTGGTGGCCATGGCCACAGGCTTCATGCCGCTGGTGACGGCGGCCATGCTCGGCGCCTGTCTCATCGTGGCCACGCGCTGCATGACCATGAAGGAAGCCTTCAACGCCATCGACTGGACCACCATCTTCCTCTTTGCCGGCACGCTGTCTCTCTCCACGGCCCTGGACAAAAGCGGTGCGGCCAAGCTTATTGCCGCCAACGTGGTGAGCATGGTCAGCGAGCCGTATATGCTCATGGCCGTGGTCTGCGCGTTGACGGCCATCGTGACCAACTTCATGTCCAACACGGCCACGGCGGCCCTGATGGCTCCCCTGGCCGTGCCCATTGCCACCCAGGGCGGCGTGTCGCCCCTGCCGCTGCTCATGGGCATTGCCATGAGCGCCTCGGCCTGCTTCCTCACGCCAGTGGCCACCCCGCCCAACACCATCGTGCTTGGGCCCGGCAACTATAAGTTCATCGATTACTTCAAGTCGGGCTGGCCGCTGCAGATGATCTGCTTCGTCATGGTCGTCGTGCTGGTCCCGCTTATCTGGCCTTTCTAACGCCCAATCCAACGCGTCCAAGCGCTCCCCGCCCCGCCCGTGCCACGCCACGCGCGGCGCGGGGCAGGGAGCGAGCAGTTCAGATTCGCGCCGGCCTGCTCGGACGAGCACCGGCGTACAACCCAAAAAGAGAGCGCCCAGGAGGGCTCAGCCTCGGTTCCGCTTGCCCATCGCAGATTGGGGCTGGCGGATCTTATTTGTGAAGCGGAATGTTCGTGCGCATTGCGATTCGTGGCATCCACATGCTCCCATAGGAGTGAGGATTTATGAAAAGGTATCTTACCTTGCTGGGTTTCGTTGTGTTCGCGCTGCTTGTGACTGCAGGTATCTGCTTTGCTGCTGAAGCTCCCCCTCCGCCACCAGCCAGCCACGCGTACATCACTTTGGCAATCCTTGCGGTTGCCGGCGTTCTCTTCTTTACGGAACTGGTCCCGCTGCCGATCACGGCCATGCTCGTGCCGGTAGCCCTGAGTCTTTTCAACATCATCCCGGCCAAGGCCGCCTTTGCCAACTTTGGCAACGAATGGGTGGTCATCTTCATGGCCATGTTCGTGGTGGGCGAGGCCACCTTCGTCACCGGCTTTGCGGACAAGGTCGGCCAGCTCACGGTCAAGCTCTCCGGCGGCAGTGAAGTGAAGCTGCTGCTCTTCTCCATGATTGCCATCGCCGGCTTGTCGGCCTTTCTGTCCAACACCGGCACCACCGTGGTGGCCATCCCCATGATCATGGGCATGTGCGCCTCGGCTGGCATACGGGCCAGCAAGATTCTCATGCCCGTGGCCTTTGCCGCTGGGCTTGGCGGGTGCATCACCCTGGTGGGCACGCCGCCCAACGGGCTGGTGAACTCCGTGCTCAGCAAGATGGGCGACGGCGGCTTCAAGCCCTTTGGCTTTTTTGAATTCGCGCTGTTCGGTGTGCCCCTGACCATTGTCGGCATTCTGTATTTTGCCCTCATCGGCAAAAAGTTTTTGCCGAACACGGACTGCGGCAAGCTGGAAGACGACGAACGCCTGGAAGTGCAGGTGCCCAAGGTCAAGCGCGAAAACAAGATGTGGATTTGCCTGGGCATTTTCGCCTTTGTGGTGGCGGTGATGGCCTCGGAATTCATCGACCTGGTCACCGCGGCCATGCTGGGCGCGTGTCTGATGGTCATCACCGGCTGTATGACCATGAAGGAAGCCTTCAAGTCTATTGACTGGACCACCATCTTCCTCTTTGCCGGCACCCTGGCGCTCTCCACGGCGCTGGACAAGAGCGGCGCGGCCAAGCTCATCGCCACGGCCGTGGTCTCCCAGGTCAGCGACCCGTACATGCTCATGGCCGTGGTCTGCGCGCTCACAGCCATCGTCACCAACTTCATGTCCAACACGGCCACGGCGGCCCTCATGGCGCCCCTGGCCGTGCCCATTGCCACCCAGGGTGGGGTGTCGCCCCTGCCATTGCTCATGGGCATTGCCATGAGCGCCTCGGCCTGCTTCCTCACGCCCATCGCCACCCCGCCCAACACCATCGTGCTGGGGCCGGGCAACTACAGGTTCATGGATTACTTCAAGGCCGGCTGGCCCCTGCAGGTGATCAGCTTCATTATGTGCGTGACGATCATTCCGCTGATCTGGCCATTCAAGTAGCTGTAGTTACGTCTTGTTTTCCTCCGTCATGTCGGGGATGCGGGGCTTGCGCCCGCATCCCCGTCTTGTATATAAGACCGCACGAACGCACACCCGAAAAAGCACGCCGGAAGCGCGGCGGTTGGTCCACGCTCCCGGCGGTTCAGGGGTGTTGCCAAGGCAGGGGCCTTGCCAAAGCAACGCTGTGCGTTCGAGACTTGGTAAGTG
The DNA here is from genome assembly GCF_054653055.1 of Megalodesulfovibrio paquesii. Taxonomy (NCBI): domain Bacteria; kingdom Pseudomonadati; phylum Thermodesulfobacteriota; class Desulfovibrionia; order Desulfovibrionales; family Desulfovibrionaceae; genus Megalodesulfovibrio; species Megalodesulfovibrio paquesii. Next base: position 157,624 of record NZ_BAAIGQ010000004.1, on the reverse strand, counting down.
GACGGTCCCAGCGGGGCCAAGGGAGAGAGTGCCGGGACCGTCCGCCTCTGGCCAGCACGGCTGGCCGTTGGCTTTTTTGGGGAGTGGCCGATGCCCCGGGGTACGCAGGGGCATCGACCGTCCGAATCAGGTGACGAGCCTCAGGCAATGTCCATCAGGGGACATGCCCCAGGAAGCGTTCGTCATACAATGCGCATCAGGCAACGCCCAGCCGGCTGGCCATTTCCTTGGCTGCCGTGCGTCCCGCCCCGGCCGCAAGGATGACCGTGGCCGCGCCGGTGACGATGTCCCCACCGGCAAAGACGTTGGGGATGCTTGTTTCACAAGTGGATTCATCCACCTGGATGTACCCCCACTTGTTGGTGGCCAGGTTTGGCTCATTGTCGAGCATGACCGGGTTGGACCGGGTGCCCACGGCGATGATGGCCAGATCCGTCGGCAGCTCGTAGAAGGCGCCTTCAATGGGCCGGGGCGAGCGGCGGCCGGAGTCGTCCGGTTCGCCAAGTTCCATGCGCTGGAGCTTCACGCTCTGGAGGTGGCCATGCTCGTTGCAGGTGAATTCCAGTGGCGCGGCCAGGCACTCCATGATCACGCCTTCTTCAATGGCATGTTCGATTTCCTCATGCCGGGCGGGCATGGCCTCCACGGTGCGGCGGTAGACGATGCGCACGCTTTCCGCACCCAGGCGCAGGGCCGTGCGCGCGGCGTCCATGGCCACGTTGCCACCGCCATACACGGTGACGTGCTTGCCGCAGATGATGGGCGTGTCATAGTTCGGGAAGTCGTAAGCCCGGCCCAGGTTCACGCGGGTCAGGTATTCGTTGGCCGAGAAGACGCCGATGGCGTTTTCGCCAGGAATGTTCAGGAACCGCGGCAGCCCGGCGCCCACGCCGATAAACACGGCCTTGTATCCCTGGTCGAACAAATCCTGGATGGTAAAGGTCTTGCCGGCCACGGCATTGAGCTTGAAATCCACCTGCAGCTGCCGCAGGGCATGGATTTCCTTGTGCACGATTTTGTTCTTGGGCAGCCGGAATTCCGGAATGCCGTACACCAGCACCCCGCCCAGCTCATGCAGGGCCTCGAACACCGTGACCTTGCACCCGCGCGAGGCCAGATAGCCAGCCACGGTGAGGGAGGAAGGACCGGACCCGATGCAGGCGACCTTCTTGTCGGGGTCGATCATCGGGCAGGTTTCCTTGGCCTCGTCGGAGAGCAGGTCGCAGGCATCGCGATGCAGGTATTCGTCGGCCACAAAGCGTTCCAACCGGCCGATGGCGATGGGCTGGCCCTTTTTAAGCAGGATGCACTTGCCTTCGCATTGCACTTCCTGGGGGCAGACCCGGCCACAGATGGCTGGCAGGCTGTTGGTGGTCTTGATGGTCTTGTATGCTTCCTCGATGCGTCCCTCGGCCAGGTGGGCAATGAACTGCGGGATGGGCACCTCCACGGGGCAGCCTTCCACGCATCCGGGTTTTTTGCACTGCAGGCAGCGCCGGGCCTCTTCCATGGCCAGCTGGGTGGTGTAGCCCAAGGCCACTTCATTAAAGTTCTTGACCCGCTCCGCCGGAGCCTGATGCGGCATGGGCACGCGAGGGGCGAGTTCCTTCTTTTTCTTGGCCGGCTTGCCTTCGGCAGCCTTGCAACGGCACTCGTGGTACGCCTCCATGGAGGTGCTCTCCATGGGCTTGAAGGCCCTGAGGCGCATGCCGAGTTCGGCAAAGTCCACCTGATGCCCGTCGAACTCGGGACCGTCCACGCAGGCGAATTTGGTCTTGCCGCCCACGGTCACGCGGCAGGCACCGCACATGCCGATGCCGTCCAGCATGATGGAGTTGAGCGATACCGTGGTCTTGACGCCAAAAGGCTCCGTGGCGCGAGAGACGGCAGCCATCATGGGCACCGGGCCCACGGCCACCACCTCGCGCACGCTCTTGTCGTGCCGGAGGCGATCGACCAGAAGCTCCGTCACCAGGCCTTTGTGGCCATAGCTGCCGTCGTCGGTGGAGACGAGGACTTCATCGGCAAACTGCTTGAGTTCTTTTTCGAAGAGCAGCAGGTCCTTGCTGCGGGCGCCGATGATGGCCACCACCTTGTTGCCGGCCTGATGATGGCCCTTGGCAATGTGGTGCATGGCCGCAATGCCCGTGCCGCCGCCCACGCAGATGACGGTGTCTTCCTTTTCAATATGCGTGGCCTTGCCAAGCGGGCCACAGAGGTCCAGGATGGTGTCGCCCTGGTGAAGGGCTTCGAGCATGGCTGTGGTTTTGCCGAGGACGAGATAGACGATGGTGATGGTCCCGGCGGAAGGGTCGGCGTCTGCGATGGTCAGGGGGACTCGTTCCCCGCGTTCATCCACCCGCAGGATGACGAAGTTGCCCGGCTTGGCCTTGGCGGCGATCTCCGGGGCGTGAATGACGAGTCGGCTGGTCTGGTCTTTGATCAACGACTCTTTGAGGAGGATTTTGTTCGACATGCAATCAGTCCTATCCTTGTGACCCGTGGCGAAGGCCCCGCAGCGATCGCAACGAGAAGAGTGTCAAAAGCCCCCTGGCTCGCATACGTCCCTGAAGAGCAGATGCCATGCCAGCGGAAGCGATGTGCATAACAAGCAGGAATCATTGCAGGCAAGGATTTTTTTCCTGCTTGACGGGACAAGACTTTCTTGTCGGGCAGGTCCGTTTTCCTGTAAAAGAAGAAATCTGCGCTCGTGAGGAAAGGAACGATGTGCAGCGCGTGGCGGATGGTGGCGTCAAAATTGCGAATTCCATGCAGTATGGGCCGCTTGTGCAAGATGGCTTCGATTTTGCTGCCGTTTCTGCATGAGCGAACAACTCGCGACACCGACAAGCTGGCGGCAAATGCTCAAGGCCCTGTTTTCCTGTCACCGTGATCATGAGGTAGTCAGCCGCATTGCCTTGCTGCTGCTCTTTCTCATTCTCTTCGCCACGGGCATCAGCGTGGTGTACAGCTATTATCTGAACAAGGCGCATGACGAATCCCTGGGTGCGGCCCATGGGGAAATGCTCAAGCATTACAGGCACAGGTTGCAGGTTTCCGTCCAGTCGCTGACCATGAGCCTGGGGGAGACGCTCAAAGCCATCCGTGAGCAGGGCGGCAAGGAGCCGGAGATGGAGGCCGCGCTCCGACGCATCATCCCGCGTATCCATTATGAGGATTCCGGCTATTACTTTATTTACAACACCCAGGGCGTGAACATCGTCCATCCGTTCCATCCGGAGTTCCAGGGCCAGTACCGCCTGGGCGTGGCCGATCCGGAAGGCACGCGTTATATTGCCCAGCTGACGGAAAAGTCCCTTGCCGGCGGCGGCTTCTCGACATACCGTTTCTTCAAGCCAGGCGAGGCGGCGCCTTCGTCCAAGCTGGTGTACGCCCAGCTTATTCCGGGTACGGAATACTGGATTGGCACAGGCATTTATCTGGATGACGTGGAACAGGAACTGGACCACATCTCCAACAGTTTTCAAACCATCCACCGCCGGGCCATCTTCACCGTGGGCAGCGGGGTGGCTGTGATCCTGGTCTGCTTTGTCATCCCGGTCAGTCTGGTGATGATCAACTCCATCCTCAAACCCTGGCGGCAGATGGAACGCGAGCTCAGACATGCGCAAAAGATGGAGGCCATCGGCATCTTTGCCGGCGGCATTGCGCACGACTTCGGCAACGTCATCGGGGCCATTTCCTCCTGCACGGAGCTGGCGCTCTTTGATACGGACAAAAACTCGCCGGTGTATGAGGATCTGCTGCACGTGCTCAAGGCTGCCAAGCGCGGCAAGAGTCTGGTCAAGCGGATCAAGGAATTCAGCAATCAGGCGGACACGCCCCGCCAGTCCGTGGACATGGGCCGCGTGGTCAAAGAGTGCATGCACCTGGTGCGCAGCATCATGCCGGCCACCATCCAGGTCCGCGAATCCATCAAGGTGGAACATGTCCGCGTGATGGCGGACACGGACCAGCTCCTCCAGATTCTCATGAACCTGTGCACCAACGCCGAACAGGCCATGCGCTTCGTCAAAAACGGGGTGCTTAGCGTGGAGCTGGACACCGTGGAACTGGACGAGGAAACCGCCCGCCGCCAGGCCCTCAAGCCCGATCTGTACGCCCGGCTGGTGGTCTCGGATACAGGCATCGGCATGAAGCCCGTGGTACTCAAACGCATTTTCGAGCCGTTCTACACCACCCGCAAGAAGAGCGGCGGCACCGGCCTGGGTCTGTCCATGACCAAGAGTATCGTCAAAATGTACGGCGGCGGCATCGACGTGAAGAGCGTGCCCGGCAAGGGCGCATCCTTCAGCGTGCTCATTCCCTGCGAGCATCATATGGAAGAGCTGGAGGCACCGGAGAATCTGCAGGATTTGCCGGGAGGCACGGAGTCCATTCTGGTGGTGGATGACGATTTGGATCTGCTGGGCTCGGTCTCCAAACTCTTCCGCCGGCTGGGGTATGTGGTGGAAAGCCGCAGCCGCAGCAAGGAGGCGCTGACACTGTTCAAGGAAAATCCCCAGCGGTTCGACCTGGTGTTTACCGACCAGCTCATGCCCGAGTTGACCGGGACGGAAATGGTCAACGAAATGCGCGCCGTGCGGCCCAACCTGCCCGTGATCCTGTGCAGTGGCTTCGATGGCCGCATTCTGCAGCACCGCATCCCCAAGGCCCTGGCCAATTCCGCCGGGTTCCTCTTCTTCCGCAAGCCGTTCGACACCGGGGAAATCTGCAGGGCCATCCGCAGTCTGCTGGAACGCGAGCCGGGCAGGGCGGCCACCGGGGATCATCTCCCCGGCACCCCGCATGCCCCCGCCAGCTCCTTCGAGGCTATCCCGCATGAGTGAGCAGGGCCTGCCCCAGCCTGCCGCCGGCGGCAGCGTGCTGATTATTGATGACGATGCCACCATGTGCCACGCCCTCAGCCGGGCCGTGCGCCGCATCGGCTGCGAGGCGGAGTGCGCGGAAACCATGGCCAAAGGGCTGCACATGGCGCAGAGCCGGCCCTTTGACATCGTGTTTCTGGATGTGCGCCTGCCAGACGGCAATGGCCTGACCCTCCTGCCCGAGCTGACTTCCCTGCCCAACAGTCCGGAAGTGATCATCATCACCGGCAAGGGCGACCCGGACGGCGCGGAGCTGGCCATTGGGGCCGGGGCCTGGGACTACATCGAAAAGACCCATTCCATCCAGCAAATCACCCTCACTCTGACCCGCGCCCTGGATTTTCACCGCAAGCGCAAGCTCTGCCGGGTGACCGGGGCCGTGAAGGTGTTGCGGCGTGAGCACATCGTGGGCGATAGTCCGCCCCTCATGCGGGCCCTGGATCTGGTGGCCAGCGGCGCCCAGAGCAATTCCAATGTGCTCATTACCGGAGAAACCGGCACCGGCAAGGAACTCTTTGCCCGGGCCATTCACGAAAACAGCCCCCGGGCGGACGGGCCCTTTGTGATTGTGGATTGCGCCGCCCTGCCGGAAACGCTGGTGGAATCCATCCTCTTTGGCCACAAAAAGGGCGCCTTCACCGGAGCCGAGCGCGACCAGCTGGGCCTGGTGCTCCAGGCTGATGGCGGCACCTTGTTTCTGGATGAAATTGGCGAGATGCCCCTTTCCCTGCAGAAGGTCTTCCTCCGCGTGCTGCAGGAACGCACCGTGCGCTCCATTGGCGGCCGGGAAGAACGGCCCGTGGATTTTCGCCTGGTGGCAGCCACCAACCGGGATCTGGAAAAGATGGTCGGGGAAAGAACCTTCCGCAACGATCTGCTTTATCGCATCCAGTCCATTTCCATCCACCTGCCACCCCTGCGCGACCGTGTGCAGGACATCCGCCCCCTGGCCAACCACTTCATCGAACGCATCTGCGCCCGCAATGATTCCCCCCAGAAGGGCGCTTGTGCGGATTTTTTCGAGACCCTGGAAGCCTATCCCTGGCCTGGCAATGTCCGGGAACTGATCCACACCCTGGAGCACGCCCTGGCTGCGGCCCTGCTGGATTCCTATCTGCTGGCCCAGCATCTGCCGGCGGCACTGCGGGCCAAGGTGGCCCGCACCCGCGTGGCCCCCACCGTGTGCGAGGAGCCGGCCCTGGATGTGGAAACCGCCGGCTTCACCATGGCGGACATGCCCTCCATGCAACACTTCCGGGACGACGCCTGGAGCCGCATCGAACAGCGGTATCTGAAATATCTGATGACTGTGTGCGGCGGGAACATGAAGGAGGCCATCCGCCTTTCCGGCCTTTCGCAGTCGCGGTTCTATGCCCTGCTCAAAAAACACAATATCGCCACGCGCTGAATGCGCAGGCGGGAGGCGTGTCATGAAATTGATCGGTAGTGCCTGCGGCATGGTGCTGGTGTCGGTCCTGGCTGTCGCGTTTTCGGGACTTGCAGGCGCGTCTGCGGGATTTGCTGCCGCTCACTCCCCCCTGCAGGGCGTCCGGCAACTGCTGCTGGTGCGGGCAGCGGACTGGAACAGCACCACCGGCACGCTGCAGCGGTACACCCGGGCGCAGGACGCTGCCGCCTGGCAGGCCGTGGGGGCGGCCATTCCCGTGAGCCTCGGCCGTAACGGGCTGGGGTGGGGCAGGGGGCTGCACCCTGCAGCACTGCTTGCAGAGGCGGGACGATTGGGCGAGCCGGTCAAACAGGAAGGTGATGGCCGCGCCCCAACAGGCCTCTTTGCCCTGCCCGGCGCTTTTGCCGCCGATCCTGCCGATCTGGAAGATGCCTCCGCCACAGGCACGGCCATGCCGCTGCTGACGCCCACCGCCGACTTTGTCTGCGTGGATGACATCGCCTCCCGGCACTACAACACCATCCAGCCCCGTACCCTGGAGGGCAAGGACTGGCAAAGTGCCGAGGACATGCTTCGGCCAGACGGGTTGTATCGCTTCGGACTGTTCGCGGCCCACAATCAGAGCCCCGTGGACCCGGGTGCAGGCTCCTGCATCTTTCTGCATATCGCTCGCGGCCCAGGACAACCCACCGCAGGCTGCACGGCCATGGAAACCCAGGCCATCCAGTCGCTGCTGGCCTGGCTCCTCCCCGAAGCCCGCCCCGTGCTGGCCCAGTTTCCGGAAGCCGCCTATGCCCGTGTGCGTGCGGCGTGGGGCCTGCCATAGCCGCCAGTTGCCCGCGCGTTTATTCGCAACCCGGTACGGCCGCCGTCAGCTTGACGGCGGCCGTTTTCTTTTTAAGGCAATAATAGCAGATAGATAATTACAGAAATATCCGACTTTTCGCGCTGGCACGGGCTGTGCAATCTCTCCTGCGTCCCACAGACGAAAAGGAGACACAACCATGCGCGATGACATGATTTCCGGTTTGTTTGGCGCGTTGACATGCGAGAATCGCATGAACATCATCGCCAACAATTTGGCGAACGCCAACACCACCGGCTACAAGCCCGAGCGGCTGGCTTTTGAAGACGTGTTCGTGTCCTACGCCCACGATGAAATCCGCCAGCCTGTGCTGAGCGTCCGCGAGAAAGAGCTCTTCCCCAGGGCCACGAACCTTTCCAAGGTGCGCATTGCCGGCGTGCGGACAGACTTTTCCCAGGGCTCCCTGAAAAATAGCGACAACCCCCTGGATGTGGCCATCCAGGGAACCGGCTTCTTCAAGGTGCAGAGCGAGGAAGGCCTGCTCTATACCCGTAATGGCAACTTCCATACCACCGCCGACGGCACGCTGGTCAATTCCGATGGCTATGAAGTCCAGGGCGATGGCGGGGCCATCGTCATTCCGCCCAACACCCGCGTGGACATCAACGAACAGGGCATGGTCTACGCCGACGGCGACCTCGTGGGACAGCTGCAGGTGGTGGACGTGAACGACCCCGGCGGGTCCCTCGAAAAATACGGCCGCAACCTCTTCCGGCCCAAGCAGGACGGCGCGGGCGGCGTGGTTGAACAGCCTTCCGAAGATTCCGTGGTGGTGCAGGGGTTTCTGGAAATGGCCAACGTCAACATCGTCGAAGACATGGTCAACATGATTGAAACCCAGCGCGCCTTCGAGGCCTATGCCAAAGTGCTGACCACCTCCAACGAAACCTGCACCAAGAACATCACCAAAGTGGGCAAGTCCACCACGTAACTGATTTGATTGGTCAAACTGGCCCACACGCTTTCCCAGGAGGAAACACGCCATGATGCGTTCCCTTTGGACGTCCGCCACGGGCATGATCGCCCAGCAGCTCAACATTGACGTCATCTCCAACAACCTTGCCAACGTGAACACCACAGGCTTCAAAAAGAGCCGCGCCGAATTCGAAGACCTGCTCTACCAGGATCAGAAGATCGCCGGCACGGAAACCGAAGCCGGCAACCGCATACCCACCGGCATCCAGGTGGGCATGGGCGTGCGCCCCACCACGGTGCACAAGATCTTCTCCCAGGGCGACTATCAGAACACCGAGAACGCCCTGGATCTGGCCATCGAAGGCGATGGGTTCTTCCTCGTGGATGTCAATGGCGAGGATGCCTACACCCGCGCCGGCGCCTTCAAGCTGGACAACGAAGGCACCGTGGTCACGGCCAACGGCTATGTGCTGCAGCCGGAATTCACCGTGCCTGCGGAAACCGTGAATGTGGTCGTGACCCAGGACGGTACCATCTCCGCCCTGGACAAGAACGGCGATGAGCTCGCCACGGCCAATATCCCCCTGTACACCTTCGCCAACCCCGCCGGCCTCAAGGCCCTGGGCCGCAACCTGTACACGGAAACAGAAGCCTCGGGCGACGCCGTGGAAGGCACCCCCGGCGAAAACAATGTGGGCACCATCTCCCAGGGCTTTCTGGAAATGAGCAACGTGGAGATTGTGGATGAAATGGTCAACATGATCGTTGGCCAGCGTGCGTACGAAGTGAACTCCAAGTCCATCCAAACCTCGGATTCCATGCTCCAGACCGCCACCAACCTCAAGCGGTAAACGGAGGGCCCCATGCGTTTGTGCTTCCTCATCCTCATTCTCGCCACGGCCGTGTGTGCCGTGGGCGCGTCGCCGCCACCGGGCGGGGAGACCTGGCGCGTGGTCATCAAGGACGCTGCCGCGGTCTCGTCGGACGTGGTGACCCTGGGCGACATCGGCAAACCCATCGGCATGGTGGATCAGGCCTTGTGGCGTCGTCTTGCGGCCACACCGCTGTTCCAGGCTCCGCCGGAAGCAGGCAAGCCCATGTTCGTGCAGGCGGAGGCCATCAAACAGGCCGTGGCCCAGTATCTGGGCGAGGCCGCCTCCATGGTGCTGGTGAACAAGCGGCTGGTGTTGCAGCGCGGCGGTTATGTTCTGGACCAGGACGGGCTCAAGGATGAGGTCGTCAAAAGACTGACAGAGTTCTGCGCCGCCGCAGGGGCAGATGCGGAATTCCGCGAGGTCAAGGGCCCTGAATTCATCTTTGTGGAAGATACCTCCCACCGGCTGCAAATTGAGCCCGTGCAGGAGAGTTGTCAGCCGGGTCGCATCGGATTCCGCATTTCGGAACTGACCTTCGATGGCCGGACCCTGCGCAGCTACACGGGCAGCGTGTTCATGGATGCCTGGCAGGAGATGGTGGTGGCTGCCCGTCCGCTTTCCAAGGGCGAGCCCATTGTCCCGGACATGCTGACCACGGCCCGCAAGAACGCGGCCTATGCCAAGAATGATCTCTGGAACCCGGACGCCGAGCAGGGCAATGGTCCCTGGCGGCTGGCCCGCAGCGTGGGCCAGGGGCAGCCCCTGACCCGCATGGATGTGGAAGCCCTGCCGGCCATCGTCAAGGGTGCGTCGGTGGAGATGATTTTCCGGGGTGCGCATGTGACCCTGCGAGTGCCGGCCACAGCCCTGGCTGATGGCGCCGTGGGCCAGCGCATCCTCGTCAAAAATACCCAAAGCAACCGCGACGTCTACGCCACCGTGCAGGACGCCCGGACGGTCACCGTCCAATAAGGAGCGCGACATGAACCGCCGCCTCGCCTTCCTCATGCTCATGGGCCTCATGGCCACGGGCTGCGTTACCTCCAAGAATCAGGTGGAATCCATGCCGACGCTCACCCCGCCGCCGGCCGAGGACATGGACCCCCAGACTGCCGGCAACCCCGGCTCCCTCTTCAACCCTGGCGATGCGCAGTATCTCTTTTCCGACAACCGCGCCCGCCGCATTGGCGACATCGTCTTGGTGAACATCACCGAAAGCTCCACCTCCAAGCTGGAGGCCAAGACGGACAGCAGCAAGGACAGCTCCAAGGATATGTCCGTGGAGAACGCCTTCGGGGCCACCACCGTGGGTGTGGGCAAGCTGCTGGGCTTTGACCCCTTGAAGCTGAGCGGCGATACGGGCACCTCGCCCTTGCTCAAGTATGCCGACGCCAGTGAACTCAAGGCTGACGGTTCCACGGAGCGCAACGCCGACGTCAGCGCCACCGTGGCTGCCCGGGTGGTCAAGATCCTTCCTGGCGGGTTGATGCAGATCGAAGGCGCGCGGGAAGTGCGCATCAACGAAGAAACGCAGATCATGGTGGTGCGGGGCCTGGTGCGGCCACGCGACATCGGCTCGGACAACTCCGTGTACTCCACCCACATTGCCGATGCCAAAATCGAATACTACGGCAAGGGCGTGCTGGCGGACAAACAGAAGTCAGGCTGGCTGACGCGGCTGCTGGACAACACCTGGCCGTTCTAGGCGCTCCTGCTGGCATGGTCTTCGCTGCGTTGGAATTCAAGGAAGGAGCATCGTCATGAAATTGTCCCACCTGTTTGCCTCATGCGCCCGGCCCGGTGCGGCGGCCGTTCTGGCCGCCGTTGCAGTGGCCGTCCTGTCCGCCATCCTGTTTGCGGAGCCGGCCCATGCCGTCCGCCTGAAAGACATCGCCACCTTCGGCGGTGTGCGTCACAACGACCTGGTGGGCTACGGGCTCGTGGTGGGTCTTTCCGGCACCGGGGATACGAACAAGAGCGAGTTCACCATTCAGTCCCTGGTCAACATGCTGGAGCAGCTCGGCGTGGCCGTGGACAAAAAGAGCCTCAAGCCCAAGAACGTGGCGGCGGTCATGGTCACCACCAAGATGCCCGTCTCGGCCAAACCGGGCACCGCGCTGGATGTCACGGTTTCGTCCCTGGGCGACTCGTCCAGCCTCCTGGGCGGCGTCCTGCTGATGACGCCCATGAAAGGGGTGGACGGCAACGTATACGCCCTGGCGCAAGGGGCCCTGGCCCTGGGCGGTTTCAATGTGGAGGCCGCGGCTGCCTCAGCCACCAAAAACGTGGTGACCGTGGGGCGCATCCCTGGCGGGGCCATGGTGGAGCGGGCCGTGCCCTTCAATTATAACGATCAGGAAGAGCTGGCCATTCACATGAACGTGGCCGACTTCACCACCACCCAGCACGCTGTGGAGCAGATCAACCGGGCCCTGGGCGGGCAGTTCGCCCGGCCCAAGGACATCTCCACCATCCAGCTGAACCTGCCGCCCACGGCCGTGGGCAATCTGGTGCCGCTGATGGCCAGCCTGGAGAACATCGAGATCTCCCCGGATTCCAAGGCCAAGGTGGTGGTGGATGAAAAGACCGGCACCGTGGTGGTGGGCCGGGATGTGCGGCTGACCAAGGTGGCCGTGGCCCACGGCAACCTGCAGATCGTCATCCAGGAAAATCCCAATGTATCCCAGCCCGGTCCCTTCAGTCAGGGGCAGACTGTGGTCACGCCGGAAAGCAACATCGGCATCAAGGAAGACAACCGCCGTCTGGTCATCATGGAAGGCGCCACGCTGCAGGAAATGGTGGACGGGCTCAACTCCATCGGCGCCACGCCGCGCGACCTGATTTCCATCCTGCGCACGCTCAAGAGCGCCGGCGCGTTGCATGCGGAATTGGAGGTGATTTAACATGAGCAGCCCCCAGGCCCCCCTTGATACGTCCCTGGCGACGTCCCTGACATCTACCCTGTCGTCTTCCCTGGCCTCGGCGGATCACGCGGACATGCTGGCGCGCCGGCGGCAGGTGGATCAGATCCGTCATGAGATCGCCGGGGGGGACGAAGCCGCGGCCCGGCGCAAGGACGCCAAGCTCCGCGAGGCCTGCCAGGGCTTCGAATCCATCTTCCTGAACAAAATCTGGTCCCAGATGCGTCAGAGTCTGCCCAAGGAAGGCTACCTCCACAGCAAGGAGGAAGAGTTCTACCAGCAGATGTTCGACAAGGAACTGATGGACAAGATGTCCCGCAATGGCGGCATCGGCCTGGGGGACATGCTCTATCAGCATCTGAAGGAAAGCTCGGAACGCGCCTCCCGGACCACGGCCACCATCGGCCCCCGGGAACCCTTGCCCCTGAATGACAAGGACAGGCACCAGCTGCGGGCCGGCCTGGAGGAAGTGGGGCTGGTGCCCACGGAACCACTGGCCGCAGCAGACCCCCTTCAGGCCGCCCCGTCTGGCTCCAGCCAGTCAGGAACACCCGGCCTGACCCAGGTGGCCTATGCGCCCTATGGCGGGGTGGATGGACAGACCGTGACCGATACGCCGCAGGCCCAGCTTGGCAACCTCGCCAATCCGGGACTGCCGCTGGCCCGGCCGCAGCTCAAGCCCATCCCCATGCCGCACATTGATCTTTCCAAGCCGGAGGGAAAGCAGGACTCCCAGGCCGGGGAGGGGAGCGGGCTGGCCTCGTATGATCCGGACGCCCCGCATGATGCCAGCCAGCCTACGCCGCTGGACCTGCGGGCCATGAATCCGGAAACCGCCAACACGGACGGCCTGAGCCTGGGCGAACGCCTGGCCAGGGCGCCGGTGGTGCCCCCGCAGCAGGCCCAGCAGATGCAGCAGACCGCACAGGCTGCTCCGGGCATGGGCATGGGCCTTCCTGCCCAGGCCGCACCGCCGGCGGTGAACCCTGCCCAGAGCCGCGCAGCCCAGGCGTATGACAAGGCGGACCGATCCTCCCGCACGGAGGGCCGCCGCTCCAGCATGCCGCCCCTTGTGGATCCCGTCTCGGGGGAGATCTCCTCGGCCTATGGCTGGCGCGACGACCCCATCACCGGCAAGCGCAGCTGGCACTCGGGCCTGGACATCAAGGCCCCCGAAGGCTCGGCGGTGAACGCCTGCTGGGATGGCACGGTCATTTTTGCCGGCAATGGCGGGCAGTATGGCAACACCGTGGTGCTGGAACACACGGGCGGCTGGCGGACTTTTTACGGACATGCCAAGGACTTGAACGTTAAGGTGGGCCAGAAGGTGCAAGCTGGCGAGCGGATTGCATCAGTGGGGCAGAGCGGTCGAGCCACAGGCCCGCACCTGCACTTTGAAATCCGGCAGGGCGGCCTGGCCTGGGACCCGTTGCAGGTCAAGGAACACCTGCTCGCCGGGCTGGACAGCGCAAAAAAGAGTTAAATTTTCAAGCTGAATACATCAATTTACGCAGGAGTCGGCCATGCATCGTCCCCTCATCGAACGTCTGCTTCGCCAGTGGAAAGCGCTGATGGTGTTGGATCAACTGCAGCAGGAAGAATTTGCCCTGCTGGTTGCCCGCCAGCCCCACGCCGTGGCCGGCATTGAATTTTCCATTCATGAACTGATGCGCCAGATTGTGGACGAACGTCACGAGGTCCGCAAGCTGCTGCAGGGCCGGCGGCTCAAGCTGCTGATGGCTGACCTGCCCGCGGAACTGGGCGCCAGAACCCTGCTGGATGACTTCGACAAGATTCAGGGGCTGCCGGCCTTCCCCAAGGACGTGCCCCTGGTGGAGGTGTACCAGACCCTGCTGACGCTGGCCGATGATGCGGAGCAGGCCTGCGCCAAGCAGGCGGAGAAAAACACTTCCCTGGCCCTGGGGCTCTATGACCAGAGCAAGGGCCTGCTGGAGTTCATGCATCGGGAAATCCAGCCCGATGTCCAGGATGTGTACTCCCGCTCCGGCGCCATGCGCAAAAGCCGCGCCGACGCCGCCCTGGTGCAGGGACGTCTGTAACCTTCCGCCCGGCCACTTCGAGATCAGGAGATACGCATCATGCCAGGCATCAGTTCCATTCTCAATATGGGCAAGTGGGCGCTCTTCGGCTCTCAGGCGGCCATCGAGACCACCGGCTCCAATATTTCCAACGTCAACACCGTGGGCTACAGCCGCCGCTCGGTGGTCTTTCAGGAAAACATCTCCCTGGATTACACCCCCGGCCAGCTCGGCACCGGGGCAGTGGCCAAGGAAGTGGTCCGCAATTTTGACGAATTCATCGAATCCCAGTACCTGGACAAGCACTCCCGCGAGCTCTACTACCAGACGCTCAACGAAAACCTCACTTCTGCGGAAGGTCTGTTCAACGAATCAAATTCCAATGGCCTCTCCGCGGCCCTGGCCACCTTTTTCAACGACTGGAACGACCTTGTCCAGCGTCCGGAAGATTACGCCACCCGCGAGCAGCTCGTGGGCGACACCACCAGCCTGCTCAGCCAGTTCAAGAACCTCGACGGCGACCTGACCCAGCTTCAGACCCTGGCCGAGGAACAAGCCAAACTGCAGGTGACCGAGGTCAATGAGCTGCTGAACCGCATTGCCGCGCTCAACAAGCAGATCAGCATGTACGATGTGCCGGGCTCGAACAATGCCAATGCGCTGTATGACCAGCGCGATCAGGCCCTGCGCGACCTCTCCGGCTACATGGACATCCACATCGCCAATCGGGGCGGCGATGGCGGTCTGGGCGGCAACATGGTCGTCACCACCAGCGCGGGCCATACCCTGGTGGAAGGCGGCGTGGCGTATAAGATCTCCTTCGAGGGCGGGCAAGCAGCCCAGGCCCTGCTGACCACCTCTGCCTTTGACGGCGAGATCAAATTTTCCGGCTCCGATGATTTTGAATATACCCTCGAAGTGATCAGCGACGGCGATGTCTCCACAGGCAGCACCGCCGCCCAGTTCCGGGTTTCCTTGGACGGCGGCATGACCTGGCTGACTGACGACTCCGGTGCGCAAATGGTCTTCGAGGCCCGGCCCGAGTCCAACAAGGTCAAGATCCGCGATATCGAGGTCTGGTTCGATAATGCCACCCAGGACCTCTCTGCCGGGGACAAGTTCTCCATCATGCCCCGCAATGGCATCTACTGGTACGAGAACACGTCCAACAAGGTGAACATCACCCCGGTGCTGCGTGGGGATGGCACAACGGATGGCTCCCGGCTTACCGGCGGCTCCCTGGCCGGCCTGATGAACTTCATCGGCCCCTCTGCCGGCAGCTACAAGGACAAGCTGGATGCCCTGGCCAAGAGCCTCATCTGGAATGTGAACCGCCAGCACAGCCAGGGGGCGGGCCTGGTCCAGGTGACGGAAATGCTCGGGTCCTATACTGTCAACGATCCCACCCTGGCCTTGGGCTCGAACTCTTCCGGCCTGGCCTTTGCGGAGTATCTCAAGGGCAACTCCGGCAACCTGAGCTTTTATGTTTACGATATCGCCAACGGCAAGCTGGCTTCCAATGCCGCGCCGGCCTCGTTCGGTCCGCTGGATTTCGATACCGGCACTCCTGAGATCGATAATTTCGACCCCAGCATCCACAGCCTCAATGATGTCCGGGATGCCATCAACAACACGTTCCCCAGTTATCTGACGGCCGAGGTGGTCAACAACCAGCTGCGCGTCACCGCGCAGAGCGGCTATTCCTTCGCCCTGGGCGGGGATTCGAGCGGTCTGGCCGCAGCGCTGGGGATGAATACGTATTTTGTTGGCTCCGATGCCTCGGATATCGGCATCAACCCCACCATCCTGGGCAGTCTGGACCGCATCAACGCCGGTCACGTCAACGGCGCGGGCGAGATCAACATTGGGGACAATGCCGTTGCCCAGGCCATCACCAACCTCCAGAATACCAACGTCAGGATCATCAGCACCTTCAGTTCCAGCTCCAACCAGACCCTGGGCGATTACTACAACACCCTGGTTTCCACCGTGGGGGCGGATACGTCCAGCTCTGAGTTCGGCTGGCAGTACAGCAAATCGCTGGCAGACGATCTGAATGAACGCCAGCAGGCCATCGCCGGCGTGAACCTGGACGAGGAAATGGCCGCGCTGATCAAGTTCCAGAGCTCGTACCAGGCGGCAGCCAAGCTCATCACCACAGCGGACGAAATGTTGCAGATCGTCCTCGGACTCAAGCAGTAAGGAGGCGGACATGGCTGTCATGCGCGTGTCTCAGCAGACGCTGTTCCAGCATCATATATCCAATATGAACTCCTCATTGGCGTCTTTGATGGAGTTGAACATCCAGGCCTCCAGCCAGAAGCGTATCAATCGTCCTTCCGACGACCCCGCCGGCTCAGCCCAGGTGCTGTCCTATCGCCATCAGCTGAACCAGATCTCTCAGTACGAAGAGAATATCGACACCGCCCGCGGCTGGCTCAGCCTGCAGGACAATACCCTGACCCAGGTGAACACCGTGCTCACCCGGATCAAGGAGCTCGCCGAGCAGGCCGCCAGCGGCACGTACGATGCCACCAACCGCGAGCAGATCGGCTTTGAGATCCGCGAGCAGTTCGAACAGCTCATCCAGCTGGCAAACACCGAGTACGAAGGCCGGCACATTTACGCAGGCCACAAGACCGGCGAGAGCGCCTTTGTGCAGGGTCTGACCGTCATCACCAACGACGCCGGCCTGTCCAATGGTTCGTTCAATGTGACCGGCGCCTCGGAGTCCACCACGCTGGTGCAGTTTCTCAGCAACGGCACCGTGGGCACGGACGCCCTTGACTACCGCTATTCCAAAGACGGCGGGCAAACCTGGACCACCGCCACCCTGGCGGCCACGGACAATGTGCTGGATCTGGACGGTGCGCGCGTGACCATGGTGGCGGGCAGTGTGGTGTCCACCGTGGATACCACCGTGCAGGACACGTCCGAAAACAACGGCACCTGGCTCTGGGTTCGCCCCACAGCGGTGTACCAGGGCGACGATGAAGACGTTATCCAGGTGGACAATTACGGTGGCAACTCTGCCGTCACCGCCTCGGCTGCGGGGTATTTTCCGCAGGATGTGATGGTTCGCATCGACAACACCGCCACCACCGACACCGACGGTCCCATCGAGTATTCCTATAGTACCGATGGTGGCGCATCCTGGATCACTGGAAACAGCTTCACCAATGGCAACCCCGGCACCCCGGCGCATCTGGTGGTGCCCGGCGGCACCCTGGAAATTACCGATGTCGCCTTGCCGGCCACCCTGGAACCCGGCCAGCAGTTCGTCATCCGACCGCGACGCGGGGATGTGGACTTCCAGATTTCGGCCAATGAATCCGTTACCGTCAATGCCATCGGCAAGGACGTGTTCGGGGGCATTTATTACGAACCGTACGCCACCACCGCCACCATCCCCTTTGATGGGGACGAACGCAACATGTTCGAAGTGGTGGGCCGGCTGGTGGGCTATGTGGAAACGAACAACCAGAGCGGTGTGGCCCAATCCCTGGAGGAGCTGCGCGGGGCGAGCGAATACGTGCTCACCCAGGCGGCCCGCGTGGGCGGCCGGGAAAACCGGCTGGAAGTCTCGGCCAACATGCTCAGCTCCCTCAAACTGAACAAGGAAGAGCGGTTGAGCACCGTGGAGGACGTGGACGTGACCGAGCTGATGACCAAGGTGGCCCAGCAGCAGCTGGTGTACCAGGCTGTGCTCAAGACCTCGTCCCAGATTCTGCAGATGGGCCTGATGAAATACATCTAAGCCCCTCACCTGCCACGGTGACCCGCCCGACAAGACGACACTGGACGCCCCGGCCGCGATGTGCGAGGAAGAAAACACCCCGCGCATGGTTGCCGGGGCGGCACGCTCGTTGCGGGCAAGACGATGTATTGAATCGGCGCGCCGGATTGGCGCAATCAACCGGCTGGAGCAATCCGGCGCAGACGGCACAGGCAAGGCCATGCTCATTTTGACGCGACGGCCAGGCGAAGCGCTCTACCTTGGAGACGACATTCGCATCACGGTGCTCGGCGTGCAGGGCAAGCAGATCAAGCTTGGCCTGGAGGTCCCCCGTGACATGACCGTGTATCGCGAGGAAATCTACCTCCGCGTGCAGGAACAAAATCAACTGGCCCTGGCATCCAAGGACGAGGACCTGCTGGCGGCGACCCAATTATGGCACAACACCAAGAAAAAGTGATCCAGACCCGTCTTGGCGAACGGACCATCACCCCGGAAAAGGTACTTACGTTCCCGAAGGGGCTGGTGGGCATGGAAGGGCGTCATGAATTCGTGCTGCTGCAGCTGCGCGACGATTCGCCGTTTCTCATCCTGCAAAGTCTGGAAGACCCGCGGGTGGGCCTGCTGGTGGCAGACCCCTACAGCTTTCTGGACGAGTACGAAATCAAGGTGGGCGAGGCTGAACAGGCGCTGCTGCAACTGAAAGATGTTGCGGAGATGGCGGTGCTCGTCACGGTGTCCATCCCCCCCGGTGCGCCGGAGAAGACGGCCCTGCACCTTGCCGGCCCCATCCTGGTGAACCACGCCGCCCGCCTGGGCCTGCAGGTGCCCCAGCCGGACAGCAAGTACCCGGCCAAACTCTTCCTGCACGAGCGCACGGAAGAACAGGGACAAGGCTAGCCCGGTCTCAGATCTCGGGGGGGCTGTCCGCAGTTCCCCATCCCGCGCTGCGGGCCAGCATGCGGGCGTAGGCCGCGGCCTGGGCAGGGTCCAGGGGGGGGCGCGCGGTCAGCAACCGGAACCATAGCAGGCCAAAGAGCAGTTCAATCGCCCGGTCCACGGTGTCGCGTGCACAGCAGGCTTCCTCCCCGATGGCAGACGGCTGCCGGGCAGTCTGGGCCGGCAACTCGCCCCGCTGCACGGCCCGGGCAAAGAGCGCCCGTGCCGCCTCCTGGCGCACAGCCAGATGCTTTTCCAAAAAACGCAGCCGGAAGGCCTCGTCCCGCTGGGCTTCCACCATCAGGCAGCGCAGGTGCGGGGCGGACCACGCCGCCGCATCCTCCGCAGCCTGCAAGAGAAACGCCTCCAGATCCGCCGCCAGCGAGCCATGATCCGCCGCCAGGGCCTCCCGGCCCATGCGCTCGGCCATGGCCTCCAGCACCACGTCCGCCTTGCTTGGCCACCAGCGATAGATTGTCTGCTTGCCCGCGCCGGCGCGTCGGGCAATGGCTTCCATGGTCAGCGAGCACAACCCCTGTTCGCTGATCAGTTCCAGGGTCGCGGCCAGAATGGCCGCCCGTGCCTCCAGACAACGCGGCCGGCCGCAGGATTTCTCTTCGGAAGAGTCGGGGGAATGCGGATCTGACAATGGCTGCACGAATGCTCTCGATCTTCAGATTTGCAGGAAGGGGCGACCGGGCATCGCCTACCGGACAGCAATGTAAGTGATTGCCGTGGGAATTGCAATATGATACGAGACGAATCGTATTGAAATTAGGCCGCACCGTGGGCCCTGTGTATCCAGATCAGACCAGCCCGGCCTGCAATGGCCGTAAGGAGCAAGAGCATGCCTCAGTTTTCCGTGGACGATTCGCGCTGCATCCAGTGCGGCGTATGCGTGGAGGATTGCATTGTCGAAGCCCTCAGCATGGGGGAAGGCCTGCCAGTCATGCACAAACCAGAGGCCTGTTTCGGGTGCCAGCATTGCCTGACGGTCTGCCCCACTGCCGCCATCACCGTGCAGGGAAAACGGCCCGAGGACAGCCTGCCCCTGGCCGGGGCGCTGCCGTCCTTTGCGCAGATGCGGGCCCTGGCGTTGGGCCGGCGTTCCGTGCGGCAGTACAAGCAGGAGAATGTGCCTGCCGAGGTGATTGAAGAAGTGATTCGCGCGGCATCCTGCGCGCCCACGGGAGTCAACGATCACCGCGTGCGCTTCACGGTGGTCAAGACCCGGGTCGCCCTGGAGCGGCTGATGGAGACGCTCGTGACGGGCCTGGAGGATGCGGCGGCCCGCAAGGCGCTTCCCGAAGGACGGCGCGGCGCGTACATGATCAACGCCATCCGGCTCTGGCGCGGCGGACGCAAGGATATGGTTTTCCGCGGGGCTCCGCATGTGGTGCTGACCACTGCGCCCAAGGATGCCCCGTGCGGGCCGTATGACTGCTGCATCGCCTTGTCGTACTTTGAGTTGTTGGCTCAGGCCCGCGGGCTGGGCACGGTGTGGGACGGCATTTTCATGGCCATCCTGACCACCCTGCCGCAGTTGCGAACCCACCTGGGCGTGCCAGAGGACCACGACCTCGGCTATGCCATGGCCTTTGGCCTGCCGGCAGTGGAATACCATCGCACTGTGCAGCGCGAGCCGTCGGCCTTGCACTGGGTGGAGTAGGGGAGCCCTGCGGAATCAGGCGTCATATCCTGCGAACCCAGGCATAACGACTCGCAAATCCCGGGCGTGAGGCCTTGGCCACGAAAAACGCCCTCCCGAAGGCTCAGGCTTCGGGAGGGCGTCGGGAAGGCGTCAACTATTCGGCGCGGCGTCAGGAAACCCACGCCTCAACCTGTTTCTGCCAGGCTGCAGCCAGACTACAGCCCGAAGAAATCCAGATCATCCTGCACGATTTTTGCGGCGATTTTCTGGGAATCCATGGTGTATTCCCCCGCCGCAATCTGGGCTTTGATGGCGGCGACCTTGTCTTTGCGGATATCCGGGGCGCTCATTGCCGACGAGAAGGCCTCAGTCCGGAGTCGCGCATCGTCGGAGAAACTCACCTTGTCGCCCCGGGCGTTTTCCACGGCGTCGGCCTTGGAGCGCCGCACGCGCGTCGCATCGGCATCCGACTTGTCCAGCCGAGCCGGGTCATACGCATCCAGCCCTGACAACAGTGTTTTGATATCCATACGGCTCCTCCTCCGCGGCGGATGACGCCGACGGGGCCTTTCCATTACAGCATGGTTTCGTCAACCTTGTCCAGCGTGATCTGCCACAGACGATTCAGGATCTGCACCTTCTCATGCGGCGCCACCTCACGTGGGCCGCTCGGCGTGTCGAAGAACACCTGCAAGTCTTGTTCCGAAGGTGGGAATGCGAAGGACAGGCCGTTGCCGAACTCCTGTTTGAGCTGTGAGGTGATCTGCGCCACCAAGGGGTTGTCGCTGCCGGAAAGGATCAGGTTTTCCACAATCTCGCGTGCCACCCGCTCCACCAGCGCCCGTCGTTTCAGTTCCCGGGCCACGTTGGCTTCCTCGTCGGTGCCAGGCGGGTGCAGGCTGCGCGTGTAGCGAGCCAGCCTTCTGCCAGTGACGAGCTGCCGGTCGTAGCCCCGGAGCATGTTGCGCATGTAGAGCGATCTGAGCGTCATGCTTTCTTTCCTCTTCTCCTGCCTATCGTCCAGCATGAGCGGAGTCTTTAGGGCTGCAAACAAGAAAAAAGATTCGCGATTTCAGCTTGTTGAATTTTACGGAGAATTGCGGCATGTTGGAAAAAACAATCTGGAGGCCGCTGTGTCCGGGTCCACCACTGCGCATTCCCCCCTTTTTGCCACCACCTTGCCCCTTATCCTTGCGTCGGCGTCTCCGCGGCGCAGGGCGTATTTGAACAGTATTGGCGTGGAGTTCACCATGCGGCCCAGCCAGGTGGAGGAACCGGCCCGTCACCCTGGGGAACCGCCGGATGCCTATGCCATTCGCGCGGCCAGGGTCAAGGCGTTGGATGTCAGCACCCGGTACCCTGGCAGCATTGTGCTGGCGGCGGACACCGTGGTGGCGCTGGGCGGGCAGATTCTGGGCAAGCCCAAGCACGAGGAGGACGCCCTGCAGATGCTGCACAAGCTCTGCGGTCGCGACCCGCACCAGCCCAGCCGCAGCCGCAGTCATCATGTGGTCACCGGCTGCTGCCTGGCCCGGCCCAAGGCCGGAGACGAGCCCGGCCCCTCCCCTTTTTTGCTGGAATTTTCAGTAGATACGGAAGTGGTTATGGCCATTCAGACACACAAGGTGCTGGCCGCCTACGTGGCCACCCGCGAGCCCATGGACAAGGCCGGCTCCTACGCCATCCAGGGCAAGGGGGCTTTCCTGGTGCGGGAGATCCGCGGGTCCTACACCAACGTCGTCGGCCTGCCCCTGGCCGAGGTGGTGGAGGTGCTCAAAAGCTGGGGGGTGGTGGCGGTATCCTGACCCTGGCCTGGCGTTGGGCTCCTGAATCTTTTACAGCCTGCGAGGATTGCTCATGACATCCCCTTCCCTCCTGAGGGTGGAGCGCCGTGGACCGGCGGCCATCCTGACCCTGGCCCGGCCCGAGCGGCGCAACGCCGTGAACGCCGCCCTGGCCGAAGCCATGCGGCAAGCTTTGCGTGAGGTGCAGGCGGATGCGGCCGTGCGCGCCGTTATTCTCACTGGCGGAGACAGCTGCTTTTCCGCTGGGATGGACCTGGCCGCCTATCTCGACGGGCAGTGGCCGGCCATCAACGACGCCGAAGGCCGCTTTGCCGGCGTCACCGCCCACAGGTTGGACAAACCCCTCATCGCTGCGGTGGAGGGTCCGGCCCTGGCCGGCGGCTTTGAGATGGCCCTGGCCTGCGACATGATCGTGGCCGGCGAGGGCGCCTCCTTTGGGGTGCCGGAGGTGCGGGTGGGATTGTTCCCGGCGGCGGGTGGCGCCTTTCGCCTCATGCGCAAGGTGCCACCCGGGGTGGGTATGGATTTGCTCTGCACCGGCCGGCGCATGGACGCTGCCGAAGCCCAGCGCCTGGGCCTGGTGACCCGTCTGGTCCCGGCCGGGCAGGCCCTGCAGGGCGCCCTGGCCCTGGTTGAGGAAATCGCCGAACGCGCGCCGCTAGGTGTGGCGGCCTCCCTGCGTCTGGCCCGGGCGGCTCTGACGGCGGACGAAGCCAGTCTCTGGGAAATGAATGACCGCCTGTGGACCGAAATCACCGACTCTGCCGATGCCCAGGAAGGCCCACGCGCCTTTCTGGAAAAACGCCTGCCGGTCTGGAAGGGGGAGTAAGTGGCGGCGCTGGAAACCCTTTTCCCCGGCGTGCATGTGCTGACCCTCCCGCTGGAGGACTTTGCCGTGCGCGTGGTGGTGCTGGCCGGCGCCCGGCGGGTGGTCCTCTTTGACACAGGCTGCGCCCCGGCGGATCTGGCGCCGGTTCTGCCTTTGTTGTCCCGGCCTGCCGGCCCGGGAAATCAGAGAAGTGGGCAGGAGCCCCGCCAGGTGCTGGCCGTGTACAGCCATGGCGACTGGGACCACGTCCAGGGCTCGGCGGCCGTGCCGGATCTGTGTGGCGTGGTGGCCCATGCCGCCTGCGCCAGAAGGTTCGCCGATGACGTGCCGGCCCGCCTGTCCAGGTTGCGCAGCGAGTTCCCCGGACGCTATGACGCGGTGGAACTTATCCCGCCGGACATCACCTTTCCCGGAGCCCTGACCCTTGACCTGGGCGGGCTGACCCTGCAGCTCTTTCATGTGCCCGGCCACACGGCGGATTGCCTGGTGGGCTTTGTGCCCGAGCACGGCCTGCTCCTGGCTGGCGATACGGCCGAGACGCCCTGGCCCTGCCTGGACTGGCCCAAGGCGGACATTGCGGCCATCGACCGCTGGATCCAGGCCCTGGCCTGCTGGCGGCAGGATCCGCGGGTGCGTCTGGTGCTTCCGTCCCACGGCCGGATGGGCGGTCCCGAAACCCTGGACGAGACCATCCATTACCTGACTGCCCTGCGCGACGGTATCGATCCCGTCCCCCCCGCCACGCTGGACGCCGTGGACCCCTTTTATCGCGATTCCCATCAGGCCAATCTGCTGCGCATCGCCAGCCTGAGGAGGCCGGCATGATTCTCTGCAATGCCAGCGAAACCGCCGCCCGGCTGCCCTATGGCCCATTGGTGGAGGCCATTGCCGCGGTGCTGCGGGCCAAACGGGCCGGCACGGCCCAGGCTCCGGAACGGCTGGTGGTTCCCCTTGCCCCAAATGCGAGGCCCGGCGGGCTGCTGCTGTGCATGCCGGCCACGGATGCAGCCCTGGCCGTGACCAAGCTCATCACCGTGCATCCTGGCAACAGAGATGCCGGTTTGCCGGTGATTCAGGGCGAGATGACCGTCATGGATGCCCGCACCGGCCGCCGGCTCCTGCTGCTGGACGGAGCCACGGTCACGGCCCGGCGCACGGCGGCGGTCAGCGTGCTGGCTGTGCGGCAGCTGGCAGTGCATCCGAACGGGCCGTTGCTGCTGGTGGGGGCAGGGGCACAGGCCGCGGCGCACCTGGAGGCCTTTCGGGACGTGCTGGGGGTGGAGCAAGTCTACTTGGCTTCCCGTTCTCCGGCCTCTGCGCAGGCTCTGGCGGCGCGCGCCCGGGAACTGGGCATGGCGGCCGAGGTGGTGCCGGCGCCGGCGATGGCCCTGCCGCGGTGTCCGGTGGTGGTCACCGTCACCACCAGCCCCACGCCGGTGCTGCCAGATATGCCAATTACGCCAGATGCGCTAGGCACGCCGGGCACGGGCAGGGTGCGGGAGGATGCCTGCATTGTGGCTGTGGGCAGTTTTCATGCGGATCAGGCCGAGATTCCCGCCTCCCTCATGCGCCGGGCGCGGGTGGTGGTGGACGCCCCCGAGGCCGCGCGGCACGAGGCCGGGGATATCATCCTGGCCGGTCTGGACTGGGCCATGGTCACGCCCCTGGAGGCATTGCTGGACGGCGCGGCGGGCAGTGCCACTGGCGAATCATCCGGACTGACGGTGGTCAAGACCGTGGGCTGCGCGTACTTCGATCTTGCTGCCGGCAGGGTGGCGGTCGGCGGGGATGACCTGGGGGCGTGAGCCTGGGGATGGCGGCGAGACGGTGATGCGCCGGAAGGCGTCTTCACCGTGCGGGTACGAATAGGCAGCTGGAAGCTGAAGAGAACCGGCGGCCGCGCCATTGCCGGAGGAGAGAAGTGATTCCAGCAGCCCGGGCATGTCCGCGGCCTGCGCAAGGTGGTGCATGGTAATAGGTCATGGTGGACCGGCTAGCAAGGCGCGTCCGCTTCTTTTCGGTGAAAATGAAGGGGCATGGACAGTGTCGTGCGAACCGGACAGTGTTCGAGTGCCTCGAGAAGCCTCTCTTTCGCGTGTTCGGGGATGGTGTCAGCAAATACGACGGTGTATTCGAAGGTCGGCCCTGCAGGCGCGCCGCGCTGCAAGGATACCATGACGGTGACCTCGGTCATGGCGATGGCGAGCTTTTCTGCGGCCATGCGGAGCGTCATGTTCATGCAGCTCGCAACAGCCGCTTCCAGCAAATCATGCGGGCGAAACCCGGCATTTCCTCCCCCCTTGTCCTGGGTGGTGTCGGCGATGCCTTCCTGCTGTCCGTTGCTGAACCGTGTTGCATAGTGTTGCGGCAAGCTCGTTGCACGTATCATTTCTCATCCTGTTGCTTTGGCAGGTTGAACGAGCTGGGACCAAAGGAACATCCTGGTCCTCCAGCGAGCTGTGTCTTACTCTTCGACCCTGTGCCAGGCCGACGAGACGCATGGCGAATCGAGCGGGGACGGGTGCGTGGCCAGGGAACAGCCCTGGGCGACAGCGAAATGCCTAGGCTGTGCCCGTGCGGCGCAGGGTGATCAGGGTCATTTCCGGGGGAATACCCAGGCGGATGGGCGGCCCCCAATAGCCCGTGCCGCGGCTGACGTAGAGCCAGCTCGCTTCATGCCGGTACAGGCCGGCCACATAGCCCTGGGTGAAGCGGGCCAGGAGGTTGCCGGGGAAGTACTGCCCGCCGTGAGTATGGCCGGAGAGCTGCAGGTCCACGTTGTATTTGCACACATCATTGATGGAGCTGGGGTGATGGGCCAGCATGATGGTGGCATCGCGCCGGCCGGTGTTCTCCAGGGCCACATCGGGCTTGGACCAGTGATTTTCCAGATACCAGCCGCCCTGCACGTCATGCACGCCGGCAATGCACAGCCGGCCTTCGCCACGGGTGAGGATTTCGTGCTCGTTCTGCAGGGTGCGGTGGCCCATGGTCTGCATCAGCTGCACCCAGTGGGCTGCGCCGGAATAGTACTCGTGGTTGCCGGTAACAAAGTACACGCCGTATTTGGCGCGGAGCTCGGCCAGGGGTTCGAGATCGCTTTCCAGGGCGTGGACATGGCCGTCCACCACGTCACCGGTCACGGCGATCATGTCTGCGCCAAGGTCATTGCATTGGCGGACCACATCGGCGCACTGGGGCCGCTTGATGGTGGGGCCGATGTGGATGTCCGTGAGCTGGGCGATGGTGAAGCCGTCGAATTCCCTGGGCAGGTTGGCGATGGGGACTTCCACCTCCACCACCTCGGGCCGGCCCTTGGCCTGGGCCACGCCGCAGCCAGTGAAGAGCACCGAGGAGCCGAGCACGCCCAGGCTGGCCATATCATGAAAGAAAGCCCGCCGCGGGGGGGGCAGGGTGCAGGTCTTGCCCGTGCAGCGGCGGTGGGCGCCGCGGGCCAGCAGCAGCGTATCGCGCAGGGCCTGGGCCAGGGTGAGCATGGTCATGTAGCCCAGGGCGCCGTACATGACCCAGTAAAAGGCATCGTTGTAAAAATATTCCGAATAATACCATTGCAGATGCGTCACCAGGGCCGGCAGGCTGGCCAGGAAGGCCAGCACGCCAATGCACAGGAGCTTCCACAGCAGGGAGATTCGGGACGGCCAGACCAGCCGCACGCTCAGGTAAATGGCGCCGACAAACAGGCCCGCGGAAACCCAGAAATAGAACACGGCTCGCTCCATGCGGCGGCTCGCAATCCGGCCGCCTGCGCTCGGGAATTCATGGTGCAGGAGGACTGTGTATCGCTTCCGCGGCGCTTGTCAATGCACGCTGTGTAAGAGTTTTGTTTCTGTAATCTACCCCGGCTAGCCGCTCTTGGTCACCATGTGCAGCACCAGCCAGACACTGAACAATCCCGAGAGGATAAAGCCGATGAGCCCGAAGACGGGCAGCTCGCCCCAGTGGGGGCCGATGTTGGAGAGAAAGAGCAGGGAGGAGCCGATGACCAGGCTGGCGGCGATGAGCGCCGCGGCCAGCCGGTTGGCCACCCGGCGCAGGTTGGTCATCATGTCCTCATGGTCAGCCACGCGCACGTCCATGCCCAGCTGCCCGCTTTCCACCACGCTCAGGAGTCGTTCCAGACGCGAGGGCAGGGTCAGCAGGGTTTTGAGATTCGTCTGGATGTCCTCGATGACCGGCTTGTCGGAAAAGAGCAGGGTATAGCGTTTGACCAGCCAGCGCAGGGCCACGGGCTGCAGGGACTGCACGGCATTGAAGGGTGGATACAGCGCCCGGCCTGCGGCCTCGGTGGCAATGAGCGCCCGGGCCATGAGAATGTAATCCGGCCGGACGGTGATACCGTAATTGCGGGAAAGCCCGGTCAGTTCCAGCAGAAAACGGCCCAGGTTCACCTCGCCGTGCAGCGGGGCGCGGACGGTATCCAGGATGAACATGATATCGGCCTGAAAACGTTCCTTATCCAACAGCGGCGGCACCTTGACGGCCATGGTCATGACCACGCGGGCCACCTTTTCCGCGTCGTTTTCCACGATGGCCAGCACATAATCCACCAAGGCGCTGCGCTGAGCCCGGGTAAAATGCCCGGCCATGCCCCAGTCCATGTAGCACAGGGTATCCTTGCCGACGATTTTCAGATTGCCCATGTGCGGGTCGGCATGGAAAAAGCCGTGGACCATCAGCTGGCGGACCACGGCATCCAGCCCTTTTTCGGCCAGGGCCCGGCGGGTTTCCAGGTCGCCCTCGAATTCGTCGATGCGCACGCCCTCCACAAACTCCATGACCAGCACGGCGTCGGTGGTCCATTCGGGGATGATTTTGGGGGCCATGATCTGCGGGTCATCCTCGAACATCTTGTTGAAGAGGATGATGTTGCGGGCCTCGTTGCGAAAATCCATCTCCCGCGTCAGGGTTTTGCTGATCTCGGCCACCACCTCGGGCAGGTTGTACATGCGCAGGGACTGGGCCCGCTCGTGGATGCGTATAGCCAGAAAGCGAAGGATTTCCAGGTCCGCGACGATGGTTTCCATGATCTTGGGCCGGCGGACCTTCACAGCCACCACCCGGCCGTCCTTGAGCACGGCCTTGTGCACCTGGGACAAGGACGCCGCAGCCACGGGCCTGACGTTGAAGGAGGCGAAGACGTCGGTCAGCTTCAGTTTCAGGCTGTCTTCCACCACCTTGACGATGGATGTGTACTCCTCGTGGTACACATCCTCCTGCAGGTCGCGCAGGGTATCGCACAGTTCCGCGGGCACGAGGTCCGGCCGCATGGAAAGGATCTGGCCAATCTTGATGGTGGTGGGCCCCATGTCCTCCATCACGTTGCGCAGCCGCTCCCAGATGGTCTGGTGCGGCACGGGGCCGGCCTCTTCCTCACGGCGGGGAAAAATCTTGTACCGGTGGCCCAGCAGGCTGGCCAGCTCACCCAGGCCGTATTTGATGAACAAGGTGACCAGCGACTTGAGCCGACGCGCTGCAAGGACGGATCGAAGTTGGAAAAACTGCATGAACAGTCCGGTCGTTGAGGATGGGGGAGGAGGACAGGCCGGACGGCCGCGACACGGAACTTCCCCTTTCGCTCCGGCATGCGGGATGGTACAAGCGGCTTCCGGGCGCGCAAGAGGGATGCGTCGCCCCTTCGTCAGTGCATCACAAGACTAGGGTATCTGCGGCAAGGCGGCAAGACCGAAGACGGACCGGCAACAAGTAGAAAGCTGCCGGCTGTTTGTGCGCGCGGCAGGGTAAGGCCGGTAACATGTTCATGAGCGAGAGGGGGAAGGCAGTGCGCAGACTGGGGCGGAGGATGACGGCTGCCGTCTTGTGGACGACGGCCCTGTGGATGGTCTGCGCCACGGCGCATGCGCACGATCCGTCCCTGAATCTGACATCCTCGGAACGGGCCTGGCTGGCCAGCCATCCGACCATTCGGGTCGGCTTCGATCCTGGCTTCCCACCCATGGAATATGCCGGCCCGGACGGCGAGCTTCAGGGCATGACCCAGGCCTACCTGCAGCTGCTGGAGTCCCGGCTGGATCTGCATTTTCAGGTGCTGCGCGGGGTTTCGTGGAACGACGCCGTGAACCTGCTGCGCGCCCGGCAGCTTGATCTGCTGCCCTGCGTCATCCAGACCGACCGGCGGCGGGATTTCATGGCCGTCACCCAGCCGTACTTGCGCGCGCCCTCGGTCATTGTGACCAGGGAGGAGACGGCCAAGGCGCATCCGGCCCTGACCCTGGCCGACCTGCAAGGCCGCACCATGGCTGCCGCGGAGAGTGGCTATTCTTTCGACCGGCTGCGCAGCACCTTTCCTGGCATCCCCCTGCTCATCACGGCCACACCGGGCGAGGCCTTCAAGGCCGTGGCCCTGGGCAAGGCCGAAGCAGCCCTGGAAAACCTGGCCACCACCGAACAGCTGATCAAGAAGCACGGCCTGACCAACCTTGTGGTGGCCGGGCGCAGTGAATTCGACACGGATGAATTCACCATGGGGGTGCGCAGCGACTGGCCGCTGTTCGTCTCCATCCTGAACAAAACCCTGGCGACCATCACCCCGCAGGAGCAGGCCGCCATTCTGGAACGCTGGACCGCAGTGCAGCTGGATGTTCCGGAGCGCCCGGGCGCCCTTTCCCGCCGCACCCTGCTGGTGGCCGCCAGCCTGCTGGGCGCGTTCCTGGTGTTGTTTTGCCTGTGGAATTTGTGGTTGCGCCGGCAGATCCGTTTTCGCAAGGAAGCAGAAGCCGCCTTGCGTGAAAGTGAGGCGCGGCTCTCCATGATCCTGGCCGCCACCGGCGATGGCTTGTGGCAGTGCGACCTCGCTTCCGGGCATTGTCATTTTTCTTCCAGCTGGCACGCCCTCCTGGGCTATACCCCTGGCGATATGCCTGCCCGCTGGGGCGCCTTTGAACATCTGACGCACCCTGATGACCAGTCGCTCCTGCAGGACTTGCGCGCCGGGCGGGCCATGGACGAACAGGGCCGGTTTCGCCTGGAGTTGCGCATGCTGCGCAAGGATGGCATCTGGCTGCCGGTGCTGGCCAGGGGCAGGGTGGTGGAATGGAATGCCGAAGGACTGCCCAGGGTGGTGGCCGGCGTGCTCACGGACATCACCACCCGCAAGCAGGCCGAGCTCGCCCTCCTGGAGAGCGAGCAGCGGGCCCGGGCTTTGTTCCACAACTCTCCCGTCTCCCTCTGGGATGAGGATTTGTCCGAGCTCAAGCGCTACCTCGACGGCCTCAGGGCCCGGGGTGTCCAGGATTTCCGGGCCTATTTCGAGGCCCAGCCCCAGGCCCTGCGCTATGCGGTGGCCCTGGTGAAAATCCGGCAGGTCAACGCCATGACCCTCTCGCTGCTGGGCGCGGCAGATGAGCATGTCCTGCAGCAAAGCCTGGGGACTGTGTTTTGTGAGGCGACGTACGGCGCGGTGCTGGAAACCGTTCTCGCCTTCCTCGATGGGGCCACCTCGCACGAGGTGGAAACCCTGCACCGGACGGTGGCGGGCAAGCCCCTGCACGTGTGCATCCGGGTGCAGATTGCCAAAGGCAGCGAGGAAACCTGGGAGCAGGTGCTGGTCAGCGCACAGGATCTCTCGGCTATCAAGGAAGCGGAAACCCTGCGTGAGGAAGTGGACCGCATCACCCGGCACGATCTCAAAAACCCCCTGGCCGCCATCATCAGCCTGCCCCGGCTGCTGCTGGAGGAGGGCGAGGGCCGCCTGGACCAGGAGCAGCGCCGGGCCCTGGAACTGATTCACGACACCGGCTGGCGCATGCTGCGGATGATCAACCTGTCCTTGGATCTCTTCAAGATGGAGCGCGGGGTGTACCAGTACACGCCGGTGCCTGTGGATCTGGTGGACGTGACCGCCGACGTGCTGGCCCAGGCCCGCCCCGCAGCCCAGGAGCGCAACCTGCAGCTGGTGCAGCTCTGCGAGGAAGGCGCCTGTGACCTGCCATCCGCCAAAGACCGGTTCAAGGCCCTGGGCGAGGAGCTGCTGATTTTCTCCATGCTGTCAAATCTGGTGACCAACGCCCTGGAAGCCTCGGACAACGGGCAGACCGTGACCGTGCGCCTGGAGCGCAGCCTGCATTGGGTCGTCTGCTCCGTGCACAACCAGGGTACGGTGCCGGACGATATCCGGGACCACCTGTTCGAAAAGTTCGTCACCACCAAACCCGGGGGCACGGGCCTGGGCTGCTACTCGGCCCGGCTGATGGCTGAGACCATGCGCGGGGAGATTGCCCTCTCCTCCTCAACCGCCACAGGCACCACGCTTACCGTCAGGCTGCCCATTGCCTGAGGCGAAGGGGGCCTGACAGGCAGGCCGGGGGGGCAGGCCGGGACCGCGCCAGGGGAGAGGGGGTTACGCCGTCTGCAGATGCAAGACCAGACTGGTGATATTGTCCTCACCGCCGCGCTCCAGGGCCAGGGCCAGAAAGGCGCTGCAGGCGTCCTGCGGGGAAAGGGATTGCAGCAGGGGCTGCAGTTCCTCGGGGGAGACTTTGTCCGTGAGGCCATCGGTGCACAGCAGCAGGATATCGCCCGGGCGGGGGATGGTCTCGAAGAAATCAGGCACCACTTCATCCCGGGTGCCCACGGCGCGGGTCAGCATGTGCGCCAGCCTGCTCCGCATCTGCGGGGGCAGTGCTCTGGCCAGGGCGGTCTGCTCGGCCGCCACGGTGTGCAGCACCGAAAGCTCGCGCATGACGTCATCGCGCAGCAGGTAGATGATGCTGTCGCCAACATTGGCAGCCACCAGAACGTTGCGGTGCAGAAAGACGGCGGCCACGGTGGAGCCCATGCCCTGCGTGGTTTCGGATTCCAGCGCCTTGGCCTTGACGGCCTGATTGGCTTCCAGAATGGCGGCGCGGACAAGATTAGCCTGCTCGCTCAAGCTGGGGTCGCGTGGCCAGAGCATGGCCTCGGGCGGGGGGCCTTCGGGAGCAAAGGCCGCCTGGATGCAGCGGTGCATGGTCTGTGCGGTGAGGGTGGCCGCCACCTCGCCTGCCTGGTGGCCGCCCATGCCGTCCGCCACGAGATACAAGCCCAGGGCCTCGTCCACAAGAAAACAGTCTTCATTGCGGGAGCGGCGGTTGCCGATGTCGGTGATGCCGTGGTGGCGAACCACGAATTGCGGCCGTTCGTCCATGGGCGTGTCAGACCTTGTTCAAGCGTTGAAACAGGATGGCGCTGGCAGAGTCGGCGCGAGTCTGATCCACCTGATAGCGATCATTGGTGTTCTTGGCCAGTGTTTTCCGGAACCGGTTCAAAGCGGAACCGCTGCCCGCCCAGCTGCAGGATCTCCCCGGCCGACAACCAGTGTATGGTGATGGGCAATCCGTTGACAAGGCTGCCGTTCTTGCTGTCCAAATCCGTCAGCAGCCAGCCTTCGTCCAGGTGCAGGATGCGGGCATGCCGGGCCGAGACACCGGGATCGTCAAGCACAAGCGTGTTTTCGTGGCTGCGGCCGATGGTCAGGGCCTGGCCGGGGGCAAGGCGGAACTCCAGGGGCGTTCCCCGATCTGGATGCAGGCGGCAGGTGTTTGCGAAGGGCATGTGGGCATTCCTGCGGGGCGGGGCTTCACCCGGCCTGGCGGGCAACAGCGGGAGGGCGCTGGGGACCGCGCCGCAGGCCGGCGTGCAGGCGTGTGTAAAGCTGGCCCACCAGGGCGCGCACACCGTGGCGGGGGCGCGTGCCGAGCTTGCAGACCACGGCCGTGATGTTGTCTTCCCCGCCACCGACCTTGGCCAGGGCCACCAGGGCGCTGCAGGCCTGGCTTGCGGGCAGGGTGGCGCACACCTGCATGATGGCTTCCGGCGCCAGGGTGTTGGACAGGCCGTCTGAACACAGGCACAGCACGTCGCCCTCCTGGGCCGGCACCACAAACACATCGGGCTCCACCTCCGGCTCCACGCCCATGACGCGTGTCAGCACATGCTGCGCCCGGGCCCGGACCTCGGGAGCTGCCGGGAGGTCTTCTCGGGCCAGCAACGCGGCCAGGGTGTGCGGTGTGAACAGGGGCAGCACGGCGCTTTCACGTCGGAGGTAAATGGGACTGTCTCCCACATTGGCCGCCAGCCAGTAGCCTTGGGACAGGAGCACCACGGCAGCCGTGGCCCCCATGCCGTGGCAGCGGGGCATGGATTCAGCCTCGGCCAGGACGGCTGCGTTGGCCTGCGCCAGCGCCTGGAGGAGCAGGGTCGGGTCCGGCGGGAGCGTCTGGGGGGGGCGCTGGCCTGTGCGGGGGGAGAGTTCCTGCAGTCGGCCGGGGGCAGCCAGCAGGGCCCGGCGCAGGCAGGCCACGGTCATGGCGCTGGCCACCTCGCCGCAGTTGGCTCCGCCCATGCCGTCGGAGACAATGAAGAGTCCGGCATCGGCATCCACAAAAAAGGCATCCTGATTCGAGGGCCGCACCAGGCCGCGATCCGTCTCGCCGGCGGCATCGGGAACCGGGCCGGGAGAAGCGCTGGAGCGGATGCAGGGCAGGCAGTCCATGCCCTGGACCATACCGGATCAAGGGCAATGTGACAAGCTGTTGCCAGAATGGGGCGGGAAGTCCCGCCCGCATGTTCTTGCCTTCGGCAGGCATTCTCGTATGCTGTGCCACGATGCGGCCGGGAACACCGGCGCTCCCATGCAACAGAAGAAGACACAAGGCGGACGGGATGAAAGGACATGCGCTGGATAGGACAGCCCTGCTGGTGGCGCGCGGGTTCGGTTCAGGACTGCTCCCCAAGGCGCCGGGCACCTGGGGCTCGCTGGCGGCCATGGTGGCGGCGATGCTGGTGTGGATGCCCCTCCCGGTCTGGCTACGGCTCCTGCTGCTGCCGCTGCTGGTCTGGGCCGGAGTCTGGGCCTGTACCAGGGCGGAGGTGCTGCTGGGCCGGCATGATCCGGGCGAGATTGTCATTGATGAATGGCTGGGCTTGTGGCTGGGCTACGCACCCTTTGCAACCCTGGGCTGGTGGGAACTGCTGGCGGGACTGGCCCTGTTCCGTTTTTTCGATATCGTCAAGCCCGGCCCCATCGGCCGGCTGCAGCATCTGCCCGCTGGCTGGGGCGTGATGGCCGATGACTTGGCCGCTGGCGCGTGTGCCGGGCTGTTGCTGGGGTTTGCGCGGTTGCTGGGCTGATTTTCCACCCTGCTGGTCGGGGGCTGCTCTTTATGGTTGCGAATGCAACTCGCTTGGGATAAGAGGCCTTTTCACGCGCCTCGTTCCCCTCCTTTTTTGCAGGATTTCTCCCGCCATGACCTTCTCGCAACAACGCATGTATCGCTTTTTGCTCGTCACCTCCATTGCCGCCACCATCGGCATGATGGGCTGGGTGACCCTGCTGAGCAACTTCGCCGTGGAAAGCGCCGGCCTGGGGCCCTTTGAGATGGGGCTGACCCAGTCCGTGCGGGAGATACCCGGGTTTCTTTCCCTGCTGGTCATTTACCTGCTGCTGTTCATGACCGAGCATCGGGCGGCGGCCCTTTCCGTGCTGGTGATGGGACTTGGGGTCTGCATTACCGGTTTTTTGCCCAGCTTCTGGGGGGTTGTCTTCTCCACGCTGATCATGTCCACGGGCTTTCATTTCTTTGAGCCACTCAATCAGTCCCTGTCCCTGCAGTATTTCAGTCTGGAGGCCGCGCCGATCATGCTCAGCCGGCTGCGGGCAGTGACGGCGCTGGCCAACATCGCCGTGGGCGGGGTGATTTTTGCGCTCTCGGGCTGGCTGGGCTACCCGGCGCTGTTCATGCTCATTGGCCTGGTGGTGACGGGAATCGGCTGCTGGGCCATGCTGCAAGACCCGTCAGACAAGAACATGCCGCCGCAACACAAGAAGATGCTGTTTCGATGGAAGTACTGGCTGTATTATGCCCTGACCTTCCTCTCCGGGTCGCGCCGGCAGATATTCATGGTCTTTGCCACTTTTCTGCTGGTGAAGAAATTTGAGATGTCCCTGATGGCCATCAGTGGGCTGTTCATGATCAACAATGTCATCGCCTGGTTTGTGAATCCGATTATCGGACGCATGATCAACCGGTACGGCGAACGCACGCTGCTGACCATTGAATACTCCATGCTGATTGTGGTGTTCCTGTGTTATTCGTACACAGAATCCCCTTACGTGGCTGGAGTGCTGTTTGTGCTGGACCACATGGCCTTCAGTTTTGTGGTCTGCATCCGGACGTATCTGCAAAAAATTGCGGAAAAGCCGGATATTGCGCCGTCCTCCGCCATGGGCTTCACCATCAACCACATTGCCGCCGTGTTCATTCCTGCACTGGGCGGCTGGCTGTGGACCATCGATTACCACATTCCCTTCCTGGCCGGGGCGGGCATGGCGCTTGTGTCCCTGGTGCTCAGCCAGTTCGTGCGTCTCCCGCATCCCGGGGCTGCGCCGGCAGGCGTGGGCAAGGCTCCCGCAGCGGCCTGAGGGCGGCCAGTTATGCCCCCGGAGTCCAGCGCCGGCAACTGGTCACGGCCTCCAGCAGTTTTTCCGCAGCCAGGGGCTTTTCCAGGTAGCTGTCCATGCCGGCCTGCAGGAAGCGCTCCCGGTCGCCCCGCATGGCATGGGCGGTCAGGGCGATGATGGGGATGTCCCGCAGGGCCTCGCCGACTTCGCCGGCCCGGATCCGCCGTGTGGCCTCCAGTCCATCGACCATGGGCATCTGAATATCCATAAGAATGCAGTTGCATGGCGTGCGCTGCAGCAGCTCCAGGGCCTGCGCTCCGTTCTCCGCACAGGTGACGAGGTGTCCGGCCTGGGAGAGCAGCCGGTGGGCCACCATGCGGTTGAGGTCATCGTCCTCGGCCACCAGCACATGCAGCGGCGTCTCGTCGGAAGCCGTGGCCGGCGAGAGCGGGGCGGCCGCAGGCGGCTGGTTGTGCTCGCGCGGCGGCAGGGCGGGCGCTGTCTCGACTGACGCAGACTGGTCAGGCAGCGCCAGGGGAGTCATTACATGAATGCTGGTGCCTTCGCCAGGGAGAGAATCCACGGTGATGTGGCCGCCCATCAGCTCGGTGAGCCGGCGGACAATGGCCAACCCCAGGCCGGCGCCCCGGTCGGCGCTGTGGGTGGTGAGGGAGGTGCTGGCGTCCAGCTGGGCAAAAGGGGAGAACAGATCGGATAGTTTATCCGGGGGAATGCCAATGCCTGTGTCATGAACGCTGATGAGCATGCGTGGCTGGGACTCCTGGCTTGGAGAGAGGGCGGTCAACTCAACCCGCACCTGCCCCTGTTCCGTGAATTTGATGGCATTGTTGACCAGATTGAACAGAATTTGCCGCAGCCGGATCTCGTCTCCCACCAGCACCGCAGGGAGGTCCGGGTCCACCCGCATGGACAGGGAGAGCCCTTTTTGCGAGGCCGGGCCGGTGAACAGTTCCAGCACGGCGTCCTGCAGATCCTGCACCCGGAAGGGGGCCGGATGCAGCGCCAGGCGGCCCGACTCCACCTGGGAGAGATCCAGGATATCCGAGAGCAGGCGGGTAAGCCGCCGTGAGGAGTGGATGGCTTTTTCCACATACAGGTGCTGATCCGCCGAAAGGGCCGTGAGCTGCAGCAGCTGCAGCATGCCGAGGATGCCGTTCAACGGGGTGCGGATCTCGTGGCTCATGTTGGCCAGAAATATGGATTTGGCGGCGTTGGCCTCCTCGGCCACTCGCTGGGCCTTGCGGGCTTCGGCCTCGGCCTGTTTGAGGCCGGTCAGATCCACATCCAGGCAGAACATTTCCAGCCGGTCGCCCACCTCCACGCGCACGTGGCTGGAAAAGACCGGGGCCAGGGTGCCGTCCTTGCGTTGGAGCTCCAGTTCTGCCGCCGGGATGATGAAGTCCGTGGTGCCCATGCGGTGTACGAATTCGCGCACCTGCGGCCGCATGGCCGGCGGGATGATCAGCTCCACCAGATCCCTGCCCATCGCTTCCTCGGCGGTGTAGCCGTACAGCAACTCGGAGGCCTTGTTCCAGTACACCACCTTGCGGTCCATGGAGTAGCCCTGCACGGCCACGGTCTCCACCACATCCAGCAGCTTGCGGAAGCGTTCCTCGCTCAGACGAAGGGCTTCCTCGGCCTTGTTCCGGTCCGCATCGTGGGACTGGATGCGTTCGGCCATGGCGTCGAAGGTGCGAGCCAGCTGGCCAAGATCATCCTCGCGGTGCGGCAGGCCGGTGCGGGCGGAAAAATCGCCACGGCCCAACGCCGTGGCCGCCCGGGAAATGGCCGTCAGCTGGCGGACCACGGCGGCGTTGCCATACAGGTAGGCGCCACCACAACCGAGCAGGGCAACCAGCAGCCACAGGGCGATGCTGCGCCGGGAAATTTCCTTGGTAGTCTCCAAGGCCACGGTTTTGGGCAGACCGGCCACGCAGTAGATGTAGGGCGGCTCATCCGGCCGCAGTCGCAGGCGCTTCCATCCCAAGTAACGTTCCACCCCATCCGAGCCTGTCTGCTGCATGACGCCTTCATCTGCTGCAGGTGAGGAGATGCCCGCCCAGACCACTGGATTGATTGGCTTGCCAGGTACATTGGTGGGGGCCGGCGGATGATAGAACAGCCGGATGCCCTCATGGTCCGTGATGCCCAGGATAACCTGCTGTGGTGCGCCGACCTCATCCAGATAGCCCGCGTACGAATCAAGCTTGAGCGCGGCAGTGATGACGGCCACAACCTGGCCCTGTTCGTCGAATACCGGCAGGGAGAGGGGAAAGGCATTTTCGTGGGTGGACCTGGAAATGATGAATTCTCCGGCGGAGAATCTCCCGGTGGTCAGTGCCTCCTGGAAGTGCTTGCGGTCGGCCAGGTTGATGGGGTCAAAAGGTACGCCCGAGGCAAAGACATCCCCTGTGGAATCTGCGGCCACGATGTTTGTATAGTCGGAATGTGTCTTCAGAATCTGCGCGAACAATCTGGCGCAGGCTGCGGCATCGCGGTCGCGCACGCTATCCATCAGGGCCAGCACGTTCAGCAACTGGCGGGTGGACTCCACATGACGTTGCTGGACCTCCGCAATGCCTTTGGCGAGAAGCAGCATGCTGGCTTTCGCGTCGATGACCCGCTGCTGGCGCTGCTCCCAGCCATTATACAGGAGAATGCATAACGCAGGCAGGGCGGATAGTGCCGTGAGCAGCACAATGCGTGAGCGAGTCGACCCCAGCATGCATCCCCCCTGACAAGTCCATGCAAAACACAGTCACACCCTATTGCACTTTTTGTTGTGCAGCAACTGGCTGTGAGGTGTTTCGCCGGTGGTGTGGTGAAATAGGGATGCCGGGGGCTGGGGTTTCTCCTTGCCAAGTGCGGCCGGCTGGGATACGGGATCAAATTCATACCAAACGAGGCTGATATGCGCTGCGCTCCCCCACCTGCTTCTTTGGCCCCCTCTTTGGCTGCCGTGTACGACGCCCTGCCCGTGGGAGTGCTCCTGGCCAATCAGGCCGATGATATCGTCTTCGTCAACCGCGAGTTCCACCGCGTGACCGAAGTGACGCCCAGGGACCTGGAATTCATGTGTTTTCTGGATGTGCTGTCCATCTTTTGCCTGGGCATGTGCGCGTCCATGCCGGAGATCAACTGCCCGCGGAACAAGTGGCTCAATGTGGAACGCTCCATCGCCCGGGCCGACGGCTCCATTGGCTGGGTGCGCATCCACTGCGGCGCAGTGGAAGTGGAAGGCCAAACGCTGCAGCAGCTCATCGTGGAAGATGTGACTAGGTATCGGGATTGCATTGATGGTCTCCTGAACCGCAAAAAGAAATACCAAAGCATCCTGGAAAAACGCCCGGATCCGATTTGCTGTTTCCTGCCTGATTTTTCCATCACCTATGCCAATGCCTCCTGCTGCCGTTGCGTTGGTCGGCGGCGCAATGAATGTGTGGGCGAGAATCTTCTGCTGGCCCTGCCGCCGTCGGTGCGGGAAGGCTTCCACGCCGCCGTGGCCTCCATCAGCCCCGAACGCCCCGTAGCCGAGGTGGAACAGCGCCTTGAAGACGCCGGCAGCCTGGGGCCCCTGGAAGACCGGCCCATGTGGATTCGTTGGGTGGTACAGGGATTTTTCTATAAAACCGGGCACGTGCGCGAGTATCAGGCCGTGGGCATGGACATTTCCGATCAGAAGCTGGCCGAGAGCCGGGTGCTGCATGCGGACCGGCTGCTCTCCCTGGGGGCCTTGGTCTCCGAAGTGGCGCACGAGATCAACAATCCCAATAACTTCATCATGCTCAACGCTCCGTTGCTCATGGATCTCTGGTGGCGGCTGCAGCCGGCGCTGGAACGACTGCGCGGCGAGGAGCTGGAGCCGGGCGCGGGGGAGGTGGGCATTCCGGAGATTGTGGATTTTGTCCCCCAGCTTTTACAGGGCGTGATTGAGGGGTCCACGCGCATCAATCGCATCGTCAAGGAACTCAAGCAATACAGCCGACAGGACGTGGATGGCGGCTTTGAGCTGCTGAGCGTCAATGAAGTGGTCCAGGCCGCGACCCTGCTCATGCACAAGAACATCGGCCGCCGCACCAGGCGTTTCGACGTGCGGTATGCTTCTGGATTGCCCCTGGTCCGCGGGCGTCGCCAACGACTGGAGCAGGTGGTGGTCAATCTGCTGCAGAACGCCTGCCACGCCCTGGAGCACGAGGGGCAGGGTCTTGTGGTGGAAACCAGGCATGACCCGGAGGCCGGCGCGGTGGAAATCGTGGTCACGGACGAGGGGGTGGGCATCGCGCCTGAGGCCCTGCCCCTGGTGACGCAGCCGTTTTATTCCACCAAAGGTCAGCAGGGAGGCACCGGGCTGGGCTTGTCCATTTCCCTGTCCATTGCCCGGGAGCACGGCGGGCGGCTGGAGCTGGAATCCGCTCCCGGTCGGGGCACGCAGGCCCTGCTGGCCCTGCCCGTGGCCTTGCCCGTGGTCTTTCCAGGACCGTTGCCTGGAGCAAGGGGCTGACCATGGCCGCAGACACCAAGCATCCCCTGGCGCCCATCCTCATCGTGGACGACGAGGAGCAGGCCCTGACCAGCTATGCCCTGAACCTGCGCTTTTCCGGCATCACCAACACCATTCTCTGCTCAGACAGCCGCACCGTGCCCGAGCTGCTCTCCACCCGGCCGTTTTCGCTGGTGATGCTGGATTTGTCCATGCCGCACACCAGCGGCGAGGAGATCCTGGCCCACATCCGCGAGCAGGGCCTGGACGTGCCGGCCATCGTCCTTACCGGGCACAACGAGGTGGAGACGGCCGTGCGCTGCATGCAGGCCGGCTCGTTGGATTATCTGGTCAAACCTGTGGACCGCGGCCGGCTGCTGGCCGCCGTGACCCAGGCGCTGGAGCGGCGGGGGCAGGCGGACAGGGCCTCCCTCACTGCAGGGGGCGGTGCCTTGGTGGCCGGCGCAAAGCCTGGCGCTGCCGTTGCGGCAGAGGAGGGGGCGCAGCTGCTGACCCGCAGCCCGGCCATGCGCGAGGTGCTGACCCAGCTGGCTGCCGTGGCCCGGTCCCGCGAGCCGGCGCTCATCGTGGGCGAGACCGGCGTGGGCAAGGAGCTGGCCGCCCGGGCCATTCATCAGGCCTGCGCGGGAGACGCCCGCCACCGGCCCTTCATCGGCTGCAACGTGGCCGGGCTGGATGATGTCATGCTTTCGGACACCCTCTTCGGCCACAAAAAAGGCGCCTACACCGGCGCCCAGGGCGGCCGCAGCGGACTGCTGGAAGAAGCCGGCGACGGCACGCTGTTTCTGGATGAAATCGGCGACCTCTCCCTGACCTCACAACTCAAGCTGCTGCGCTGCATCCAGGAGCGCGAATACTATCCCCTGGGCTCGGACGCACCGCGACCCATGGACTGCCGGCTGGTGGCGGCCACCAACAAGACCGTGGCCGAACTGCTGGATCCCGCCGTCTTCCGGCGCGACCTCTTCTTCCGTCTGCGCACCCACCTGATTGTGCTGCCCCCCCTGCGGGACCGGCTGGAGGATCTGGAGCTGCTGGTCCCCCATTTTCTGGAGGAAGCAGCCAGGGAGACCGGCCAGTCGGTGCCGGAGATTCCCGAGGCCCTCTACGCCGAGCTTCGACGCTACGATTTCCCCGGCAACGTGCGCGAACTCAAGTCCATGCTCCTGCACGCCTGCACCCTGCACCGGGGCGGCGGGCCATTGGGGCTTGGGCCGGTGGTGGACTGGATGCAGTCCGTGCGGCAGGGGTTGCACCAGGCCGCGAGCCCGTTGCCACCGCTCCCGTCGCTGCAGCGCGGCCCTGCCTGCGTCCTGCCCACCCTCAGGCAGGCTGAGGCTCGCGTGGCCGAGGATGTGATTCTCCAGGCCCTGAAGCAGGCCGGGGGCAATCAGAGCAAGGCGGCGAAACTGCTGGGCATCTCCCGCCAGGCCCTGCACAAGCGCCTCAAGACCCTGGGCGACGTCAACCCAGGTTGACGCCTTGCACCGGGTTGACAGATCCTGCAACACACTGGAATAAAATACCAAACTAAATTCATACCAAAACAGAAGTAAAAAAAGGTTGCGCCTGCTGGGGGGCTCGGGGGATAGATTGGCGCAACAAGCTGAAATTCAATGCGGAAATTCTTGGCCCGTCCCTTGCTCATACGGCTCCATGCGCTGGCCGGCACCCGGCTGCTCCGGGAAGGCGGCTCGCGCACCACTGCAATCACCATCCTCATCAGGGAGCCGTGAACCACATGAAAAAGCTGTTGATCCTGGGATCTGGCGCCGGCGGCGTCATGGTCGCCGCGAAGATGGCCAAGCTGTTGGATCCGAAAGAGTGGAAGATCACCATCATCGACCGTTCCTGGCAGCATCACTACCAGGCCGGCTGGCTGTTCATTCCCTTTGGGATCTATTCCCTCAAGGACTGCATCAAGCCGCAGATGGACTTCATCCCCTCCAATGTGGAGTTTGTGCAGGACGAGATCGAGAACATCGACCCCGTGGCCAAGAAGGTCACCTGCAAGGGCGGCACCCACACCTATGACTGGGTGGTGGTGGGCACCGGCTGCCGCATCGTGCCTGATGAAATCGACGGCATGAGCGACGGCTGGCGCAAGGACATCTTCGATTTCTACACCCCCGACGGCGCCGTGGCCCTGGCCAAGAAGCTCAAGCACTTCAACAAGGGCAAGCTGGTGCTGAACATCGCCGAAATGCCCATCAAGTGCCCGGTGGCCCCGCTGGAGTTCGTGTTCCTGGCTGACTGGTTCTACATGATCAACGATTCGCGCTGCAATATCGAGATCGAACTGGTCACCCCCCTCACCGGGGCGTTCACCAAGCCCGTGGCCGCGGAAATCCTGGGCAAGCTCTGCGAAGACAAGAACATCAAGATTACGCCCAACTTTGAAATCGGCAGCGTGGACGTGGGCCGCAAGGTCATCGAATCCCACAAGGGCGAGGAAGTGGACTACGACCTGCTGGTCTCCATTCCGCCGAACTTCGGCTCCAAGGTCATCGAGGATTCTGAAATCGGCGACGCCATGGCCTACCTGGACACGGACCACCACACGCTGAAGTCCAAGAAGTACGAGAATATGTACGTCATTGGCGACGCGACCAACGTCCCCACCTCCAAGGCCGGCTCCGTGGCCCACTTTGAATCCGACGTGGTGGCCGAGAACCTGCACCGCGAGATCGAAGGCCTGGAACCGCGCCCTGAATTCGACGGCCACTCCACCTGCTTCATCGTCACGGGCTACGAAAAGGCCACCCTCATCGACTTCAACTACAAAATTGAACCCCTGCCGGGAAAATACCCCTTCCCCGGCCTGGGGCCCATGGATCTGCTGGGCGAGTCCTTCATGAACTACATGGGCAAGATGATGTTCAAGTGGGTGTACTTCAACCTCATGCTCAAGGGCAAGGAACT
Source organism: Megalodesulfovibrio paquesii (assembly GCF_054653055.1). NCBI lineage: Bacteria > Pseudomonadati > Thermodesulfobacteriota > Desulfovibrionia > Desulfovibrionales > Desulfovibrionaceae > Megalodesulfovibrio > Megalodesulfovibrio paquesii. The sequence goes on along the minus strand of NZ_BAAIGQ010000004.1, from coordinate 114,890 downwards.
GCCTCTGGAACCCCAGATGTTCATGGCCGGCAAGAAGCGCATGGGCGCGTGCAGCCTGTAAGGAGGGTCCTGCATCATGAAGAACGAGGACCTGATTCTGCAAAAACTGGAGACGATCGAAGCCGAGCTCATGGAAATGCGCAAGTCCCGGCTGGAGATCCAGGAACTCAAGGACGACTTGAGCCCCCTGATGAAGTCGTCCTTCCAACACCTGCTGCGCGAACTCGGACAGGTGGATCACGGCTTCGAGCTGGAAGACGGGTTCCTCATGCTCAAGCGCCTGCTGCGCAACATGAAGAACATCGCCTACATGCTGGACCAGATGGAAAACGCCATCGAGCTCTTCCACACCATGGAGCCCATGCTCAAGAGCTCCATGCACAACGCCATCCGCTTCCTGGGCACCCTGGAAACCCGCGGCGTGTTCCGGACCTATGAAGCCATGCTCGAAGTGCGGGCCAAGGTGGCTGCCCAGTATGGTCCCGAGGACCTGGCCGAAATGGGCGACAGCTTTGTCGAGATGCTTGGCCTGCTCAAAAAGATGTCCAGCCCGGAATTCATGGAGTTTCTGAACAAACTCACCGAACTCCCGGCGGCCATGAACCTGAAGGACGCCGAGCCCATCGGCCTCAGGAGCATGGTCTCCGCCATGCGCGACCCAGCCCTGCGCGAAGGCCTGGGCGTGGGCCTGCAAATGGCCAAGTCTCTCCAGAAACTGAAGTAATCCGCCTGATTCTAAGGCGAATCACGAGGTGCATATGTCTAAGAAAGTGCTCATCATCGACGACGATCCGGATATCGTGTCCTACCTCAAGGACGTGTTCGACGAGGCCGGCTTCACCACGTTCGTGGCGAACAATGGCGTGGAAGGCCTGGAAAAAGCCCAGGTCCACAACCCCGACCTCATCACCCTGGACATGGACATGCCCGGCCGTGGCGGCACCCTGTTCTACGTCAAACTGCGCCAGGAACCTTCCCTGGCCGAAATCCCGGTCATTGTCATCTCCGGCGTCGGCCCTCGCCCGCCGGCACTCAACAAGAGCGTCCCCGTGCTCTCCAAGCCCGTGGACCCGCAAAAGACCCTGGCCCTGGCCAAGGAAATGGTGGGAATGTAGGGAGTTGGGAGAACTGGGGGGAAACCTTTCTTAAAGAAAGGTTTCCCCCCCCAGACCCCCCTTCCAAAGATATTTGAGGTGTTGGTGATGCAAGCGTGTTTCTCAATGCCCTCCCCGAAGGATTCATTTCTGTTGCGATCACCGCGTCACGCATCACCCCAGGTAAAAGTCTTTGGGGAGGGGGGTGTAGGGGGAACCCCTTTCTCCAAAAAGGGGTTCCCCCTACCATCCGTTCACCCTCCAGCCTGGAGCTGACCATGCATGACGGGTTGTCCGAGCGCGTCCTGATCGTGGACGACGAAGCCCCCATCCGGGAGGTGCTGGAGCTGTCCGTGGCCGACCTGGGCTACGAGGTGCAGACCGCGGCCCATGGCGAGGCGGCGTTGGCGCTCTGCGAGACCTTTGCGCCCGGCATCGTGCTCACGGACATCAAAATGCCCGGCATGGACGGCATCGAGCTGCTCAAGCGCATCAAGGCCGCCTGGCCGGACATTGAGGTGATCATGGTCAGCGGGCATGGGGACATGGAGCTGGCCATCAAGAGCCTGCAGCTTGAGGCCATGGACTTCATCACCAAGCCCGTGCGTGACGAGCTGCTCATCAGCGCCCTCAGACGCGCGGCGGACAAGATCGCCATGCGTCGCCAGCTTCGGGAGCACACCCGCAATCTGGAGCGCATTGTCAGGGAAAAGAGCGCCCGTCTGGTGGAGCTGGAGCGCCAGCTGGCTGTGGGGCAGGTGGTGGAGGGGCTTTCCTCGGCCATGAAGGGCCTGGCTGCGGCCTTTGACGAAGGGCCAAGCTATTTCAACGAACTGCCGTGCTTTATTTCCATCCATAACAGATACCTGGAAGTGGTGGCCGCCAACCAGCTTTGCAAGGAACGGCTGGGCAATCTCGTGGGCCGGCACTCCTGGGAGGCCTACGACGGCCGCGAGGGCAGCGGCAACGCCTGCCCCGTCTGGCAGACCATCGAGACCGGCAAGGCCCAGCGCAGCCGGGAGCGGCTGGTGGACAGGGACGGCGCCGTCATCCCGGTCATCGTGCACACCGCGCCCATTTTCAATCAAGAGGGGCTGGTGGAGCTGGTCATCGAGCTGTCGGTGGATGTTTCGGAAGTGAACCGGCTGCAGGAGGATCTGCGCGCGGCCCGGGAAAAGTGGCAGCGGCTCTTTGACGCTGTGCCGGCGACCATTGCCGTGGTGGATGAGGAATTCAGGATTGTGGACGCCAACCGCCGCTTTCGACACGATTTTGGCGAAACACGCGGCGAGACGGCCTTGGCCTGTCACGAGCTGTTTGGCCACCGCGACCACCCCTGCGAGCGCTGTCCCGTGGCCGAGACCTTTGAGGACGGGCGTTCGCATGAGAGCGAAACCGTGGTCCTGACCCGCAACGGCGAGCAGCGGCACGTGTTGGTGCAGACCGCCCCCGTGCGCAACGAGGCCGGAGAGATCGGCCTGGTGATGGAAATCGCCACGGATATCACCCAGATCCGCCAGCTACAGGATCATCTGGCCTCTTTGGGGCTGATGCTCGGCTCCATGTCCCATGGCGTCAAAGGGCTGCTCACCTCCCTGGACGGCGGCGTGTACAAGGTCGAAGCCGGCCTGCGCAAGGCGGATGACGCCAAGGTGCGCGAGGGCTGGGGCATCGTCCGGGACAAGATTTCCCGCATCCGCAAGATGGTCCTGGATATTCTGTACTACGCCAAGAGCCGCGAGCCCGAACGCAGCGAGGTGGACGTGGCCGCCTTTGCCCGCGATCTGGCTGGCGTCGTCGAACCCAAGGCCGCGGCCCGGGGCGTGCAGTTTGCCCTGGAAGCCGGCGCGGAGCTGGGGACAATCTGCCTGGACGAAACCGCCATGCATTCCGCCCTGGTGAACTTTCTGGAAAACGCCGTGGACGCCTGCGCCGAAGCCGCGCATCTGCAGCGGGTGGATCCGGCGGAAAAGATCGTCCGCCTGCGCGTGCAGGGGGATGCGGCCCGGCTGGTCATCGAAGTGCAGGACGACGGCGTGGGCATGGACCAGCACACCCGGGAGAGAATGTTCACCCTCTTTTTCTCCTCCAAGGGATCCCGCGGCACGGGGCTGGGGCTGTTCATTTCCAACCAGATCGTCAGCCAGCACGGCGGGCGCATTGTCGTGGAGAGCGAGCCGGACCGCGGCACGCGCATTGTCGTGACCCTGCCCCGGGGAGAGGCGGCAGGGGAGGGGGCCTAGATGCGCCGCGCCATCTTGCTGCTGCTGGAGCTGGCGCGTCGTGCCGCGGCCCATGCCCGCTGCCGGCTGACGCTCAAGCTGGCCATTCCCATTGTCTGCATTCTGTTCGTCTGCATCCTGGTCTGGAGTTTTTACCACATCCGCCATCAGCAGACCTTTGCCCGCCAGAGCCTCATCAACAGCGCGGACCGCGTGGCCAGCACCGTGCAGCTGGGCTTGCACTACGCCATGATGCTCAACTCCCGCCAGGATATCCGGGCCATTGTGGAGAACTGCGGCACCCTGCCGGAGATCCGCGGCATCCGTATTTTCAACAAGCAGCGGCAGGTCATGTTCTCGGCGGATGCCCGCGAGGTCGGGGCGCGCTTCTCCATGGCTGAACCCCTGTGCCAGACCTGCCACCGGTTCACCCCGGCCCTGCTCACGCCCACCCTGGAGCAACGGCTGTACAGCGAGGATGTGGTGGAGGGCGAGCGGGTGCTGCGCCTGGCCAGCCCCATCCTCAATGAGCCCGGCTGCTCCGACCCGGCCGGCTGTCACTTTCACAGCGAGGACGACACAATCCTCGGCGTGCTGGATATTTCCTTTTCCACCCGGGACAGTCAGGCGCTGGTGGATGAAAGCATGGTTCAGACGGTCTGGCTGGCGGTCATCCTTTTTCTGCTCTGCGCCGGGGCGCTGTTTCTGCTGGTGGTGGTGCTCATCAAACGGCCTGTCCAACGCATGCTGGAGGACGCTGCCGTGCTGGCCCGGGGCGAGCCGCTGACCACCCCGCCGCCCACCCAGGAAGATGAAATCGGCCATCTGGCCACGGCCATCCGCTCCATGGGCGGGGATCTGGTGGCCAAAAACTGCGAGCTCGCGCGCCAGCGCAACCTGTACCAGGATCTTTTCGAGGGCGTGCCCTGCCTCGTTACCGTGCAGGACCGGGATTACCGCCTGTTGCGCTTTAACCGGACCTTCCAGGAGCGTTTTTCCGCGGCCAAGGGGGAGTTCTGCTTCAAGGCCTACAAAAACCGCACGGAAAAATGCCCCGACTGCCCGGTGGAAAAGACCTTCGAGACCGGGCGTTGCATCACCACCGAGGAAAGCGGTTGCTACAAGGACGGCTCCAAGGCCCATTGGATCGTCCACACCGCACCGATTTACGATACGGACGGCCAGATTGTGGCGGCCATGGAGATGTGCCTGGACATCACCGAGCGCAAGGAGCTGGAGCGGGAGCTGAAGCGTTCCGAGCGCAAATATGTGGATATTTTCAATAATATTCCGAGTGCCGTCTTTGTGCTCGACCCCTCGGACCCGGCGGAGCTGACCATTCTGGATTGCAACCGCGGGGCCGTGCTGCTCTATGGCCACGAGAAACATGAGCTGGCCGGCATGCCTTTTCTGGAGCTTTTTGCCGGCGAGGAGGACCGCGCCCAGCTGGCCGGGGCCATCCTCTCCGGCCGGGGGCTGGATCAGGTCCGGCAGCGGGCCAGGGACGGCCGGGAATTTTTTGTCAGCATCAGCGTTTCGCGGTCGGAGTATTTCGACCGCACCGTGCTCCTGGCCACGGCCAGCGACATCACCACCCGCCTGGAAACCGAGCAACAGCTCATTCAGGCTTCCAAGATGGCCACCCTGGGCGAGATGGCCACGGGCGTGGCCCATGAGATCAACCAGCCCTTGTCGGTCATCCAGACCAGCATGGATCTGGTCCGCCGCCGTCTTTCCCGTGGCGAGCAGCCGGATCAGGTCCTGCTGACCCGCATGACCGGCCTGGCCACGGAACAGATTGAACGCGCCACGCGCATCATCAACCACATGCGCGAGTTCGGCCGCAAGGCCGAGCTGCAGCTGGAGCCCGTGGACCTGAACGCCGTGCTCAGAAAGGCCTTTGATTTCTTCGGCCAGCAGCTGGCCCTGCGCAACATCGAACTGGTCTGGGAACTGGACGACAAGCTGCCCCTGGTCCGCTGCGAGCCCAACCGCATGGAGCAGGTGTTCATCAACTTTCTGCTCAACGCCCGCGACGCCATTGAAGAACATGCCGAACGGCTGGAAAAAGCCGGCCACAAGGACCGGATCCAACGCCGCATCACCGTGAAAACCATCCATAATTCCGAATATGTGACCCTGCGCATCTCCGATACCGGCGGCGGCGTGCCTCCGGCCATCGCGGCGCGCATCTTCGAACCCTTCTTCACCACCAAACAGGTGGGCAAGGGCACGGGCCTGGGATTGTCCATCAGTTATGGCATCATCCAGGACCATGGCGGGCAGATCCACGTGTCCACCAACGACGCCGGCGGTGCGAGCTTTCACATCCGCCTGCCCGTGACCCGCGACTAGTGTGATGTCCACGAAACAAGGGGATAAGAATGCCATCGGATTTCGTGGAAGATCGTCAGCCGAAATGCGCGGATTCTGGCTGATTCACGGAGCATGCTGCTCCGGGGCCGCTGTGCCTGCGGCCCAGTGTTGCGTCTATTCTGTATGGATCATGCTAGAGGACGCAACACTAATCCACTCAGGGAGACGTCTTATGAGCAAGTATCTGTTCGTCCTGGCCCGGGGGCCCGAAGACGGCGGCCGCGTGGAACGCTGCCTGCGGCTGGCCCGCCTGGCCGTGCTCAAGGGGCATGAGGTCCGGTTGTTCCTGATGGACGAAGCCGTGCTCCTGGCCCAGCGCTTCATCAGTTCCCAGCCGGACAAACTGCCGGAGCTGGCCCCGGATTCCCTCTGCCAGCATCTGCAGTTCCTGCGCACGGCCAATGCCGCCATTCATCTGGATGTGAAAAGCGCCCGCCAGCGCCTGGGCGCCCGGACGGCTCTGCCCAGGGGGCTCTCCCTGATGAGCGACGCCGCCATGCTGGATCTGGCGGAAGAGTCCAGGGTGTTTTCATTCTAAGCAAAGCCCTGCCTGAGACGAGCGCGTGGCGCTACAGTCTTCAGCGGAGAAAGAGCTGCGAGAAGGAGCTGCGAACATGTCGTTTTCCATCACGCCCCTCCTGGTGGGGGTGCGCAATGTGGATCAGGGGATCATGACCTGGCAGCGCGGCTACGGCAAGCGTATCTGGTTGCCCATGTGGTCGTTCTTGTTGAAGGAAAAGGGAGGCGAAGGCCGAATCATCCTGGTGGATACCGGCCTGGAGGACTTTGTTCCCCCCCCGGAGTTCATGGATGATACCGGGCTTACGGCCCGGCTCATGGAAGACGCCCTGGCCGGGGCCGGCGTGGCACCCGAGGACGTCTGGGCGGTGATCAACACCCATCTGCACGATGATCACTGCGGCAACAACCTGCTCTTCCCAAACGCCAGGATTTTCGTGCAGAAACGTGAGGCCGAGGCCTGCCGAAATCCGCATCCCGTGGATTACCGTTATGATTCCACGTACATTGAAGATGTGGACCTGGTGGAGCTGGCAGGTGATGCGGAAATTCTACCTGGTCTGAAGGTTCTGCTCACCCCTGGCCACACCCCCGGCAGCCAGACCGTGGTGGTGGAGACGGACGAGGGTCCGGCCGTCATCACCGGCATGTGCTGCAACCAGGAGAACTTCCCCGAGGCCGGCCCGGCCGTCTGCCCTGGCGTACATTACGACGCCTGCGTGGCCTACGACGCCGTGCAGACCCTGAAAGCCATGCGTCAGGCCGGCGCGGAACTGTATCCCCTGCACGATCTGACCGTGGCCTCCCGGGGCCGGGCCTGAGCCCAGGCCCGCACCCAGGCCCGATTCCGGGCGCGCCCCCACACGCCCCAGTCCTCTGACGGTCCAGCGAGATCCGGGGCGTGTGGGGGCGCGCATGCGGCGTCAGCGTGCGTCTTTGAGCCGTTCCACCACGCGCTTGAGCTTGAGGGCCTGGTCGGCCAGCTCGGTCACGGCGTTGGCGGATTGCTGCATGGCGTCGGAGGTTTCCTGCGAAATCTGATTGATGGCTTCGATGGAACGGTTGATCTGCTCGCTGGTGGCGGACTGCTCTTCCGCGGCAGTGGCGATGGACCGGACCTGCTCAGAGGTGGTTTCCACGAGGTTGACGATGGACCCCAGCGCTTCGCCGGACTGCCCGGCCAGACTGGTGGCAGAGTCGATGGACGCCACGGCGCGTTCCACATTATCCACGTTCTTGCGCGTGCCATTCTGGATATCACGGATGGCGCTGCCCACTTCCTTGGTGGCGGTCATGGTTTTCTCGGCCAGCTTGCGGACCTCGTCGGCCACCACAGCAAAGCCGCGGCCAGCATCCCCGGCGCGGGCTGCCTCGATGGCCGCGTTCAGGGCCAGCAGGTTGGTCTGGTCGGCAATATCCGAAATGACATTCAGAATCTGCCCGATGCTTTCCGCCTGCTTGCCCAGGGCGGTCATGTCCGCCTTGAGGCTCAGGGCCTGGGTCTGGGCGTCCTTGATGCCGTGGATGACCTGATCCACCACGGTAGCCCCGCCCTCCGCCCGGCCCTTGGCCTTGTCTGCGGAATCTGCGGCTTCGGAGGCGCTGCGGGCCACTTCCAGCACGGTGGCGGTCATTTCCTCCATGGCCGTGGCGGTTTCGGTCACGCGGCGGCTCTGGTCCTGTGCTCCCTGGCTGGATTGCTCGATCTGCGCTGCCAGCTCCTCGGAGGCTGTGGTGACAATCTCCACAATGCTCTCCAGCTGGCCGGCCGCCTGGAGCATGCCTTCCACCCTGGCCCGCTCGGCAGCGGTGCGGGCCGCCTCGGCCTCGCGGGTGGCCGCGGCGGCGCGTTCGGATTCCGCCTGGGCCTGGCGCTGCTTGTCATCGGCGTCCTGGATTTTGTCCTTGAGGCTTTGCACCATGCTGCGCAGGCTATCACCCAACTTGCCGATTTCATTACGTCGCACCAGGGGAAGGGTGGCATTCAACTGGCCGCCGGCCACGGCTGCGGCAAAGCGTTCCAACTGCTTGAGCGGCTTGACGACAATCACGTCCAGCGCCAGAAGGGCCACGACAATCAGCGCCAGCACGGCCACGCCGCCCAGCACCAGCAGAAAATTGCGCTGGGAAATGGCCGCTGCTTCGATCTCATCCATATCCATGGCAAACGCGAGCACCCAGTTCCAGGTGGGCACCCTGGTCCAGACGGCCTGGCGTACCGTCCCCTCGGAGGTGTATTCGGTGCGGCCTTGCGGGGAAGCCAGAATGGCCGCCATGCCAGGCTCCTGGGAAACATCCTTGAGCAACAGCTCCGCGTTTGGGTGGGCCACCATGACGCCCTTGGGGGAGAGAATGAACGGATGGCCCGTGTTGCCGATGCGCACCCCCTCGACATACTCCTTGATGAGCCCGTCCAGGACGTAGGACATCCCGACACCGCCAACAGATTTGCCGGCATCGTCAAAAATGGGAGCCGTCACACTGACAATGAGCTTGCCCGTGGCAATGCTTTTGGTGGGAGCGGAACTGTAGCCGGGCTGGCCCGCCAGGGCCGCCTGGATGTATTCCCGGTCGGCCAGGGCGCTGAGTTTTGCAGCCTTGCCCTTGGCCATGGTCACTACCTGTGTGCCCTGGGCATTGAACAGGTACAGGGTGTTCACGGCGTCAGAGGCCATGGACAAGCCGGCCAACATGTCGGCGGCATGTTGTTCATCCCCCTGTCCGAGCAGCAGTTCGCGCAGTTCTGGCAAGCGGGCAACTCCCTGCACAAATTGCATCTGATACACGCCGAAATCACTGGCCGACCTGGACAGGGCCGAGGCCACCTGTTCCAGCTGCCCCTGGGCATCGGCAAGGCTTTTCGAATACGTCGTGGTTGAAACGAAATATACAAGGACGCCTTGGACAACGAGCACGAGGCTCCCAAGGAGAATGAGCAGCGTGGTTCTGATGCTCCTGGACATGATCACTCCTCTACAGGGGATGCAGGCAATACAGGTGGATGCAACCGGGCGCACCCTTGGGTGCGGGGGCAAGCCAGACCGCCACGCATGCCTTAAGGTTGATTTCATACAAAATCAGCCGATAAAAGCAATGGAGAAGATATGTATCAGACCGGATGAATAGGGAATGTCACGCAGTGTCGGGATGGGGTTAGCCTCGCGCTGCAAAACAGGGAGGTGGTGCTCAGTACAGGTCGTGCTCGCGCAGCTGGAGGCGGCCCTCTGGCTTTTCAAAGAGCACTTTCACGTGGCTGCGCTGGTATTGCTCCACCATAAGCCCGCGCTGGATCAATTCCCGCATCTGGCGCTGCAGGATTGGGCTGGAGAGGTCGAACCGGCAGCCCAGCAGGGTAGGGTTGTTGCGCACCACCACAAGCGGCAGGTGCTCCAGGGCGATTTGCTGCTGGAAGAGCAGATCGGCATACAGGCGTTCCCCGACGTGAAACTCGCGTTCCGGCGCGGCGATGGCCAGGCCGGCGCCGGTTTCGCTGATGTTGCGCACGTCGGCCACGCCTGCCAGCAGGCCGAGGTAGGCGCTGATGTCCGGCAGGGTATGCCGGGTGGCGGCGCGGCGCTCGGGGCCGTGTTCTTGCTGTGGGAGGAGCTGGGCGGGGCCGGGCGCAGGGGGCGTTGCCGGCGCCAGGTACAGGGAATCCACCCGGTTTACCGTGTTGCACCGGGAGCACCGGGCCAGCACGCCTGCGTGTTTGGTCGGCAGGCGGCGCTTGAGGCCGCAGCTGGAACAGGAGAAAAGCGCTGCATTGGGCTGGGGCGGCAGAATGCGATGCCCGCACCGATGGCATAGGAATGCTGACCGTGGATACACCGCACCCACAGCCAGGAATTCTCCGCATTCAGGGCAATGCATGCGCATGGGGGTTCCTCCTGTAATTCATATATATATTATACAATACTGCCGTTGGCAATCAAAAATACCGCCGCTGCAGGTGCTCCGAAGCAAGGGCCTGGCAGCCGCCGCGCAGGAATCCTGGGGCATGAACCTGGGGGCGGGAAAAAGGGAGTGGAGTTTTCTTTGCCTCCCTGTGCGGTTGCTGATACGGTGCTCATGGCAGCCGGCCGCTGGTGTGTGGCCGTGCTGACCTTTTGCCCGTGGAGCGTTGAGTGAATCCCCCGCCTGTATCGTCGCTGTTGCTGGAAGACACCCAGAGCCAGGCCGCGCCCTGGCCGATTTTTATTGATGCTGTGGGCGTGTGCGGGCTCCGGCTGCCCGTGCTTGTGGCCGACGCCAGCCGTGGCGCCCAGCAGGTCACAGCCAGTCTGACCCTCTCCGCCAGTCTGGCCCATGACGCCAAAGGCTCGCACATGAGCCGTTTTGTGGAGGCCCTGGAGTCCGCCCGGCGGCATGTTTTCACCCCCCAGCGTCTGGCCATCCTGCTGGATGACCTGCGTCGGCGGCTGCAGGCCCGGCAGGCCGGGCTGGAAATGGCCTTCCCCTTCTTTCTGGAACGCCCCGCCCCGCATACCGGCGCAACAGCCCTGATGGATTACAACTGCGTGTACGCCCTCTCCGCCATGGAAACGGGCCGGCAGTTCACCCTGACTGTGGAGGCTCCGGTGGCGGCCCTGTGCCCCTGCAGCAAGGCCATCAGCGACTATGGCGCGCACAACCAGCGCGGCCGCATCCGCATGGAGATCGTCCCCCGGCGCGATGCGGACGGCGGCTGGGAGGCTCCGGCCATCGAGGAATGCATTGCCCTGGCCGAGGCGGCGGCGTCCTCCCCGGTGTATCCGCTGCTCAAGCGACCCGACGAGCGCGTGGTGACCATGCGCATGTACGAGAACCCCGTGTTTGTGGAGGACATGGCCCGCCACACGGCGGCAGCGCTCATGGCTGACGAGCGGGTACTGGAATTTCGAGTCCATGCCGAAACCCTGGAATCCATCCACAATCACAATGCCTTTGCCCGCATCGCCTGGAAGCGGGAGGCACGGGAACTCTGAGCAGATACGCTGCCGCGCTTCCGGAGTGGCAAGCCTTCGTTCCCCTGCAGCACTCGCAAAAAAAGCGGGGAAACCCGATCAAAAGGGGGCTCCCCGCTGCAGTCGCTCATCGTGGGACGGAAAATCAGTTCTCGCCTTTGTAAATCTTGCCAGTGATGGAATAGATCAGGTGTCCGGCCACGTTGGTGACGTGATCGGCCAGGCGCTCCAGGGACCGGGCCACGAAGAGCAGCTGTGAGTTCACGGCCAGGCTCTCGGGGTGCGCGGCAATGTCCTCGTGCAGGGTCTGCATCAGGGCCAGATAGGCGGCGTCCACGGCATCGTCGGCATGCCAGACCGCCACGGCCGCTTCTTCGCTTTCCTGGCTCAGGGCAGCCACGGCGTCGGTCAGGAGCTTTTCGACCACCTGGGCCAGCTGCTCGATCTTCTCCATCACATGCCCGGAGGGCGCGGCCGGAAGGGCCAGGGCGCAGCCGGCCACGCTGGCGGCATAGTCCGCAACGCGTTCCAGGTCCGTGGCCATCTTGAGCGACGCCACCACGTGCCGCAGGTCCGTGGCCACGGGCTGGCGGGTAGCCAGCAGGCCGATGGTCAGGGTGTTGACCTGGGCATGCATGGAATCCACCAGATCGTCGCCGCGCAGCACTGTGTTGGCAAGCTCCACATCGCGGGCACGCAGGGCGGCAATTGCTTTTTCCAGCTGCAGGAGCGCCTTTTCCCCCATGGTCACCAGCAGGGAGTTCATGCTCTCCAGTTCTTCGTCAAAGGAACGGACGATATGCGGTTTTTCCTTTGCGGTCATGGATATGCCTCGCAGACGGCCTAGCCGAAGCGGCCGGTGATGTAGTCGTGGGTCAGTTCATGGAGCGGATTGGTGAAAATCTGCTCCGTGGGGCCGATTTCGATGAGGTCGCCCAAATGAAAATAGGCAGTGCGCTGGGACACGCGCGAGGCCTGCTGCATGGAATGGGTGACAATGGCGATGGCGAATTGTTCGCGCAGTTCGTCAATCAAATCTTCTATCACAGAGGTGGCGATGGGATCCAGCGCGGAGCAGGGTTCGTCCATCAGAATCACTTCCGGGCTGACGGCGATGGTCCTCGCAATACACAGCCGCTGCTGCTGGCCGCCAGAAAGGCCGGTGCCGGGCTGGTCCAGCCGGTCCTTGACTTCATTCCACAGGCCGGCCCGCTTGAGGGAGGTTTCCACCACCTCGTCCATCTCGGCCTTGGTGTTCACCAGGCCGTGGATGCGGGGACCATAGGCGATGTTTTCATAAATGGATTTCGGAAAGGGATTGGGCTTTTGAAAAACCATGCCCACCTGGGCGCGCAGGGGCACCACGTCCACCTTGGGATCGTAGATGTTGCGGCCGTCCAGTTCGATAAGTCCGGTCACACGGCAACAGTCGATGGTGTCATTCATGCGGTTCAGGCAGCGCAGGAAGGTGGACTTCCCGCAGCCCGAGGGGCCGATCATGGCGATGACCTCGTTGTTGCCTATATCCATCGAGACATCATGGATGGCATGTTTGTCGCCGTAATATACGTTGACGTCCACGCAATGCATGCGGGGCTCGGGGACGGTCGCAGTCCCGACGGTCTGGCGTTCTTCGCGGGGGACGCGTTTGGGGCCTTTCTCGCGGGCGGGGACGGTCTTGGCCGTGGCGGAGGATGCGTCGGGGGTGCGCTCGTCCATGGCAGTGTTCCTGTTCGTCTTCCTGAAAGGGAAAAAGAAAAGAGGGTTGCGGCAAGACACAGGCGGGCCGACGGTTGCCGGCCCGCCTGCGGTAGAGAGTGTGCTTACTTCAGGGCGCCACAGTCAAGAGCGGTCATGCCCTTGGCGGCGGCGGAGAATTCCTTGCGTTCAGCGTCGGGCATGGGGATCATGCCCTTGGCAGCCAGATAACCGTCCTGGCCCCAGGCCTTCTCGCTGGTGAATTCAGCCAGATACTCGGCAATGCCGGGGATGACGCCAGCATGGGCCTTTTTCACGTAGAAGTACAGGGGGCGGGAGACGGTGTACTTGCCGGAGGCGATGTTCTCAAAGGTGGGAGCCACGCCGCCCACTTCGGAACCCTGGATCTTGTCGGCGTTCTGGTCCAGGAAGGAGTAGCCGAAGATGCCCAGGGCGTTGGGGTTGGCTTCCAGCTTCTGGACGATCAGGTTGTCGTTTTCGCCGGCATCGATGTAGGCGCCGTCTTCACGGATGGTGTGCACGTAGCCCTTCCACTTCTTGCTGTCTTCCTTTTCAAGATTCTTGAGGAATTCGGAAGACTTGGCGCCAACTTCCATCACCAGTTCGATGAAGGCATCGCGGGTGCCGGACGTAGGAGGCGGGCCGAGCACTTCGATTTTGGCGGCAGGCAGGGCAGCGTTGACTTCTTTCCAGGTCTTGTAGGGGTTGGCAACCATCTTGCCGTCCACTTCCACTTCCTTGGCCATGGCGCGGTACAGATCCACGGTGGAAAGCTTGAAGAGGGGAGCCTTCTTGGAGTTGGCCAGGACGATGCCGTCGTAGCCGATCTTGATTTCCACCACGTCCTTGACGCCGTTCTTGGTGCAATCTTCGCACTCGGACTTCTTCATGCGGCGGGAGGCGTTGGTGATGTCAGGATGGCCCACGCCCACGCCGGCGCAGAACAGCTTCATACCGCCGCCAGTGCCGGTGGATTCGATGGTGGGCGTCTTGAACTTACCGCTCTTGCCGAAGGTTTCGGCAACCACGGTGGAGAAGGGATACACCGTGGAGGAACCCACGATCTTGATGGTGTCCCTGGCGGCCTGGGCGTGAGCAAAGTTCACGCTGGTGGCCATCAGCAGGGCGGCCGCTGCGACGGTGAGACCTTTCAACATGTTGTCCTCCTGAAGGAACATTGCGGAACACGCGCGGGTTTGCGTGCCGCGGTATGACAATGCCAGGGGCCGGCTGGATTGCCGGTCCCGCCGGCCCTTACCAACGACGTTCGAATTTCTTGCGCAGCACCACGGCCAGGGCGTTCATGGCCAGCAGGAACACCAGAAGCACCATGATGGCGGCGCTGGTCTTTTCCCGGAAGCCACGTTCCGGGGAATCAGACCACAGGTAAATCTGCACCGGCAGGGCCGTGGCCGCATCGGTGATGCCCTGGGGCACGTCCACGATGAAGGCCACCATGCCGATCATCAGCAGGGGGGCTGTCTCGCCCAGGGCCCGGGCCATGCCGATGATGGCCCCGGTGAGCATGCCCGGCAGCGCCAGGGGCAGCACATGGTTGACCACGCACTGCAACTGCGAGGAGCCAATGCCCAGCGCCGCTTCCCGTATGGACGGCGGCACGCTCTTGAGCGCCGCGCGGGAGGCGATGATGATCACGGGAAGGGTCATCAGCGTGAGCACCAGACCGCCCACCAGCGGGGCAGAGCGCGGCAGGCCGAAGAAGTTCAGGAACACCGCCAGCCCCAGCAGACCGAAGACAATGGAGGGCACGGCAGCGAGGTTGTTGATGTTGACCTCGATGAGATCGGTCCATTTGTTCTTGGGGGCGAATTCTTCCAGGTACACCGCCGCGGCGATGCCGATGGGAAAGGAGAGCACCAGGGTGATGAGCAGGGAGTAGAAGGAGCCCATCACCGCGCCCCAGATGCCGGCCTGTTCGGGTTCGCGGGAATCGCCCGTGGTCAGGAACACGGTGTTGAACTTTCGTTCCACCACGCCGCGCTTGATCAGAGAATCCACCCAGGCGATCTGCTTGTCGCTCATGCGGCGTTCGATCTCGGGCACATCGCGGTTGATGTGGCCCTTGACCAGCTGGTCCACGTCATCATCAGCAAGCACCCAGAGGGTCACGGTCTTGCCAATGAGGGAGGGGTCCGCAAAGATCATCTTTTCAAGCGAAAACGGGGCGTTGTTGCTCAGGAAATTGTCGATATCCCGGATCTCGCTGCGGGCGGTCACTTCCGGAAAGTAGCTGCGGATGGCTTTCTTGACAAAGAGTGGGTAGTTGGCCGCGTTCAGGTCGTCGCGATTGATTTCCGCCGGATCCAGAGGCACATCCAGCCTGATGTACGTCTGGGTGAAGGCCGGGTACCCGTCGGACACGATGGTGACGAACAGCAGCCCCAGGAAAAACAGGCTGGCGAAGATGGCCAGACGTCCGTAGAACCGGAATCGCTTTTCGGCGGCGTAGCGCTTGGCCAGGCCGGCGTTGACGATGTCGATGGGGCGCGACGGGCTGGGGGCGGAGTTATTCATACTGTTCCCGGTACTTGCGAACCACATGCAGGGCGAAGATGTTCAGGCAGAGCGTCACCAGGAAGAGCACCAGGCCCAGGGCAAAGGCCGCCAGGGTCTTGGGGCTGTCGAATTCCTGGTCGCCGATGAGCAGGGTGACGATCTGCACCGTCACCGTGGTCACGGTTTCAAAGGGATTGACGGTCAGGTTGGCGGAGAGGCCTGCAGCCATGACCACGATCATCGTCTCCCCGATGGCGCGGGACATGGCCAGCAGCACCGAGCCGACAATGCCGGGCAGTGCCGCGGGCAGAACGACCCTCTTGACTGTTTCCGAGGGCGTGGAGCCCAGGGCCAGGGCGCCATCGCGCAGGCTCTGGGGCACGGCGTTGATGACGTCGTCCGAAAGCGAGGAGACAAAGGGGATGATCATGATGCCCATGACCAGCCCGGCAGCCAGGGCGCTTTCCGACGAGACGGACAGGCCGACCGTGGCGCCCATGTCCCGGATGAACGGGGCTACCACGAGGGCGGCGAAGAAGCCGTAGACCACCGTGGGAATGCCGGCCAGGATTTCCATGAGCGGCTTGGCCACGGCGCGGAATTTACGGGAGGCGTATTCCGACATGTAAATGGCGGCCATCAGCCCGATGGGCACAGCCACCAGCATGGAAATCAGAGAAATGAGCGCCGTGCCCACGAACACCGGGATGGCGCCAAAGCTGCCGGAGCCGCCCACCTGATCCGCCCGGATGGCCATCTGCGGGCTCCAGTCCAGCCCGAACAGAAATTCACCCAGGGGTATGATTTTGAAGAAGCGGATGGCTTCGAACAGCACGGAAAGGATGATGCCAACCGTGGTGACAATGGCCAGCAGGGAGCAGGCAATGAGCAGCCATTTGACCAGACGCTCCACCTGGTTGCGGGCGCGCAGCTGCGGGGTGACGCTCCTGCGGGCCAGCCCCATTCCGCCCAAGGCCAGCACCAGACACAGGCTCAGCAGGCAGACGCGGGAATACATGCGCAGGCGGATAAATTCTTCGGCTGCCTTGCGGATTTCCGGCGAAGGCTCCCCGCTGAGGATGTTCCCGCTCACCAGATTCTTGACGTCATTGATGACCAGTCCCAGCTGATCGGCCGGCAGGGCCTGGACCTCGGCTGGCAGATGCGACGTGACCAGTCCGGTGAGAATGCGCGATTCGCTGAACTGCCAGACCCCGAACAGGAGGATGGCAGGCACAAAGCACCACAAGGCTGCGAACGCGCCGTAATACGCCGGGCGGGAATGCAGGGACGGCAGACCCTTGGGCCCGCCGGCCACGGCAAAGGCCCTGTTGCGGCCAAAGGTATAGGCCGCGGCGCTCAGGGCCAGCAGCAACAACAAGATGACATACGCTGGAATCATGGACAGCTCGATCGCTCGCGCGCTTCAGGAGGTCCCGGAAGGTTCAGGTTGCCGAGGTGCCTCCGGTCAGTGGTGCCGAAAGCGCATCCCGCCATACGTGACGCACTTACACGGTCTAGCAAACGAGAAAGATGACAAGGTGACGGAAGGTCACGGTTCGGCAACGGTTGTGTGACAATATGATGACAATGCGGGCTTGCGAGCCTGGCTGTTGCAGGCTGCAGCACCCTCCAGCACGTGAAAAAAGGAACGGGCCGACACAATGGCCGGCCCGTTCATCAAATTGTCACAATGCGCGCAAGGCTACTCTGTCACGGCAAACACGGCCACGGTGCCGCTGACCTCATTGGCCGTCACCACCAGGGGTTTGCCGGTGGGGCTGTCCTTGGCGGAGATGAAGATCACGCCTTCGGGGGCGATATCCCCGGCGGCCTCGGTTTTCTGGTCGGCCTTGTAGTCGCGGCTGTTCACATAGCCCACGTAGCTGGCCTTGGCCGGGGTGGTCACGTCAAAGGTCATCAGGCCGCCCTGGCGCTCCAGGCCGACATACACATAGGTCTTGCCGTTGACCACGCCCA
Source organism: Megalodesulfovibrio paquesii (assembly GCF_054653055.1). Classification (NCBI taxonomy): domain Bacteria; kingdom Pseudomonadati; phylum Thermodesulfobacteriota; class Desulfovibrionia; order Desulfovibrionales; family Desulfovibrionaceae; genus Megalodesulfovibrio; species Megalodesulfovibrio paquesii. The sequence goes on along the minus strand of NZ_BAAIGQ010000004.1, from coordinate 97,520 downwards.
CAGCCAGCCCTTCCGGCTCGGGGCCTTTGTCGTCGCTGCGGTCGTCGAATTTCTCCTCCGCATTGAAGAAGTCCGGCACTTCCTGGGCGATGATGCGTTCGATCATGTCCCCGCTGTCAAAAACAAGCGCGCCGGTGGCGGCGTCCCAGATGCTGAAGGAACGGGCGCCGTAGGCCACAATGCGGTCGGCCAGGCCATCGTCGTCGGTGTCCAGCATGTCCCTGACCACCTTCAGGCGGCCCAGCTGCTTGTCGCGGCGCAGCCAGGTGGCGTCGCGGTAGATGCGGTCATTCAGATAGACTTTCCCAAGGCGGGCTTCGTCGGAGTAGCCATCGTAGTCCCGGGAGTCGCCCTCGTTGGCCGTGGCCAGATAGAGCTTGCCGTTGGCGGTAAAAGCAACGATGGAGTCGGGCATGTACATGCCGAAGACAGGCCAGGGCTTGATGTTGATTTTCTTGTCCTTGTCGCTGGCGTCCAGACCACCGGTCTTGGACCAGTCCTTCAGGCCGAGGGGGAAAATTTTGGTGATCTGGGCCTTGGCCACATCCACCACGGCGATGGCGTTGTTTTCCTGAAGGGTCACATAGGCGGTTTTGGAATCCGGCGCCACGGCGATGTATTCCGGCTCAATATCCTGGGAAACCGTGGCCTTGGGGTGGGAGATGCGCACGCCCTTGGCCTGCAGCTGGGTCTTTTGGCTGTTGAAGGCATGGAAGTAGGCCATGGTGCAGGTGGCGGCGTCCACGCCCTTGGTCAGGTTGACCACAGCCACGCTGCCCTCGGGGTCCACGCTGTAGTCCTTGTTGGGTTCGCCTTCGCAGGCGGCCAGGACGTACTTGCCGTCCGGCGTGAAGGTGACCATGTCCGGCAGCGCGCCCACATCAAAGGTCTTCAGCACCTTGCCGTCGCGATCCATGAACACGATCTTGCCGGGTTCCTGCTTGGGATCGGCTTCCACGGCCACGGCCACCAGCCCGTTTTTCACGGCCACGCTGTTGATGCCACCGCCGAACTCCTTGAGGGAGATTTCGGATTTTTTGGACGGGGCGGCGGGGGTGGCCAGGTCAACCACTTCAATGGCTGCAGCGCCGGCATTGACCACAAAGAGCAGCTTGGATTGCGGATCATAGCTGCAGATTTCCGCGGCGGTTTCCCCGCCGAGTTTGAGGCCGCCAATCTTTTCCAGGGCAGGGGATGCGGCGGCGGCCGGAGCTGCCGTACCGATCATGAGGGCCAGGCCAATAGCCAGGCGACGGGCAAAAGGTCGCATGCACGGACTCCTTGATACTGATGCGCAGGGGATGGATGGCATTTCATGCCATGAAGCCGCCGGTACAAGGTGACAGCTTTGCGACGTTTTGACGGCAGAAAGACGCCAGCCCCTCCCCGACATTGGTCGGAAAAGGGGCTGGAGAGGCACGGCTGAGGCGCGGCGGTGCTACATGGCGGACACTGCGCTGGTCAGCGGGGTGCAGGCCAGGTCGAAGGCTTCGGCCACGCCGGCGCAGGTCAGCTGGCCCTGCCAGGTGTTCAGGCCACGGGCCAGGGAGGCGTCGTCGGCCAGGGCCTTGCTGCCCTTGTTGGCCAGGGCCAGGGCGTAGGGCAGGGTCTGGTTCACCAGGGCAAAGGTGGAGGTGCGGGGCACTGCGCCGGGCATGTTGGCCACGCCGTAATGCACCACGTTATCCACCACATAGGTGGGATCGGCATGCGTGGTGGCCTTGATGGTTTCCACACAGCCGCCCTGGTCCACGGCCACGTCCACAATGACCGCGCCGGGCTTCATGCAAGGCAGCATCTCCCGGGTGACCAGACGGGGGGCCTTGGCACCGGGGATAAGCACAGCGCCGATGACCAAGTCGGCCTTGCACAGGGCGGCGCGGACGTTGGCTTCGTGGGACATGAGGGTCACCACGCGGCTGTTGAAGATGTCATCCAGGTACTGCAGGCGGCTGTGGTTCACGTCCAGCACGGTCACGCGCGCGCCCATGCCCACGGCAATCTTGGTGGCATTGACGCCGACCACGCCGCCGCCCAGGATGACCACTTCGGCCGGTTCCACGCCGGGCACGCCACCCAGGAGCATGCCGCGGCCGCCGTGGGGCTTTTCCAGGCACTGCGCGCCCACCTGCGGGGCCATGCGGCCGGCCACTTCGCTCATGGGCACCAGCAGGGGCAGGGCGCCGTTGGCCAATTGCACGGTTTCATAGGCCACGCCGGTGGTTTTGCTGGTCAGGAGGGCTTCGGTCAGGGGGCGATCGGCGGCCAGATGCAGGTAGGTGAAGAGCAGCAGGCCGTCGCGGAGATACTGGTATTCGGAGGCGATGGGTTCCTTGACTTTGATGACCATCTCCGCGCCCCAGGCCTCGGCAGCGCTGACCATCCTGGCACCGGCGGCGAGATACTCCTCGTCGCTGAGTCCGCTGCCCACGCCGGCGCCCTGTTCCACCAGAACAGTGTGCCCGTTGCGGACCATGGCGCCGACTGCGCCGGGCGTCATGGCGACGCGATTTTCCATCGTTTTGATTTCCTTGGGAATGCCAACGATCATGGAACGTGCCTCCTGGGCAGATAAAATTGATTGCCGAACCAACGCGGGCCTCTCATGACGCATCCTTGCTCTGCTGTAAAGACCGTCTCGACGCAAAGAAAAAACAGAGTGCGCCCAAGGCGCAGGGAACCCAGAACCAGCGCGAGGCTGGCGTGTGCACCGGTTCCAGACGGACCACCGTCCAGCCCAGCGCCGCATGCTGCACTCCGGCCACAGTCACCGGGCCGGGGTCTCCTGGCAACTCCTCCAGCACCGCCGGCTCTCCGCTCAGGGCGGCCACCAGCAGGCGGGACTGCACTTCCGCATTGGCCAACATGCTCGCATTCAGGGAGGCGCGCACCAGGGGCGGCGACGCTTCCAGCCCGGTAACAGGCGCGCCCAGCAGTCGGCCGCGATTGTCCAACAAGCAAAAGACGGCCTGGCGTGCGTCCTGCGTCTGGGCCAGCTTGGCCAGGAGCGCAGTGGCCGCCTGACCGCGCAGGTCACGCTCCCGGCGTTGCAGACCTTCAGCATCCAGAAAGACGGCCAGGGTCCAGTCGAACATCGGCAGGTGCCGCGCCACGCCCAGGTGCAGTGTCATGCGTGCGGCGCCTCTGGCTTTCCAGTCAAACACGGCGCTGGTGCTGCCCCACTGCCGGGCCTCGTTGCGCAGGGTCCGCAGCAGCGAGCGGCCTTTGCGGTCACGGTAGGGAGACAGATCCAACCCTCGCAGGGCCAGCTCGGGATATGTCAGGGCAGTGATGCGATCATCATACACAAAGCAGAGCAGGCCCGGTTCCAGGAACACATGATCTATCAGCGTCAGAGCCAGGGGGCCGGCCAGATCCTTGGTTTCGCGCGGGGGCAGGCCCTGGCGCAGGGCATCTTGCAGGGCATATTCCACCAGCCGCCGGGCCATGCCCGCGGTCTGCTCCAGGCGCAACCGCTCCTGCTGCAGCAGCAGACGGCGCTCGCTGAGAATCCGGAAATAGATCTGCTGCAGTTCCTGGCTCGTCAGGGTCAGAACATCTTCAGCATGGGCCCGTTGCAACCGGGCAGTACGGGAATCGGCAAAAAACAGCATGCCTGCCAGCAGCATCAGCAGGACTGTCAGGAAAAGGCCGGCAGGGAGGCGGCGCACCCACGCCAGCCACAGCTCCACCACAGGAATCCGTTCCGGGGAAGCGGCCGCAGGACAATCAGCATGCCGGGGTGGTGGGGCAGGGGGCGGAGTGGCTGGCAGAGGCATGGCTGGTCCTGGCCGGAGATGATGAGATGCTGCGCGGTTCTTACCATGGCAAGGTGCACGGTGACAATTGCATCACCCTGCACATATGGCGCAACTCTTTGCACCATACACCGCATGAAAAGAATGTAATTATTTGTAAGGTACTGAAAATGCATTAGAAGGGGCGTTGGCACGCATGCTGCTTTTCCATACCGTCGGCAACATGCACACTCACGCTTCACGAGGAGACGCAGTATGAAACGGTTGATTGGCTCCGCAATGCTTTCCCTGCTTTGTGTTCTGGCACTCTCGGCTTCTGCCTTTGCCCAGCCCCCCCGCCAAGGCGGGCCGGATGGCCCCGGTGGTGGTCCCGGTGGTGGCCCTGGCGGGCATGGTGACCCTGAAATGATGGCCCCCATGCCCGGCGAGCAGCATCCCGGGGCCTTGCTGGATCGTCTGGAGCGGCTGCTGCCCCCGGAAGTCCGGGAGTCGGCCAAAACCATCCTGATGGAGCACCGCACGGCCATGTACCCCCTCAATGAGCGCATTCAATCCCGGCGCCATGAGCTGAACGCCCTGCTTGCCACACCCGGCACCAGTGATGAAGCCATCAAAAAGCTGGTGGAAGAAATCAATGGCTTGCAGGCAGACAAGTTCCGCGCCGACGTGGCCATGCGCAAGGAGTTCTTCAAGGTCACGGGCGTGCCCCTGCCAGATCGTCCCCGTATGGGCCGCATGTAATCCGGTTGTTGCCCCTCCTGTCTGCGCGCCCGGCTGGTTCCCTGCCAGCCGGGCGTTTGTTGTGCATTGCGCAGGGGATGGGTCGTCAATTGACAGTATGCACCGGGCATGAGAAATTTCATGCCGGCGCATCAGTACCGCATTGCGCCGGTTCGACACTGCAGCATGAGAACAACGGGAACGCAATGGGAAGCAATTATCTTGTGCGGGGAATTCTGATTGGCGGGTCGCTGGGGGTGTTTGCGGCCTTGCTGGGCTTTGTGGATATGGGCCGCGGTGCAGCCTGGGGGATGCTTGGTGGCTTCTTTGCCGGCCTGACGCTTGCCCGCCGAGCCAGAAAACGGGAAGAGGCGGCCTCCCTGGCTCGAAAACAACGCGATGCCGAGTCTGATGAGGACCCGACGGCGTGAACAAACACGGGGCCCCCGGTCCGCACCGCATTGGGCCTGAGCCCGAAGCGGGAGCGCAGGCCGGAAGGGACCGCCCGGACGCGCCCACAGGCAGGGTCGAGACAAATTGTCCTCCAAAATGGCGGGCATTTTTTGCATTGTGGGTGACGGGGGTACTGTTGTACGCGGCGATTTCCTTGGCGCCGTGGCAGTTTCCGTATCAGGTGACGCTGTTCTGGGGCATCATGCTGGATGAAGCCCTGCATTTTGCCACCTTTGCCCTCCTGGCCGCAGCGGTGCCCCGGCAGTTCCCCTCCTGGGTGGATCTCGGCCTGGCGTTGGCGCTGTTGCTGTTGCTGGGGGTCTCCACTGAACTGGCGCAACTGTTCATCCCCACCCGGGCCTTTGCCCTGGAAGACATGGCCTCCAACTGCCTGGGATGCCTGGCAGGCGCATTGCCCGGCGTGGTGCTGAAGCTGCGACGGCGCCGCCACGCGAAGCAACAGGACGGATAAAAAACGCGCCCGGATGGAACCTCCATCCGGGCGCGTTTGGCGTGTACGGGTGCAGTGTCTTACTGGGCTGTGGCGTTTGTGCCCGAGGCAATGCCGGTGGCCGTGGCATTTGCGGCCTCAGGATTCAGGCGGGGATCGTTGGTCCGGACGAATTCCACAATCTCGATGAATTCTTCCAGGCTCATGGCCCCACTGGCAGTGACGCCGTTGATGACGAAAGACGGCGTGCCCTGTAGCCCAAACCGCTGGGCTTCCTGGAGATCTTCCTTGATGCGGCCAAGCACCTGCGTGCTGCCGGCGTCACGCTTGAGGCGGTCCAGGTCCAGTCCCACCTCCTGCGCCTGGGCCATCAGCCAATCCACGCCTCCATCCTTGATCTGATCCTGCCCCTGGAAGAACCGGTGGTACAGTTCCCAGGCCTTGGCCTCGTCCTGCATGGAAGCAGCCTCAAACACGGCGGCCGCTGCCTGGGCATGCTGGTGCGAGGAAAGCGGCATGTGCTTGAAATATACGCGCATGGAGTCGGCATATTTTTTCTGCAGCAACTCCAGCGTCCTGGCAGCCTGACTGCAATAGGGGCATTGAAAATCGGAGAATTCCACCACGGTGAGGGTGGCATTGGCCGGGCCAAAGGAGGGCCGGGCATCGTCAATCACCGGCAGGTTGCCCTGCTTCAGCTGGGAGAGGCGCTGGGCCTTGAGTGCCTTTTCCTGAGACACACGCAACCCGGCCTCGACAATATGCAGCAGTTCTTCATTATGCTCGGAAAGCACCTCCAGGATGAGGGAGGGATCTTCCTTGAGAGCGGTTCTGAGCCACTGCTTGAAGCTATCCCTGGCGGCTGCATCTTCCTGGGAGGCAGCATTGCCCGGACCGGAAGGCGATTCGCAGGCAGTGGGCAACAACAACACACAGGTCAGAACGAGCAGAAGCAGACGGCGCATGCGATCTCCACAGGCGGGCTGGCACGGGCAGGCTGAATGGTTGCAAACGGGATTCTTTTCCCAGCGACACCGCATTCACTACAGTTACAGATGAGGCAACACAAGTCTTGCTGCACCCCTCACGGGGAAATGAAACAAAATTAATGCACGCCGGACCTCGCCCGGTAAAGGGATCTGGCTTCAGGGGCAGCACGCCGCCGGCGGGCAGTACGGTGCCTTATTCGGTCACTTCCACCAGGGCATCCTCATTCTGCAGTGGCTTCAACGGCGTAAAATAATATGCAGATTTGGACATGTTGGTTTTCAGGTTGAATTTCAGTTTGAACTTGAGCTTTTTCTCGGGCAGGTCCCAGCTGAGGATCTTCCAGTCGCCTTCGGTGTATTCTTTGGGCGTTACACCAAACTGGGTGGTGACATTCCGGGCGATGAGCTCTGGCGTGGCATTGGCGTCGGCGTTGTTGGAGATGGTGATGATTCTGGTGTACAGCTTGTTGTCTACAAAGCCATAGGCAATGGCCGGGTTCACCCTGCGTTGCTGCTCAATGGCGCAGGTGCCAGCATAATTGTAATACGAGATGCCCTCCTTCTCCATGTACTTGATGAATCGATCTGCCGCGTCGAACTCCCGGATGTCATCCCCGAATGGCGGATCATCGCAATTGAAACTCTTTGCCTGGGCCAGACCAACGCACGCGAGGACAATGACCATGCTCAGCAACAGGTGTTTCACAAGAGGACTCCCTTGGGACGGCAGCGGTGAATGGAAAGAGTGGTCATGGAATGTGGCACGGCAAGGCAGCGGCGGTCAATGCGGCCGGGCACGGCCATCATCCCTGCACAGTGGGCTCTGTGGGGGGCGGCGAGATGGTGAAATTGGCCAGCAGGGTGTTGTCGTCCGCCTGCGGCCCGCGTATGTAATTGTAAACATTGATGTCGTGTACGTGTTGTAGAAAAATGGGCGGTGTTTCGACCTGCGCCACGGGGGCCTTGTCGTAAATGGCGGGATGATCCACCCAAAAGACAGTCCGCAAGGGGTCGTTGCGTTCCAGCAAGCTGACAAATGCATTGGTTACGTCAGAGAAATAATACACCTTCCCCTTGCAGTACTGAATGCCATGAGGAAAATTGATGTACAGCGGGATATCCGGGGCGGGCTGCTGCGTCAGCAACGAGTCAACAATGCGATGAAGTACAGCCACAAAGTTGTTTGCCAGCGCGTCGTCATTGTCCAGTCTGGTCGTCAGGATGTATTCCGTTTCAGGATGTATGCGGGCAATCTGCGCACGAAGCTGAGGCATAATGGAGGCGTATTCCCCGCAGAACAGCGGCGTAAAATTCCGGTACGAGGAAAAGGTGCTGATCAGTCGCCTGTATTGCGGTGGGGTCTGTTCATCAAAAAGGACCAGCCAGACAAAATCCTGATTGGTCTGGGCGCGTATGGAGGGCCAGCAGAAGGCGTGAAACATGCGGAACCGTTCCGCGAGCCAGGTGTCGCCCAGGCGTGGCGCAAAGGGTGTTGGCGTGATGTGCACGTTGAAGCGCGTGATGATAATATGCTTGAAAAACATGGTATTCCTGGACTGTGAGGGCGAGACAGGCGCCAGTTCTTCGCACGCTGCGGGGCTATCCACGCGCACTGCCAATGGCTTCGTCCTGTTTCTGCATGTCATCGATAAGTTTCTTGAGCACATGCGCCTGGTGCGCCAGTTCGCCCACCGCCTTGCTGGCGTGGTGCATGGCGCCCGAAGTATCGGAGGAAATGCGGCTGATCTCCTCAATACTCTTGTTGATTTCTTCGCTGGCGGCAGACTGCTCCTCGCTGGCGGTGGCAATGGAGCGGACCTGATCTGTGGTCAGTTCCACCAGAGAGACGATCTCATGCAGTGCGCCACCGGACTCGTTGGCCAGGTTGGTCGCGATATCGATTTTGGAGACGGCCTGGTCCACATGCTGGATGTTCAGCCGCGCACCATCCTGAATGCCCAGGATGGCAGCGCCCACTTCCTTGGTGGCGGACATGGTTTTTTCCGCAAGCTTGCGGACTTCATCGGCCACCACGGCAAAGCCGCGCCCGGCATCGCCTGCCCGGGCGGCCTCAATGGCCGCATTCAGGGCCAGCAGGTTGGTCTGATCGGCAATATCTGAAATCACATTCAATACCTGGCCAATACCCTCGGCCTGATTCCCCAGTGCGGTCATGTCCGTTTTGAGCGCCAGGGCTGCATGCTGCACCTCGCCCATGCCTTGGACCACGCGGGTGACCACCCCTGCGCCATCCTGGGCCTTGTGCCTGGCCTTGTCCGCGGTTTCTGCGGCCTGGGAGGCGTTGCGGGCCACTTCCAGCACGGTGGCGTTCATTTCTTCCATGGCCGTGGCGGTCTCGCTGACACGCTCCGACTGGTGTTCCGCACCATGGCTCGATTGCTTTATCTGCAAGGATAATGCATCTGAAGTGGGGGAAAGGATATCCACCACGCCTTCAAGATTCTTTGCCGCTGCAGCGATATTGTCGTGGCTGCGTTTGCAAAGCGCTTCCGCTTCTTTGAGGGCGGTCATGTCGATGTAAATACAGAGCCCTCCAATGCATTGCCTGGCCAGATCATACACAGGAAAGACGTTGGCCAATACATGACGCTCGCCGCCCTTGTGTCCGCGAATAGTGACCTCAAGATTGCGAAAGACCTTGCCATCCCGGATGCTTTGTCCCACGGCAGTTTTGCGGGTCGGATCGTTGTAGAACACCTCGGCCAGTGTTTTGCCCAGGCAGCGCTCGATGGGGCCATCGATTTGCAACATGTCCAGACAGGCCTGATTGAGATGTGTTGCCCGTTCCTGCGTGTCCACCAGGAGATAGGGCATGGGCAGTCCGTGCAGGATGCCCTGATTCAGCCCTTTGTCATGGTTGCTCATTGCGGCGATGGTTGTGAGCGCCTCATGCAGTGCGGCCAGGGCGCCTGGGCCTTCAATCGGCGGAGGGGCGTTTTTCCCATCCGCAATTGCCCGGACCCGAGTCAGGACACCTTGCAACGGCGCCAGGCACTGCAGGTACGTCAGGACCAGACAGGTGCCCCCGCCAACCAGGAGCCCCAGGATGACTGCAACGGCCGTTGGCGTGGCGTTCTCAATCATCCCGTAGCAACTGGCGGCCACCACTGCGCAAAGTGCCAGCAAGATGAATACAGTTCCCGAGAGTAGTCTGCCCTGAACAGTTGATGTCTGCATCGCGATTCCCCCACGCGCTAAAACTTGAATGCCGGTGCAGAGCGCTACATGATCCTCTTGCGCCTCTCCCCAAACACAGCAGCGTGCCAGGGATGCGGCGTTGGAAACGTGCCCTCCGTGAAGCCAAAGTATACAGCGAGTTGCGGACAATGTATATATATCGGGGGGCTTTGACCTGAGATTGGCAAGGGTGCCCTACGGAAGGCAAACTCCTTCGCCAAAGCCTTGATGGGGTGCTGTCAGCGGCGAGCAGTGGCGCGTGTGGGCAACAAGCGGATACTGCAGGCCCTTGATGATAAATAGCCGCGTGCGGTTATGCTTCGATGTCGCGGATTGCCCGGCAAGGATTGCCCGCGGCAAAAACACCTGCAGGAATATCCCGTGTGACGACGCTGCCCGCACCGATCACGGCCTGGTCGCCAATCCGGACGCCCGGCAGGATGATGGCGCCACCGCCGACCCAGACGTCTGAGCCGATCTCCACGGGCTTGCCATACTCCTTCTGGCGTCGCTGCAGGGCGTTCATGGGATGCAATGGCGTGTAAATCTGTACGGCTGGGCCAAATAGTGTGAAGCTCCCAATACGCACCGGGCACACGTCCAGCACCACGCAGTTGAAATTGAAGAATACCCGCTCTCCCAGCTCGATGTTGGCGCCGTAGTCGCAAAAAAAAGGTGGCTGCAGAAGGACCGTCTCACCGCCTTTCCCAAGCAATTCAACCAGAATGCGCCGTCGAACCTCCTGCTCGCCCTCACGCGAGCTGTTGAGGGCCAAACACAAATCCCGCGCCCGTTCCCGTGCCGTTACCAGCTCGGGATCCATGGCGTCGTACATTTCGCCGGCAAGCATCTTCTGATGTTCGGTGCGCATGGGAGGGAAAATAGCGGAGAAGGGCCGACGTGGCCAGGACAAACGAATACGCACCATTTGCAGGGCCACCGGTGGCTTCTGCGTCTTTATGGAGCCACGGCTTGCGTCCCTCCATGCCCTTCGCCTGGGCTGACCTGAAAGGGGACATGAGGACATGTGATATAGTTATGCACTGTAATAAGAAACAGTTGAGCACCTTCCAGAAATGTGGTTCAAGGGTAACAAGGACTTTTCTGAGTGCGCAGGGCAATGAGTTGTCAGTCGTGCATGTTCACACCCAAGGATCAAAATGATGGGTTTTTTTAGCGTGAACGCCCTGGACGTCAAAACACTTGCGCTGTGTTTTGGGCTGCTCAGCTGCCTGCAGTGTGTGGCGTTTTTTATTCAATACATAATAAATCGTTCTGAAAAAGGCCTGCAGTGGTGGACACTTGGCAGTGCCAGCATGTCTGTTGGTTTTTTGTTGAACTTTCTGCGTGAAATAGAGTTTTTGCAGGGTAGTATTGTTGTGTTATACAACATGTCGTTTGTTGTTGGAACGTCATTCATTTGCATTGGGATTTATCGCTTTGAGAACAAGAAGCCGCGTGGTTGGAGCATCGCGGCCCTCAATATTCTGGCACTTGGTCTTATCCTGTATTATACAATAGTCGATCCTGCTGTATCAAGCAGGAGGATTGTGATCTCCCTGTCGCTTGCCGTGCTCTCGCTGTTGTCCATCGGAGCGCTTTGTCAGGCACGCGTTGGAGTTTGCAACACGGCCTCGAAGTTTTTGCGGTTCCTGTTCGGGTTCAACATGATATGGCTTCTGATTTTTTCCTTTTCAGATTCCTTGTCCGGTCTCCATGCCGATCTGTTTGCCAAGCCGGTGCCTTTGATTGTTTCCTATCTGATGCTCATGATTACCAGCACCCTCTGGACCTTTGGGCTCATTGTTCTTGTCAACCAAAGTCTTTCAACAAAGCTGGAGACTTCGAAGCTCTTTCTTGAATCTACCCTGGATGGGTTGTCGGCAAATATCGCACTGTTAAATGAACATGGAGATATTGTCCTCGTCAATAAAGCCTGGAGAGATTTTGCAGCCTCTAATGGCATGCCGGCAAGTATCTCTTTTGAAGGTACCAACTATTTGACAGTATGTGATGGATCTTCCTCTGTAGAATGCGTCGAAGATGCATTCAATTTTGCAGAAGGCATTAAAACGGTATTGTCAGGAAAACAGCCGATGTATTCCATGGAATACGCTTGCCACTCGAGAAGTGCGCTGCGATGGTTTGTGGGTAGGGTCACTCTGTTTCCTGGTGATGGTCCAAAGCATGTTGTGGTTGCCCATGAAGACATTACCGAAAGAAAGCTCATGGAAATTGCGTTGGAGGAATCCAACAAGAAACTGGAGGCAATGACCAATGAGGATGGTCTGACTAAGATTTCAAACCGGCGCCACTTCGATATGGTGCTGGCAAATGAATGCAGCCGGCATGCGCGCAATCACGCCACGCTCTCGCTTATCCTGCTCGACATCGATTACTTTAAAAATTTCAACGATGCATATGGACACGTGGCCGGGGATGCCTGCCTGCAACGCGTGGCGTTCGCCATGGCACAGTGCCTCAAGCGCCCCACAGATCTTGCGGCAAGATATGGTGGCGAGGAGTTCGTCTGCCTCCTGCCGGAAACCGATTTGATTGGCGCGGTGAGCGTGGCCGAAAGCATACGCAAGGCCATTGAGGGACTTTCCATCACGCATGATAAGTCATCGGTTTCTCAGTTTGTTTCCGTGAGTATAGGACTTGTTTCCCTTTCATGCGACTCTGAGACGAAGCCAAGTGATGTGGTAAAATACGCAGATGCATTGTTGTACCGTGCAAAGAATGAGGGTCGCAACCGTATTGCATTCAGAGATATGACAGATCTTCCATATGCCGTGGAAGAACACGCCAACAAGGTATCACTACAAATATCCTGGAATGATAAGTACTCGTCAGGAAACAGGTGTATTGACGAGCAGCATATGTATTTGCTCGCTCTTACCAACGATATCTTGAAGCATGCTTTTTCAGATCAGGATCCTGCAGTGTTGACACAACGCATCGAAAATCTCTTGCAGCATGTTGAACAGCACTTCAAAAATGAAGAAGTAATTCTCAACGAAGTCGGCTATCAAAATCTTGATGGGCATATTGCAGAACATGACCGCCTGCTGAAACGATGCAAATCACTGATTCATGAACACTCAAATCAGCCAATTCCGACTGTGGATTTGTTGCAATATATAGTACATGATCTTGTCATGCTGCACATGTTTCGGGATGATATAGCCTGCTATCATTTTGTGGCCAAGGATGCATAATGCAGAACAGTGTCAGGGCGAGGCAACTGCCGCAGGAAGTATGCTTCGCGCGTCCACTTAGGCGCATCTGCTTGGCTACTCCCGAGCCCGTTTTCCATGTTGCCGGCAATGGTGTGTGGGTGCAAGATGATGCAAGGACATACTCCCCGGAAAAGAAGTAACTGGCGAGTTGCCCGCGTAGTTGTCCTCCTCCCCCCCCTTAAACCCGATCGGGTCCCTAGCTGTCCACCTCCCCACTTTCGGATCATAGTCCCGGTACCCAAAGCGCACCAGTCCCGTATCGCTATCCTGCAGTCCGCCGGCAAAACCAAACGGCACCTTCAGTTCAGGATTGCTGTCGCTGATCACCCGCCCGAACGAGTCATACAGGACGTTCTTGATGACATGCCCATTTGTATCAGTCACCGCCCGGAGGCTGCCGACTTGGTCGTAGACGAAGTAGAACAGCTCGCCGGCCTGCACCATATATTTTTATAAATGAGCAACAACTCTAATGTGATTATTCATTGAAAATTCAAGCAATGCCGAGCGCATCGTTGAAATGAGACCTCTGCACAACACCACCCGAACGACTCTTCGCCGAGGAAATGGCCCTCTTGGCCTCTGATTTTGGTCTAATCTGTCATCGCTTTCATCATTTTTCCCTCATTTTCATCATTCCTTCCAAATTTTGGACGCACCAGCCCCTCAAGTGCCCATCAACCGCACGGCTTTCTTCAAATTGAAGGCCATCCCCACCAGATACAGCTCGGCGCAGACCTTTTTCAGGCCCAGATAGCGCGCCCGGGCCAGGCCGTAGCCGCGTTTCCAGGTCCCGAACACCCGCTCCACGCCGCAGCGCACGCTGCTGATGAGCCGGTTGCGCAATCGTTCATAGGCCGTGAGCGGCGCGTGGCGGGTGGCCTTGTCCATGGTGGCGTCCTTGAGGCCGCGGGCCAGCAGCGCGTCGCGGTTGGCGCCGCTGGAATACCCCTTGTCGCCATAGACATAGGTCCCTGGAATAACATGGATTTCATCGAGCAGCGTTTCGAACTCGCGCATGTCTGACCGGTTGGCCGAGGTGGCGTGGCCGCCGAGGAAGAAGCCGTCGCGAGCATCGGTGGCGGCGTGGATTTTGTAGCCGTAATGACAGCGACGCCCCTTCTTGAGCCAGGCCGCGTCGGCATCGTCTGAAAAGCTGACCTTGACCGAACAGTCTGATTTCGCAGGGGATGCAGGTTGCTGTTCGGCCTCCTCCGCGCGATCCTCGGGCAGGATGTCGATGATTTTGCGCGGGCGGCGGGCAGATTCGACCACCGAGGCGTCGACCACGGTCCCCTCACGCACGAGCAGGCCCTTGGCTTCGAGCTGCTCGTTGAGGCGATCCAGAAGCTTATCGAGAATATTCAACTTGATCAGGCCGTTGCGAAATCGGCAGATGGTGGTTTCGTCGGGGACGTCACCCTCGAAGGACAGACCAACGAAGCGGATGAAGGAGAGGCGGTCGTAGAGGGCCTGCTCGGTGGCCGGGTCGCTGAGATTGTACCACCGTTGCAGGAGCAGAATCTTGAACATGGCCAGGGCCGGGTAGGCGGGGTTGCCCACGGCGTCGGCCTTGCGGGTAAGTTTCTTGTTCAAAAACGAACGGATAGGCCGCCAGTCGATGAGGGCGTCAATGTCGTCCAGGAAGGTGCGCTTGGTCTTGCGCCGGGCCATGAAGTAATCGCCAAGCAACGGGGCCTTGGGGCTGCGCTCTGCCATGTTATCCTCCTTGGGGTGAAGGAAGAATAGCAGATATCATGCTGGATTTGAAGAGAAAATATGCGGTGGCCGTGCAGAGGTCTCGAAATCATCCGACGCGTTTCGGAGGTGGTAAAAAGGGCACGGCCTGACTTTCTCTTAGGGTAGCAATTAAAATATTGGGACTGTGGAAGAGATAGGTCAGGGTCGGAATGAGATCCGAAGCGCACCTCAACTCTCCAGCGTCAAGCCCCACTCCAACAATCGATACACCACTCCCACCCAGGCAATGGCCGCCACCGCCGCGATGGCCAGGGGCAAATCAAAGCCGAAGCGCTGAAAGAAGTGGTCTATACACGCGCTAGTGAGCAGGAACATTCCAATGCCCACCACAAGCCAACCATGGACGACGTGCGGAGTTTGCCAGAAACCTGTTGAGAAAAAGGAAGTGCATTTATAGGATAAGCGCGCTAGCCCGGATGCATCCGCATAGTGTTCGGAGTGCACCAACAACAAGCCAAACGACATGGCACATGTTGCAAGTAAAATAAAACCCCATGGCGTTGAAAACATCACTGCAAATGGCCAAGGAATGAATGTGCACCACGCAATGCCATGATAAATCTGTTTTTTAGTCACGGAACACTCCGCATTGCGATGAGGAATATGAGACAATACGTCCATACCCTCCACCATACCAACCAACGCTGAAGTCATATCCGGCTTGATAGTCAAGTGAGATGCTCATTGTGTCTCCCAATTCCAACCTGCTAAAGCTGAATCCCGCTCCTCGCGCAAATCCGGCAGAAGCCACATTGGCCCACCCCTCCATTGCGTGCAATGGTGTTTTGTATTTACGGTAATCACCCTGAATCTCGAATGATGCAAGAAATCGTACCACACTCACAGGGCTTGCTGATAGTCCAGGGCCATAAAGAAATACTTGATAAACACCTCTGTGCAAAGCTCCATTGAAGGACTCTGCATCGCGGCGTGTGTGTGGAATGCAATGCGTTACAATATTACATCGTAGTTGCACCGCATTGGCGACCTCTCCCACCGACACCATAGTGCAATCCGCAAAAATGGTGGTATCTACTTCCGGATACCACAAGTCCTCCAATGGCGTCGGCCCGGTGGCCTGCGTTGCACTCTCGGCGGAACCCGCGACGAGTCGCAGCTGGCACTTGCAGTTCGGGTGCGGCCGGCCGGGGATGTCCCCGAGGGTATACTTGCGGCCATCCCGCGCCGTGCAGGCCACGCAGGCGCCGAGGCTTGCCTTCCATTGCCACACTGCGAACGGATTATTTTTATAGAACTCTCGCTCATACTCTGTCAACATTGGGGGGCCGAACTCTTGCGCCGCCATGCCTGTGCTCCTTAGGAAAGATTCCTGATCAGCAAACACTCCCAAACATGGCGAGCTATTCCAAGTGGGAAGGAATTCCGGATAGGCTCGACTATGGCGCGACAAGGGCCGCATAGGGCAGCAGGTCCGGCAGGCCCTTGGCATGGGATCGGTAGTCGCGCAGCCGCAGCATCAGCGTCTCCAGATCCCAGCACGGGCCGGGTAGTATGCCTGCTGGCGGACGTGCCGGAGATAGACCCTGCTCATGATCGGGTCTGCCTTGGCCATGCGGCGCAGGAGAGCCACGGCGACCAGCCAGAAAACCACCGCCGTGACGCCCGAGAGCAGACTCAACCCGCCCACGCCCACCAGGATGGCGACCAGGGCGGAGGTGAGCAACAGTTCGCGTTCCGCGCCCATGACGTGCTGGTGGCGGTGCAGGGACTGGTGCACCGGGAGAGTGCGCGGCGTCTGCATCAGATCACCGCGCCCGAGAAGGAGAAGACCGAGTTGACGATGCTGCTGGCGAAGGCGATGAAGGAGATCCCGAAGACTACGCCCAGCAACAGCTTGAAGCCGCCCGTGAGGTCGTCCTTGTTGAAGATGTACATGATGCCGCACAGGCCCATGGCCACGATGCTCACCCACTTGCCAGTTCATGGAACGGGCGGCCCGGTCACGGTGTTGACCACCTTTTCCAGCGGGTCCGAGAATTCGTCGATGCCGCCCCTCTCAGAAGCAGGGGACCCAGGCCACGGCAGGCACGGCGAGCATGCACAACACCAGAAATAGCGTCCTTGTGCGCCCCTTCGGGAGGTGCAGCAGCCGGTCCATGAGCCCGTCAAATCGCCGCGGGTCGATGTCGCTGCCCTGCATGATCTCAATGGGGTCAACGTGCAGGTCGGCGTAGCCGGCCAGCGTGGCGTTGATGGGATCCGTGTCAAAGCAGCGCACGGCCTGCTCCTTGTGGCGCAGGTACTGGGCCAACAGCGAGGCCACGAGGGATTTTCCCACGCCGCCCTTGCCCTGGAGGATGAAGTGGGTGGTGGGCATCAGAACAACTCTTCCTTGGTCGGGCGTGGATTGATGGAGAATCCGCCGGCATCGGAACGGCCCCCTGGCGTTCCCTGCGTGGGGCGGCGGCCACGGTCGTGGGCGCGGATGGCGTGTTCCTGGGCGTGGCCGTCTTCAATGAGCTGGCGCATGTAGCTGTAAAAGGTGCCATACGACATGGTGATTCGCCATTTTGCCAAGAGCGTCGCCTGGATGCGCTTGTTATCGAAGCCGCCCCATGCAGGGAAGGTGCAACTCCAGAATGTCGTCCTTGCAGGCGATGAATTCAATGCGTCCAGTGAAACGGGCAATGCGTTTCTGTTCGGACATGGCGTCTCTCCTCCCAGCGTCTGGCGAAACGGCGCAGCAGAGTGATCGGGACCGGGCCATGGGCAGAGCACGCTATGTGCTTGTCGGGGCCTATAGTCGAAGGAAAATCTTTTGGGCAAGCAATTTTTCTGTAAAATCACTCTTATTCAGACTGTTAAGGGAGTGATAACGACGTAATTTGAACTGAATTATACCAAATTATACTGAATCGTAGTGAATCATGGCAGAACATGCGGAGTTATGCTGAAGCAAGATAGATCATAACAAAAAGTGATCAATTATGCTAAAAGCGCATGGAAAAATTCAATACGATTGCGTATGGTGCAGCAACGTCGAAAGGCAGGACAGGTGAAGTAGGCCCACCTTTGGGGTGGTCTCCTTCACGATGCGAACTGGCTTATTCGCCCTTCGGGCTCAACGCGGAAACACGCCAGCAAGGAACGAGTGGATGCCCTCGAAGAAGCCGGCCATGAAGGTCTATCTCAGCTCCGAGGAGTACCGGCAGGTCATCGACCAGGCCGAGCGCCATGGCCTGACCGTCTCGGCCTTTGCCCGCCGGGTCTGCCTGGGTCAGCCGCTGCCGGCCCGGGATCATCAGCAGGTCGTGCGGGAGCTGTCGCGGATCAATGCCGATCTCGGCCGGCTGGGCGGGCTGTTCAAGCTGTGGCTGGGCAACGAGAACCGACCGGCGCCTGAGCTGACGTCCCAGGTCCGCCGCCTGCTGCGGGAAATCGAAGCCCGGCAGCGCGAACTCCGCGCTGCCGTGGGCAGGATCGCCTGATGATCAGCCGTCGCATCCAGTGCAAGCCGGGCAATGACAATTACCGCCGCCTTGCTAATTACATCGCCGGTGCCGGCCCGCATCCGGAGCAGGACAAGGTCCTGTTCTGCTGGACCGAAGGCTGCTGGGCCGGCGACGATTACGAGTGGGGCATTCACGAGATCGTGGCCACCCAGGACATGAACCTGCGGTCGCAGAAGGAGAAAACCTACCACCTCATCGTCAGCTTCCGCCCGGAAGACAACGACAAGCTGACGCCGGAGATCTTCAAGGAAATCGAGCAGACCTTCGCCGCCGCCCTGGGCTGGAGTCATTGCGCCATGCCGCCCAGGCCGAGGTCGCAGCCATCGCGGACTACTGGCGCAAGACCCGCCAGGATATCGCCCAGATGCCCGTCTCCCGCCGCGACCGCACGGCCTTGCTGCATCGGGCGAGGCAGAACGAGCGCGAGGTCAAACAGCGCTTCTACGAGCGGACGAGCATGCAACGTGATCAGTTCCGGAAAGAGAAGCCCTTCTTGACCTGGGCGGCGTTCCGGGAGATGGCTCAAGGGCAATGTTGGAAAAAGGCCCAGAGCCAGGCTAAGGAGCAGGGGCAGGGCGTCGAGCGCTGATCTGCCAAGGAGCAAGTTTATGAGCGACAAGACGTTGACCAAGGCCGACATCGTCGACGCCATCTACGAGAAGACCAACCGTCCGCGGTCCGAGGTCAAGACCATTGTTGATTCCATGATCGAGCTCATGAAACGCGCCATCCAGTAGGACCACGTCCTGCTCATCAGCGGCTTCGGGAAGTTCGAGGCCTACGCCAAGGAGGCCCGCCCCGGGCGCAATCCCCAGACCGGCGAGACAATCACGTTACTCCCACGCCATGCAGTTGTTTTCAGGCTGTCGAAGAAATTTCGGGGGGAGCTGAATCCGTGAGCGAGCCCCTCCCCCTCCAGCTTTCCAACGAGTACGCCCCGCTGCTGGCGGAGGTGAAGTCCCGCGTCCGCGCCGCGCAGCTTACGGCTCTTCGGGCGGTCAATACAGCGCTGGTCAGCCTGTACTGGGAAATCGGCCGGGTGATTGTGGAGCGGCAGCATGCGGCAGGGTGGGGTAAGGCCGTGGTGGAGCAACTGGCCGCGGACCTGCAGGCCGAGTTCCCCGGTGTGAGCGGTTTTTCCGCCTCCAATCTCTGGCGGATGAAGGCGTTGTTCGAAGCCTACGCCGGCCTGGAAAAACTCGCGCCACTGGTGCGAGAAATCGGCTGGAGCCATAACCTGGTCATTCTCGAACGCTGCAAGGACTCGCTGGAACGGGAGTTCTACCTCCGCATGACCCGGAAGTTTGGCTGGTCAAAAAACGTTCTCATTCATCAGATCGCCAATCAGAGCTACGAAAAGTCCCTGCTGGGCCAGACCAACTTCGACCAGACGTTGACGGCCCAGTTGTGCGATCAGGCCAGCCTCGCTGTGAAAGACGAGTACATGTTCGACTTTCTGGAGCTTGGCGAAGCGCACAGCGAACGCGAATTGGAGAAGGCCTTGATCGCCCGCATCGAGGAATTTTTGCAGGCCATGGGCGGCATGTTCGCCTTTCTGGGGAGCCAGTTCCGCCTGGAGGTAGATGGCAGGGGGTAGTTTATCGACCTGCTGCTTTTTCACCGGCGGCTGCGCTGTCTGGTGGCGATCGAACTCAAGATCGGCGAGTTCCAGCCGGAATTCGTGGGGAAGATGCAGTTTTATCTGGCCGCATTGGACGACCTGGTCCGCGAGGAGGGTGAAACCCGTCCATCGGCATCATCCTTTGCAAGGAAAAGAGCCGGACCGTGGTGGAGTATGCCCTGCGCGACGCGCGCAAGCCCATTGGTGTGGCCACGTATCGCATACTCAAGCAGCTGCCCGACGACCTCAAGGGCCAGCTGCCCTCCCCCCAGGAAATAGGCCGGCTGCTCGAGGGGATCGAATGAACCTGCTCAGGCTGCCTGCACTCTGGTGACGGGAATGTGGGCCTCCCTCTTTTCTGGAGCGCCCCTGGGGCGTCTCCCCTTGGGGTATCGGGGAGTGGCCCTGCATCTTCCTGGCCCCGTCGCATGAGTCGGATCACAGTATCAGCCTTCTGCCCGTCACCCAACAGACCATGAGCATGCCGTTGAGGGTCGCCATGCCGGCCAGGAGGAGGCCGCCAAACGCCGCGTGCCGGGCGCATAGCCAGCCGAGCACGCCGTAAAAGGGGAGGATGACCACCGTAAAGCGCGGCAGGGACCAGAGCGGATGCCGCAGTGAACCGGAGAACAATGGTAATAACAGCAACGGAAGCGCCAGGCAGAATTCTTCCCACCGGCGCAGCCAGGCCAATGCCAGCAACAGCCCCAGTGCGCTCAGCAGGTACGGGAGTGCTCTCACACAGAATATGCACTGCCCTTGGAGGTTGCACATTGAATAAACAACGAGCTCTTGACCTGCTGCGCCGCTGCAAGCCGGATCTGCAGGCCCGCTTCGGCGTCACTTGGCTGGCCTTGTTCGGCTCCACCGCCCGCGATACGGCGACCAGCGGCAGCGATGTGGATGTGCTGGTCGCCTTTGACGGCCCGGCCACCTCCACGCGCTATTTCGGCGTGCAGTTTTACCTGGAGGACCTGTTTGGCTGTCCGGTCGATCTGGTCACAGAAAAGGCTCTGCGGCCGGAGCTTCGCCCCTATATAGAACAGGAACAGGCCCATGTCTGATGCCAGCCAGCGCGAATGGCGCTTCTACCTGGATGACATGATCGGCCTCGCTAAATTGACCTTTCTGCGAATGACGTCGCGCCTGGCAATTTTGTACCGGCGGACGATGTCCATCACCTCGTTTTTGCAGAGCTTCAATCATTATTAAGCCATGCCGGAGGGTGCATGCACACGAACGCATTGATCTGTCACTGCTTCGGCTACCGCCGGCAGGACATTGAAGAGGATCTGCAACAGTACGGCCGGTCCACCATTATGGAGCGGATTGTGGCCGAGAAGCGCCGTGGCGGTTGCCGCTGCGCCGAGACCAATCCCAGGGGGCGCTGATGCCTGCCCGAGGTCAGCCAGGTGGTTGACGCCATGCGATTGCATCTCGCCTTGCGGTCATTGCCCGTCCAGCCTATCCAGCCCGTCCAAACGGTACAGCCGCCAGATGCCCCAGGCCATGAGCAGGGCGGCGAGGCCGAAGCCCAGGACCGGTGAAAGCGCCGTCCAGATCAGGCCCACCACGCTGCTGGAGACGAACTTGGCCACGCCGTTCACCGTGCCCAGGGCTCCATAGCTCGTGGCCAGGGTCTCGGGATCGACCATTTCGGCGGTGACCGTTGATTCCAGCGCCTCCTGCACGGCGACGTACAGGCCGGCGATGCAGAACAGCAGCCCAAGCAGCGAGAGGCTGTGGAGGTTGAACAGGAAGGCCGCTGCGGCCAGGGCCGCCGTGATCGCGCCGAGGACGTAGCCGGCCAGCAGCACGGGCAGGTGCCCCAGGCGATCCGCCGCCAGCCCCACGGGGTACGAGGCCGCCACCTGGACGACATTGCGCCAGACGTAGAGCAGCCCCGCCGTCTGGGCGGCCTGCACCACGCCCACGGACGGCGTGAGCAGCGCCGTGGCCGCCAGGATCAGCAGGCTGTGCGAGAAGTCGCCCATGCCAAAAATGCCCACCGCCCCGAGGTAGCGCTTGAACCGCACGGGCAGGCAGCGCAGGCAGTCCATGAATCGCAGGCCCGGATTGGGGGAATGCCCGGGATCCTTGACCAGTAACAGAAACGCCAGCACGGCGAGGGCTCCCGGAATCACGGACAGCCAGAGCACCAGGCGGAACGGCCCCGCGGCGTTTTCCCACGTCCAGCCCTGCGCCCAGCCCAGCAGGGCCACGCCCAGGAGCGGCCCGGCCACCGCGCCGATGGTATCCGCCGCGCGATGGAAGCCGAAGGCCCGGCCGCGGGTTTCAGGGGTCACGGCCTGCACCACGATGGCGTCGCGCAGGGGCCCACGCAGGCCTTTGCCGAACCAGGAGACCACTCGCCCCAGCAGCAACAGGGGCCAGCCGGCGGCCATGGCGATGCAGGCCTGACCAACGGGAGTGAGCCCGTAGCCCAGGACCACCAGCAGCTTGCGATGGCCGAGCCTGTCCGCAATGAACCCCGAGGCCATCTTGGTGAAGCTGGCCACGGCGTCGGCAATGCCCTCGACCACCCCCAGCACCACGGCGGGGATGCCCAGCACGGCCAGAAAGCCCGGCAGAATCACCGTGGTGGTCTCGTAGCAGAAGTCTCCCAACGCACTGGTAATCCCCGCGCCCGTGACGGTGCGGTTGAGCCAACAGCCTGATTCTGAAACGGATTCCATTACCATGCTCGCGTTCTTGAAGTGGGTTGCGCCGTGGTTCATCTAACGTTTTCGGCTTGCGCCTCAAACACCCGCTGGGCGCAGGTGTCCAGCAGGGCATCACATGCCATCAGCGGAAAGGAATTTCCCTCCTCTCCACTGACGGCAACATGTCTGGTGAAACCTTGGCCGAATCGACTCAGCGACCGAACAGGGCCGCCCGGCCAAGCTCTTTTTCGATTTCCAGGAATCTGTTGTACTTGCAAAGCCGCTCGCTCCGGCAGACAGAGCCGGACTTGATTTGCCCGCCGTCCATGGCCACGGCGAAATCTGCCAGGAAGGAATCTTCAGTCTCCCCGGACCGATGCGACATGAGGAAGCTCCACCCGGCCTTGCGGCAGAGCTGCACCGCTTCCATGGTTTCGGTGACGGTGCCGATCTGGTTGAGTTTGATCAATACGGCATTGCTGGCTTTTTCCTGGATGCCCCGCTGGATGAAGCGTGTATTGGTCACGTAGATGTCGTCCCCGACAATCTGGATGCGGTCGCCCAGGGCGGCGGTGAGGGCGGCGAAACCGGCCCAGTCATTTTCCTCCAGCCCGTCCTCCAGGAGCACGATGGGGTATTTCTCCACCCAGGCGCGCCACAGGGCGACCATTTCCGCGCTGGTTTTCACGCCCTGGCCGGATTTGCTCAGGTTGTAGGCCCCGTTTTCGGCAAAGGAGGTGGCCGCAGGGTCCAGGGCCAGGGCCACATCCTTTCCGGGCACGTAACCCGCGGCCTCGATGGCTTCCAGGATGATTTCGCAGGCCGCCTCGTTGCTCTCCAGATTCGGGGCAAAACCGCCCTCGTCGCCCACGGAGGTGGTCAGGCCCTTTTTTTTGAGGATTTTTTTCAGGGCGTGAAAGGTCTCGGAACCGTAGCGCAGGGCTTCGGCAAAGCAGGGCGCGCCGATGGGGGCGATCATGAATTCCTGAAAGTCCACGCTGTTGTCAGCATGTTTGCCACCGTTGAGGACGTTCATCATGGGCACGGGCACGCGGACTGCGCCAGTCCCGCCGAGATAGGCGTACAGGGGCCTGCCGGTGGAGGCGGCCGCGGCGCGGGCGCAGGCCATGGACACGCCCAGGATGGCGTTGGCTCCCAGGTTCGACTTGTTGGTGGTGCCGTCCAGCTCCAGCATGATCTGGTCGATTTCCTTCTGGCGGGTCACGTCCTTGCCCGCGAGGGCCGGGGCGATGACCGTTTCGACGTTGGCCACGGCCTTGCGCACGCCCAGGCCGCCATAGCGCTTGGGGTCGCCGTCGCGCAGCTCCACGGCCTCGTTCTCGCCGGTGGAGGCCCCGGAGGGCACGGAGGCCTGGGCCACGGCGCCGTTCTGCAGTTCCACGAACACCCGGACCGTGGGATTGCCTCTGGAATCCAGTATTTCCATGGCGCGGATGTGTTGGATGGACCGATTCATGGAGTCTCTCCTTTTGTTTCGAGATCCGCTTGCAATGATTCGCGGGTTTGAACCTTGCGCAAGGCCGTTTCAAAATCCTCGACAGTGACTTGCAGGGTCTGCAATGCGTCTTCAGACAGGGCGGTTTTCTCGCGCAGCACCTCTTCCAGGGAAAAAGTACGCCGAAAAGCGGCGTAGCCGGCCTCGCGCACCAGGCAGGCGATGTCTGCGCCAGTCATGGTGGGCATGCCATTTGGGCCTGCCAGGCGACGGGCAATACCCTCCAGTTGCACCTCCGGATGCAGGGGCAGCGGGGCGGCGTGGATGCGCAGGATCTGGAGCCGGCCGGCCTCGTCGGGCGGCGGGATGGCCACGATGCGATCAAACCGGCCAGGCCGCAGCAGGGCGGGGTCCAGGAGATCGGCCCTGTTGGTGGCCGCCAGGACAAAGACCTGCCCCAGCTCGTGCACGCCGTCCATGATGGTCAGCAACTGCGCCGTAAACCGGGCGTCCAGGCGCAGGTTCTCATTGGCGGAACGGGATTGGGCGATGGCGTCGATCTCGTCAAAGAAGACGATGCTTGGCTGCCGTTCCTGCGCCTCGGCAAACAGGGCGCGCAAGCGCTCCTCGGACTCGCCGTGCCATTTGGTGATGAGTTCCGGGCCGCTGACGGGAAGAAAGGCCGCCCCGGACTCATGGGCCAGGGCCCTGGCCAGCAGGGTCTTGCCGCATCCTGGCGGGCCATGCAGCAACACGCCGCGATGATGCGGGATGCCCAGGCGTGTGAGGATCTCGGGATGTCGCAGGGGCAGCTCGATGATTTCCCGGAGTTCCCGCACCACCGCATCCAGACCGCCCACCTCGGCGTAAGTGGTTTTGCGGATGAGGCGCTCCGGCTGCGCAGGGGCTGCGGCATCGCCATGCCTTTCACCCGGGCGCAAGGGGGCCAGGCTGAAGGCGTCCAGGACGCGGGCCGTATGCGGGGCCGGTTCCGCGGCGCGGTAGTCCTGGGCTAGGCGCTCCACGCGTGGCCACTGAAAATGCCGGCACAGATGGAGCAGCCGCGCCGTGGCGACCTCGCGCAACCGCTCGGGCAAGGGGTCGGGCAAGGGGTCGGGCAAGGCCTGGGGAGGCGGGCCGGCTGCCGGTTCTGGCCCCGGCGCGGGTTCCGCAGCGGCCACCGGCGGCACATGGCGCAGATACCGACACCCCCAGTTCCAGCCCACATGGCCGGCTTCGCAGTAGGCGCGTTCGTCCTCGGCCGTGTCGCAGGCAGCGGCGCAGTCCAGGATGGTGAACAGCTGCCTCAGGCCCGACGCGTCCAGGGAAATCGGGCCAAGATGCAGGGACGCGCCGGGCTGCCGGGCCAGCGCGTCCCAGATGTCGAGGAGGACATCACGATAGATGCCGGCCTCGACCAGGGGCAGCAGCACGCGGCACCGCGTCCCCTCCAGGGTGAACCCGGGAAGAAGGCGGGCGTGCCGCAGGGCCTGTGCGGCCGCTGTTTCGTTCGCCTCGACGACAAAGGCCAGCTCTAACAGGGTATCCTCCGGGGATGACATGACGGGCATGATCGGCTCCCCTCTTTTGTTGTTGGGGATATGGAGCATTTCCCTCCATTCGATACGCCTCCTGCTCCCCTGGGGAAAGGGGAAAATGCGGCCCCAGGGCGTCAAGACGCGTTGCCGGCAGGCCCCATGCGGCCTTGTGCCGGCCGGGGATGGGGCGTAGAGTTCCCCCGTTTTGCCGCGCGGCAATCACGTTGGGTTGTGCAGCCAAGGAGGGAACATGCCATTTCGTTGGAATCCACGCGAGCAGGCCCTGCTGGGTCGGTACGCCCTCAAATGGATGGCGCTGGCCATTCCCGTGGGGGCTGCGGCGGGGGCTGCGGTGGCCCTGTTTCTGTGGGTCCTGGACCTGGCCACCAGCGCCCGCTGGGCCACGGACATGGAGGATGGCATTCCCTGGCTGCTGTTTCTGCTGCCCCTGGCCGGCGTGGGCATTTGCGCCATGTACGACCGGATCGGCAAGACGTCGGAAGGCGGCAACAATCTCATCATCGACCAAATCCACGAACCCGGCGGCGGCGTGCCGCGGCGCATGGCCCCGCTGGTGCTGGTGGGGACCGTGGTCACGCACCTGTTCGGCGGCTCGGCCGGCCGCGAGGGCACGGCGGTGCAGATGGGCGGGAGCCTAGCCAGCGGCCTGGGGCGCCTGCTCCACCTGAGCCAGGACGATACGCGCATCATCCTCATGGCCGGCATTGCCGCGGGGTTTGGCGCGGTGTTCGGCACGCCCCTGACCGGGGCCATTTTTGCCGTGGAGGTGCTGGCCATCGGGCTGGTGAACTTCCAGGCCATCATCCCCTGCCTCATTGCCAGCGTGGCCGGTGACTGGACCACCACGGCCCTGGGCATTCACCATACGCACTACTTCATCGGCAACGTGGGACAGGCCGGCATTGCCGCCGGGACGACGCAGCTCAGCTGGCTGATGCTGGGCAAGGTGGCCGTGGCCGCCGTGGCCTTTGGTCTGGGCAGCGTGGTCTTTGCCGAGCTGGCCCACGGGCTGGGGACGATCTTCAAGAAGGTGATTCCCTGGCGTCTGGCCCGGCCGGCGGTGGGGGGCGCGCTGGTCATCGCCCTGGCGTACTGGATCGGCCCGGACTACCTGGGCCTGGGCGTGACGGCGGATCCGAATCATCCCGGGCAGGTGTCCATCCTTTCCACCTTCAAGGAGGGCGGCGCGGAACCGTGGAGCTGGTGGTGGAAGACGCTGTTTACCACCGTGACCCTGAGCAGCGGCTTCAAGGGCGGGGAGGTGACGCCGCTGTTCTTCATCGGCGCGGCCCTGGGCAACACCATGGGCGTGCTGCTGGACGCGCCGGTGGGGCTCTTCGCGGGGCTGGGCTTTGTGGCCCTGTTCGCCGGGGCCACCAACACGCCCCTGGCCTGCATCGTCATGGGCATCGAACTGTTCGGGGGGCAGCCTGGACTGTTGTCTTCGGGATTCGTGGTCTATCTGGCCGTGGCCTGCTTTTTTTCCTATCTGATCAGCGGCCATTCGGGCATCTACCTGTCGCAACGCATCGGCGCGCCAAAGTGCAGCTGGCCGGAGTTGCCGCCTGAAGCGTCCCTGCGCACGGCACGCAGCATGCACCCTTCCATGGGAGCGGGGGCCTCGCGCATGTTTACCATCGTGGGAACGCCGCGCAATCCGCGCCATGCATTGCGCAGACTGTGGCGACGCAGTCGGGTGGCCACGGGCAAGGCCTTTGCCGGGCAGACGACCGCCCAGCGCAAGCAGCGTCGCGGTCTGCCCTCCAGCCGCGAGGAGGCCGCCATCCCCCGGTGTTACAACGTCTCGGGCCGGGAGATCGGCCAGCTGCGCATCTTCCTGACGCCCTCGGACAGGCGCGAGGCGCATCCGTTCAAGCGCCTGTTCTCCAAGCCGCTGTATCAGGAGCTCATCGACGCCGCCAAGGCCGATGGCATCCTCAACGCCGTGGCCCATCACACCCGCTACGGCTACAGCGGCAACGGCCTCATCCAGTCCGACGCCTCGGAGGTGCCCAACGAGCGCCTGAACCTGTGCGTGGAACTCATCGCCCACCGGGACCAGCTGGAACGCTTCTGCCGCATGCACGGGGAATTGTTGCAGGGAAAAGTCATTGTCTACAAACATATGGAGCATTGGGACCTCGGCACGCAGCAGCACCTGCAGGTGCTGGACGCCACGCCCGAGGCGCTGCAGGATTCCGACGAGAAGGCGTGAGATTTTTTGCGAATGGCCTCGCCCTGGTGGTTGCAGGCCAGGACAAAGAGGCATAGGGGAGCAGGCGTTTCGTGCGACGAACCGAGAGTTTGCACGAACACGGCATACCATCAACCAAGGAGACGTTGTGGGCAGTTGCGACGGCAGTAGTCGACCCCGATTGTGTCGGGGATTTTGCATCTCTACTCCACAAGCCTGGGCTGGCCTGTTCGTGGTCGACCGGCGGGTTGTCGTGACGAGCGTCCGCATGCGTTGATGCGTGCCGGCGTCGTTCGCTTCCGGCCTGTCGGCGTTGCCGCAGGCCCCCATGGGAGGCGAACGACATGAAAGAATCCATCCTCATTTCCAACATTCAAGATCTGATCGCCCGCAATGACGTTGAAGCATTGCGGGGAGTCTGCCGCGCCGAACATCCCGGCGCAGTGGCTGAGTGCCTTGCTGCATTGTCCCCCGCGGAGATTTGGCAGGTCATCCGGCACGCCCCCCCAGCCTTGCAGGCGGAAATCGCCAGCCACCTGCCCGAGGAGGTCCAGGCCGCCTTCATCATGAGCCTGACCCGGCAGGACACCGCCACCCTGCTCACAGCCATGTCCCCCGACGACCGGGCCGCCCTGTTCCGCAACCTGACGGAAGAACAGCGCCAGGCCGTCTTCCCTGCGCTGGCCCTGGCTGAACGGGAAGACATCCGCCGCCTGACCGCCTACCCCAAGGGCAGCGCCGGCGCGGTGATGACCTCGGACTACGTGGCCTTGCGCGCCAACATGACCGCCGGCCAGGCCCTGGCCCAGCTTCGTCTGGAGGCTCCCAAAAAGGAAATCATCTACTATGCCTACGTACTGGACGACGCGCGTCGGCTCATTGGGTTCGTCTCCCTCAAAGATTTGATCCTGGCCCGGCCGGAAGCCTCCATTGAGCAGTTCATGCACCGTGAGGTGCTCTTTGCTCGTGTGGAGGATGACCAGGAGGCCGCAGCCCGCATCATCCAGAAATACGACCTCATCGCCCTGCCCGTAGTCAACGGCGGCGACGCCCTGGTGGGCATCATCACCCACGACGATGCCCTGGACGTCATCACCCAGGAGCATCAGGAAGATGTGGAAAAACTGATGGCCATTCGCGGCTCGCACCAGGCCGGGGCCTACCTGAAGACTTCTTCCTGGGTGCATTTCAAAAACCGGGCAACCTGGATTGTGGGCCTGGCGGCGCTGGGGCTTGTCTCGGGCATGATCATCCACAGTTTTGAAGATTCCCTCATGCAGCTGCTCATTCTGGCCCTGTACATGCCCATGGTGGCAGATACAGGCGGCAACACCGGCAGCCAGTCCGCCACGGTGGTGGTCCGGGCCTTGGCCTTGGGTGAAATTACCCCGCGGGACGCCTGGCGGGTGCTCTTCAAGGAATTGCAGATTTCCGTGCTGCTGGCCCTGATTCTGGGGCTGTTGTCCTGGGGCAAGGTGCTGTTTTTGTCCCAAGGCACGGAACTGCCGCCGGGCTATGCCCTGGGAACCGTTGGCGCAGCCATCGCCATCGCCCTGGCTTTGCAGGTGGTCACGGCCACCCTCATTGGCGCCGTGTTGCCGTTGGGTGCGTCCAAACTGAAGATGGACCCCGCCGTGGTGGCCAGCCCGGCCCTGACCACCGTTGTCGACATCACCGGCCTGCTGCTGTACTTCACCACGGCCAAGCTGCTGCTTGGCATTTGACGGCAATCTGCACATGGCGCGTCCCGGCGACACGATTACCGGGGCGCGCCATATCGGCTCCGAGCAGAAAGGAGAACCTTTTGGAATTCCTCGCTATTGTTTCCATCGCTTTGGCGTTGGCCATGGATGCCTTTGCCGTGGCCCTGGCCACGGGCGCATGCCTTGACCGGCCTTCCCTGGCCCAGACCGCGCGCATGGCGGTCGCTTTCGGGGTGTTCCAGGCCCTCATGCCGGTCCTGGGCTGGCTGCTGGGCTTGTCGTTCAAGGAATATATCGAGGCGTTTGACCACTGGGTGGCATTCGCCATGCTGGCCTTTGTGGGCGGCAAGATGATCTATGAATGCTTCTTTGGCGGGGACGAGGAAGGCGCGTGCGATCCCAAAGACCCCACCCGGGGCATGCAATTGCTGCTGCTGGCCATTGCCACGAGCCTGGACGCCATGGCCGTGGGCCTTTCCTTTTCATTGCTGGGCGAGCCTATCGCCTTCCCTGCCGTGGTCATTGGCCTTGTCTGCCTGGCGTTGACGGCGTTCGGCGTGCATCTGGGGCATTCCTTCAAGCGCTTCCAACTGGTTGGAAACTATGCCGAGCTGGCCGGCGGACTGGTGCTCATCGGCATAGGGATCAAGATCCTGCAGGATCATGGGGCCATTTCTTTGTTGTAATAACGCGATGCGCCCGTGCAGCCCTGGGATGGTGCCAAACCTTGCGACAGGGGGCGCATCTTCCGGCCCGCTTTTCTCCGCGCCAGCCCCGCTGCAGTTCCGTGATCAATTTATGCTTTATTCAGCATAGTTGCAGTCTGGCGCAGGATGCATTCCGTTCCTCTATGTAATCCATTTGTTTTCTCGATCAACGATCCCGCGGGCCGCACCGTGGCCACGCGGCGGGATTGATCTCTCCCAGTGCCACACCATGTTGGAGCGTCCCGCTGTTGCCTTGCCATTTCTTCGCCATCGGGCATGAGATGTTATTCAAAACACATCAAAGGGAGGGAATCGCATGACCAAGCGCACCTGACGCCCCATCCGCCGTTTGACGCCGATGCTTTGATCGGAGTCGTTGCATGCCGTGTATCGGCATGACGCTTTGCGTGCTGCACCTCAGTGGTTCACGCTCCGCCACCACCGGGAGCCTGGGCAGTGCGCGTCCGGGATGGCAGTTGCGCGCCGCGTGGTACCGGTCGGGACACACATCACCCTCCGACCGCCGCGACGCTGACTGAGGCCGGCGCGTGCGCCGGGCGTTTCCCTGGCAGCTGCGGGCGTGGGCCTGCATCTGGACCAAGGAGACGCGGATGACCATCCTCAGACGAGACTTCCTGCGCCTTGCCGCCGCCACGGGCGCGGTGAGCGCATTCGGCGGACTCGGCTTCGACCTGAAGCCGGTCATGGCCCAGGGCCAGAAAATCGCCCTCAAGACTGCCGACCGCAAGCAGAGCACGTCCGTGTGCTGCTACTGTTCCGTGGGCTGCGGACTCATCGTGTCCACGGACGAAAAGACCGGTCGCGCCGTGAACATCGAAGGCGATCCCGACCACCCCATCAATGAAGGCGCCCTGTGCGCCAAGGGCGCGAGCCTCTTCCAGCTGGCGGAAAACGACCGCCGCATGCAAAAGGTACTCTACCGCGCCCCCAACAGCGACCAGTGGCAGGAAAAATCCTGGGACTGGGCCATCACGGAAATCGCCAAGCGCGTCAAGGCCGTGCGGGATGCCTCCTTCAAGGAGAAGAACGCCAAGGGCCAGGTGGTCAACCGCTGCGAGGGCCTGGCTTCCGTGGGGTCCGCCGCCCTGGACAACGAGGAATGCTGGGTCTACCAGGCCTTCCTGCGCAGCCTGGGCCTGACCTTCATTGAGCATCAGGCCCGCATCTGCCACAGCTCCACGGTGCCGGCCCTGGCCGAGTCCTTCGGCCGCGGGGCCATGACCAACCATTACATTGACATCAAGAACAGCGACTGCGTGCTGATCATGGGCGGCAACTCCGCCGAGACGCATCCCGTGTGCTTCAAGTGGGTCACCAGGGCCATGGACAACGGGGCCTCCCTTATCCATGTGGACCCCCGCTTCACCCGTACCTCTACCAAGGCGGACATCTACGCCCCCCTGCGCTCAGGCACGGACATCGCCTTCCTGGGTGGCATGATCAAGTATATCCTGGAAAACAAACTGCATTTCCAGGAATACGTGCTTGAATACACCAACGCTTCATTTGTGGTGGCCAAGGACTTTGACTTCAAGGACGGCCTGTTCTCCGGCTTTGACGAGGCCGCCCGCAAGTATGACAAGTCCAAGTGGGCCTTTGAGCTGGACGAAAACGGCGTGCCCAGGCGGGACATGACGCTGCAGAATCCCCGGTGCGTCTTCCAGCTGCTCAAGAAACATTATGGTCGCTACGACCTGAAGACCGTCTCCGACGTCACCGGCACCCCCGTGGACAAGCTGGAGGCCGTGTACAAGGAGTTCACCAAGACCGGGGCCAGGGAGAAATCCGGCACCATCCTGTACGCCATGGGTTGGACCCAACACACCGTGGGCGTGCAGAACATCCGCACCATGTGCATGATTCAGCTGTTGCTGGGCAACATGGGCGTGGCCGGCGGCGGCGTGAACGCCCTGCGCGGCGAATCCAACGTCCAGGGTTCCACGGACCAGGGGCTGTTGTACCACATTCTGCCCGGCTATCTGCCCACCCCTCGTGCTTCCAACAAGACATGGGATGAGTACAAGGCCCTGATCACCCCCAAGAGCAACGACCCAAAAAGCGTCAACTGGAAGCAACACCAGCCAAAATACATGGCCAGCCTGATCAAGGCCATGTACAAGAACGCCGAGGTGGCCACGGCCTACGACTGGTTGCCCAAGCTGGACGACGGACAGGACGCCTCCTGGCTGGTGCTCTTTGACCAGATGCTCAAGGGCCAGTTCAAGGGCTTCTTCGCCTGGGGCATGAACCCCGCCGCCAGCGGCGCAAACTCCAACAAAACGCGCGAGGCCCTCTCCAAGCTGGACTGGATGGTCAACGTCAACCTCTTCGACAACGAAACCGGCTCCTTCTGGAAGGGTCCGGGCATGGATCCCAAGAAGATCAAGACCGAGGTCTTCTTCCTGCCGGCCGCCGTGTCCGTGGAGAAGGAAGGCTCCATCACCAACTCCGGCCGTTGGATGCAGTGGCGCTACGGCGGTCCCAGGCCCCTGGGCGACTGCAAGCCAGACGGCGACATCATCTATGAACTGTTCCTGAAAATCCGCGAACTGTACAAGAAGGACAAGGGCGCGTTCCCTGCTCCCATCCTGGAAGCCAATGTGGACGACTGGGGCGACGGCCACGCCTTCGATGCCCACAAGGTCGCCCGGCTCATCAACGGCTACTACCTCAAGGACGTCACCGGCAAGGCGGCTGACGGCTCCGAGGTGGTCTACAAGGCCGGCACCCAGGTGGCCTCCTTCGCCAACCTCAAGGACGACGGCTCCACCTGCTCCGGCACCTGGGTCTATTGCGGCTCCTACACCGATTCGGACAAGACCAAGGGCAACAAGGCCGCGCGGCGCTCCAAGGAGCAGACCCCCGAGCAGGCCAAGGTGGGCCTGTTCCCCAACTGGACCTGGGCCTGGCCCCTCAACCGCCGCGTCATCTACAACCGCGCCTCGGTGGACGCCCAGGGCAGGCCCTGGCAGCCGGAAAAGCCTGTGCTGGCCTGGGACGCCGAGAACAAGAAGTGGCTCATTGACGTGGTGGACGGCGGCGGCGACCCTGGCGCCAAGCATCCCTTCATCATGCAGAAGGACGGCCTGGGCGCGCTGTTTGGCCCCGGCCTCAACGACGGTCCCTTCCCCGAGCACTACGAGCCCATGGAATGCCCCGTGGCCTCGCATCCGCTCTCCAAGCGCCTGAACAACCCCGCCGCCCTCATCTTTGCCGGCGAGGAGAAAAAGCGCAGCGTCTGCGACCCGCGCTATCCCGTGATCTGCACGTCCATCCGCGTCACCGAGCACTGGCAAACCGGTCTCATGACCCGCTGGACGCCCTGGCTCCTGGAAGCCGAACCGCAGATCTTCTGCGAAATGAGCCACGAATTCGCCAAACTCCGCGGCATCAACAACGGGGACAAGGTCATTCTGGAAAACCTGCGCGGCAGCCTGTGGGCCATCGCCATCGTTACCAACCGCATCAAACCCATGAAGATCATGGGCACGGAAATGCATCTGGTGGCCATTCCCTGGCATTACGGCTGGGTCTGGCCCAAGGACGGCGGCGAGTCCGCCAACCTGCTGACGCCGTCCGTGGGCGACGCCAACACCGGCATTCCGGAAACCAAGGCCTTCATGGTCAACGTCAAGAAGGCCTAAGGGGAAGAGATCATGCCAAAAGCCCTGTTTATCGATACCAGCAAGTGCACGGCCTGCCGCGGCTGTCAGGTGGCCTGCAAGCAATGGAAGAATCATCCTGTGGAGCCCACGCGCAACCTCGGCTCGCACCAGAACCCGGCGGATCTCTCCGCCGTGACCTACAAGCTCGTGCGCATGACCGAGGCCGAAACCCCTGGCGGGGGCCCGCGCTGGCTCTTCATGCCGGACCAGTGCCGCCACTGCGTCACCCCACCCTGCATGTTCACCGCGGACATGGAGGAAACCGGGGCCATCACTCAGGACGAGGCCACGGGCGCCGTGGTCTTTGATCCGGAAAAGGCCAGCGCCCTCAAGGACTGGAAGGACGTGCGCGAATCCTGCCCCTACGACATCCCCCGCAAGGACGAGAAAAGCGGCAAGTTCGGCAAGTGCGACATGTGTTTCGATCGCATTTCCAACGGCCTCAAGCCGGCCTGCGTACTCTCCTGCCCCACGGGGACCATGAACTTCGGCGAGCGGGAAGAAATGCTGGCCCTGGCCAAAAAACGCCTGGAGGAAGTGAAGAAACGTCGCCCTGAAGCCACCCTGGGCGACCCCGACGACGTAAACGTGATCTTCCTGTACGAATACGATCCCAAAACCTACCACGCCAAGGCCGTGGCCGATGCGGATACCGTCCGACCGGGCCTCTCCCGCCGCGGGCTCTTTGCCAAGGTGGGCACGCCCCTGGGCCGGCTGTTCGGGTAGCTGAAGGTTTGTGACGCCTCAACACGTGCTGCCGGCATGCCGGCAGCACGGCTTGTCTGGTGGTTTTTACAGGAGTGCTCGGGGGAAAACCTTCTGCAAAAGGTTTCCCCTCTCGCAATGTCCTTTTTCATAAGAAAAATGCTGCCGGGAGCGTTCCCAAAAGGCTGGACAACCGCCGGCTGTCTGGCTAAGTATCTGCGCATGGACTTAGAGAGTTATTCGGCAACCGCCGCGGCGGAGCGGCAGGCCCGCATATTTAAGGTGCTGTCCGTGGGGGCGCGGGTGCGCATTATCGCCCTGCTCCGGCAGCGCATGTATTGCGTCAACGCCCTGGCCGGGGCCCTGGGCATCACGCCGGCCGCGGTCTCGCAGCACCTGCGCGTGCTGCGGGATGCCGGCGTGGTGACGCCCACCAAGAGCGGGTTGCACGTGCATTACCGGGTCAACGAGGCCACTCTGCGGCAGTGGGCAGACACGGCGCGCGCGCTGCTGGAGGGCGGGCGCTGATTTTTTTTGGCGGTAATATTTAAGCGTTCGCGCAGGTACTTAATTTCAGACCATTCCGGGAGGCGCGCATGACCGAGGTCATTGTTGTGGAAGGCTTGCACAAACGATTCGGAGACGTCCAGGCCGTGGCGGGGGTCTCCTTTGCCGTCCGGCAGGGCGAGATTTTCGGCTTTCTGGGACCCAACGGCGCCGGCAAGACGACCACCATCAACATGCTTACCGGCCTGGCCCGCCCGGACGCCGGAAGCATCCGTCTGGATGGTGTGGACTGCATCCGCAACCCCCGGGGCGCGCAGGCGCGTATCGGCGTGGCCCCGGACGAAAGCAATCTGTATCCGGAGCTGACCGGATTTGAAAACCTCTGTTTTTGCGGGGCCTTGTACGGCATGCGCAAGATCCGCCGCGAGGCAAGGGCCCGCGAGCTGCTTGCCGCTTTCGGCCTGGAAAAAGCCGCCTGGAGAAAGTTCGGGGGCTATTCCAAGGGGATGAAGCGCAAGCTGACCCTGGCCGCGGCCATCATGCACGAGCCGCGAATCCTGTTTCTGGACGAGCCCTCCACCGGCATCGACGTGGCCAGCGCCCGCCACATCCGCCAGCTTATCGCCACGATGCGCCAGGGGGGCGCCACCATCTTCCTGACCACGCACTACATCGAAGAGGCGGAGCGCCTGTGCGACCGCATCGCCTTCCTTGTGGCCGGGCGCGTGGTGCGCATCGACACCCTGGCCGCCCTGCTGCGGCCGGTGCAGGACCGGCACGTGCTGCGCATCGCCTGCGCCACATTCCCGCCGGAACTCCTGCCGGCGCTGGGTGCGGCCTTTCCGGCCCTTGACTGCACCCTGCAGGATGTCGGGCAGTTGCGGCTGGAGGCGGCCATGCCCATTGCCGTGGCGCCGCTGGTCCGCTTTCTCGAAGAGCACCACATCGAGGTGCTGGAGGCGCGCCGGCAGCTGCCGTCGCTGGAAGAGGTGTTCGTCAGAATTACCGGCCTGGAGGCCAGGGCCCTGGCCGGCGAGCAGGAGCCCAAAGGAGGCAAGGCATGAACCGCTGGATCGCATTCTGGAACATCCTCTGCAAGGACATGCGCACCTACTACATGAAGCCGCCCAACATCAGCTGGGGACTCATTTTCCCGCTGGCCTGGACGGGCATGTTCTTCATCAAGACCGGCCAGAGCCCCAAGGATATCATGACCCTGCTGCCCGGCGTGGTGGCGCTTTCCATTCTGTTCGGCACCACCTCCATGCTGGCGGTGACGGTGACCTTCGAGAAGAAGAACCGCTCCTTCGAGCGCCTGCTGCTGGCGCCGCTGCCCTTCGAGCTGCTGATGCTGGCCAAGACCTCGGGGGCCATCCTCTTCGGCATGGCCAACGCTTTTGTGCCGGTGGTGCTGGCCATGTTTCTGGCGGATGTCTCGCACATTGCCTGGGGCCTGTTCCTCCTGACGGTGCTGCTCATCGCCATGGCCTCCACCTTCATGGGGCTGTTCATCGCCGTGGCCGTGAACGAGGTCTTCGAGGCCCAGACCTTTTCCAACTTCTTCCGCTTTCCCATGGTCTTTCTGTGCGGGCTGTTCTTTCCCCTCGAAAACCTGCCGTTCTACCTCAAGCCCGTCTCGTATCTGCTGCCCCTGACCTATGGTGCGGATGTGCTGCACGGTGCGGTGCATGGCGGAAACACGCTGCCCTATCTGCTGGATGTGCCCATCCTGGCCGGCTTCTGCCTGGCCCTGTTCCTGGCAAGCCTCTGGAACATCCGGCGCAAATGGATTCTCTGAGGCGGAGCCGTAAACAAACTGTACACCGCCAGGGGTGATGCCTATTTTCCATACACCGCATCGCCGGGAGGTGTTTGACAACTGTACACCCACCGTCATGGTCGGAAAGGCGCAGTGGGCCATTTCCCTTGCCTTTGGGGGCAGATTGCCCCGCGGACCGGTTTTTGCTTTGCCTGTTGTCGTCACCCAGGCCATTACAGGAGTGCATGCATGCCTATCATTGCGCTGAAGGCGGTTTCAAAAACATACCGACAGGGACAGGTGGAGTCGCCGGCCCTGCGAGAAGTCACGGTGTCCATAGCCCAGGGCACCCTGGTCACCTTCGTGGGCCCCTCGGGCAGTGGGAAAACCACGCTGCTGAATATCATAGGCTGCATGGACAAGCCCTCCTCGGGCACGGTGCACGTGGCCGGCACGCGGACGGACACCCTGGACAGGGGAGCCGCGGCGGCCTTTCGCGGCAAGCACCTGGGGTTCATCTTCCAGGCCTTCAACCTCATTCCCGTGCTCACCGTGGCCGAGAATGTTGGCTACCCGCTGGAAATGATCTGCAAGACCCCGGGCGCAGAACGCCGCGCCCGGGTGCAACGGGTGCTGGAAGCCGTGGGCATGGCCGAATTCAAGGACAAGCGGCCGGACCAGATCTCCGGGGGGCAGAAGCAGCGCGTGGCCGTGGCGCGGGCGCTGATCACCAATCCCGATGTGGTGCTGGCCGATGAACCGACTGCCAATCTGGATCACCAGACCGCGCACAAAATCATTACCCTGATGCGCCAGATGCGCGACAGCTTCGGCACCACCTTTGTCTTTTCCACGCACGATCCACGCATCGTGGAGTATGCCGACGTGATCCACACGCTGGAAGATGGTCGCCTGACGGGACAGTCCACGCCACATGCAGGAGGCCGCAACCATGCCTAGCATCTTCCGCATCGCCCTGCGCAATCTCACGCGGTACAAGCGCCGAACCCTGCTGACCACCCTGCTCATTGTGCTGGGCGTGTGCATGGTGGTGCTCTTTTCCGGCCTGGCCGGCTCCTTCAAGAACATGATGATCGGCATCATCACGGATTCGACCCTCGGCCATTTGCAGATCCATCGCAAGGGCTACGTCTCCTCCATCGACACCATGCCCTTGAATCTGAATCTGCAGGCGGGTGAATATGAGACGGTGGCGGCCGCACTGGAGCAGACGCCGGGCGTGGAGGCGTTCTCCCCGCGCCTGAAGTTCGGCGCCCTGCTGAGCAACTTTATGGAAAGCACCAATGTGCGCGTGACGGCCATTGACCCTGTACGGGAAGGGATGGTCTGCACGGGCCTGGCCAGCCGCGTGACCACGGGCGCACCCGGGCCAGGGGCGCCGTTGCTCGCGCCGGGACAGGTGCTGGTGCCGTTGCGCATCGCCCAGAGCCTGGGCCTCACGCAGGGGGATTCCATCGTGCTGGTGGCCACCAACCGGGAGGGTTCGGTCAATGGCATGGAGTTTCTCATTGCCGGGCTGGTGGAGGACGTCGCCGGGCCAAGCGGCAAGGATGCCTACATGCACATCGAGGACGCCAGACGGCTGTTGCGCACCAATCCGGGCGAGGTCACGGAAATAGTGGTCCGGGCCGCCTCCTTCGGCAAGCTGGCCGCGGTGACCAAGGGACTTGAGGCCGGACTGGGCGGGATGACCACCCCGCAGGGCAAGCCGCTCTTCGAAGTGCACCCCTGGGCCAAGCTTTCCCCCTTCGCGAACATTGCCAACATGATCGATCTGATGCTCATCATGGTCAAACTGGTCATGATGGCCATCGTGCTCATCAGCGTGCTCAACGTCATGCTCATGTCGGTCTTCGAGCGGGTGCGGGAGATCGGCACCATTGCGGCCATGGGCACCCCGCCCGCGACCATTCTGGGCCTGTTCGTGGCCGAGGGCGTGCTGCTGGGCCTGCTGGGCACCCTGGCGGGACTGGCCCTGGGCGTGGCGGGCCTGCTGGGGATCAAGGCGGCGCACATCCGCTTCTCCTTCTCGCACATGGAGGGGCTGCTCTTGCGTCCGGAAATCAACGGCTCGGAACTGCTGCTCCTGGCGGGCATTGTGCTCGCGGTTTCGGCCCTCGCCGCCCTGCAACCGGCCTGGAAGGCCAGCCGCATGGAACCGGTGGACGCACTGGGCCATGTGTAATCCACTGGAGGCAAGATCTATGATCGTCATTCGAACCGCATCCCTGGCCCTTGCGGTGCTGCTTTGCTGGAGCGCCTCTGCCATCGCCCTGGACCCTGACACGCTGCTGCAGCAGATCGACCGCAAGTTGACCCCGGTCAGCTATGAATCCTACCGCAAAATCATCAACGTCGAGCCGGATGGCAGCAAGCGGGAATACACCCTTTATATGGTCAAGAAAGGGGAAGACATGGTGGCCTCCGTGTTCCTGGAGCCTTCCAGCGACAAGGGACGCGCCACGCTGCGGCTGGGGGACAACATGTGGCTGCACATTCCCAATGTGGGCAAGCCGGTGCGCATCACCAGCCTGCAGTCCGTCACGGGCGGGGTTTTCAACAATGCCGACATCCTCCGGCTGGACTACGCCACGGAATACCGCGCGGAATCTCTGGAGGAACAGGGCGAGGCGTATCTGCTCAAGCTCAAGGCCAGAACCGACGCCGTGGCCTATGACCGGCTGGAGATGCGCGTGGACAAGGCACTCCAGACGCCGCAGGAAGTCAAATGCATCGCGGCCTCGGGGATGCTTATCAAGACATTGTACTTCAAGAATACCAAGGACTTTGGCGAAGGCCTCGTGCGTCCGGCCGTGATCGAAACCGACAGCCCGTTGTACAAGGGCTATCGCTCGATCATGATTTTCGCAAAAGTCCAGGCCCGGGAATTCGCGGACGAGGTCTTCACCTTGAACAACCTGCCGCGGGTCGACCTCCTGAGACGATAACCCCTCCCCGGAGCACGCATGCCCTCCCGCCTTCTCCGCCTGGCCATGTTGTTGTGCCTGCTGGCCCTGCCTGGTGTCCTCGCGCGTCCCTGCCTGGCCCAGGAGGCGCAGCCCTATGACACGGAATTTGAGATTCCTGCGGTGGAGAAAAGCCCCCTTGAGATCTGGGGGCAGGTGGAGTTGCGCATGAGCGGCCGGTCGCTGGACAAGGATTCTGCCGCCTACAAACAGCGGTTTACAAAAGATCCCCAGGAGGACACGGCCGGGGAACTGCTCGTCAGAATCAAGCCGGAATTCTCGCTGCAATTCGAGAAGCTCGGCGCCTACGCCCGACCCAGGCTGGATATGGCCTGGAGTCAGCTGCCGCTCACGGATTCGACCTACGATGACCCCTCCGCCTCCCTGTTCGAGGACAACGACCACTGGGAAGGGACCATCCTGCTCGAAGAAGGGTTTCTGACCTGGCGCCCGACGGAATCGGTGACGGTGGAGGCCGGCAAAAAGGTCCTGAAGTGGGGCAAGGGATACGCCTGGAACCCGGTCAGCTTCGCCAGCCGGCCCAAGGACGTGGAAGATCCGGACCAGAGCCGGGAAGGCTACGTCCTGGCAACGGCCGATCTCATTTTCAGCCGGCCCGGCCCCCTGGCCACCCTGGCCTTCACCCCCGTGGTGCTGCCGGTGGGCGAGCACATCAATGCGGCGCTTTCCGACACGGACGCCCTGCTTTTCGGGGG
This sequence comes from Megalodesulfovibrio paquesii, assembly GCF_054653055.1. Taxonomy (NCBI): domain Bacteria; kingdom Pseudomonadati; phylum Thermodesulfobacteriota; class Desulfovibrionia; order Desulfovibrionales; family Desulfovibrionaceae; genus Megalodesulfovibrio; species Megalodesulfovibrio paquesii. The sequence goes on along the minus strand of NZ_BAAIGQ010000004.1, from coordinate 57,212 downwards.
AAAAATCTATATGCTGCTGTATGATGTGGACGTGGACCTGCTGGCCCTGGCCGGCAATGGCTACGATACCCGGCTTGGCGCGGACTTTGCCGCCAACATCCTGGAGAATCTGGCCATTCATGGCGAGACGTCCCTGCGGATTGGCTATGAGAAAACGCTTGTCAACGCATCCGGAGCCATCCGCACCACCCGGTACAACGCCTGGAGCGCGCTGCTCGGCCTGCGCTACCTGACCTCCTCGGACACGACCTTCATCCTTGAATACTACCACAACGGCGAGGGCTACTCGCCCAGCGAGATGCAGGACTATTTCCACCTCGTGAACCAGGGCGTGTATGAGGCCCTGGCCGCAGACAACGAGGGCACGACGCAGGCCAAAAAATCCGCGACCGCCCAGAGCCAGTCCGCCAGCCGCACCAGCCTGCTGAAGCAGGCCTCGGCCGTGTCGAGCCGCTACAATGGCTCCGGCGCGGGGCAGGAGTACCTCTACGGCCGGGTGTCCCAACTGGAACCCCTGGGCATCCTCTACCTCACGCCCAGCCTGACCGTCATCGCCAACCTGGGCGACGGCAGCTTCACCATCAACCCCGAACTCTCCTACAAGATCACGGAAAACCTGGAGTTCCGCCCCCGGTTATTCATCCCCGTGGGCACGTCGGGAAGCGAATACGGCGAAAAAATGAACGCCCTGCGCGGGGAAGTGCGGCTGACGTACAGTTTCTGATTTGGATGAATCTCCGGGGGCCTGCCATTTCCCAAAGCTATCTGGAACTCGTCGCCTTTGAGAGGCCGTACTCTCGCATCAAGTCCTTGATCAGAGGGCTCTGTTGCAAAAATTTTCTGCAGACTATTCCCCGCTTGTTTTATTGCTTTTTGCTTATGCCGTCACGCTCCCCAGCACGTGGTTGAACCGTTCGGTCATTTCCTCCAGCACCGGCTTCCCCACTCCAAACATCCTCTCCACAAGGCGCACCTCTCCTACGACGCCGTCCTGATACTGCCACGTGGAGGTCTGCTTTTTTTATGGCCCGCATGGCCTCGAAGCCTTTGATCGTCGCGTCTGCCGTTTTCATGCTTTCGAAGCCCAGGGTGGGCTTGATCAGCCGTTTCAGCTTGCCATGATCGGCTTCAACAATGTTATTCAGGCACTTGACCTGCCGATGCAGGGTTTCTGACGCAAGAACGCCTTCCTCCTTGAGCGCCTTGATGGCCGCTGGATAGCAGCCGTTTTTATCGGTGTTGATGCCCTGCGGCATTCCCCAGGGCTTCCTCGCGCGCAGGGATTTTTCCAGAAAACGCTTTGCGGCCGGTGTGTTGCGGGTTGGGGAGAGATAGAAATCGATGATCGCGCCATCTTTTCCGACGGCCCGATAGAGCTAGGCCCACTCGCCCTTCACTTTGACGTTGGTTTCGTCCACCCGCCAACTGCCTGTGTTTTCTTCCTTCAGATGCCACCGCAGCCGCTTGTCGAGAAGGGGCGCATAGGCCTGTACCCAGCGGTAGATGGTGCTGTGGTCAACCCTGACGCCACGTTCGGCCAGCATTTCCTCCAGCTCGCGGTCGCTAATGCCATACTTGCAGTACCATCGTACTGCCCACAGGATGATTTCCCCTTGGAAGTGCCTCCAGTTGAAGTCGTTCATGGGGAGCTCCTGCGTCTTGTATCGTATACTTTCTGATTGAGGTGCGAGAATCACCGAAGCAGGCGCTCAATGGCCACAAGATCAAGTTGCCCGCGGGGGGCCTTCTTCAGTTCGAGAAAACTGAATTATGCATCGTTAAAGTATCCTAGTTTACTATTTTATGAACTAGCGTTCAGTTCGAATTCATGCTAAATACCATAGTATGGCGACGCGAAATGAAGGAAAATTAAACCAGCTTGAACGGCTGCTCCCGGAAGGGCTGCTTGTGGATTCGGCTTGGCTTTCGGCTGCAGGGTATTCCTCCTCTTTGCGGGCCAAGTATGTAGCCGCTGGGTGGCTGGAGCAGCCAGCGCGGCGCGTCTACTGGCGAGGGCGTGGCCGCGTGCGGTGGCAGCAGGTGATCATTTCTCTGCAAGGGCTTCTTGGCCATCGCCTTGTCGTTGGTGGCAGGACCGCGCTGGAGCTGCAGGGCTATGCCCACCATCTTGCCGAGCGTGTGGCGGAAATCCACCTACACGGCCCGGTGAAGCTGCCCTCCTGGCTCATGACGTTGCCCCTTGCGGAGCGATTCGTCACGCACAATAGCCGGACCCTTTTTGCAGCGGACCTCGAGACCGTCACCTTCCCCTCCCTGGCCCAAGATGATCAAAAGCAGTCGCAGGTTTCGCTATCTCTGCAGGATGTTGGGTTGCGGGTGCTGCCATGGGGGCAGTGGGACTGGCCACTCACGGTCTCTGCCCCTGAACGGGCCTTTCTCGAACTTCTCGACGAATTGCCCGACCGCGAAAGCTTTCATCAGGTTGACATGCTGATGGAGGGCCTGAGCGACCTCGCCCCACGCCGTCTGCAGGCCTTGCTTGGCCGTTGCCGAAGCGTGAAAGTCAAGCGGTTGTTCTTTTTTTTCGCGGACCGCCACCAGCATGCCTGGCGCAAGCACCTTGACCGTGGGGCGATCCCCCTGGGTTCGGGCAAGCGCATGCTGGCCAAAGGGGGCGGGCTTGATCCGGTCTATCAAATTACCGTACCACACGAGCTGCTGGAGTCGCGTTGATGCCCTTTGCTGAATCCTATCGCCGCCAGGTCGCATTGCTCCTCCGCACGCTGCCGGCGGTCGTGGAGGAAGACTGTTTCGCGTTGAAGGGTGGTACGGCCATCAATCTTTTCGTGCGCGACCTGCCGCGTCTCTCTGTGGATATCGACCTCACGTACCTGCCCATCCATGACCGGCCGAGCTCCCTCGCCGCCATCGACACGGCCCTGGTGCGCATCGGCGAGGGCATCGCGCGTGCCGTGCCCGGTGCGCATGTGACCCCGTCTCGCTCGCGCGAAGGCAAGGTCACCAAGCTTATTGTGCGACAAGACGCGGTGCAGATCAAAATTGAGGTCACGCCTGTCCTGCGTGGCTGTGTGTATGCGCCGGAACTGCGCCAGGTCTCTCCGGGCGTTGAGGACGCTTTCGGATTTGCCGAGATGCGGGTCGTTTCCTTTGCCGATCTGTACGCCGGCAAGATCGTCGCGGCCCTGGATCGACAGCACCCGAGGGACCTCTTCGACATTCGCGACCTGCTATCGAATGAAGGCATTTCGGAAGCACTCCGGCGGGCATTCCTCATCTACCTCATCAGTCATGATCGGCCCATGGCTGAAGTGCTGGCGGCCCGCCCCAAGGATCTGACTACGGAATTCAGCCGTGGTTTCGTTGGCATGACTCGAGAACCCGTGGCCCTGGAAGCGCTCCTGGCCACGCGGGAATCGCTCCTAAGCGAGATCCTCGGGGCCATGCCCGACGCGCACCGGGCATTCCTGCTGGCGTTTGAACGCGGCGAGCCCGTCTGGTCAGCATTGGGTCTCGAGGCCGCCGCAGCCCTGCCCGCGGTGCAATGGCGTCAGCAAAACCTTTCCCGCATCAGCCAGGCAAAGCGGTCGGCGTTGGTGCACCAGCTTGAGCAGGTCCTTAGGAACTCCTCCCCTTTCTAAGTGCCCTGACAAGTAGAGCCTATGCCACCCTGGCCAGCGTGGCCCTGGGTGGGTATCCTCCCAGGGCGGTATGCGGCCGTTCGTTGTGTAGGTCCAGAGCCATCGCGTGGCGTGGTCCTGCACTTCGTCTATGCTTTCAAGCAGATGCTGGTTCAACCAGTCGTAGCGCACCGTCCGGTTGTAGCGTTCCACATAGGCGTTTTGCTGCGGCTTGCCTGGCTGGATGTAGTCCAGCCGGATGCCTTTTTCTCGGCCCATGTTTTCAGTCGGTTACTGATATATTCCGGCCCGTTGTCGCATCGTATCGCCTTCGGCGCCCCGCGCCATTCAATGATCTGTTCCAACACGCGCACGACTCGTTCTGCCGAGAGGGAGAAATCCACCTCGATGGCGAGGCCTTCCCGGTTGCAGTCATCGATCACGTTCAGCAGCCGGTAGTTGCGGCCATCCTGCAGCTGGTCATGCATGAAATCCATGGACCACGCTTGGTTGATCGCTGTCGGCTGGGCCAGCGATTCCGGCTTTTCGCGCACGAGGCGTCTTTTGGGCTTGATACGCAAGTTGAGCTCCAGCTCGCGGTAAATCCGGTACACCCGCTTATGGTTCCAGCCAAACCCTTTGACATTACGCAAGAAAAGAAAGCACAACCCAAATCCCCAGTTGCGCTGGGTGGCCGTCAACCGCACCAGCCAATCCGCGATCTTCTGGTTCTCGGTCGAACGTGCCGCCGCATGGCGATAACAGGTCTGGCTGATGCGAAACGCAGCACAGGCCTGCCGGATATTCAGTTTTCCGGCCTCAACGGCTTCTTTGGCCATCTCGCGGCGACGAGATGGCTTCAGGCGTTTTTTGCCAGCGCCTCGGCGACGACCTCGGCCTTCATCTTCTCCTCGGCGTACATGCGCTTGAGCAGGCGGTTCTCCCGCTCAAGCTCTTTCATGCGGGCCATGAGGGAGGCGTCCATGCCGCCGAACTTGGCGCGCCACTTGTAGAACGTGGCACTGCTCATGCCATGCTCGCGGCAAAGCTGGGCTACGGGAACGCCGTTTTGCGCCTGCTTCAAGATGCCCAAAATCTGGGAGTCGGTGAATCGGGACGTCTTCATGCAGAATCTCCTCTTCGTCTTGGAGTACGAGAAAATTCTACTTCTCAGAAGCATTTCTTTTCGGGGGGAGTACCCTTGGCCCAGGCTCCCCACGCGCAGCAGCAGAAGGAGCGTCGTCGGCAAGGGCTTGTCGAATTCCTCAAAGACCAGCACAAACTGCGGTGCGACGTAATTGGTCAGCACGCCGAGACAAATCATGGACATGCAGACCAGCAGGCCAGGATAGAACAAGGCGCCCAGCAAGGCCCGTCGGAAGCGGGCCTGTTCCTTGCGCTGGCGGACGATATCCGCCAGGGCCGAGGCCGCCGCGCCGCCAGCCTCGGCCGCTTTGACCAGCGTGGGGGTGAGCCGGCCCAGATAATCTTTGTACCCCTCCAGGGCCTCAGCCAGGGAGCGGCCCTTGTGCACCATGGTGGCCATATCGCGCGCTGCCTCGGCCAGACGGGCCGCCTCGGTTTGCGAGGCAACCAGGGAAAGCGCCCGGTCCACGGTCACGCCCGTCTGCAGCAAGCCGGCCAAATCTTCCAGAAAGGCCGTGGCCTCTGCCTCCCGAACACCACCGCCAAGCCGGGGACGCGCACCTCGAGTACCGGTGGCCGTGATGGATTCTGGCAACAGGCCCTGTGCATTGAGTGCGCGACGGGCAGCGTCCAGGCTGACGGCTTCCAGGGCCCCGCGGCGTTTGACGCCCTGCTGCGAACGGGCCACATACTGGAAGCGCGCCATGGCCGGGTCATTCCAGGTTGATGACGCGCAAGAGTTCCGCCAGGGTGGTCTGGCCAGCCAGGACCTTGCGCATGCCCGCCGTGGCCATGGGCGCGTACCCATTCACCCGCCCCAGGGCAGCCAGGGTGCCGGCGTCTTCCCCAGCCATGACCGCCCGGCGCAAGGCGTCGTCAATCAAGAGCAGTTCATAGATCCCTTCCCGACCGCTCCAGCCGGTCCCGCCGCAGGCCGCGCAGCCGGTTCCAGGGTCATACACCATGCACGGCGAGGGGAGCTCCAGGCCGGCCTCGGCCATGCTCAGCATCTCTTCGGGCAGGGCCGGCCGCGGGGTGCGGCAGGCAGGGCACAGCACCCGCACCAGACGTTGCGCCAACACGGCCAGCAGGCAGTCGGCCAACAAATATGGTTCCACGCCCAGATCCCGCAGCCGGGGCAGCGCGGCGGGCGCATCTTTCGTATGCAGGGTGGAGAGCATCAAATGCCCGGTCAACGCGGCCTGCACGGCGATTCGCGCCGTTTCCGGATCCCGGATTTCCCCCACCAGCAGCACATCCGGATCCTGCCGCAGAAAGGAGCGCAGGGCGCTGGCAAAGGTAAGATCGATGCGCGGGTTGACCTGGACCTGACTCACGCCTTCGATGTGATACTCCACCGGGTCTTCCACGGTCATGATCTTGCGGGTTTCATCGCGTACGGCGCAGAGCAGGGCGTGCAGGGTGGTGGTCTTGCCGGAGCCCGTGGGGCCGACCACCAGCACCATGCCATGCGTCTTGCGGCCCAGGGATTCCAACAGGGCAGCCTGTTCGGGGCCCAATCCCAGCCCCTGCAGCGTTCGGGCCGCACGCTCCTTGGTCAACAACCGCAAGACCACGCTTTCGCCATGCAGGGCCGGCGTGGTAGAGACGCGCACATCCACGGTCCTGCCCAGTGATTTCCATACAATCTGGCCATCTTGCGGCAACCTGCGCTCGGCAATGTCCAGATTGGCCATGAGCTTGAGCCGGCTGATGAGCGCCGGTTGCACGGTCTTGGGCAAGGTGTCCCGAACATGCAAGCGGCCGTCGATTCGAAACCGAACCAGCACGGCCTCATCCGCGGGTTCGAAATGGATGTCCGAGGCCCGGGCGTCCAGGGCCGCGTTGATGCACCAATCCACTTTGCGCACCACCGAAGCTTCGCGAGCCAGATCGCGCAAGCGAGCAGGATCGACTTCATCGGCCTGACCGGTCTCTTCCGGCTGGGGCTCGGACTCGGCATCCTCCTGTAGATACAGATGATCAAAGGCCATGGCGATCTCTTCGGCCAGGGCCAGCCGGCACGCAAGGGACGCTCCGAACGTCTGCCGCAGGGCGGCCAGCAGGGGCAGATCAAACGGATCGCTGAGGATGAACAGTACGTCCCCATTGGCCTGGGCAGCCGGCAGGCAGCGCCGGGCGCGCAGGTAGTCCTTGGAAAGATCATTCAAGAAGCTGGCTTCGACAGGCAGGGGAGGGAAGGCCTCGCGCTGGAGGAACGGCCAGCCCAGCAACGCTCCCAGGCGCTGGAGCGTGTTACGATCAAAGGTGTCAGACTTTTCGTCCTGTCGCTGGTTGCGCATATGGTCTGTCGCAAACATGTCACGCAATGACACGTTGCCATGCATGGCGTTCGGCCGTATGGCATCCAGGGAAAAGGAGTCATTCATTATGTGCTGTCGCGTTTGGATGGTTGGCATACTTCGTCAGGGGATATGCGGCAATAATGTGGCTGTCAAATATCATTCCTGTGCATTGCGTTGCAAGGAGCAATATTCAGTAAATCGAAACGGTTTCACCTTGATGGAGCTGCTTATCGTCGTTGTCATACTCGGCCTGCTGGCTGGAATCGTGGGCCCGAACCTGTTTGGCAAGGTGGAAAAAGCCCGCCAGGCCACCGCCAGGACCCAAATCGAGCAGCTTGGCGCCGCACTGGACTCCTTCCGTCTGGACGTCGGCCGGTACCCGACCACGGAAGAGGGGCTTGCGGCCTTGAATGACGCGCCAGCCGGGACGAACAACTGGCAGGGCCCATATTTGCGGAAAAAAACCATTCCCCAGGACCCCTGGAATAGGCCCTATCAATACACCAGCCCGGGCCAGCATGGCGGCTACGATCTGGTTTCCTTTGGCGCGGATGGGCGTGAGGGCGGTTCCGGAGAGGAGGCCGACGTGGTGAGCTGGGAATGAACTGGCCGGCCTGGACAATCACGGTTGCTTGTTTTTTGGCCATGTCCGTTTGTCCTGGTGTGGTCTCCGCTGGAGAACCCAGTACAATCATTGTGGAAGGTAATCTTTTTGATGCCTCCCGCAGCCCTAGGCGCAATGATCCTGCGCCGGCTTCTCCGCCCTCTGCCGCGTCCAAGACCGCGCGTCCCGCACAGCCTCCGCCCCTCCTGCTCGGGGTCGCCATGCACGGTACTCCACGCCAGGCCCTGCTGGCGCCGCCCCCCGGAAACGCATGGCGCGCTCCCTCCCCTCCGGGGGGGCGTTCACAAAAACCAAATGAAGTTACGGAATTATGGGTCGCAGAAGGCTGTGCGTATCTTGATTGGATATTAGAGAAAGTCGAGAGAAGTCATGTTGTGCTGCGGCAGGGCGAAAATGTCACGGTCGTGGCGCTGTACCCTGATTTCCCTGACAAAAAAGCGGGAAAAGTTTCTGGAGGTGACTGACACAATTGTTCAGACCACTCTGGAGATTTGTGACAATCTGTCCATACTCTGATTGATTTATACAGGGAGATCAGAGTTGATTTTCTGATCGCAACTATCGAGATGATTCGTCTAAACAATCTCTTGATGCCATTAATTTTTTCTGGTCAAATAAAAGTCTTTTGATAAAGTGCACGCTGCCACGATTATCCTCAGCAAAGGCGAGCGCGTGTCATGTCTGCGAAAGCAAAGCGATTCAGCGTAGGATTCATACTCTTTCTGTGCCTTGGCCTTATGGGCTGGTCGTTGCTCAGTGTGGGCAACTCCACGGCGCAGCAGAGTGCCAACGCCACCGTGCTCTACAGCAAGACGTATACGATTTCCGCGCTGCATCTGCTGCTGGACGTCTCCTATATCAAGGGCCTTGCGCCGCAGCAGGCCGTGGTTCGCCTGACCAAGCTGAGCGATAATAAAGAAATTCGCGGTGGTACCTTGCGGCTCAATCAGCAGCAGCTGACCATCCGGCCTTTCCTGCGCGGCGACGAGACCGTCATGGAAGCCGAGGTGACCATCGACGCCAACATGCTCGCCTGGATGTACCTGCGCGGCGACCCCAAGGCCAAGCTCAAGCTGGAGATTTTGAAGAAGGACGATGCGCCTCCGCCTGCACCCGAAGCGACGCTGACCGTCTCACCCCAGGAGCTGCGGCACGGCGAGCAGGCCACGCTGACCTGGTCCAGCACCCATGCGGATTCCGTGGCCATCGAGCCGGGCATCGGCGCCGTGGCGACCTCAGGATCGCTGGAAATCAGCCCGAGCGCCAGCACCACCTACACGCTGACCGCCACCGGCCCCGGCGGCACGGCCACGGTCCAGGCCGCAGTAGCGGTCCGCTCCGGCGTGCAGCCCCAGCCTCGCGCCTCGTATGGTGAATTGTATGAAGATTTGATTCCAGCTGACGCCGGCAAGGCGGTCTATGATCCCGACCGCTTCGCCATGGTCAACGGCCGCATTTTCGATATCCAGGGGCAGCCCTTGTCCGGCGTGGCCGTGCGCGTGCTGCGTGCCGAAGGCGACTATGGCACCGCCTACACCGATGCCGACGGCAACTACACCCTGCCCGTGGAGGGCGGCGGCCTGATCACCCTGCGCTTCACCAAGGACGGCTACGCCGAAGCCCAGCGTAGCGCCATGACCGAGTGGAACAACTGGACGACCTTTGAAGACGCCGCCTTGGTGCGCTACGACGAGAAGTCCACGGTCATTGCGCCCGACGGCAACCCGGCCCACGTCTTTGTGCACCAGTCCACGGTCATCACCGATGAGGACGGGACCCGCGGCGTGACCATGGGCTTCCCTGGCGATATCAAGGCCTTCCGCATCGAAGACAACGGCACGGAAACCGAGCTGCCATCCTTCACGGTGCGGGCCACGGAGTACACCACGCCCGAATCCATGCCAGCCATCCTGCCGCCCACCTCGGCCTTCACCTGGTGCGCGGAATTCAGCCTGGACGAGGCCTTGGACAAGCCGGTGCAGTTCACCAAGCCGGTGACCGTCTGGCTGGACAACTTCCTGGGCTTCGAGGCCGGCACCATGGTGCCCGTGGGCTTCTACGACCGCAAGGAAGGTGCCTGGATCGCCAGCGAAAACGGCGTGGTGGTCAAGTTGGTGGACACGAACGGCGACGGCATTGCCGACGGCGTGGATGCCACCGGCGATAACGAGCCCGAGGACCTGAACGAAGACGGCAGCGTCACCGACGAACTCACCGGCCTCACCGCCGAACAGCTGCAAGGCATCGGCAACACGTATTGGCGCGTGGAGGTCAGGCATTTTTCGCCGTGTGATTTTAACTGGTCTGTACCGGCACCGGAAGCCCCAAAGAGCCCCCAGGACCAAGACAAGAACAAACCGAAAAAAGACAAGTGCAAAATATCGAAGGGGTCTTCCGTCACCAACCGCACTCGCGAGTTGCATCAGGATGTCGCCATTGCTGGAACAGGGCTGACCCTTAACTATGCAAGTACGCGGGCGGCTCCCTTTGGGTACTCATACCGTATTTCGATTACTGGCGATACAATTTCAAGTGCATTTGAGCCTGATATTGATGTGCTTATTTCTGTAGCAGGAAGAAAATTTGCCTACAAATTGCCGTATGAACCAAATCGAGACCTCTGCACAACACCACCCGAACGACTCTTCGCCGAGGAAATGGCCCTCTCGGCCTCTGATTTTGGTCTAATCTGTCATCGTTTTCATCATTTTTCCCTCATTTTCATCATTCCTTCCAAATTTTGGACGCACCAGCCCCTCAAGTGCCCATCAACCGCACGGCTTTCTTCAAATTGAAGGCCATTCCCACCAGATACAGCTCGGCGCAGACCTTTTTCAGGCCCAGATAGCGCGCCCGGGCCAGGCCGTAGCCGCGTTTCCAGGTCCCGAACACCCGCTCCACGCCGCAGCGCACGCTGCTGATGAGCCGGTTGCGCAATCGTTCATAGGCCGTGAGCGGCGCGTGGCGGGTGGCCTTGTCCATGGTGGCGTCCTTGAGGCCGCGGGCCAGCAGCGCGTCGCGGTTGGCGCCGCTGGAATACCCCTTGTCGCCATAGACATAGGTCCCTGGAATAACATGGATTTCATCGAGCAGCGTTTCGAACTCGCGCATGTCTGACCGGTTGGCCGAGGTGGCGTGGCCGCCGAGGAAGAAGCCGTCGCGAGCATCGGTGGCGGCGTGGATTTTGTAGCCGTAATGACAGCGACGCCCCTTCTTGAGCCAGGCCGCGTCGGCATCGTCTGAAAAGCTGACCTTGACCGAACAGTCTGATTTCGCAGGGGATGCAGGTTGCTGTTCGGCCTCCTCCGCGCGATCCTCGGGCAGGATGTCGATGATTTTGCGCGGGCGGCGGGCAGATTCGACCACCGAGGCGTCGACCACGGTCCCCTCACGCACGAGCAGGCCCTTGGCTTCGAGCTGCTCGTTGAGGCGATCCAGAAGCTTATCGAGAATATTCAACTTGATCAGGCCGTTGCGAAATCGGCAGATGGTGGTTTCGTCGGGGACGTCACCCTCGAAGGACAGACCAACGAAGCGGATGAAGGAGAGGCGGTCGTAGAGGGCCTGCTCGGTGGCCGGGTCGCTGAGATTGTACCACCGTTGCAGGAGCAGAATCTTGAACATGGCCAGGGCCGGGTAGGCGGGGTTGCCCACGGCGTCGGCCTTGCGGGTAAGTTTCTTGTTCAAAAACGAACGGATAGGCCGCCAGTCGATGAGGGCGTCAATGTCGTCCAGGAAGGTGCGCTTGGTCTTGCGCCGGGCCATGAAGTAATCGCCAAGCAACGGGGCCTTGGGGCTGCGCTCTGCCATGTTATCCTCCTTGGGGTGAAGGAAGAATAGCAGATATCATGCTGGATTTGAAGAGAAAATATGCGGTGGCCGTGCAGAGGTCTCAAATCAGTTTATCGACTTTGATTGGGATGGGCTTGATGCGCAAGGCAAAATCGCCAGGGAGAGAAGCATAAGCGTTACAACAACATTCTATTATCTCGGGCGATATACCAGGGCAGAACGGCTGGAGTACCTCAATGAGGAAACTCGCGAAGCCCTTTTTGCCAAGATATTATCCGAGCCTTCTGACGTTCGATCCCGGCGCCGCCGCCCTGTGAAGCGGTATGAAACCATTTGGCTTTCCGACCTGCCACCAATGCCCAAGACGGCCTTCGACATTGCCCACGGCTGGACGCTTTCGGCAGTACAGGGTGTGGCAACAACACCGGACGGCGCCAAGGCCATCCGTCAGGGCAATGGCATGGATGTGCTGGTGCCCATCAGGCAGGCACGAGTTATCGCCGGCAATGGAACAAAACATCCCGAAGATGTGGAAGGCGCAAACGGGCAGGATGTGTCCCTCTCCTTCAGTGATCTTACCATAGGTCCAGATGGCACCTTCTACTTCAGTGACGGATACTATTACCAAAGCGATGAGTATTATAACCATCGATCTATTCTCAGCATGGCTCGCAACGGTACCCTTGCAGCCGTTGCCGGGCAGGCGCCAGACTGCAATGGCGGCTCGCCCGTCTACCCCATTCCTGACGGCACACCTGCGGCGAACATATGCACTTCTGGGCTCAGCAATCTGCATGTCAACCCGCAAGGATACGTACTGTTCACGATTGCCAATGCAGAGGACAACAGCCTGTACCGCATTGATGCGCGCGACAAAACCGTGCACCATATTTACTCCATCGACTTGGCGCGATATTCAAACGGCATGCCCTCTGGAGAGGACCAATTCCGCAGCGTCACATCAGACACGCATGGGAACATCTTCTTCTCCGACTCCAGGGATCGTCTCATCCGCATGATTGACGTCGAGGGCAGCCCGCGCATCATGGCCGGCGGTGGCACTGAAACCAGCGACGGCCATGCGTCAACGCAGTCTCTTTACCCGCGAAACATTTTGATCGGACCTGATGGTGACTTGTATTTTGTTGATGCGCAGCAGTGGTACGGCACCGAGCGCATCCGCAAGCTCGATGCCGGCGGCAACATCGTCACCGTGGCCGGCGGTGGCAACATCCGGGTGGGTAATTTGCCGGCGTCGGCCCGTGTGCCGGCGTTGGATGCCGAGATTTACGTCAGTGACATCGCCTTCGATGCCAACGGAAACCTGCTGATCAATAGCGCGTATGGCCCAGCCCGCAGGCTTGATCCAGACGGCTATATTTCAACTATCACGGGTGAATTCCCTGATGCGCCTGTCATCAACAATGCGGATCGGCTGCTGGCCTCGCCAGATGGACAGTTGTACTATACTGACAATGGGTGGCTGTACAAATTCGAAGCCATTCCCCTCTTCCCCTACCCCCTCAGCCCCACAGATAAAGTGCTTCCCCACGAAGGGCTTGGGTATGTCTTCAACCCCGATGACCAGCACGTGCGCACCATCAGTCTGTTTCCCATGCGCACCCTGGAGTCATTCACCTATGACGACCAGGGCCGCCTGAGCGCCGTCACGGATAGCTTCAACCGCACGACAAGTCTTGAACGCGATGCCAACGGCCGCGCCACGGCCTTCGTCTCGCCCGACGGACTGCGCACGGCCTTGACTCTGGACGACAATGACCGCCTCGTGGCCGTCACCGCTCCCGATGGCGCCGTCACTCGCTTTGAGTATGACGACTGGGGCCGCATGCTCGCCACCGTCAAGCCAGAAGGCAATCGGTTCTCTTACCTCTACGACGTCGCCGGCTACGTAAGTACCGTGGAAGACGAACTGGGCGGTCGCTGGTCCTTTGCCAAGGACTTCGATTCCAGCGACAACGCCAGCGTCTCCATCAACCTCACGGCGGAAGGCGACACCACCGTCTATCATGACATCAATAACGCCACCGGTTTCTATTCCACCATCACCAGCCCCTCGGGCGACGTGACGCAGTATTTCCGCGATCCCAATGGTATACGCATCGACAAGCAGCTGGCTTGCGGCACGACCATCAACGCCACCATGGGCCTTGATCCTCGTTTCGGGCACATGATCCCCCGGGAGGTCCGCCGCACCCTGGCGCCCGGCAAGTCGACCACCACCACCTTGTCCATTGACTATGACGACATGGATGGCAATGGCATCGCCGACATCATGCGGAAGCGGGTGTACGAGAACGACAAGGAGACCCTGCTGGAGGACGACTTTGCCCAGGGCCTGACCTCGGTGACCTCGCCCATGGGCCGTATCACACAGCAGTTCTATAATCCCGCCACCTTACTGCCCACCCGCAGTAGCACGGCCGGCCTGTTGGACACCACCTTCGAGCACGACGACAAGGGCCGGTTGACCCGCCAGGCCACCGGCAACCGGACCACCGCGTACACGTACGATGCCCAGGGCAACCTGGCCACGGTCACCGGGTCGGACAACCGCACCGTGGCCTACAGTCACGACGCCGCGGGCCGGGTCACGGCCATCGAGCGGCCGGACGCCACCACCGTCCGCTTTGTGTACGACCAGAACGGCAACATGCGCGTGCTCACCGTGCCCACGGACGTGGACCATGCCTTTGACTACAACAAGGTGGACCTGAACACCGAATACGAAACGCCGCTCTCGGGCTCGTACCAGTATCTCTATGACAAGGACCGCCGGTTGGTGAAGACCATCTTCCCCGGCGGCCGAAGCATCGAAAATCACTACGTGGACGGCCTGTTGCGGTCCGTGACCACGCCCGAAGGCCAGATCATCTATGACTATGCCTGCGGCTCCAAGGTCACTAGCATGGTCATGGGTGACGAATCGCTGACTTTTGCCTATGACGGCTCGCTCATGACTTCGCTGTCACAGTCCGGCGAGCTGGATGTCACGATCGGCTTCCAGTACGACGACACCGGCGAGCTGACCGGCTTGACCTATGCCGGCGAGACCATCGCCTTTACCTATGATCTTGATGACTTGACCACCAAGGTCGGCGACTTCGCCATTGCCCGGGACGCCCAGAACGGCCTGCCCCTGGCCGTCTCCGATGGCACGGCCACCCTCTCGCGCAGCTTCAACGGCTATGGCGAGGTGGAGACCGAGACCCTGGCCGTGGCCGGGGCGCCTGTCGGCGAAATCCGCCTGGAACGCAACACCATCGGCCACATCACGCGCAAGACCGAGACCATTTCCGCAGCCACGCAGATCTACGACTACGAATACGACAGCATGGGCCGGCTGACGCGCGTGGTGGACGGCAACGGCACGCTGCTGGAGGCCTACACCTACGGCAAGCAGGGCGAGCGCCTGACACAGTACAGTCTGTGGTTCGACATCGGCAACCGCACTTTCGAGTATGATGCAGAAGACCGCCTGCTGCGTGCCGGCGACACGCAATATGAATACAATGCCGACGGCTTCCTGACCAGGAAGATCACGGCCAACGCCACCGTTGCATACACATACTCCTCCCGCGGCGAGACCAAGGAAGTGGACTTGGGCAACGGCACCGTGGTAACCTACACGCATGACGTCCTGGGCCGGCCGGCGAGCAAGTCTGTCAACGGCGAGGTGACCGAAAAGTACCTCTGGCTCGGCCGCACGCGACTCCTGGCGATCTTTGACAACAACGACAATGTGTTGCAGCGCTTCCTGTACGCCGATGGCCGCATGCCCCTGGCCATGGAGCAGGCCGGCGAGTTGTTCTACTTGGCTTACGACCAGGTCGGCAGCCTCCGGGCCGTGACTGATGCGAGCGGGAATGTCGTCAAGAACGTCCTGTATGACTCGTTTGGAAGAGTGATCAGCGACAGCAATCCGACTCTGAAAGTGCCGTTCGGCTTTGCTGGCGGACTGCAGGATCGGGATACTGGGTTGGTGCGCTTCGGGTACCGGGACTATGACCCCGAGGTGGGGAGGTGGACGGCGAAAGATCCATTTCCTGACGAATCTTTCGTTTTATCATATCGATATTGTGGGCAACGCCCAACAAACAGGCAAGATCCATCAGGGTTGTTTAGTGTCGAAGTTGGTGGGGGTGCGAGTGCAACCCTTGTGGGTGGAGTTACAGGAAAAAATTACTACATAGGCGGCTCAATAGCATATGATTTTGAAACTGGAACTATGTATTTATGTTTTCAGATCAGTAATTGTGACCTCACAGGGTTAGGGCTTTACGGAGGGGCAGGTTTAGATATTATACCATTCTCTGCAGGAAATTCTTCTCCTGTATCTGGTGATAACCCCTCAACTTCCAGTGGCATTGGGGTAAGCGCAGGAGCGAAATATGGTGGCGGGGGATCAGTAAGCTGGGGGGAAGGCTCTGAGGGGAGCGTTGGGATCGTGAAAGGCACTCGAGGGGTGGGTTACGGCTTTGCGGTGTATTCTTCATGCTGCAAGGATGACAAGGTTTGCATTCCAATATGGCGCAACAATTAAATAATAGCAGGATGGCATATGTGCAATTGGAAGGCAAAAGGAAAGTTATTTCAGGCAAAGTATAAACCCCTTGGTGTTATGTTCATGCGGTTTTTTGTGCGACAAGGGATCCTTATTCCTGCAACTTGTCTGTTGGTTGGTTACTTTGGCAATGCTGTTTTGAAGAAGGTTGTTGAAGTTATTTTTTTAATAAACGCAGTGGTCGGCTTGGTTTTTATTGTCTATTATATTGCGAAGCTAATAATAATTGCTATCGAAGTATTAATGTTCAACGAATGAGCTTTTGAAGATTGAGTTGTAGAGGGCTTGGGCAGCGCTTCCTGTACGCCGATGGTCGCATGCCACTGGCCATGGAGCAGGCCGGCGAGCTGTTCTACTTGGCCTACGACCAGGTCGGCAGCCTCCGGGCCGTGAGTGATACAAATGGCGTGGTGCAGAAGTCTGTGTTGTATGACTCATTCGGAAGAGTGATCAGCGACAACAATCCTGAACTGAAGGTGCCCTTTGGCTTTGCTGGAGGACTGCAGGATAGCGAGACGGGACTGGTGCGCTTTGGGTACCGGGACTATGATCCGGAAGTGGGACGGTGGACGAGTAAGGATCCCATTGGGTTTGAGGGGGGAGAATCTTCATTATATTACTATGCTGGGTCAAATCCAATTGCGCTTGTCGACCCCTCTGGACTTATTTCTAGCTGTCCTTGCACCCAAAGTTGGACACAGTGTTTCACGAATTGCATAAAGTATTTTGATATACTGGGGATTGTTGATGTTTTTACGATGTCAAACCTTGCTGGGAATGTTCTTTCAGGAATAGCAGGTAGGTCCACAACCATACGTTATAGAGATGTTGTTGTTACGCTCTATTATGGCGATGGTCTACTTGCGGCAAGCTCTCCAGCGATTGCAGCTGCTGCGGGATTGCTTGCGGATGGAGTAATTGCAGCGTCAGCTTCATATTTATCGTTTTTATCTGGCGCTTCATATGGATGCATGCTTAGTTGTGCAATGGACCAATGCAGTTATTAACATGACAACCACTGAGATTAAATGTAAAATCTGCGGTCGTACGCATTTATTTTTCCACTTTGGCCTTTGCAAATTTTGTGGAATTATCATTTGCGATGTTTGCAGACAAAAACAGCGAGTATCCTTGAAAAAGAATAATCTTTGCGCGCTATGCGGCCAAAAAATAAATAATCAATCTCGACTGGAGTCCTTATTAGAATCATCGCAGTCAGATGAGACATGAAGCGAGGTGGGCCATCGCCAGGATGTTGCCTTGAAGTTTATGCAGGTGGCCTCTTTCGTCCCCCCGCCTGGTCAACGGCGAGGTGACCGAAAAGTACCTCTGGCTCGGCCGCACGCGGCTCCTGGCGATCTTTGACAAGCATGACGCACTGTTGCAGCGCTTCCTGTACGCCGATGGCCGCATGCCCATGGCCATGGAGCAGGCCGGAGAGACGTACTACTTCGCCTACGACCAGGTCGGCAGCCTCAGGGCCGTGACTGATGCAAGCGGCAATGTCGTCAAGAACGTCCTGTATGACTCGTTCGGGCGGGTGATCAGCGACAGCAATCCTGAGTTGAAAGTGCCGTTCGGCTTTGCTGGCGGACTGCAGGATAGCGAGACGGGTCTGGTGCGGTTCGGGTACCGGGATTATGATCCGGAGACGGGGCGGTGGACGAGTAAGGATCCGATTGGGTTTAAAGGGAACAGTGTAGTTTTATATGACTATGTTGGCTCCAACCCTGTTGAATTTATAGACGAAAGCGGGAGAGCGCGCAAGCAAGGCCACTCATTGATCCCAGGTGGAAATAGTTTGCAAGAGTGCACAACAAGTTGTCACGATAAATTTACTGAAGCATGTGCTGCTGCCTCGAAGAGGGCGAATGAAGCGCATGATTATCTGGATAAACTAATGAGTGACGTCCCAAGAAACAAACCCTATCGATATATTGACGAGTTTGAGCATGTTATATCTAAAAAAATTGTTGACCTGAGTTACGATGCAGAGATGAGCATCCATCAGGCATATTATGGCTCTTGTATTGTTTATTGTCTCTACGTTTACCACTAAGCCACCTTTGGCATTAACTTTGGAGGCTATGTGTTACGACCGTTGCGAATATCCCTGGCTACGGCTGTTGTGAAAGCTGCCGCGATTGTTACTTTAGTAATGATGCTGAGCTCTCTTTTTCATAATAGCAAAGCGCTTCCCGTTGCACCTAGTCATATTTCATTTTTGCTTATTTTGTTGGTGATTTCTGCAATAGCAGTTGTCATTAGTTCAAATGCTTATGTTATAGCAATTTGCACAGTACCAATATCAATTTTTTGGGCAAGCATCTTAATTATTAGCCTTGATTCAGGTAGACTTTTTATATTGTACATATTGGTTTTATTTCCCGTATTGTTTTGCATACACCGCGGTATATTTTTGATCATACAGAAATCAAAAAAGGAAAGAAAAGGGTCTTGAGCTATTCGAGACCTCTGCACAACACCACCCGAACGACTCTTCGCCGAGGAAATGGCCCTCTTGGCCTCTGATTTTGGTCTAATCTGTCATCGCTTTCATCATTTTTCCCTCATTTTCATCATTCCTTCCAAATTTTGGACGCACCAGCCCCTCAAGTGCCCATCAACCGCACGGCTTTCTTCAAATTGAAGGCCATCCCCACCAGATACAGCTCGGCGCAGACCTTTTTCAGGCCCAGATAGCGCGCCCGGGCCAGGCCGTAGCCGCGTTTCCAGGTCCCGAACACCCGCTCCACGCCGCAGCGCACGCTGCTGATGAGCCGGTTGCGCAATCGTTCATAGGCCGTGAGCGGCGCGTGGCGGGTGGCCTTGTCCATGGTGGCGTCCTTGAGGCCGCGGGCCAGCAGCGCGTCGCGGTTGGCGCCGCTGGAATACCCCTTGTCGCCATAGACATAGGTCCCTGGAATAACATGGATTTCATCGAGCAGCGTTTCGAACTCGCGCATGTCTGACCGGTTGGCCGAGGTGGCGTGGCCGCCGAGGAAGAAGCCGTCGCGAGCATCGGTGGCGGCGTGGATTTTGTAGCCGTAATGACAGCGACGCCCCTTCTTGAGCCAGGCCGCGTCGGCATCGTCTGAAAAGCTGACCTTGACCGAACAGTCTGATTTCGCAGGGGATGCAGGTTGCTGTTCGGCCTCCTCCGCGCGATCCTCGGGCAGGATGTCGATGATTTTGCGCGGGCGGCGGGCAGATTCGACCACCGAGGCGTCGACCACGGTCCCCTCACGCACGAGCAGGCCCTTGGCTTCGAGCTGCTCGTTGAGGCGATCCAGAAGCTTATCGAGAATATTCAACTTGATCAGGCCGTTGCGAAATCGGCAGATGGTGGTTTCGTCGGGGACGTCACCCTCGAAGGACAGACCAACGAAGCGGATGAAGGAGAGGCGGTCGTAGAGGGCCTGCTCGGTGGCCGGGTCGCTGAGATTGTACCACCGTTGCAGGAGCAGAATCTTGAACATGGCCAGGGCCGGGTAGGCGGGGTTGCCCACGGCGTCGGCCTTGCGGGTAAGTTTCTTGTTCAAAAACGAACGGATAGGCCGCCAGTCGATGAGGGCGTCAATGTCGTCCAGGAAGGTGCGCTTGGTCTTGCGCCGGGCCATGAAGTAATCGCCAAGCAACGGGGCCTTGGGGCTGCGCTCTGCCATGTTTTCCTCCTTGGGGTGAAGGAAGAATAGCAGATATCATGATGGATTTAAAGAGAAAATATGCGGTGGCCGTGCAGAGGTCTCTATTCAACCTAATTAGCTGCTTGGCGATGCCAGTGGGCCACAAGATAGAGCTACTGGATTGGTGCCTTTGGGTATCGGGACCATGGTCCCGAGGTGGGGCGGTGGACGAGTAAGGATCCGATTGGGTTTGAGGGGGGAGAACTTTCTCTTTATACGTATATTTTTCAGAATCCGATTTTATTAACAGATAGTTTTGGAGTTGGATCTTACGAGGATAGGTGGGGATGGTGTGGAGCAGGGGGTGCTGATAAGCTACTCATTGACAACCCTTTTGGGTTTGACTTTAGCGAATGCTGTCAGGACCATGACGAATGTTTCGAAGATTTTTCTTCATGCTCTCCAACTCTTCAGGAATGCAATAATGAATTCAGGCGTTGCATGAATGAAGATGTTTGCGGAAAGGAGCATGGGTGGCGTCGGAATGCATGCAAATCCGCTGCGAATGCTGGAGCGAATGTCGTGGACCTTGTGGGCGGAAACTTTTTTGGGGATACGCGTACTCGCGGCGGCGGCAACATGGGTTGAGAATGCGGTCAATAATGTTAAAGCTCAATAACCAACTAATATGTATTACTTAATTCCAATATTTGCTATTTTTATTGCTTCGCTTATACTGCATCTTGTGGTTCACCGCTTTTGGATGGGGGTCTTGCTTTCGATCGTTATCATCCCTGCGGGACTGGCTGGCCACGATATTCTATTCGAGCAAGGCCATCCACTCTTACCTATAGGAGTGCTAATTGCATTCCTTTATTCATTGATACTGTCAGTAATTTCAGGTTTGCTATGTAAATATTTTCGCAAGTAACACATGGTTTGGCATGTTGCTGTCGCTTCAAGGGCGACAACCAACAATGCTCCGAGCTTTTTTGAATACTATTCATCTACCTGCTGGCGATCTTTGACAACAACAACACCGTGTTGCAGCGCTTCCAGTATGCGGATGGCCGGATGCCCCTGGCCATGGAGCAGGCCGGCGAGCTGTTCTACTTCGCCTACGATCAGGTCGGCAGCCTCCGGGCCGTGAGTGATTCACATGGCGTGGTGCAGAAGTCTGTGTTGTATGACTCGTTCGGGCGGGTGATCAGCGACAGCAATCCCGAACTGAAAGTGCCGTTCGGTTTTGCTGGCGGATTGCAGGATAATGATTCGGGACTGGTGCGCTTTGGGTATCGGGATTATGGTCCTGAGGTAGGGAGGTGGACGAGTAAGGACCCTATTGGGTTTGATAGCGACGACGCCAACATCTTCCGATACTGCTTTGCTGATCCAGTTAATTTGAATGATCCTCTAGGGCAAACTGCTGCAGCAGCTCCGGCACCGGCGGGAGTCGCGTTGGGTAAGATGGCTGCGGAGATTGCAGCAGCGGCAGCAAGACTTGGAATTTCGGCAGGTGCGTGCGGAAATCCTGTAATCGCTGGGCTGGCGATTCTCATTGTCCTCGCCACCCCAGACGAGGCTGGTGATGCAACCTTGCCTGAAGAGATTTCTACTTGCCCTGAGTGCGCAAAGCAATATGTGGAAATGGCGAATAAGGACGGGACTGAACCTAAAGGAGGACATTCAAACAACAAGCGGCCAAGCAGTAAAGAAAAGCATGAGCGAGGTGACAAGAGGAGGGGGAAGGACCAAGGCGGCGAAAAGAAAGACAAAAGAATGCCTTACCGCAAATGAACCGCAGGTAACTGTGATCAAGAAAACGGCGTTTAATAGGAGAAAGCATATGTCAATTATTGATGTATTAGCAAAAGCGAAAAAAGATGGAACGATGGTTGCCACACATATCAACCCAGCGGATCAGTCCTCTTGCTCTGTCGGCTATGTGCACTATGTTGACGAGTATTGGTACATTTTGAAGTCTTATGCTCCAGATGGATCTGACGATGGATATGAAATTCGAAGAACAAATGACCTTTTTAGAGTTGATATGCAAGGAGTATATGAATCCAAGATTGAATTCTTGAGCAAACACCATCTGGAATTTCGGTGCCACGTAGAAATCCCCACCATTAAGTCTAATGACAACTTGGTCGGAGAGATTCTCCAAGCATTAGTTGCTAACAATGCAATCGGGGTGTTCTGGACCACAGACGACAATGATTCTATAATTGGCTTTGTTAAAGAATTCAATTCTGAATGGGTCACAGTCCAAATCGTGGACGACTATGGGCGCGTCGATTCTCTCGTAACGGTAAAGCACTCAGAAATTCTGGCTATCGACTTTAACTCTAAGAAATGTCAGATAATAAATTTTCTGTATAAAAACTTGTAAAGTATTTCTTTATATAATTATACACTAAAGCATGTTTCCAAATCATCGCAACCAAATAAAACATGAAGCGATGGTGGTGGCCATAGCCAGGATGCTCCCTTGAGGTTTATGCGGGTGGCCTCTATCGCCCTCCCGCCTGGTCAACGGCGAGGTGACCGAAAAGTACCTCTGGCTCGGCCGCACGCGACTCCTGGCGATCTTTGACAACAACAACACCGTGTTGCAGCGCTTCCTGTACGCTGATGGCCGCATGCCCCTGGCCATGGAGCAGGCCGGCGAGACGTACTATTTCGCCTACGATCAGGTCGGCAGCCTCCGGGCCGTGACTGATGCAAGCGGGCATGTCATCAAGAACGTCCTGTATGACTCGTTCGGGCGGGTGATCAGCGACAGCAATCCTGAACTGAAGGTGCCCTTTGGCTTTGCCGGCGGACTGCAGGATAGCGAGACGGGACTGGTGCGCTTTGGGTATCGGGATTATGATCCGGAGACGGGGCGGTGGACCAGTAAGGATCCAATGGGGCTTATGCTTCGCTTGGCACCCACCTACAAATATGCCTGGGGCAACCCGGTCAGATTCATCGATAGTACTGGAAAGTTTCCATTTGACGTATCGGGAGGAGGGTCAGTGGAAGCATCCCTGATGGTTGGAGAAGAGGGTGCCAGCGCCTCAGGAGGAGTTGAATTTAATATTCCGTCCGGTGTGATATGCATATCTTACACGGTTTGCATCCGAAACCGGGGGTATGGGTGGTATATGGGTGCTGGCGTAAGTGTGGGTGGAGGGATTTCGGGTACAAGCAGTTCGGGCTCTTCAAGACAAGATGCGATGACAATAGGCGCTGAAGCTGCTTTTGGGGATGGATACGGAGGAAGTGTCACCGCGACAAAAGGTGGGTCGAGCCTTGGAGTTGGTATTAAGCCTTCAATAGGGATAGGAGCGTGCGTTTATGGATCGGACTGCGAAATCAAGAAGAAATGTATTTCATTTGCAGATTTGGTGAGGTAGCGAGGGTGCTAAAGATAAAGGCTGCTTTGATATTTTTATTATTGGCTTTCCTTTTTTTTGTGTATGGAGTGTTAGTCGACCCAGATTCACTATGGATGGCTGCCGCAACAATATTTTTATATCAAGTATTGTATGTAGCGCATATAGTTTCAGGAATTGACAAGTTCATAAGACGCATCTTCAAGCTTTAGTACGCAGGACTGCTCGGCCGCACGCGACTCTTGGCGATCTTTGACAACAACGGCAATGTATTGCAGCGCTTTCTGTACGCCGATGGCCGCTTGCCCCTGGCCATGGAGCAGGCCGGCGAGCTGTTCTACTTCGCCTACGATCAGGTCGGCAGCCTCCGGGCCGTGACTGATGCGAGCGGGCATGTCATCAAGAACGTCCTGTATGACGCATTCGGGAGGGTGCTCAGCGACAGCAATCCTGAGTTGAAAGTACCATTCGGGTTTGCTGGCGGACTGCAGGATAGCGATACGGGACTGGTGCGCTTTGGGTACCGGGACTATGATCCGGAGGTGGGGAGGTGGACAAGTAAGGATCCAATTGGGTTTGAGGGGGGATCGCTCGGGTTATTCTGCTGAGACCTCTGCACGGCCACCGCATATTTTCTCTTTAAATCCATCATGATATCTGCTATTCTTCCTTCACCCCAAGGAGGAAAACATGGCAGAGCGCAGCCCCAAGGCCCCGTTGCTTGGCGATTACTTCATGGCCCGGCGCAAGACCAAGCGCACCTTCCTGGACGACATTGACGCACTCATCGACTGGCGGCCTATCCGTTCGTTTTTGAACAAGAAACTTACCCGCAAGGCCGACGCCGTGGGCAACCCCGCCTACCCGGCCCTGGCCATGTTCAAGATTCTGCTCCTGCAACGGTGGTACAATCTCAGCGACCCGGCCACCGAGCAGGCCCTCTACGACCGCCTCTCCTTCATCCGCTTCGTTGGTCTGTCCTTCGAGGGTGACGTCCCCGACGAAACCACCATCTGCAGATTTCGCAATGGCCTGATCAAGTTGAATATTCTCGATAAGCTTCTGGATCGCCTCAACGAGCAGCTCGAAGCCAAGGGCCTGCTCGTCCGCGAGGGGACGGTGGTCGACGCCTCGGTGGTCGAATCTGCCCGCCGCCCGCGCAAAATCATCGACATCCTGCCCGAGGATCGCGCGGAGGAGGCCGAACAGCAACCTGCATCCCCTGCGAAATCAGACTGTTCGGTCAAGGTCAGCTTTTCAGACGATGCCGACGCGGCCTGGCTCAAGAAGGAGCGTCGCTGTCATTACGGCTACAAAATCCACGCCGCCACCGATGCTCGCGACGGCTTCTTCCTCGGCGGCCACGCCACCTCGGCCAACCGGTCAGACATGCGCGAGTTCGAAACGCTGCTCGATGAAATCCATGTTATTCCAGGGACCTATGTCTATGGCGACAAGGGGTATTCCAGCGGCGCCAACCGCGACGCGCTGCTGGCCCGCGGCCTCAAGGACGCCACCATGGACAAGGCCACCCGCCACGCGCCGCTCACGGCCTATGAACGATTGCGCAACCGGCTCATCAGCAGCGTGCGCTGCGGCGTGGAGCGGGTGTTCGGGACCTGGAAACGCGGCTACGGCCTGGCCCGGGCGCGCTATCTGGGCCTGAAAAAGGTCTGCGCCGAGCTGTATCTGGTGGGGATGGCCTTCAATTTGAAGAAAGCCGTGCGGTTGATGGGCACTTGAGGGGCTGGTGCGTCCAAAATTTGGAAGGAATGATGAAAATGAGGGAAAAATGATGAAAGCGATGACAGATTAGACCAAAATCAGAGGCCAAGAGGGCCATTTCCTCGGCGAAGAGTCGTTCGGGTGGTGTTGTGCAGAGGTCTCCTGCTATGCAAGACTGAACCTCATACGCTTTATCGATCCGAGCGGCTTGACTGTTGGGTTAACATGCAACGATGCATACGATAAGTATCTCGACTACTTAGACAATTGTGTGAAACAATTTGGGGACGATTTAGATACAACTTCTGCATATATGGATCAACTATACTCGAAAAGCAGAGGGTGGAGAGATTCCGCCACCTCGTCATCCGAGCGTATTGTTCGTGGTGGAGCTTATGTTGGATCAAGAATCGTGGGTGCCATAGTAAGTGGCAAGTTGATTCCGTTTTTGTGCCTGCTGCGTTTCTGCAATGTACGTTAGAATGCCGAGCTAACGCAGATGAGGATTTTTTGAATAGTTGTGATAACGACTGCTCCGAACGATATGCAGATGCTTTGGCAGCCCCGAGCAACTAAGTATGTACTATACATTTATTTTACAGGCTCTCGCCGCATTAAGTGCTGTTGGCGGACTGGCGCGCTTAATTTTCCTCTATAATAAAGTTTCCATTTTCGAGTGGATCGTTGATCTCTTGGTAGCCCTATCCTTGCCTTTGTTCTTGCTCCATTTTTCCAGGAGCAAATCTTTCATTGGCTATTTTTTAATAGCATTGTCTTCAGCTATTATCATATTTGGATTTATTTATCGTTCCATTTAAATCTGTAGCAAAATTGACATCAGTGTGTATGCTGCAGTAGCACGCCGGGGCTGTTGGACACCACCTTCGAGCACGACGACAAAGGCCGGCTGACCCGCCAGGCCACCGGCAACCGGACAACCGCGTACACCTACGATGCCCAGGGCAACCTTGCCACGGTCACCGGGTCGGACAACCGCACCGTGGCCTACAGTCACGACGCCGCGGGCCGGGTCACGGCCATTGAGCGGCCGGACGCCACCACCGTCCGCTTTGTGTACGACCAGAACGGCAACATGCGCGTGCTCACCGTGCCCACGGACGTGGACCATGCCTTTGACTACAACAAGGTGGACCTGAACACCGAATACGAAACGCCGCTCTCGGGCTCGTATCAATATCTCTATGACAAGGACCGCCGGTTGGTGAAGACCATCTTCCCCGGCGGCAGAAGCATCGACAATCACTATGTGGACGGCCTGTTGCGGTCCGTGACTACGCCCGAAGGCCAGATCATCTATGACTATGCCTGCGGCTCCAAGGTCACCAGCATGGTCATGGGTGACGAGTCGCTGACTTTTGCCTACGACGGCTCGCTCATGACCTCGCTGTCACAGTCCGGCGAGCTGGATGCCACGATCGGCTTCCAGTACGACGACACCGGCGAGCTGGCCGGCTTGACCTATGCCGGCGAGACCATCGCCTTTACCTATGATCTCGACGAGTTGACCACCAAGGTTGGCGACTTCGCCATTGCCCGAGACGCCCAGAACGGCCTGCCCCTGGCCGTCTCCGATGGCACGGCCACCCTCTCCCGCAGCTTCAACGGCTACGGCGAGGTGGAGACCGAGACCCTGGCCGTGGCCGGGGCGCAGGTCGGCGAAGTCCGCCTGGAACGCAACACCATCGGCCACATCACGCGCAAGACCGAGACCATTGACGCAGCCACACAGGTTTACGACTACGAATACGACAGCATGGGCCGGCTGACGCGCGTGGTGGATGGCAACGGCACGCTGCTGGAGGCCTACACCTACGGCAAGCAGGGCGAGCGCCTGACGCAGTACAGTCTGTGGTTCGACATCGGCAACCGCACTTTCGAGTATGATGCAGAAGACCGCCTGCTGCGTGCCGGCGACACGCAGTATGAATACAATGCCGACGGCTTCTTGACAAAGAAGATCACGGCCAACGCCACCGTTGCATACACATACTCCTCCCGCGGCGAAACGAAAACGGTGGACCTGGGCAACGGGACTGTCGTAGAATATCGTCACGACGTCCTCGGCCGCCCCGCCGCCCGCCTCGTCAACGGCGAGGTGACCGAAAAGTACCTCTGGCTCGGCCGCACGCGGCTCCTGGCCGTCTACAACGCCGATGATACAGTTAAGCAGCGCTTCATGTATGCGGATGGTCGGATGCCTGTGGCCATGGAGCAGAGTGGCGAACTCTTCTACTTCGCCTACGATCAGGTCGGCAGCCTGCGGGCCGTGACTGATGAAAATGGCGTGGTGCAAAAGTCTGTCCTGTATGACTCGTTCGGGCGGGTGATCAGCGACAGCAATCCTGGACTGAAGGTGCCCTTTGGCTTTGCCGGCGGACTGCAGGATAGCGATACGGGACTGGTGCGCTTTGGATATCGGGACTATGATCCGGAGGTGGGGAGGTGGACGAGTAAAGATCCGATTGGGTTTTCTATTTTTGAAACCGACATATTTGTCTACTCACAAAACGATCCAATAAATTTAATAGATTCCAATGGCTTGTTTTTCAAAACGATTCGTGAAGGGCTTGAGGCGGCTGCTGAAGTGGGTACTGCAAATGCAAAAAGAGGCGCGGATCTTTCTGAAGAAGCCATATCTGTCTCGAGAGAAACAGGGCTCGATGGTGCTCTCGGCGGAGCACAAGATGCATTTCGCCATTGTTATTGGAGTTGCAGGATGGCTCAAGAGATGGGAGAAGAGGTTTCCAAAAAAGTTGGGGATAATCATGAAAAATGGAATATCTCGACCGATAACGACCGAAAAATGGATGAGCATAACAATGCAGTTGGCCGAGAGCTCGCAGAATCGGGAACGTGTCCAGATGATTGTAAAACAAAATGCCTTGACGCAATTAAGAAAGGTGAAAATAGTCCCTTGATGTTCTCACGCTGAATAGCAACACTTGCGTTGGGACTACTATGCGCATGTATTTCCATCATAGAATTGCAAATGGTGCTAAGGGATACAAATTATTTATGGTGGCAGTAGCGTTTTTTGCCATCTTATATGTCTTCTATTCGACAGTGCCAGTCATCTGCATTGAGTTGACAAATTTTTCCAATTGTTCAGCCATTTATAATCTACAGATTGAGTATTCTAATGGAAAATTGGTAGTTCCGCGGATTGAGGCAGGTCAAACCCAAACGTCAAAGATTCGACCATCAGGAGAGTCTTCATTAAAGTTATTCTTCGACCAAGGGAACAATCGGTGCGAGAAAAATCTAAATTTATACATGGAGGAAGGTTATTCTGGCCGTATTCTCATATTTTTTGACTCCAACTGCACTGTTACGGCTGACGATCAAACTGAGACTTTTTTTTCTTATCTAAAAAATATGTTCAAATATTAAATTGTTAAATCTGATAAAGCGTGTGGTTCGACATCGGCAACCGCACTTTCGAGTATGATGCAGAAGACCGCCTGCTCCGTTCCGGCGACACGCAGTATGAATACAATGCCGACGGCTTCCTGACTAAGAAGATTACTACCAACGCCACCGTTGCATACACATACTCCTCCCGCGGCGAGACGAAAACGGTGGACCTGGGCAACGGGACTGTCGTAGAATATCGCCACGACGTCCTCGGCCGCCCCGCCGCCCGCCTGGTCAACGGCGAGGTGACCGAAAAGTACCTCTGGCTCGGCCGCACGCGGCTCCTGGCGATCTTTGACAACAACGACAATGTATTGCAGCGCTTCCTGTACGCCGATGGCCGCATGCCCCTGGCCATGGAGCAGGCCGGCGAGACGTTCTACTTGGCCTACGATCAGGTCGGCAGCCTCCGGGCCGTGACTGATGCGAGTGGGAATGTCGTCAAGAACGTCCTGTATGACTCGTTCGGGCGGGTGATCAGCGACAGCAATCCTGAACTGAAGGTGCCCTTTGGCTTCGCAGGAGGGCTGCAGGATAGCGATACGGGTCTGGTGCGGTTCGGGTACCGGGATTATGATCCGGAGACGGGGCGGTGGACGAGTAAGGATCCGATTGGGTTTGATAGCGACGACGCCAATATCTATGCGTATTGTTCTGCAAACCCAGTGCGCTACGTTGATGCCAATGGCCAAAGTGCAATGGCCGTCGTTGGGCCAATCGCAGCAGCAGTGGCGATGATGGACACGCCAGTGCCCGGGCCGATGGATGCGGTGGCGGCTGTCATGGTCGCGGTAGCTGCCCTCAGTGACTTGGTAGACTCATGTCCCAAAGAATGCCCGCCGTGTGATCCGCCAAAGGGTACACGTTGTTGGGTTAAGGAATATGGGCCTCATAACGGCCATGACCCGCATTGGCATGTATATGAAATGCAACAGATTCCTGCCACTTGTGAATGTCGATGGCGCTATTTAGGGGGAAAAATGGACAAAGGGACGTTTAGTTACCAACCGACAAATATGTCTCCGTGTTCCTCTTTCGCTGGTTTTGTTGGACGCAAATAATATGTTACCCTATGAGAGCATCCATACAGTACTGGGTTATGAGCGATGCTTAATTGGTTTTGATCTTAGATCATTGCGGTCATTTCCAAATGAGGAGTATTGCCTTGGCAGTTCATTCTATTACCAATACATGAAGAGATACCAGATGCTTCCTGTCACAATAGACGAACAGGCTTGGCCATATAGTGACAGTAAACAAATTGTAAAAATTCCAGAAAACGGCTTTGGCTTGTTTAATTATAGTGATACGGACTTGTTCGCTGTAGTTACTTCTACCAAAAGCACATTGGTGGCTTATGATATCCCACTCAGTTATGCCAATTTCTTAAGCAGTACATTTGGAATCCATCCACTAAATATGGATGTGACAAACAACCCAAAGTGGAATTTTGCCGGGTATGACTCTGCTGATATCCGCACAATAAGCAGTGCATTTTATGGCCATCCCTGGGGTGAGCAAGAAGCTCAGCAGATTGAAACCAACTTGTCATTGTCGTTTAATGATTTCGGTTTACTTGATATACAGGAAAAATGTATTCATGCATCAATTTATTTTTCTTCTCGAATGCCTTGGCATGCGCCCTTTGTACCATGCGGGGTTTGGATTTGGCACTAGCCACCGCTAGCAACATCGTTCGTTGCTCTCTACGACGGCTCGCTCATGACCTCGCTGTCACAGTCCGGCGAGCTGGATGCCACGATCGGCTTCCAGTACGACGACACCGGCGAGCTGGCCGGCTTGACCTATGCCGGCGAGACCATCGCCTTTACCTATGATCTCGACGAGTTGACCACCAAGGTTGGCGACTTCGCCATTGCCCGCGACGCCCAGAACGGCCTGCCCCTGGCCGTCTCCGATGGCACGGCTATCCTTTCGCGCAGCTTCAACGGCTACGGCGAGGTGGAGACCGAGGCCCTGGCCGTGGCCGGAGCGCCAGTCGGCGAAGTCCGCCTGGAACGCAACACCATCGGCCACATCACGCGCAAGACCGAGACCATTTCCGCAGCCACGCAGATCTACGACTACGAATACGACAGCATGGGCCGGCTGACGCGCGTGGTGGACGGCAACGGCACGCTGCTGGAGGCCTACACCTACGGCAAGCAGGGCGAGCGCCTGACACAGTACAGTCTGTGGTTCGACATCGGCAACCGCACCTTCGCGTATGATGCAGAAGACCGCCTGCTGCGTGCCGGCGACACGCAATATGAATACAATGCCGACGGCTTCCTGACCAAGAAGATCACGGCCAACGCCACCGTCGAATACACATACTCCTCCCGCGGCGAGACGAAAACGGTGGACCTGGGCAACGGGACTGTCGTAGAATATCGCCACGACGTCCTCGGCCGCCCCGCCGCCCGCCTCGTCAACGGCGAGGTGACCGAAAAGTACCTCTGGCTCGGCCGCACGCGACTCCTGGCGATCTTTGACAACAACGACAATGTATTGCAGCGCTTCCTGTACGCCGAGGGCCGCATGCCCCTGGCCATGGAGCAGGCCGGCGAGTTGTTCTACTTGGCTTACGACCAGGTCGGCAGCCTCCGGGCCGTGACTGATGCGAGTGGGAATGTCGTCAAGAACGTCCTGTATGACTCGTTCGGGAGGGTGATCAGCGACAGCAATCCCGAACTGAAAGTGCCGTTCGGTTTTGCTGGCGGACTGCAGGATAGCGAGACGGGACTGGTGCGCTTTGGGTATCGGGATTATGATCCCGAGGTGGGGAGGTGGACGAGTAAGGATCCGATTGGGTTTTGGAGTGGGGATTCGGCGTTATATGTGTATTGCTTCTCTAACCCCGCTTCCTATGTCGATCCATCTGGGCTTGCAAAGGGACACCACTTTTTCCCTCAAAGCTTAATGAAAGATATGAGTAGTGAGGCTAAAAAGGTTCTGAAGGATGCTACAACAGGACCAATACCTGCTGACGCATCAATACATAGAGGGTTCAATGAGCTGCACAGAAAATATAATGATGCTGTTGGCGATCTTTTCAGGGAGTGGCTTCAGCGTAAAGGGATTCGCCCTTGCGAAATGACTGCGAATGATGCGCGTGAACTCTTAGAACTGATAAAAAATTCGAGCATCAAAGAGATTAGCGACTTCCTAAAGGCAATTGAGATCGCACAATATGCCTTTGAAAACAGCTCAATAGGAGCGGCCATGCGCGCCGATCCTGCCGGCACAACAGAGTTGCTTTATGATTTTTTTAATATCGGGAGATAGAAATGAGCTTAAACCCCTTAAGATCCGAGGGATACTTAATTTTAGTCGGGGACTTTCCGGGGCACAATGTCTTTTGTGGCGCGCACAGTATCGATGGGGCGATTTGCCCTAACTGCCGAAAACCACTGTATAGATTTTTTTCAATCCAATCATTTGACCCATTGCTGGGGATAGTTTCAAAAAATATAAAATCGGTACATATTTTAAGCTGCTGGCGATGCAACGTCGCCCAGTATGATTTTTATTACAAGCTGCTACCGGACGGAGTTCGAGTCTTGAAATATGCAGCTGGCTTTCAAGCCTCTGATTTTCCATACAGTAATTATCCTGACTTTTTCCCGCAAGCAGGTATGGACTTTATGCCACTTACTCTCACGGCGCAACAAATGATAATTAATTACAACGAGGATATTATTACTGATGACGACCTTGAAGATTATGGCGTCAGCTATGGCGCAGAAATCCATTATCCCAGGCATCAAATTTTCGGTGAGCCTTTTTTAGTTTACCATCCAACAAATGGCATGCGGTGCTGCAAGTGCAATTGCATAATGCACTTTCTGCTAAGCGTTTCTGACTATTGCCTTGATCCAAGGGGGTTTACTGGTAACTCATATGTCCAAATGTTATTTTTCATATGCGTGAATTGTAATATTATCGGGGCATATTCCCAGTGCGACTAGGGCCTGTTTCCATATCATCGCAGCCAAATAAGACATGAAGCGATGGTGACCATGGCCTGAAAGGAGACTTTGAGTTTTTCGTAGCGAGTGGCGATTTTTCTAAACTCTTTGAGTTTACAGAAAAAACACTCGACCGCACCGCGCTGTTCAATGGAGTCAATCAACGTAATACAATCATGAGCTTACTCGCCATAATGATGCGTTGCTTTCAAGGCATGGATCAATTCAAGCGCCGGGACGCTGTTATGCGTGTTGCCACCTACGAGGAGTAGCCGCACGGGGTTGCCCAATGCGTCCACTGAGGTATGGGTTTTGGGAGTCTGGCTGCCACGGCTGCGACCGATGGTCTGGGCTTCGCTCCCCCCGCTTGTTGCTCCCGGCGGCATGCTGATCGTCACGGGCCTAGGAGCCATCAAACAGGATGGATTCAAGGACGGCATCCTGGGCAAGCGAAGCAAGGGTACCCTGCCAAGGCGGTGGCTTGGTCCAGGATTTGAGTGCTCATACGCGGTCTGCCGCGGGTTAAATTTTGTGGGCAGTTCGCACCAGGGGGTGCCGGTGCGCATAATCTACTAGACGCCGTTGAATATGAGGCGGGCGTCTTTTGAGGGCCTGCCCCGCGGGTCTTTGCGGGGCAGGCAGACCAATGGTGCGAGACGTTGCCACAGGTCATCGGATATGTTGTGTCGGCTCATGCACGATTGCACCGTAAGAGTTTTTGTTGTCTATGTATTTTTTGGGGATAGGCTCCGGGAGAGCCACAATACTCACAACCAACGGAGGCAAGCATGAACAGTGGAAGGTTGGTTTGTTTTATAGGATCCTTGTACTGGGGTGTCATAACATTGGTTTTTATAGTATCTGCTACATATAGAGAATTAAATGGAAGCGGTGCCGGTGCCGGCTCCGCGGAGCATGCTATATACGCTATATTTGCTGGTATTTTTTTTATTCAGCCTCAGGCGTTTTTTACGCAATGTCGAAATATCAACATCAAGCTTGTCACGTTATTTCGCAGCAACTTCAGGGTTAACAGTCATTGCCGTCGCGTTGATGTTTTGAGACCTCTGCACGGCCACCGCATATTTTCTCTTCAAATCCAGCATGATATCTGCTATTCTTCCTTCACCCCAAGGAGGATAACATGGCAGAGCGCAGCCCCAAGGCCCCGTTGCTTGGCGATTACTTCATGGCCCGGCGCAAGACCAAGCGCACCTTCCTGGACGACATTGACGCCCTCATCGACTGGCGGCCTATCCGTTCGTTTTTGAACAAGAAACTTACCCGCAAGGCCGACGCCGTGGGCAACCCCGCCTACCCGGCCCTGGCCATGTTCAAGATTCTGCTCCTGCAACGGTGGTACAATCTCAGCGACCCGGCCACCGAGCAGGCCCTCTACGACCGCCTCTCCTTCATCCGCTTCGTTGGTCTGTCCTTCGAGGGTGACGTCCCCGACGAAACCACCATCTGCCGATTTCGCAACGGCCTGATCAAGTTGAATATTCTCGATAAGCTTCTGGATCGCCTCAACGAGCAGCTCGAAGCCAAGGGCCTGCTCGTGCGTGAGGGGACCGTGGTCGACGCCTCGGTGGTCGAATCTGCCCGCCGCCCGCGCAAAATCATCGACATCCTGCCCGAGGATCGCGCGGAGGAGGCCGAACAGCAACCTGCATCCCCTGCGAAATCAGACTGTTCGGTCAAGGTCAGCTTTTCAGACGATGCCGACGCGGCCTGGCTCAAGAAGGGGCGTCGCTGTCATTACGGCTACAAAATCCACGCCGCCACCGATGCTCGCGACGGCTTCTTCCTCGGCGGCCACGCCACCTCGGCCAACCGGTCAGACATGCGCGAGTTCGAAACGCTGCTCGATGAAATCCATGTTATTCCAGGGACCTATGTCTATGGCGACAAGGGGTATTCCAGCGGCGCCAACCGCGACGCGCTGCTGGCCCGCGGCCTCAAGGACGCCACCATGGACAAGGCCACCCGCCACGCGCCGCTCACGGCCTATGAACGATTGCGCAACCGGCTCATCAGCAGCGTGCGCTGCGGCGTGGAGCGGGTGTTCGGGACCTGGAAACGCGGCTACGGCCTGGCCCGGGCGCGCTATCTGGGCCTGAAAAAGGTCTGCGCCGAGCTGTATCTGGTGGGAATGGCCTTCAATTTGAAGAAAGCCGTGCGGTTGATGGGCACTTGAGGGGCTGGTGCGTCCAAAATTTGGAAGGAATGATGAAAATGAGGGAAAAATGATGAAAACGATGACAGATTAGACCAAAATCAGAGGCCGAGAGGGCCATTTCCTCGGCGAAGAGTCGTTCGGGTGGTGTTGTGCAGAGGTCTCGATTTCGGTGCATGAGAGGACAAACGTATCATCCACTTGAATCGGCGTGGCCATCGTGTCCCTGGCCCTGGTCTGGACCCTCCCCGACATCTGCGCCGGCATCATCAACGGTTCCAACACCTCCTCGGGTCAGGCCCAGAGAATGGCCGGAGCCGCCGTGGCAAAATGGCACAGCCGAGAGCTTCAACGGCAAGTTTCGCGATGAATGCCAGTCCATGGAGTGGGTTCGCAGCCGGGCTGAGGCCAAGGCAGTCATTGAGGGGTGGCGGCGGCACTACAACACCGTGCGCCCCCGCTCCAGTCTGGGCAACATGACCCCGGCGGCCTACAGGGAAACGGCCGCGAAGGGCCAAAATCGGAGCGCCACTCTCGAGTAATCAGTGGTCCGAAGAAGGCCGGCAGGTCAGATGGGCAATACCATCGGGCAGTCCATGATATTTATGACAATCCTTGGCTCTGGCGTTTTCCACCCTCTAATAATACTTGCGAAAGTTTCAGCTCAATGGGGCTGCGTTTCACGACAGATGGACATGATTTCTTTCTCAACAACCAGTGCAATATTTGTCTCATCACGCAAGGGGGCAATTAGGCATGGTACTCCCCCCCCCGAAAAGAAAAGGCCCGGTCATCTTGAAGGATAACCATGTCAATTCGCAAGAAATTTGGTGGAGCTGGAGGGAATCGAACCCACGACCTCTTGAATGCCATTCACCCCAAAACAAACAAAAAAATAACGCTTAACCATCTGACATTCCGAGCATTCCCCCGTCACCTCGCCGCACATTCGCTTTGTGCATGCCGTGCTGCGCTGCGCATGATTTCAGTAGGTTGCGCAGGGGTGAAATATGAGAGCGGACACATAGCGGACACGAGGGAAATTTTGGTTTACTTCTAAGCAAACCCAAGATACCCAAAAAATATCAGGCGTGCAGTGTCATGCGAACTGGCATTATATGCCACTACCTCATCGCGGATACTCGTCCGGTGCTAGAGACTTGCACCAGTAAGAAACCGTGAAGTAAAATTTGGCGCATAAATATACAGGGAAAACTACTCACCGTCAATATAATTTGGCAATTTCGTTTCCTAGTCTTCAAAAACATTTAAGGTGTATCAATGAAGCCATTTAATAAGGTAGATTCTTCAACTGCATTTCAGCATCATTTGTCTGTCGTTAAAAATGAAATATCAACACTGGATAACGAGTATGTCATAAAAGCTTCTGCGGCGGAACTCGAAGCATACTTCATAGATAAAGTGAGACTTGAGCCGTTAGTACTCCATTTAGATGGCCTTTATCTCAAGAATCGATCTGGCACTCAGATGGATGTCAGCAATGACTTTAGAAGAGTGATCTTTCCTGGTGAGCGGGCTGTAGTTCAAGGAACAGCTATTGACATAGCCGTTCCTTTTGAAGGTGATCCTAGTTTGTGGGACGTAAGAGCTTCCTCCTATAGTTTGAGTGGATATCCAGAGATAAAAATTGATAAGTCTGAATTAGTGTTTAGGGTCTGCTTTCCAGATGATTCGGCTAACCCAAGCCAACTGAGTTCGCTGATAGATAGTAATATTCAGTCATTATCTAAAGCGGTGGGCAGACTCAAGAATGATGTAGATAATCACAATAATTCTTCGCCAAATATAATTAGGCAGGCACTAAAGAGAAAAAAAGAGCTTGCTCAATCATCATTAGGAGCCGTTGCCGCTTTAGGTATTCCAATTAATAGATTGCACACGCCGCCTACATTTGCCATACCGACTAAGCGAAAGCCTACGCCAATAAAAAGACCAGAGGTTTCAGCAGAAAAATACATGCCGGAGCCAGTTCTTGAAGAAAAAGAATACCAACATATTCTGGGAATATTGCGTAATATGTCGCTGGTTATTGAGCGTAGTCCAACATCTTTTGCGTTGTTAGACGAAGAGCAAATCCGCGATCATTTTCTAATACAATTAAATGGCCATTACGAGGGTGGGGCTACTGGAGAGACATTTAATGCCTCTGGTAAGACAGATATATTGATACGTGAAGCTAGCAAAAATGTATTTATTGCTGAGTGTAAGTTTTGGAAAGGGCAAAAGGCATTTAGCGATGCAATAAAACAGCTTCTTGGGTATTTGACATGGCGGGATTCAAAATGTGCACTTATGATTTTCAATCAAACTAAAGACTCAAGCGCAGTAAGGGCCAAAATGCATGAGGTTATGGAGTCACTGCCTGAGCATAGAAAAACTGAGTGTAACAACCCTGATGGGGACTCTCGCTACATACTGGTTAAGTTGTCGGATCCTGGAAAAGAAATAGTCGTAACAACACAGCTTTATGATGTTCCGCCTAAAAAATAATGCAAAGGCCAACAATCACCTTCACTCGGACTTCAAAGAGTTTCGTTTCTTCGTCGCTCATTTTATGCTAGCGAAGAATTGAGGCGCTAGGCATTGACGTAAACGACCGCCCGCGCCCCAAGCGAGCGAGGAGCGAGGGCACGCAGCGACGAGCGAGCGCGGGGCGGGGCCGGGAGGCCACGGCCTGCGCGAGGCGAGGTGCCGGGATCGGCGTTGGCTGCCAGCCCCCCTCCCGCCTCCCGAGCCGGAGCGGGAAGGGTCGCGCCTCCGTCGCCGTCGCTGGCCCCATTACGCCATGAGTAAGCGGGGTTCTGCAAGGGAAAAATCATCGCCTGGACGTATCCGAAGCCACATTATTTCATTGTCTCGAACATCTCCCTGATACGCCGGGATTTTTCCCTTGCAGGTTCCCGCGCTCATGGCACCGTTGCCAGCAACACGGCGAACAGGACGCTGGAGAAGACAATATTTATACTTGATTTTGAGAATGATTTTTGATTTCAGTAACTGATGAATACTCAATACCGTTTGGATTCTCTAGATGCCTGGGCCACTGGGAAATCACCTTTCCTCACACTTAAAGCCCTGGAAATGCTCAGTGCTGTCGAGCCATTGTGCATGATACTTGAGCGGGCAAAGGAAGGCCAGCAAGTTGGACGCCCTGAGGATGTTTCTTTGCAGCAATGGTTAGAGTTCTACCGTTCCAGCAAGGCATTAATGCGCCACCTTCGAGACGAAATTCGAAAAGGTGGAACAGCAGATGCTGCTTTGGTCGGGATGTTAGACTACGGCATGCATCTTCGGAAACAAGCATACTTGGCAAAGAGACGTATCAAGCCTGGATTCTTCAAACAATTAAAGCAAAAATTCATTATATGGCTTGCTAAAGAGATTCATAAACGTGGATTAGTCAAAAGTACTGCAATCGATATCGATATGATGCTTGAAGAGCAACGAAAAGATTTGATCGATACAATGCAGAAACTACAAGACAAGAGCTTATCTTCATATAATGCGGTGACGGCTCCGACATACTTTATCGCGAACGTTTGGCTTGTCTGCGTGCTTTTGTATGGTGTATTTCCTTCACAACTATTACGCAAAGCCCGGCTTGGCGACCTTGATTCTATGCAGTTGCTCTTTCAACTTGATCCTTCAACGATACATGATCCAGTAATCTCAAAGAAAATGCATCGTCTGAGACAGACTGCACCTGATAAGCACAAAGCCGCAGTGTCATGGGCCACCATGCCGCCGAAAAAGAAATTCACGCGGGAGTTGATTAAAAAGCGTCTCGGCGGTTTCCTCGCGTTCATGTCACAAGGCTTAAGCACCTGCAGTCCGTATCCGCCCCTCACAGCTCCTGAGATTATGGCCCTGTTTGACGCCTATGCAATGGACGCCAAGCAAGGCCCGGTTGATCCTGATTTGGCCGACCTGTCACCAGAAGCCTTTGCAAAGGCCATCCAGCGTGAAAAAGAGTTTTGGGCGTTCTACGTAAATCCAAGCTGAATATCATGTTGAAACAGAAAGTTGCGTGCTGGACAAAATGAATTGAAAAATCTGTCCAGGCGGTTTCCCTCCTCTCTCCGTAGTTGCCGGGGACATCGGCCCGTTGGTGGGTCGGCTCGGCAATCCGCGGGGTGGCATACGTCTATCAGCCACCCCGCTAACGTGAGAGGCGGAGTCTATGCGCAAGGGTTTTTGTCTTTTGTCTGGGGTAGATACGCTTGTAGTCGGGTACTATCTCTACTGGGTGCATCCTGAACTTCTGGAACGCCTCCGCGCCTGCATGGAGGTGGCGAAGCAAACCAAGATGGAGCAGCCCATTTGCCTTGAAGGGCCTGGCGGCTATGTCATTTCCTTCATGCTGCAGCCGCATGGCAAAAAGGGCTATACCTGGATTCTGCAAGGCCAGGACTACAGCCTGCTGATCATGGACCGGGCCACGCCAACCAGCCGGCCAAGCCTTGTGGTGGAATACCGGTCTGAATTGCTCTGGCGTCTGGGGCCTGTCACTGCGGTGCAACGCCTGCAGGACGCCCTGCAGCACAATGGCGCGAAGGTGTTGGCGGTCAAGCCCAGTCGCGCCGATCTCTGCATGGACCTCCTGTTTCCCAAGGACCGTTGGAACAGCCGCCTCCTTGGCGGTGCCGTCACCCGCGCCCAGGGCGATTGCATCCATCGCCGCTCGCGCACCATCACCGGCTTCAGCATTGGCCGTGGCGGTGACCTGTCAGCCCGCCTCTATGACAAGGCGAGGGAAATCGTTGAGCAGTCGGGCAAGACCTGGTTTTATGACTTGTGGGGGCTGGAATCGGTCCCGGATGACTGCCACATCATCCGCGTGGAATTTCAGCTCCGGCGGCCTGTGCTTCGCGAGCTGGGCTGCAAGACCCTGGATGACTTCTGGAACGCCCTGCCGCATCTCTGGGCCTATTGCACGCAACGCTGGCTCAAATTCCAAATCAACCCCCACGAGCACCACACGCAGCAGAAAACGCAGCCCTGGTGGAAGGTCGTCCAGGGCTCTTTCCTGGGAATCTGCGAGGGCGAACCCCTCATCAGGGCCAAGGCCATTGAGAACGACAAGACCCGCCTGCGCCGCCAGGTCACCGGCCTGTGCTCCAGCCTCATTGCCCTGGAGCAGGACGGCGGCGCAGACCTCCCGTCCACGCGCGAGGCCTATCCGCAGATGGCTGACGAGGCCCTGCAGGCCCTGGGCAAGACCGACGCCGAAGTGCAAGAGGACGTGGCCAGAAAGCACGCCCGCAAGGCCCGGCTCAAGGCCAAGTTGCAGGACGCCGAAGCCCAACGCGCCCGCCTGGGCTTCGATTCTGCCAAGCCGGAAGGTGCGCAAGGGGAGGGCCAGGCATGAGCGACGCCCTTACCCTCCTGACCATCGACGAAACTGCCGCCATCCTGCGCGTGCATCGTGCCACCGTCTCGCGCCTGATCCGCTCTGGCGAGCTGCCCTGCGTTCTGATACGCTCCCGCAAGCTGGTCCGGCGGGTGGACCTGCGCGCGTTCCTTGACAACCACAGAGGCGAGTGACGGGCGAATGCTCTGCGGAGGACGTCATGGCGACAGTCACCATCGCGGCGCGTTCGCGCGAGAACGGTAAAAGTTATGTAGTTCAGTATGTTGACCCGGAAATCGGCCAGAAGCGGCACCATGCCACCTTCCGCCGCCGGGACATGGCCCAGCAGGAAGCCAACAAGCTGCGCATCCTCCTGGATGCCGGTGAAATGCCCGAAGCCCGGCGCGACCGCAAGCGCCGGGCGGGCCAGACCTTCAATGATGTGGCAGACCTGTGCCAGGCCGAATGGACCCGCCGAGGCAAGGAAGGCAGCCTGCGCCCGGCCACCATCGCCGGCTATGAGAACTTCCTGCGCCCCCTGCGCAAGCACTTCGGGGCGCTGTTGATGGCCACCATCGACCGCGAGCACATCTTGAACTATCGCGCCGATGTGGCTGCAGAAAGCTCCAAGGTGTACGCCAACCGACAGTTGTTCATCCTCAAGAGCGTCTTTGCCAAGGCCCTGGAAAGCGGAAGTATCAATAAGGATGAAGTGGCCGGCATCCGCTACCTGAGCGAAACAGCGCACGAGCGCAAGAAATACATGCGTCCGGCCCAGCTGGAAGAGCTTCTTGCCGTGGCGGGACAGGGCAGGGCAAGGCATTACTTGCCCCTGGTCATCCTCCTGGCCGTGGAGCACGGCGCCAGCCGCCAGGAGCTGCTAGACCTGCAATGGCGGGACATCGACTTTGACGACGGCGAAACAGGCATCATCCGCCTGCATCGCACCAAGACCAATGTGACGCGAGTGCAACGCCTCATGCCCCGGACGCGGGAAGCGCTGTTGCAACGCTGGGCCTTCCTGCAGGAACGCCGCCGTAGCCGGCGCATTGCAGTCAAAGGCGACTATGTGGTGAGCCACCTGGACGGCAGCCGCATGGGCGATTTCAAGCAGGCCTGGAAACAAACCTGCGCGGCGCTGGGCCTGGAGGATTTCCACTTTCACGACAACCGGCATACCTTCTGCTCCAACATCCTCATGGCCGGCGGCACCCTCAAGCATGCCAAAGAGATGATTGGACACAAGACCTTGCGCATGACGGATCGCTATTCCCACCTCGAAGGCGTCAGCGACAACCCCATGCAAGCCGGCCTGGCCGCACACTACAGTTGTAGTGTGGGCCTCCCGGCCTCCCCAAAGGGGCCGGAAGGGAAAACAAGGCGAGCGGACACAAAAGCGGACATCCAGGCGGACACACGGGCGGACACACGAAAATCCCCCCAAAAACACCCCCAAAAAAACAAAAAATGCCTTCCAAAAGCTCCCACGGCACCGCCAGCCCAGGCGAAAAAAGCGCACCATGGAGCACAAAAAGAGACCTCCAAAGGCGGCCAGCAAGGGAAGCAGGCGGCGCAACCACCCGGAAAGAAGGCCGCCGCTAATAGCCAGCCTTCACAGGCCGGAAAGAAGGCCGCCGCTAATAGCCAGCCTTCACAGGAGAAATCCTGCAAAGTCAGGCGAAGAAGGCCAGATTCGAGAGTTGAGGCGCCCATGCAGGGCAGCGGCTGCTTTTATCAGGCAGTGAGGCGGGACATGGTGGGATTTGAGGGGATATAGTGGGAAGGAAAACGCGTTGTTAGGAGCGTCCTGGCGGGTCTGAAAGCCGCTGGGGCGCTTTTATCAGTTTTGGGGGTTTGCGGCCTGCTGGCCAGGTCTTGCCGCGTCTGCTTTTATCACCGGCTTTCACGTAACTATTTGATGCTGCAAGCTTTCGACATCAGGACCCCCGCGCGGTTGATTGGCTGACCCGGAACCAACTGCACACTTACACTGAGAAAAAATCATATTTTAAATCAGTAAGTTGATGTTGTTTTGACAATCTAGTTCCGAGTCCGACTCGGAACTAGATTTCACCCATAATTCTATACTGCCAATGTATACAATGACACGTTTGGCATACCTATCTTGCCTCTCTACACCACCATAAGACGCGCCCTATAATGTGAATGTATTGCCCTTCGAGTGAAAGGTCTATTTCGATAGGATCGTATGACGGATTTTTGCTCCTAAGCACAAGCTTGCCTGGAAGCTTGTCAATGCATTTAATTAGTATTTCATGGTCAATTGCAATCGCATAAATCGCGCCTGCAATTAGTTCCTTTTTGCTTTCATCTATTAGTACCATGTCGCCGCCATGAATGTCAGGCTCCATAGAGTCACCATAAACATCCATAAGCACCATGCTAGATGGGCGACCTCTCGCAATAACCCACTCTTCGCGGAAGGCGAACCACCCGTGGACATCTCCAGATGTTTCCAAGCTGCCATTACCAGCCGACAGCCGTGCGTTGACTTTCTTAATGTAGATCATGCCGCTTTCGGATGCTAACTGCGGCGCGGCGTCTATTTGGCCGAGAAGTAGAAAGTCGGTTGAACAACCGAAAAATCGGGCGAGACTGATTATGGCGTCGCCTTTCGGTAGCCAACCATCCTCATAGCGCTGCAGTGAAGAGGTCGCGACTCCGAGCGCCTGTGCAACATCGCGCTGTGTAAGGCTTTTCGAGTCCCTAAGCTTGCGCAAGCGTTCGCCGAAACCTTTATTTTTACCTCCCTCCTCAGGCATTTTGGGATGATTTTTTTGCATTTTTATCCAATGGTTAAAGTGTGTTGATGGCATCACTCAAAAAACAGGTGATCATTGCTCAATTTTTCGGTTGCAACACCCGAAAAATCGGTTTAGAAGAAGTCTCGCAAGGTCGCCATGTAGACCATGCCCCCAGTCTGGATAACACCAGTTCAGGCCGGAAACAACGCCCGGAAAAACCCGGATATTGGACGGACAATGCCCCATCGGACGCGCCCACTGTCTCTTTTCGCCGCATCGTTGGACGTTGATCCAATGATCAAGGCGGCCATGCGGCGAGCTTATGAATCCACGGGGCTGAGTATGGATCAGGTGGTTGATCGGATGAACGGGGTAGCCGGGGAGCATGGGCTCACACTCTCGGCTGGGCGCGGTGGGCGGCTTTCTGTCGAGACTTTGGCGAAATGGCTGAACCCAATGGAAACAGACAGACCGGTGCCAACGCGCGGGGTGGTGGCTTTCTGCCGAGCCTTGCACACGCTGGAGCCGTTGCAGGCGCTGGCGGCTCCATTGGAGGCGAAGGTCATCGACCGGAAGCAGGTTGCCCTGCTGCAGCTTGCGGAGTTGGAAGAGGCCGAGCGGCAACTGAAGAAGAAAAAGGCCCGGTTGCGGGCTGTGTTGGAGGACTAGGCATGACGGGTAGCAAAAGGCCTATGGCCATGGCGCGGCGTATTGATTCCGTGGAGAGCCCACGCAACGGGCGGGCGATCCGGGCGTACCTGGTGCGTAAAGGGATCAGCATGGCGGACATCGCCAGGGATCTGGAGTGCTCCCGCAGCCTGGTCTGCCACACGGTGCGTGGCGGAAAAAACAACAAACGGGTGCTGACGCGGCTGGTTGAACTGGGCGTGCCGCGCCGTTATCTGGCTCTGCCGGACGGCGTAGGGGTGGCTGCGTGAAAGCGCTGCCGGCCCGCGTAATCGCCTCATCGCTTGGCGTAACCGAGCGGGGACTGAGGAAACGTGCTCTCTATGAGGATTGGCCCTACGTCACCGGCACGCGCGGCGCACGGCTGTATCTGCTGGAGGGGTTGCCGGCGGCGGTACGGGAGCGGGCTGTTGCGCATGTGCTGGACCAGGCTGCCCCATTGACCGGACCCGCGCCAGCTGCGCAGGTGCCGGCCTGTCTGATGGCCCCCATGCGGGACTGGCAGGCGGAGGTGCGGGACGCGCGATTGGGCGTGCTGGAAGCCGTCCGCGGGCTGGCCGAAACCATGCGGGTGGGGATCATCAAGGCTGAAGCCACATTTGCAGCAATGGCCGCGGCGGGGACGTTGGCCCCCCGGCTGGCGGAGTTGGCCGCGGTGGCCAATGCCCGCAAGGGCGAACAGCGGGCTGTGAGTGCCGTGACGCTGCGGCTCTGGCGCACCACGCTGGACCGGCAGGGGCCGGATGCCCTGGCCCCGAAGCCCA
The DNA here is from genome assembly GCF_054653055.1 of Megalodesulfovibrio paquesii. Taxonomy (NCBI): domain Bacteria; kingdom Pseudomonadati; phylum Thermodesulfobacteriota; class Desulfovibrionia; order Desulfovibrionales; family Desulfovibrionaceae; genus Megalodesulfovibrio; species Megalodesulfovibrio paquesii. Next base: position 13,259 of record NZ_BAAIGQ010000004.1, on the reverse strand, counting down.
CCAAATTGCCAGACAACGCGCCCCCGGCGTGGCTGGGGCCGTTCCTCAAGCTGTACCGCCGGCCTGGCAAGCCGACCCTGGCCATGTGCTATGAAGTGGCCGTTACCCAGGGGTTAACGCTGCCTTCCATCAGCGCGGTGGAACGGACCATCAAGCGTCTGGGCGCGGTGCAGGCCAACAAGGGCCGCATGGGGCCGCGGGCGCTGCGGAATCTGCAAGCCTACGTTAAACGCACCTTCAAAGAGCTTTTGCCCGGCGACGTGTACACGTCCGACGGCCACCGGCAGGACATGAAGGTGCTGCACCCGGATCATGGCCAGCCATTCCGGCCCGAGGTGGTGGCGGTATTGGATCTTGCCTCGCGCAAGTGCGTGGGCTGGAGCAGCTGGGAGCATGAATCCGCCGGGCTGGTGGCAGATGCCCTGCGGCACAGCGTGGAGACGGCGGGCATCCCGGCCCTGTTCTATGCGGACAATGGCTGCGGCTTCAAGAATGAGATGCTTGGCCGCGAAGGCGACGGGCTGTTGCTGCGCCTGGGCGTGCGCATTGAGCACAGCATCCCCTACAATTCCCAGGCCCGCGGGGTGATCGAAGGATTTCAGAAGAACTGGATCCGCAGCGCGCGGATGCTGCCCGGCTACTGCGGCTGGGACATGGATGATGAGGCCGAGAAGAAGATCCACAAGCTGGCGCTGGTGCAGATCAAGGAGCGCGGAACTTCGCCCCTGTATCCGACCTGGGATCAATACCTGGCCTGGATGGACGAGCAGATGCGGGCCTACAACGCCCGGCCGCATCGTGGCTTGCCCAGGATTCAAGATCCGCAGACGGGCCAGCTCCGTCACCAGACCCCGGACGAACGCTGGGCCGAGCTGGCCCGCGATCCCCTGTGCGAGCTGTTCCACCCGACGCCCGAAGAGGCCGCCGAGCTGTTCCGGCCGCATCTGATCCGGACCTGCCGGCGGTGCCTCGTGACGCTGTTCAACCGGGAGTACTACGCGCCGGAATTGGAGGCCATGCACGGGCAGGAAGTGCAGGTTGCCTACGATTTGCACGACTTTTCCAAGGTCTGGGTCCGCAACCTGGACGGCCAGCTGCTGGCCATTGCCAAGCAGGACGGCCACGCCGCGGCGTATTTCCCGCAATCGACCATTGAGGCCGCGCGCGAAGGTCGCCGCAAGGCGCAGCTGAAGCGGGCGCAGGCCAAGGTGGTGGAGATGCAGGGATATGTGCTCGGGGGAACTGAGTTCCCCCGAACCCCCTCCATTCCACTCGATCAGGGGGGGCAGGGGGGATTCTCCCCCCTGGAGGCTGCCTCCATTGCCCCCGCCCCGGCGGGGAACCCCAAGCGTGAGCGCTTCCTCAAAGCGCAGGCCCTGGAGGCCCGGCGCACGGGAGGCGAGGCCCTCTCGCCGCATGAAGCCAAGTGGCTGGATTATTACGTCACCACACCAGAATACCTCAGCCAGGCCCGGCTCTATGAAGAGTTCGGGGAAGTGGCCCTGGGATAACAGGAGGAACAGATGAGAGTGTTGCAACGAGTCCCCCAACGAGGTCGCATCGTGATCCATGGCACGAGTTACGAACACCCCGCATTGTGCCTGCAGCATGGGGGCGAGGTGAAGGTGGCTTTTGATCCTACTGATCTAGGCAGTGTGTGTGTCTATGACAAATGTTCACGCCCCCTGTGTGTTGCCAAACAGGCCACCGTTGGCCCTGCCAAGAAAGGAGCCTGAGATGACGGCAGCAGGCACGGGCATTGCGCCCCTGACAAACGTGCGGCTCTTTGCCGAGCTGGTGGAACGGGTCTGCAACCGGCCGGCGCACCTGCCGGGCATGGCCACGTTCCACGGGCACAGCGGCTACGGCAAGACCTGGAGCGCCATCCACGCGGCCAACAAGGCGCGGGCCAAGTACGTGGAGGTGGGGTCATCCTGGACCAAGAAAAAGCTGTGCACGGCCATTGCCACCGAGCTGGGCCTCGCGCCCCGCGGGACCATCGGGGACATGGTGGAAAAGGTTGTCGAAGCCCTGGCCGTGGCCAATGCGCCATTGATCATCGACGAGGCCGACCATCTGGCGGCCCGTGGCATGATCGAGCTGGTGCGGGAGCTGCACGACGCCAGCGGCGCGCCCATCATCCTGATTGGCGAGGAGCGGCTGCCGGACAAGCTGGCCCAGCATGAGCGCGTCCACAACCGGATGCTGGACTGGCTGCCGGCCCAGCCGGCCACGGTACAGGACTGCGAGCTGCTGGCCCGGCACTACTGCCCGGATGTGGCCATTGCGCCCGGCTTGCTGGCCCGGTTGCACCAGGCCAGCGGCGGGCGGCTGCGGCGCATCTGCGTCAATCTGGAACGGGTGCGGGAAGCGGCCCGGACCGAGGGCTGGGAGCAGGCGGACGAACAACACTGGGGCAAGCGGGAATTCTTCAAAGGGGAGACCCCGGCCGTGCGGAGGGCTGCGTGATGCCTCCGAAACCTATTGATCAACGCCACCCCCTGGCCGGCAATGACGCGGTGTGGACGGCCATGCTGGAGTTGGCCGACGCGGGCAGGGACATCACTGTGGCGGCCGTGGGGGCCAAGGTACTGCGGGGCAAGGGCGAAATCCGGGAATACCTGCGCCGGCTGTGCCTGGCCGGGGTGTGCACGGCCACTCCTGGCCAGGGGATAGGGGCGATGACGACGTACCGATTGACGCAACGCCCGGCGCAAGCCCCGCATCTGGACAAAGAAGGCAAGCCGTTCCCGGAAACGGACCAACAGCGCATGTGGCGCGGGTTGCGGATGATGAAGGCGTGCACGGCTGTGGACCTGGCCACCGCCGTCTCCGTGAAGGAAAGCGTCGCCTACACTTATCTGAAAATGCTGGCGCATGCCGGGTATGTCACCAGATCGGGCGACCAGTACCGCCTGGTGCGCCAGCATGGGCCGCTGGCGCCGATGATCCAGAAGGTGAAGCAGGTCTATGACCCCAACCTCCAGGCCGTGGTCTGGCCGCAAGGGGCGCAGAAGGGGGCGCGGCCATGAGTGCGTTGCAGGTGGCGAGGCAGCACTGGAGCCCGCTGCCGCCCTGGGTGGAGACCCTGGCCAAGGCCTGCGACGCGGAGAGCCAGGCGGCGGTGGCCAAGCAGTTGGGCGTCTCCCCGGCCCAGGTCAGCACGGCGCTTCGGAGCAAATACCCTGGCGACCTGGTCGGGCTGGAAGCGAAGGTCTGGCGGGTGCTCGGCGGGGACGTGGTCAACTGCCCGGTGCTGGGGGAAATCGAAGGGGCCACGTGTCTGGAACATCAACGGCGGCCCCTGGCCGCGACATCCGGATTCCGCGTGCGGCTGCATCGGGCCTGCCAGGCCTGTCCGCAGCGCATCGTGAACGGCAGTTGAAGGAGGCGTGAAATGTCAATCGCTATTGAAATCATGGAGACGGCCTTTGCCGTGCAGCGGCTGCAGGGCTGGAGCAGCGACCCCAACCTGATGCGCGAGTCCAGGGATATTGCGGAACGGCTGGTGCAGCTGGCCAAGCATGTGGATGCCCTGGAAACGACGGACAGAGCCAACAAGGAAGCAGAGGAGGTGACGGCATGAGCGAGGAACAGGCGGCCTACGGAGCGACACCCCAGACCGACATGGCCGATTTTCGCCAGGATGCCCGCGGCAATCTGGTGCACGTGAAGAACATCAAACCCCTGGACATGGCCCGCGATGACCTGGTCCGGTCCATCATCCCAGATGCCCTGGCATTGCGCCAGGCCCTGCGGGACTTCAAGGCCAGGGTGTCCGGCGATGTGGCCGCCTTCGTGGATCTGGCATTCGAGGAGTACGGCGTCAAACGCGGTGGTAGCAAAGGCAATGTCAGCCTGCCGACCTTTGACGGCCGGTACAAAGTCGAACGCGTCATTCAGGAGCGGGTGGAGTTCGACGAACGCATCAAGGCGGCGCAGGCCCTGGTCCAGGACTGCCTGACGGAATGGACCTCCGGCGTGTCCCCGCAGGTGAAGACCATCATTGACGCGGCCTTCCAGGCCGATGGCAACGGCATGCTCTCGCGGGCCAAGGTCTTGAGCCTGTTGCGCCTGACCTTTGAAGATGACCGCTGGAATCGGGCCATGGAGGCCATCAAGGACAGCCTGCGTGTGGTGGACAGCAAAACGCACTTCAAGATCCTCGAACGTCAGGAAGACGGCAGCTATCGCAACATCCCCCTGACGTTGAGTGACGCATAACCCAAGAGAAGAAGAAGGAAATCATCATGACCGAAGCACAGCTCATCGACGCCATCAAGGACAAGTTCGCCGGAGATATCACCAAGACCGCCATCGGCCAAGTGCTGGACGCCCTGGCCGCGGTGGCCACTGAAACCCTGGCCCGTGGGGAGAGGGTGCCCCTGCCGGGCCTGGGCAAGCTGGAAGTGCAGCAGCGCGCCGCTCGCATGGGGCGCAATCCCAAGACCGGCGCGCCGCTGGAGATTGCCGCCAGCAACACGGTGAAGCTCAATCTGGCGCAAGCGCTGAAGGGGGCGGTGAATCCGTAAGCGAAACGGGAGGTCTCCTCCCGTCGGCATGGCGCGGTGGCCAGGCCCTGATGAGCAGCCAACGGAGAAAGACGCATGAAACCCACACGCAACGCAACCCCCACCCATACGCCGCAGGACACCAAGAAGGCCCTGGCCATGGTGCATGTGGCCAAGCAGAAGCTGCGGTTGGATGACGACGTGTACCGCAACCTGCTCCAGGACAGGTTCGGTGTCGGGTCTGCCAAAGACCTGACCCCGGCGCAGCTGGGTTTGTTGCTGGACCAGTTCCGCCAGCTCGGATTCAAGCCGTCCAAAAAGCCGGCGGATGTGAAGACGGGCCGCGGCACAGGGCCACTCCTGCGCAAAATCGAAGCCCTGCTGGCCGCCAAGGGTCAGGATGAGGGACGCTTTGTGCCCCTCTCGTATGCCGAGGGCCTGCTCAAAAAGATGACCGGCGTGGAGAAGCTGGCATGGGCCACACCTGAGGATTTGCGCAAGGTGGTGGCGGCACTCTCGGTGCACAATCGGCGGCACGGTGGGAGGCAGTCCTGATGCCGCGGCCGTCTGCCCTGCTGGGCGACCCCTCACACCGTACGCGCTGGCTGCCGGCCTCCCTGCGGGCGCTGGCCGAGGAGCTCGGCCCCGGCGGCGGCGAGGCCTGCCTGCGGTTGATGGAGGCTTACGGCGGAGTGGCCCGGCTGTACATCCCGCGGCACATCGGGCCGGGGCATCCCATCGCCCGGATCATGGGCTGGCCGGAGGCCAAGCGCCTGGCGGCAATCTATGGCGGCGACTACCTGTGCAACGTGCCCCTGGGCACCGAGGCCGTGCGCAAGGCCCGAGACGCCGAAATCGTGGAGCGCGTGGCCGCCGGAGCCTCGCCGCGGGATGTGGCCCTGGACCTGCGCCTGACCGAACGCACGGTGCGCCGGGTGCTGGCCCGGGCACGGGATGCCGGTCCCCGGCAGGGGAGCCTGTTCGATGACTTTTGAGGCAGCCCGGCTGCATGGGGTGTGGCAGGGCGCAGCCCCCGGCTCCAAGGACGTGCTGCGCTTTGATCCCTCGGGCCGGCTCTACGTCTTTATGTACGGCCACGCTGCAGCCCGGGATCTGCTGATTGAAGACGTGGCCGAGACAGACGCCGGCCTGGTCTTCCGGCTTCGCTCCGGCCGCAAGTCCGTGGTGGCTACCATCAGCCAGGATGGCCGGCTGAAAATGGAGTGCGGCGGGGAAGTGTATTTTTTTTCAGAAGGTTGGATGGATAATGGCCGAAAAACGCAAGCCCATGGCGACGCTCTTGCTCAGAAAACCGGGCAATATAAGCATCAAAATTGAAATTTTTGACGGCGCGCTTTTCGGGCAAGCCGGCTACCGCCTGCGGGTGAATGGGCGCTTTGTGTCCGTCAAGGGCCAGCCCTTTTACCATGCTGCAGACGGGGTGGTGGCAACATTGCGTGGGCTGGTCTTCGGCACCTGGATCCTGCCGGAACCGGAAGAGGAAGCCCCGCCGGCCGCCTTCGCCCCCGGCGACCGTGTGACCGTATTCTATGAACTGGCCGGCGTGCCACGGGCCGAGATGGGCATTGTCCGTTCCGCCCCCCTGCAGGATCAGGCCGGCCGGCAGCATGTGCTGGTGGCCACGGGCGGGCCGATGCGCGTGGCGCTGTTTCCGGTGGAAAAAGTGGAGGTGCGGGAGTGAAATCGCTGCTGTTGCCCGGCCTCGTTGCCGTTGTGTCGCTCGCCCTTGTCTTTGCCCTGGGGGTTGTTCTGGGTGTGTCTGCAGGGATGTACGGGATGCTTGAATCCCTACGCGCCTCCACGGTGCGGACGGTGGAGGATGGGGAGCCGACAGTGGAGTTGCACTTTGTCCTTGGCCCGTTCCGGTATGTCAAAAAGATCGCTGCCGAGGCCCCTGCCGATGCCCCGCGTTAAAAAAGCCGGGTTGCCCCGGCTTCGTTCACTTGTTCCGCCTGCGCCACTCCCACGGCGGGGTGGGATCGGCCTCTGCCCAAAGGCCGCGGCCGGCTGCTCTGGCGGCAGCCTCGCTCGCGTCCCATTGCTTGCAGACGGTGATGGTGCAATATTTCGTGTAAACCCAGGCGTGCCCGGCCTCTACAATCTCTCCGTTGAGGCTTTTTCCGCCGATGGAGACCAAAGCAACCTGCCGACCATACCGGTCCACATCAACCGTTTCTCCTTCAACCACCGCGTTGTATGCCTTGGCCCGGACGAATTGCGTCGCCTCGAAGCCTCCAGGCTGGGCAGATTCCGGGCAATCGATCCCGTACAACCGCACTTTGATCGTCGTGGCATTGTTCAGGATGACGTGGATGGTGTCACCATCGGGGATGTACGAGACGACGCCGGACCAGCCCCAGGCAGAGGCCGGCACAAGCAACAGCAGGAAAACGAGCAGCCGCGTCATGGCTTGCAGACCTTGCATGGGCGGTATCCTGCAGCAATGGCTGCATCGCGGGATTCAAAGGCGGCTGTGCAGCGTTTGCAATTGAAGTGTTTGCAGCCCTGGATATGGAAGATGCCGGATTCAGTATTGCCGTGGTACGTTGCTCCGGCGGCGTGGAGCATGGCCGCAGCGCCCATAGCCAAGGCCAGGGACAAGGCCAGCGAGACGGCCAAGTTGCGAAGTGGAAGCATGTCTCCTCCGATAGCTACACGGTTGATGGTATTGACAAGCCAGCATGCATGGCTCTTGACATTTTCCCGCATCGGGTGCAACTCTTTCCATACGGAGCCTGAGAACTCCTCAAAGGTCGGACCCGCACCCGTTAGACTTGCGGTTTTTTTGCGCCCTGCGTCTTCCTGACGGCAGGCAAGAGCCCAGATTGTTTTGCCGGGTGTAGGTTAATACAAGAGCCCTTTCGGGGGTAAATAAGCCTGCCGCTACCTTTGGCGGTTCTCAGCACCCGGCTTTTTTTGTTCATGAGAAAATCAAAGGAGCTCTGCCATGTCTGACCTGATCCCCCTTGATGTGACCCGCGACCTGGAGTTTCACGGCGACACGCCTGTGATCTCTTCCCTGCGCATTGCCGAGCGTTTCGATAAGCAACACGGCAACGTTCTGCGCGACATCCGCGAATTGTCTACCAAGTGTTCGGAATCATTTGTTGGACTCAATTTTGAGTTCAATACATACACCGATCCCATTGGCCGCACTCTGCCTATGTGCTACCTGACCCGCGACGGATTTTCCATGTTGGTCATGGGGTTCACCGGCCCCGAGGCCATGCGCTGGAAGGAAGGCTACATTGCCGCCTTCAATGCCCTTGAAGCGGCCGTGAAAGAGTCCCTGGTGCAGCGCCTGGAGCGGGCGGAAGCCGTGACGCGGATCCTGGAGGCCACGCACCGGGAGGAGGTGGCGCGGCTCCTGGCCCTGCCGGACGAGCGGCGGCAGCTGCTCTTGCGCGCGGCGCGGTATGTGCGTTTGGGGCTGGCCCGGTGGGAAATCCGCCGCTTGACGGGCGTGTCCGAGCGGACGCTGGAGCGGGCCATTGCCGACGCCCGCAGCCTGGGGCTGATAGACTATCCGCCAGAGAAGGAAAAGCCCTTTGGGGCGCAGTTGGCGCAGGCCCTGCTTTCCATGGAGGCTACGGCATGAACTACCTGCGCCCGACGGACACGTGCCAGGATGCCCTGGAACGGGCTGCCGGCGTGGCGGCCTTTCTGGGGGCCATGGCGGAACGGGTGGCGCTGGAGCCCCTGAGTCCGGATGAAGCCTACGGGCTGCAGTGCGTGGTGATGGCCCTGGAAGAAACGCTGACCCTGGCCAAGGGCCTGCCGCCGTGCCGGCGGCCCGGCAGCCTGGCTGCATAGCGCATATAGGGGAAGGCCCTGGCCTGCAAGCGTCGAGGCCTTCCCTTTCCGCCCAACTCCACATAGGATAGTCGCCATGCGTACCACCTTCGCCTTGATCCTCTCCTTGCTCCTCATCCTTCCTGCCGCCGCCCAGGTCGCCAAGGCCGCCCAGGCCGCGGACTCCGGCCACATGGTGGACGGCCAGGGCCGGACCACTGGGACGTACACCCGCCAGGGGGACGGCGTGATCCTGCGGGACCGCCAGGGCCGGACGCTGGGGCGCATGGAACAGACGCCCGGCGGGGATGTGCGCGCCACGGACCGCCAGGGCCGGCGCGTGGACCCTGCGGCCGTGCTGCCCGGAGCCTCCCCGCAGCCCTGATCCCGCCTCCGCGCCCATTCCCCATCTATGTCCGCCTGCTTCGGCCTGACACCTGTCAGGCCGTTTTTTTTGGCCCGCCAGGGGTAGCGTCTGCACATTGCTGCATCTCATCTGCCTGGAGGTCACATGCGCGCTCCCTTGACCGATGCCGACATTGCCGCCGCAGCCGCCGCCCTGGGGGTGGAAGCCTGCGCGGTGCGGGCCGTCCTGGCCGTGGAATCCTTGGGCAAGGGATTTTTGCCCGACGGCCGCCCGAGGGTGCTGTTTGAGGGCCATATCTTCTGGCGTCAGCTGGTCTCGCGAAATATCGACCCCGCGCCCCTGGCCGGCAAGTACCCCAACCTCGTGTACCCCAAGTGGGACCGGTCGCAGTACCGGGGCTCCCTTGGTGAATGGGAGCGGCTGAACAGCGCCGCCCTGATACACAAGGATGCGGCCCTGTGTGCGGCGTCCTGGGGGTTGTTCCAGATCATGGGCTTCAATCACCCGCTGTGCGGGTTCGCTGACGTGCAGGCCTTCGTGGCTGCGCACTGCGAAAGCGAGGCGAGGCAGCTGGAGGCCTTCTGCGCCTACCTGCGTTCCGCGGGTCTGGTCGCCCCCCTGCAGCGGCTGGACTGGTCCGAATTCGCCAGGCGCTACAACGGGCCGGGCTACAAGGCAAACAAGTACGACACCAAACTGGCGGAGGCCTACGGGCGCTGCCGCCGGGATCAGTAACCAACAACACGACGTCCCCCAAAAAAAGGAGCATTCTCATGGCTGATCTGAACACCGTCAAAACGTTCTTCGGCTCCAAGACCGTCTGGGGCGGGCTGGTGGCCCTGGCGGCCGGCCTGGCGGGCCTGGTCGGCTACGCCATCAGCCCGGAAGACCAGGCCCAGCTGGTGGAAGTGGGCGCGGGACTGGCCGCGACCGTAGGCGGGGCTGTGGCCGTCGTTGGCCGCGTGGTGGCCACCAAGGCCATCAAGAAGTAAGGCCGGCAGGCGACGCGCAGATGGATGAAGCAGATCAGGCGCAACGGGCGGAGGCCGCCTTTCTGGCGCAGGCCCTGGCCCAAGCGGGTCGGGCGGGCGCGCCGGAGCTGGCCAACGCTGACGGGCTGTGCCCCGACTGTACCGATTGTGGCGACCCCATCCCCGCAGCGCGGCGGCAGGCCATGCCCGGCTGCCGCCGCTGCCGGGACTGCCAGGAACTCTATGAATCGGAGCGGCCATAACAGGCCATATTAGGGGCCGCCGCCAATGCCTGACCATCCACCGACCATCAACCGGCCTGCGGGCCAGGCCCCCCGGAGGCATGCGTGGACTACGCCACCGCAAAATTCTGGATTGATTTGGCCCAGACGTTTTTTACCGGCGCATTGGGCATCTACATTTACATGGTCAACCGCGAACGGGTCACGAACCAGCGTATCAAGGAGCTGGAAGACACCCTTGAAGAGCGTTTGAACGACCATGCCTCGCGCCTGGCCAAGGTCGAGACCACGTGCTGTACCACGCCCAGTCAGACCCAGCTGCATACGGAGCTGGCCAAAGTCTATGAGCGCATGAACCGCATTGACAGCACCTTGAACGATCTGGCCGGCGAATCACGGGCCAATCGCCAGTTGCTCACCACCATGCATACCTTCCTCTTGGAGCGCAACGCATGAGCACCTATGCCACCACTGTGGAGCAGCGCCGCCGCTTGGACCTGCTGCGCCTGCTGGCCCTGGAGCCCGGCTACCGGCTGAACGCCCCGCTGCTGCAGGCCTGCTGCTGCGAGGCCGGCTTGCCCAGCACCCTGGACCAGGTCGAAGGCTCCCTGGCCTGGCTGGCCGAGACTGGCCTGGTCAATCGCGAGACCGTGGGCGGCGTGTCCGGAGTGACCGTGGCCACCCTGACGCCCCGCGGCCTGGACGTTTCCCGCGGGTTGGCCGAGGTACCGGGCGTGGCCCGACCCCTGCCCGGGGAATAGGGGAAAGAGCATGCCCCAGCCCTCGACCATCGACCGCCTGCCGCCGGACATCAAGGAACAGCTCCAGGCCCTGCTGCGGGATCCGCGGGTGACGCAGCTGGAGGCCACGGCGCGCATCAACGCCATCCTGGAAGAGGAAGGCCATGCCGAGCGCGTCTCCAAGAGCGCGGTGAACCGCTATGCCCGGAGCATGGCCGTGGTGGGGGAACGCCTGCAGCAAAGCCGCGAGGTGGCGGCCATGTGGATCGGCAAGCTGGGCTCCCAGCCGGCCGGCGAGGTGGGTAACCTCCTCAATGAAGTGTTGAGGACCCTGGCCTTTGACTGCGCCCTGGGGCTGGCCGAAGAGGAAGGCGGGGCCACGCCGGCCCTGCTCATGAAGCTGGCCATTGCCGTGGAAAAACTGGAGCGGGCGGCCAGCGAGAACGAGAAGCGGGCGGCGCGCATCCTGGAACGCGAACGGACGCGGGCGGCCGAGGCCCTGCAGCAGGCCGGGAACAAGGCTGGCCTTTCGCCGGAGGTGCTGGCCATGATCCGCGAACAGGTTTACGGCCTGTCCGGATAGTCCGGGTAATCCATGCCAGCCCTGGAGCTCTACCCCTATCAACGCCAATGGATCGGCGACAAAAGCCGGTTCAAGATCGGGATGCTTGCACGCCAGACGGGCAAGACGTTCACGACAACCTTGGAGATCGTGGACGATTGCCTGGAAGCGGCGTCCCAGGGCTGGCGGGAGCGCTGGGTCATTCTCTCCCGCGGGGAGCGCCAGGCGAAGGAGGCTATTGATGAAGGGGTCAAACCTCACGCCAAGGCCTATGGCGCGGCCTTCGAGTCCCTGGAATACGAATGGAAGGACGAGGCCACCTACAAGGCCCTGGAGGTTGTGCTTCCCGGAGGCAGCCGCATCACGGCTCTGCCGGCAAACCCGAACACGGCCCGCGGTTTTTCTGCCAACGTCTTCCTTGATGAATTCGGATTTCATCAAGACAGCAAGGCTATCTGGAAGGCCCTATTCCCTGTCATCTCCAAGCCCGGTCTGAAGCTGCGCGTCACCTCCACCCCCAACGGCAAGGACAACAAATTCTATGAGTTGATGACCGGGGAAAGCCGGGTCTGGTCCCGCCATGTGGTGGACATCCACCGCGCGGTGGCCGACGGGCTGCCGCGGGACATAGCCGAGCTCCGGGAAGGTCTGGATGACGAGGACGCCTGGGCGCAAGAATACGAACTCAAGTGGCTGGACGAAGCCTCGGCCTGGTTGTCCTATGACCTGATCAATTCCGTGGAGCATGACGCGGCCGGGGAGCCGGACCACTACCAGGGCGGCCCCTGTTACATCGGCGTGGACATTGGCCGGGCGCAAGGACCTGTTCGTCATCTGGGTCCTGGAGCTGGTGGGCGACGTCTTCTGGGCGCGCGAGCTCATCACGCGGCAGCGGGCGACCTTCAAGGAACAGGATGCCCTGCTGGCCGCGTGCCTTCGACAAGTACACCGTGGTCCGGTGCTGCATGGACCAGACCGGCATGGGCGAAAAGCCCGTGGAAGACGCCAAGGACGCCCACGGCCAGTACCGCGTGGAAGGCGTGCTCTTTACCGGGCCGGCCAAGCAGCACCTGGCCACCCTGGGCAAGGAAGCCTTTCAGGACCGCCGGCTGCGCATCCCCCAGGGCGACACGGGCCTTCGGCGGGACTTGCATTCCCTCAAGAAAATCCAGGCGCCCCTGGGCGCGCCGCGGTTTCTCTCCCAGGGGGATGCCGATTCCCACGCCGACCGGGCCTGGGCGCTCTTCCCTGGCCCTTTATGCCGGCGGCACCGCAGCCGAACGCTTCGCCTACCAAGCCGTGCGCCAGGGGGCGCATGCCTCCAGCGACCAAGCACTTGACGCCGTGCGCCGCCTGGTCAAGGCCGGCGCCGGCTGGTGCCGCGGTAGATTTTGACAAGGAGAATGGGGGACGCCGTCCCCAAGCCCCCTGCCAGGGGGATGATCCCCCTGGACCCCGCTGAGGGGGCCAGTAGGACAGGGGGGAAATCATTTTCCCCCGGCGGGGTGTGGGGCAGCGCCCCACGCAAGGAGCCTCTATGCTGTACGATCATCTGGGCCGGCCGGTGCGGCCGGCGGAACTGACGCGGGAAGTGGCCGCGCCCAGGCTCACGGGCCTGCGCAATCCCTGGCCGGACGCCCTCATCGCCTCGCGCCTGACTCCGGACCGGGTGGCGCGCATCCTCATGGACGCCGGCCAGGGGGATTGCCGGGAGTTTTTGGGCCTGGCCGAAGAGATGGAAGAGCGGGATCTGGCACTATGCCGGCGTGCTGGGCACGCGCAAGCTGGCCGTGGCCGGCCTGGCGCGCATGGTGGAGGCGGCCTCGGACGCGCCGCGGGATCAGGAGCTGGCCGACGCCGTGCGGGCATTGGTGGCCACGCCGCAGATGACCTGGCTGGTCATGGACCTGCTGGACGCCCTGGGCAAGGGCTTCGCCGCCGTGGAAATCTGCTGGGAGCGCGGGCCGCGCTGGACGCCGCGGGAGTATAAACGACGCGACCCCAGGTGGTTCATCTTTGACCGGGACAGCGGCGAGGAGCTGCGGCTGCTGGA
>NZ_BAAIGQ010000003.1:0-99047 GCF_054653055.1 Megalodesulfovibrio paquesii | reverse complement strand
CATCCTGGCAAAGGGCACCGCGTTTTCGTGAATGGCCAGGGAGGAGAGCCCGTCGGCAATGGTCAGGGAGAGGTCGCACTGTTCGCGCCGGGCCTCCAGCAGGTCGCGGGAGGTGTGGCTGAGGGCGCGGCCCTTGTCCGGCCGGGTCAGATACTCACTGCGATCGGCCACGGCGGAGTGCAGTTCGAGGCAGGGAATGCCGGCAGCGAGGAGCGCGGCAAGAATCTCCTGGCTGCGAAAGGGCGTGAGCACCGCATCGCGGGCCCGGGCATGGTCCAGCTTGAAACGCAGGGTCTCGGCCAGGGGCAGGCTGGCCCCGCAGCGGCCCAGGGCGATGCGCGCGTCCGTGAACTGCCTGAGCCCGTCCCAGGGATCAAAAACCACGCCAGAGCTTGTGCGAGAACCAGGGGCAGGGGAGGGGGATTTGGTCTGGACCATGCGGCGCTCCGGTCAGTTGAGGCCATCGGAAATGGCCAGCAGGCGGTTCGAGGCGCCCACGGGCAGCAGCAGTCCCTGTTCGTCAAACACGCCCACGGATTCCAGCCAGGCCGCGAATTCCGGCGCGGGCCTGAGGCCGAGCAGCCGGCGGATGTATGCGGCATCGTGAAAGGAAGTGGACTGGTAATTGAGCATGATGTCATCCGCACCGGGAATGCCCATGATGTAGGTGCAGCCTGCGGTGGCCAGAAGGGTCAGCAGGGCGTCCATGTCGTCCTGGTCGGCCTCGGCGTGGTTGGTGTAGCAGACGTCGCAGCCCATGGGCAGGCCCAGGAGTTTGCCGCAGCAGTGGTCCTCCAGCCCGGCGCGCAATATCTGCTTGCCGTTGTACAGATATTCCGGGCCAATAAAGCCAACGACCGTATTCACCAGCAGCGGTTCGAATCGCCGGGCCACGGCATACGCGCGGACTTCCAGGGTCTGTTGATCCACCCCGTGATGCGCCCCGGCCGAGAGCGCGCTGCCCTGGCCAGTCTCAAAATACATGACATTGTCGCCCAAGGTGCCGCGCTTGAGGGAGCGTGTGGCCTCCAGCCCTTCCTGCAGCAGGGCCAGGGAGATGCCGAAGCTGGCGTTGGCCTTTTCCGTGCCGGCAATGGACTGGAAGCACAGATCCACGGGCGCGCCGCGGTTGATGGCCTCCACGGTGGTGGTCACATGGGTCAGCACGCAGCTTTGGGTGGGGATGCCGAAACGGTGAATCAGCCCGTCAAACAGTTCGGACAGGCGGATGATATTGTCCAGACTATCCGTGGCCGGGTTGATGCCGATGACGGCGTCGCCGCAGCCATAGCACAGGCCGTCCAGGGTGGAGGCGGCCACGCCCTTGAGGTCATCCGTGGGATGATTGGGCTGCAGGCGCACGGAAAAGGTGCCGGGCAGGCCGATGGTATTGCGAAATTTCGTGATCACGCGGCACTTGGAGGCCACGAGGATGAGATCCTGCACCCGCATGAGCTTGCTCACTGCGGCCACCATTTCCGGCGTCAGCCCCGGGGCCAGGGCGGCCAGGGTGTCGGCATCCGCGGCTTCGGTCAGCAGCCAGTCCCGCAGCTGCCCCACGGTAAAGGAGCGGACTGGCGCAAAGGCGGCGGCATCATGGGTGTCGATGATCAGCCGGGTGACTTCGTCTTCCTCATAGGGGATGAGGCATTCCTCGAGAAAGCGGGTCAGGGGCACGTCGGCCAGGGCCATCTGGGCGCGGATGCGTTCCTCTTCAGAGGCTGCGGCAACGCCGGCCAGCACGTCCCCGGAGCGCAGGGGGGTGGCCTTGGCCATGAGTTCCTTGAGCGAGGGGCGGGGAGTGGTGGTCATGGGCAGGTGTGGGGTGTGGCCGGGGGAGGGGTTGCCATCCCCCGGCCGGTGTGGTCGGGTCGTTACTTGGCGTAATACACGTCGGGCAGCCAGGTGGCGATTTCCGGGAAGATCATAATCAGCGCCAGGCCGAGGGTCATGACGATGACCATTGGCACGATGGACGCGTAAATGTCCACCAGCGAGATTTCCGGCGGGGCCATGGCTTTCATCAGGAAGAGGTTGTAGCCAAAGGGCGGGGTCATGTAGGCGATCTGGCAGGTGATGGTGTACAGCACGCCGTACCAGACCGGGTTGAAGCCCAGGGAGATGATCAGCGGGATGTACAACGGCGCCACGATGACCAGCATGGCCGTATCATCCAGGAACATGCCCATGATGATGTAGGAAATCTGCATCATGATCAGCACGCCCCAGGGCGAGAGGCCCCACTGCTCCAGGAAGATGGACTTGATGGCGTTCACCGCGCCCAGGCCATCGAACACCGCGCCAAAGCTCAGGGCGGCCATGATGATCCACATGAACATACAGCTGACGCTCAGCGTGTTCATGAGGGATTCCTGCATCACTTTTTTGTTCAGCCGGCGCTTGCAGGCCGCGGCAATCATGGCTGCAGCCGCGCCCACGGCCGAGCTTTCCACCAGGTTCGTGTAGCCCATCATGAACAGGCCAGTGACGGAAAAGATGATGAACAGTGGCAGGATGCCGGCCGGCAGCAGCTTGAGCTTGTCTTTCAGGGGAATCTGGCGTTCTTCCGCGGCCAGGGGCGGGCCCATCTTGGGATTCAGCTTGCAGCGGATGACGATGTACAAGGCAAACAGCGCGGCCAGCAGCAGCCCGGGAAACACGCCAGCCAGCCAGAGCTGCCCCACGGGCTGGCGGGCAATCATGCCGTACAGCACCAGGACGATGCTGGGCGGGATCATGATGCCCAGGGAGCTGCCGGCCTGGATCACGCCGGAGATCATGCGCTTGTCGTAGCCGCGCTTGAGCATTTCCGGCAGGGCAATGCTGCTGCCAATGGCCATGCCGGCCACGGAAAGGCCATTCATGGCCGAGATGGCCACCATAAGCACAATGGTCCCCAGGGCCAGCCCGCCGGGGATGGGCCCCATGAACACATGGAACATCTTGTACAAATCGCTGGCAATGCCGGATTCGGACATGATGTAGCCCATGAAGACAAACAATGGCAGGGTGATGAGCGGGTACCAGTTCAACAGCACGATGGAGGCATTGAAGGGCATTTCCGCCCCGCCGTCGCCCCAGAGCAGCAGGGAGGCCACCGCGGCCACAAAGCCCACGGCGCCAAAGAAGCGCTGCCCCGTGATCAGCAGCATCACGAGGGAGGAAAACATCATCAGGGCGATTATTTCGTAGCTCATTTCAATTCCTCGCCGCGCACTTTGGCCATGTCCTTGAAGAAGGTGGCAATGGCCTGCAGGAGCATCAGCACAATCCCGATGCACATGACAATTTTAATGGGCGCCAGGGGGGGGGCCCAGGCAGTGCGGCTGTGCTGGCCGTATTCCAGGGAATAGGCCGTGCTGGAAATGCCGCCGTACAAGAGGACGATGAGATAAAAAATCATGCACCAGATGGTGAATCTATCCACCTTGGCTTTTGTTTTGGTGAACCACCGGCTGTACAACACGTCCATGCGCACGTGCGCACGCTGCAGCAGGGAGAAGCCCCCGCCGAGCATAAAGTACGCGGCCATGGTGTATTGTGCCGATTCCATGGTCCAGATATGCGGCGCATTGAAAAACGCCCGCGAAATGGTCTCGCACAACAGAATGCCCATCATCAGAAACACGAGCAGCATGGAAAATTTACCGACGATGGTGTTGAGCTTGTCCACAAAACGCACGTAGGCACGAATGGCGGGTGACAAGGCAAGCCTCCTCAAAAAAACAGTAATGGCGGCCCCATGCAAAAAAACAGCAGGAGGCCGCCCGGCATCAGTGGTGGTTAGTAGCGGTACGGCTTGCCGGCCTTGCGCATGACTTCCGCATATTGCTTGAGAATGCCCACAATCTTGGCGCTGCGGGCGCTCTTGGCGGCAATTTCATCCCAGAACTTGAAGGCTTCCGCTTCCACGGTGGCCCATTCGGCGTCCGGGATGGAGGTCAGTTCCAGCTTGCCACCAGTGGTGCGGTAATGGGCCTCGCCCCACCAGTACCAATGCAGGCGGTAGTAGTTGGAGCTGTCCATGCAGAGGTTGAAGAGGGTCTTGAGATGCTCGGGCAGGGCGTTCCACTTTTCGGAATTGGCAAAGTAGGAGCCCGCCCAGGCGCCGGAAATGTTGTTGGTGAGGTAATATTTGGTCACGTCCGCCCAGCCCACGGTGTAGCACTCCGTAATGCCGGACCAGCACACGCCGTCGAGTTCGCCAGTCTGCAAGGCCACCTGCACATCTTCATACGGCAGGGTCACGGGCACCACGCCAAAGCGCTGCAGGAACCGGCCGCCCGTGGGGAAGGTGTACACGCGCTTGCCCTTGAGATCCTCAATGCTGCGGATGGGCATGCGGGTGGCAAAGTTGCAGGGGTCCCAGGCGCCAGCGCCAAGCCAGGTCACGCCTTCCACTTCCTTGTAGGCTTCTTCCCAGATTTCCTTGAGCCCGTAGTTGTTGAAGAGGGTGGGCACGTCCAGGGAATACCGGGTGGCAAAGGGGAAATAGGCCGCAAAGACGGAAACATCCACGGGCGCGCCGATGGAGTCGTCATCGCTCTGCACGGCGTCGATGGTGCCGCGCTGCATGGCGCGGAAGAGTTCGCTGGTGGGCACGAGCTGGTCGGCATTGTACAGCTCAATGACCATCTCGCCCTTGGCGGCTTTGTTGAACGCATCGATGGAGGGCTTGATGACGTGTTCGGCCAGGGCCGGGCCGGCATAGGTCTGCAGCCGCCACTTGATGGTGGTCTTGGACTGGGCATGCACGAACGGCGCATTGACCACGGTGGCAGCTGCGGCGGCAGTGGCGCCTATGCCAGCTTTTTTAATAAAATCACGTCTTTCCATCATCCACTCCTTATAGTGATGCGGTTATGTTGAGCGCGTCAGCGCAACGTTTGACAACGTTGTGTTGCCCGACACGCAGTCTTTGACACCAGACTGTTTCTGCGCCGGATACAGCTGGCCGGCCCGAAGCAGGGCACCAAGGGCTTGCATGGGGCGAGAGCGTACAAGCAAGTCGCATGCCTGAAAAAAAAGATGTGATATTTAACGATGTCAACGGATTGGTGCAGCAGGCGGCGGGTTTTCAGTGACAAATTTGGCAAAAAAATTCGCCTTGAGCCGCGTGGCGCGGAAAAGGCTTTGCCAATTTTGTAGCATAGAAACTCTCTCGAAATCATTCAGAATACACGGCGGCCTCGATCCTGCCAAGCTGGGGCATGCCCCGAGCATGCTTAAAAAAATGTGCAATACCTGGGAAATATCCGAACGCTGCCGCCAGCGCAGCTCCCGCCAGTCCTGACAGGGCGAGGGTGCCTCCCTCCGCTGTGGTGACGTTTCTGCCAAAAACGGAAACTCACGCTTTGGACTGCGCCGGACAGTGTCCCTTGGCGGGGACGGCAGCCAAAAGGGCTGCCCGTGGTGGGTGGCTGCGTCTGGAACGGTGCTGAGGGACCTTGACTTCAAGAGACGACCGGTCTAGTCAATAGCCATGCTACCACACCCGCAGCCAAGGTCCATGCCTGCAGGCAACGAAGGCACCAGGGAGCGCATCCTGGCTGCCGCCGCCGCCATCATGCACCGCAAGGGGTTCCAGGGGACCGGGCTCAAGGAAATACTGGAAGCGGTCCATGTTCCCAAGGGCTCTTTTTATCATCACTTCCCAAGCAAGGAGGCCCTGGGCCTGGCTGTCCTGGACTACCAGGGCGAGTTGCTGCGCAGGAAGTTCCACTCCCTGGCTGACGTCCCCTCTCTTCCGCCCCTCATGCGGCTGCGCAGGCTCTTTGAGGGCCTGCGCGACGAATTTGCCCTGAACGGCTATCGCCTCGGTTGTCCCGTGGGAAATCTGGCCCAGGAGATGGCCGACCTCTCCGAACCCTTCCGCCTGCGCATTGCCGCCGGCTTTGAACACCGGGTCAGCTGGCTGGCCGGCCTCATCGCCGAAGGCCAGCAACTCGGAGAGATCGATCCCAGTCTGGACAGCGTTGAGGCCGCCCGCTTTCTCTTCGCCAGCTGGCAGGGGACGCTGACCTGCATGAAGGTCACCGGGGATGACGGTCCCCTGGAAATCTTTCTGCACACCGCCTTTGCGTGGCTTGCCCGCCGTAGCGCGGAGCCGGCCTCTGGCTGATTGTTCCCAAGGCCGGCCTCAGGCGCACGCCAGCGGCTTTTTTTTGAACTGAATCATAGACGACCGGTCTACTACAAACAAGGAGAAAACGACCATGACTTTCATCGGTATTCTGACCTGCTCCAACACCTCGCAGGACATTGGCTGCAGCAGTTCGGCATGTTTTCACGCGGCCTACGAAAAAGGCGGCACCTTTGCAGCCTACGGCGACGAAGTGCGCATTGCCGGGGTCATAAACTGTGCCGGCTGTCCCGGCCGGGACGGGCACGACAAGATTCTGCGCCGGGTCAGCGCCCTGACGGCCTCTGGGGTGCAGGCCATTCATTTATCGAGCTGCATGACCAAGTGGTGCCCCTTTGTCGCGAAATACGAGTCCGCCATCAAGGCGGCGCACCCCGAGGTGGCCGTGGTCCGCGGAACTCACGCACCTTTGCCAGAGCGGATTATGGCGCGTCTGGAAACCATGGTACATGACGAACTGACCCGGCCCGGCATGACCGTGCAGCAGATGGGGCAGGCGATTCGGCGTGAGTTGCAGGGCTAAGCCTTCAAACATCAAGGGGGCGCCGTTCCAAGAACAGGCGTCCCCTTGTGTGCGCTATGGTGGAGAGGTGGCTACTGTCTGGCGAGCCAGGCGGTTATCACAGGCAGGGCCGGCTTGCCGTCTGCGGTGGTGACGCCGTTGAGCCAGGCCTTGAGGCGCTCGGGGTGTTGCTTGAGCCAGGCCAGGCCGGCGCCCAGGTGGCTGAGGTCCTTGTTCTCGTGCATGGCGGCCATGATCTGGTTCATCATCTCTATGGGGAAGGTCAAGTTTTTCAAGAAGTTCGTCACATTCGGCCGGGCTTCGGGAAAGCCCTTGCGCACGTTGGTGAACACGGTGGCCATGCCGTCGTTTTCGCCAAAGGTATCGGCCGTGCTGCCGGTCAGGTATTTCATCTCGATGATTTCATTCATGTAATGTGGGGTCCAGCCCAGGAAGACCACCCACTGCTTCTGCTTGACGAAGTCCTGTACCTGCAGGAGCATGCCGGCCTCGCTGGAGGGCACCAGCTCGAATTTGCCCATGCCGAACAGGTTCTGTTTAATCATGTTCAGGATGATTTCGTTGCCGTCGTTGCCTTCCTCAATGCCGTAGATTTTCCAGCCGAGCTTGTCGCCGTATTTGGCCAGGTCGGCAAAGTCCTTGAGCCCTCCGTCCACCACATAGGAAGGCGCGGCCAGGGTGTATTGCGCGCCGGGCATGTTGGCCACCAACTGGAGGACGCTGCCCTTGTCAAAGAGCGGCTGGGCCACGGAGGTCATGGAGGGCATCCAGTTGCCCATGAAGACGTCGGCCTCGTTCATGTCCAGGGCCTTGTAGACCACGGGCAGGGCCAGCATGGTGTTGCTGGCCTTATAGCCAAGGACCTGCAGGATTTTCACGGCCAGTTCGGTTTTCACGGTCACGCCGGTCCAGCTGACGCTGGCAAAGCGTATTTCGGACGTGGCCGCGGCCAGCTGCGCGCCCCCCAGCACTAGCGAGGCGGCAACCACGCACAACAACAGGATCTTACGCATGAAACGCTCCTTGGTTATATGGTCGCGCGCGGCCCCCGGCACGGCAGGGACGGCACGGTATCGGCGGGGAATCAGACGCCGAACCACTGCACCGGGGAGGGGGCGTGATTCTGGTAGATGTGTTTGACTTCGGTGTATTCCTCATAGCCCAGCCGGCCCAGCTCGCGGCCCATGCCGCTTTGCTTGTAGCCGCCCCAGGGCGCCTGGGTGAAATAGACGTTGAAATCGTTGATCCAGACTGTGCCAAACCGCAGGGCCTTGGAAACGCGGTGGATGCGGTCGGGATCGCGAGTCCAGAATCCGGCGGAAAGGCCGTAGATGGTGTCATTGGCCCTGGCCACCACCTCGGCTTCGGTCTCGAAGCGTTCCACGGTGATCACCGGGCCGAAGACCTCCTCCTGCACCACGCGCATGGCCTGCTCGCAGTGGGTGAACAGAGTTGGTTCGTAGAAAAACCCCTGCTGCAGCGAGGGGGCCTCGGGACGCCTGCCGCCCAAGACCAGCCGCGCGCCTTCTTCCCGGGCAATGGCCACGTAGCGTTCCACCTTGTCCCGGTGCGCGGTGGAAATCAGCGGGCCCATCTGGGTGCCGGGCTCCATGCCGCTGCCGAGCCTGATGCGCCGCATGCGCTCGGCCAGGGCCTCCACAAAACGGTCGTGAATGGGGGCCTCCACCATCAGCCGCGCCCCGGCCGAGCAGATCTGCCCGGCATGGAAGAACACGGCGTTCAGGGCGTAATCCAGGGCCACGTCAAAGTTGGCGTCGGCAAAAATGATGTTCGGATTCTTGCCCCCCAGCTCCAGGGCCACCTTCTTGACGTTGTCCGCCGCAGCTCGAAGAATGCTCTTGCCGGTGACGATGCCACCGGTGAAAGAGACGAAATCCACATCCGGACTTTCGGCCATCTCGGCCCCCACCTCCGGCCCCGGCCCGAGGACCAGATTGACCACGCCCTCGGGGAAGCCGGCCTCCAGGGCCAGTTCGGTGATGCGCGTGGTGGTCAGAGGGGTGATTTCACTGGGTTTCATGACGATGGTGCAGCCGGCGGCCAGGGCCGGGGCCATCTTCCAGGATGCCTGCAACAGGGGGTAGTTCCAGGGCGAGATCTGCGCGCAGACGCCGACGGGCTCGCGGACCACCCGGCTTGCGCTGTAGGGCTTGGGCGAGGCGATGATCTCGCCATCTTCGCCAGCAAAGGCCAGACTACCGAAATAGGTGAAGATATCGGCAATGTCGGCCATGTCCCAGCGGCTTTCCTCCAGGGTCTTGCCCGTGTCCAGGGTTTCCAGCAGGGCCAGCTCCTCGGCATGGGTGCGGACCAGACGGGCCAGTTCCAGCACCCTGGCCCCGCGCTCGGGGCCGGGGGTGTGGGGCCAGGGACCATGGTCAAAGGCCTCGCGGGCCGCGGCGATGGCGGCCCTTGTCTCGTCCCGGTCGCTTTCCGCAGCCAGGGCGATGACAGTCTGGTCAAAAGGATTGATGATCTCGCGCACGGCGCCGGATTGGGCTTCCTGCCAGACGCCGTTGATGCAGTTTTTGAGCGTGCGCATGGGTACTCCTCAGGCGGATTCCGCAACGGTGTTGGAGTGGCGATAGTAGGGCGAGGCCGCCGGGGCCAGGGGGGTGTTGCCCAGGATATAATCCGCGGCCTTTTCGGCGAGCATCATCACCGGGGCGTAAATATTGCCGTTGGTGATGGAGGGCATGATGGAGGCATCCACCACCCGCAGACCACTGAGGCCATGCACGCGCAACTGCGCATCGACCACGGCCATGGGATCCGTGCCCATCTTGCAGGTGCAGCTGGGGTGGTAGGCGCTTTCCCCCTCGCGGGCCACGAAGTCGAGGATCTGTTCATCCGTCTCCACCTGCGGGCCGGGAGCCAGCTCCTCGCCGCGGAAGCGGTCAAAGGCCGGCTGGGTCATGATCCGCCGGGTGCAGCGGATGGCGTCCACCCAGTCGCGCCGCTCCTGCTCCGTGGAAAGGTAGTTGAACTGGATGGCCGGATAGGCCAGGGGATCGGCGGACTTGAGCCGCACATGGCCGCGCACGTCGGTATTCATGGGCCCGACATGCACCTGGTAGCCGTGCCCCTGGTTGGCCACGGATCCATCGTACCGGATGGCGATGGGCAGGAAGTGGTACTGCAGGTTGGGGTAGGGGACCTGCTCGTTGCTGCGGATGAAGCCGCCGGCCTCAAAGTGATTGCTCGCCCCCACGCCCTTGCCGCGGAAGAGCCAGTCCAGCCCGATGAGCGGCTGGTTCTGCCACTTGAGGGCCGGAAACAGGCTGACGGGCTCCTTGCACTGGTATTGGACGTACACTTCCAGATGATCCTGCAGATTCTCGCCCACGCCGGGCAGGTCGTGCACCACGCCCAGGCCCAGGGCGCGCAGGTCCTCGGCCCGGCCCACGCCGGAAAGCTGCAGGAGCTGCGGGGAGTTGATGGCCCCGCCGCAGCAGATGATTTCCCTGGCGTATGCGCGCTTGAGGACGGGTGTTTTGGAAAGAGGCCGCCAGACGGCGTATTCCACGCCCACAGCCCGCGTCCCTTCAAACAGAATCCGCGTGGCCTGGGCCCGCAGGGCCACCCGCAGGTTGCGGCGGTTCTTCACCGGATGCACATAGGCCCGGGCCGCATTCCAGCGGCGGCCGCGGTAGGTGGCCCGGTCGAAGCGGCCAAAACCTTCCTGCTGATAGCCGTTGACGTCGTCCGTGAGGGGGTAGCCGGCTTCCTGCACGGCCTTGAAGAAGGCGTCAAAGAGCGGATTGGCGCAGTCCGGGGTGGTTAGGTACAGCGGGCCGGCCGGCCCCTGGTATTCGTCCGCGCCCTTGAGGCGGTATTCGAAGCGCCGAAAGTAGGGCAGGCAGTGGGCGTAATCCCAGGCAGCCAGGCCGGGATCGTTGGCCGCCCATTTTTCATAGTCCATGGCGTTGCCGCGGATGTGGATCATGCCGTTGATGCAGCTGGAACCGCCCAGCACCTTGCCGCGGGGCTGATAAACGCGGCGGTTGTGCATGAACGGCTCAGGCTCGGACTCGTACCACCAGTTGTAAAACCGGCCGGCCAGGGGATAGGTGAGGGCTGCGGGCATGTGGATGCGGAAATCCAGCCGGTAATCCGGGCGGCCGGCTTCCAGCACCAGGACCTTGTGTTCGGGGTTGGCGCTCAGGCGGTTGGCCAGGACACTGCCCGCCGAGCCGCCGCCGACAATGAGGAAATCGTACTGCGTGGGCATGACACCCCTCGTGCGTGGCTTGAATCAATGATTCGTGAATAAGATGCGGCCGGCCCGCCACGGTTGCGGGCGTGGCCGCCGCCGCGGCCGGGGAACCCGGCGCGGCGTATATTGGTCCGACCAAATTGAACGCTAGGCGCGCAACTGCTCGGTGTCGGACGCAAGATCCGCAGCCGGCCTGGCGGCGTGTTCGCGCACACAGCGGGCCAGCAGCAGGTAATGGCGGCTGATGCAGGCCAGGGCCTGCAGGGGCTCGTTGTCCGCAATGGCCCGGGCGGTGTCGCACCAGTTGGCGGCCGTGGGTTCGCGGTACTCGGGAGCCTCGTAAAGCCGGTAGTCGTGGGAGCTGAAGCCGGCCTGCAGGGCGGCCATGATCCATTCGAAAATAGGATTGCGGGCCATGTGCGCCAGCAGCAGGTTCAGCTGACGGTCAATCTCGCCCACGGCATCCAGATCCGGCACGGGCGCGCGCAGCTCCGCAGCCAGCCGCCCGGCCAGGGTCACCAGGGTGTCGCGCTCCTGCGTCGTGGCCCTGGCCAGGGCCAGGGTGGTGATGCTGCGGTCGATGCTTTCGCGGAATTCAATCAGGCAGCTGGGGTCAAACGGGTGCTGCTTGAGGAACAGGGCCAGGGATTCGCTAACCTGGGCCACCTCCACCTGTTTGACGTAGGCCCCGCCCCTGGCGCCCTTGCGAATCTCCAGCAGGCCCTTCTGGGTCAGGGCGCGCAACGCCTCGCGGATGACGCCCCGGCTGGCCTTGAACTGCAGCTGCAACTCCCGCTCGCTGGGCAGGCCCTGGCCGGGCAGAATCCGCCCCTCGATGATGGCGGCTTCAATCTGCAGGGCCACATCCTGGCTGGCCCGGCCAACCTGCACGGGGGTGAAGAGGAGTTCTGTCTGGAAGGGACGCATGGGGAGGGAGCATAATGGTCGGACCATTGCCGGTCAAGCTCTTTTTCTTCCTGCCCCATGCGCAACCTCCTGGTTACCCGATGTGCGAGCAGACGTATTTGATCTCCAGGTATTCATCCATCCCGTATTTGGAGCCCTCCCGTCCGAGACCGGACTGTTTGAAGCCACCAAAGGGGGCCACCTCGTTGGAGACGAGGCCGGTGTTGTGGCCCACGAGGCCGTATTCCAGGGCCTCGGCCACGCGCCAGGCCCGGCGGGCGTTTTCGGTATAGAAGTAGGCCGCCAGCCCGTATTCCGTATCGTTGGCCTGAGCAATGGCTTCGGCCTCGGTCTCAAAGCGGAAGATCGGCGCCAGGGGCCCGAAGGTTTCCTCGCGGGCCACGCGCATCTCCCTGGTGACGCCGGAGAGGATGGTCGGTTCGAAGAATTGGCCGCCCAGGGCGTGCCGTTTGCCGCCAAGCACCACCCTGGCGCCCTTGTCCACGGCGTCCTTGATGTGGGCTTCGACCTTTTCCATGGCCGTGGTGTCGATGAGCGGACCAATGAGCACGCCGGGCTGGGTGCCGGGGCCCACGGGCATGGCGGCCACGGCCTCGGCCAGACGGGTGGCAAAGGCATCGTGAATGCCGGCCTGCACGTACAGCCGGTTGGCGCAGACGCAGGTTTGCCCGGCGTTGCGGTACTTGGAGGCGATGGCGCCGGCCACGGCGTCTTCCAGGTTGGCGTCATCAAACACAATAAAGGGCGCGTTGCCGCCCAGCTCCAGGGAGATCCGCTTTACCGTGGCTGCGCATTGGGCCATGAGGGTCCGGCCCACTTCCGTGGAACCGGTAAAGGAGAGCTTGCGCACCACGGGGCTTGCCGTGAGCGCCTTGCCGATGACCCTGGACGAGCCCGTGACCACCTGCAGCACGCCGGCCGGTACCCCGGCCTGCACGGCCAGTTCGGCCAGGGCCAGGGCGGTGAACGGGGTTTTGGCCGCCGGACGGACGATCATGGCGCAGCCCGCGGCCAGGGCCGGGCCGGCCTTGCGGGTGATCATGGCCGCCGGGAAGTTCCAGGGCGTGATGGCCGCGCACACGCCCACGGGCTGCTTGAGGACCAGCAGCCGCTTGTCTGCCGTGGGCGCGGGGATGATGTCACCGTATACCCGACGGGCTTCCTCGGCGAACCATTTGATGAACGAGGCGGCATAGAGGATCTCGCCCCGCGCCTCAGCCAGGGGCTTGCCCTGCTCGGCGGTGATGATGGCGGCCAGGTCATCGGCATTGGCCACGATGGCGGCGTGCCAGCGTTCCAGCACGGCGGCGCGCTGCGGGGCGGCCAGGGCCGCCCATGGCCGCCAGGCGGCATCGGCGGCGGCAATCACCCCGTACAGCTCCGCCTCTGTGAGCTGCGGCACGCGGCCCACCTGCGCGCCGGTGGCAGGGTTGGTCACGGCCGCAACCTCGCCGCTGGCGGCCGCAACCCATTGGCCATTGACCAGACAGGCTTCCTTGAACAGCTGCGTATTCTTCAACTCCAGCATGGTACATCCTTTTTCCGCAAGGGGTATGGCGGGTGCGCCGGGGCTGCCCTTTCCGCGGGAAGGGCAGCCCCGGCGCGGTGGTTAATCGTAGTATTCCGGCGCCTGTCGGATGGACTTCCAGGCCACGGGATCGTGCCCGGTCATCACGGTCACACCTTTGGCGGCCTGCAGGTGCCGCATGCGGTTCACGCTGCGCACGGTTTCCCCGGCGTTCCACATCAGGCCGGGGAGGATGCCGTTGTCCAGATTGTCCGTGGTGTAACAGGAGTCCGCAGCCAGGAACACCGGGCCGGTGTTCTTGAGATCGACCAGCACGGACTGATGCCCGGGCGTGTGGCCGGGGGTGAAGTGCACGGTGATGGCGCCGTCGCCGTAGAGGTCAAAGCCGTCGTCCTTCCAGCCCTCAAGGATGAGCCAGGGGACGTCTTTGTCAAAATCTTTGCGGATATAGGCGGCTTTCATGTAGGGGTCCGGAACGTAGGCAAAGTGCAGCTCATCGCGCTGGACCACGTATTGGGCATTGGGAAAGTGCCCCACGCAGCCGGCATGGTCCAGGTGCAGATGGGAAAGGATGACGTATTTGATGTCTTCGGGGGCGCAGCCCACCTTGCGAATGGCGTTCACGCACCACTGGTCCTCGGTCATCACCGGGTCATAAGCCGCCAGGATGCCGCCCCAGTGGGCCTGCTTGTCATGGATGGTTTCATAGGCGTTGCCGGTATCGAAAAGAACTTTCCCTTTGGGATGGTCGATGAGCGTAAAGGGCACGGGCACGTCAAAGGCCGCGCCCACCCCCTTGTTGAGGGTGAAGAAATGCTGCTGGCTCTTCAGAATTCCGGCCTCGAACATGTACATTTTCATGATCTTCCTCCGCAGGAGATTGGCGCATGGCCGAACGGTCGAATGGTCGAAGGGTCGAAGGGATGCTCACGACGGCACGTCGGCAGTGCACAGGGCCGGCACTGCGGGGCAGGCTCACAGGGCCTGGCGATAAATGACGGCGGCGTCCTCCTGGGTAAGGGTGCGGGGGTTGTTGGCCAGCAGGCGGGTCACCAGCATTACCGCCGCGGCCAGGGCCGGGACGTGCGCTTCGGTGACGCCGTAGGCGCTCAGGTGTTGGGGCACGTTTAGATCCTCGGCCAGCTCGATGAGGGCGGAGACGGCCCTGGCCGCGGCCTGCCGCAGGCTCAGTCCCTCCACGGGCTGGCCCAGCAGCACGGCCAGTTCGGCAAAGCGCTCGGGATTGCCGATTTGATTGTAGCGCATCACCGGCACCAGCATGATGGTGTTGGCAATGCCGTGCGGGATGTGGAATTCCGCGCCAATGGGATAGGCAAAGGCATGCACGGCCGTGACCCCGGCATTGGCAAAGGCCATGCCGGCCAGCATGGCGCCGCGCAGCATGGCTTCGCGGGCCGGGAGGTTGTCCCCTTTGGCATAGGCGGCCCGGATGTTGCCATGGATAAGCCGGATGGCCTCGCGGGCCAGCATGTCCGTGGTGGGGGTGGCGTTGATGGAAGTGTAGGCCTCCAGGGCGTGGATCAGGGCGTCCATGCCCGTGGCCGCGGTGACCTTGGGCGGCAGGCCGATGGTCAGTTCCGGATCCAGCAACGCCACGCTCGGGAAGAGATATGGGCTGACGATGCCTTTTTTCAGTTTCTCCTGATGATCCGACAGGATGACGATGGGCGTCACCTCACTGCCCGTGCCGGCGGTGGTGGGGATGAGGATGGTTTTCAGGCCCGGCGAGGGGATGAGGTCGATGCCGAAGTAGTTGCCCACGGGCCCGGCGTTGGTGGCCATCACGGCGACGATCTTGGCCATGTCCAGGGACGAACCGCCGCCGATGCCCACGACCACATCGGCCTTGGCCTCGCGCAGGGCGGCCAGGCCGTCCTCGACAATTTCATAGCGTGGATCGGCCTCCACCTTGTCAAAACGGGCCACGGTCAGACCGGCCTTGGCCAGCAGCCCTTCCAGCCGCTCTACCATGCCCGACGCCGCCACGCCCGGGTCCGTTACCACCAGCACAGATGTGCCACCCAGGCGGCGGACCTCCTCGCCCACCCGGCCCAGGGTCCCAACACCCAGCACAACCCGCGGGGTGGTGGCGAAAATCTCCTGACGCATGTTGCATGCCTCCAGGTCAAACGGTGAGAGGAAACAAGCCGGCGGCCTGCAGGCTCCAGCGCCGGAAGCCGCCGTCAGGAGAGAAGAAATCAACTTCCGTGCCAGGAGAGGAAATGGGGCGCAGCTCGAAAAAAGCGTCAAGATCTTCATGTGTTGAAGCAGCAATGCCAACACGGACGCAAGCGGAGGGATGAAGAGGAGCGATGCGCAGCAGCATCAATCCATAGGAGAAAGGCAAAACTGATTAACAGAACAGCACAAATCAGGATGGTTCAATGATGATGCCGTAAGGCATCACCTGATGCCGCAACGCATCAGGTCACTGACAAGCCATAGCGACGGGCCTTGCGGACGATGGTGGACTGGTTCACCCCCAGAGCCCGGGCGGCCTTGCGGGTGGAGCCGTGCTCGGCCAGGGCCTGGCGGATGGCCTCGCGCTCCGCCTGTTCCAGCACCGCCTGCAAGCTGCCGAGGGAGCCGGATACGCCTGCCGGGCCAGCGCCGTCTCCCTGGGGGCCGGCGCCGGAACTGCTGGAGGCCAGGGCCTGGGCCGCGGCCTCCCGGCTGATCACATCGCCCTGGCTGAGGACCACCAGACGTTCCATGGTGTTTTCCAGCTGGCGGACGTTGCCCGGCCAGTCACAGCCGGCCAGGAAATCGCAGGCCTCGGGATCGATCTGCCGGCTGAGGCCGTATTTGCGATTGAACTGGCTGAGAAAGCGGTAAATGAAGTCAAAGACGGCCTCGCGCCGCTCGCGCAGGGGCGGCACCAGCAGGGGCACCACGCTTAAGCGGTAGTACAGGTCGCCGCGGAAGAGCCGCTGGCGCATCATGGCTTCCAGGTCCCGGTTGGTGGCGGCCATGATCCGCACGTCCACGGGCGTGGGCCGGACCTCCCCCAGCCGCAGCACGGCCCGCTCCTGCAGGGCGCGCAGGAGCTTGGCCTGCAGGGGCAGGGGCAGCTCGCCAATCTCATCCAGAAAGAGCGTGCCGTGGTGGGCCAGCTCGAAGACGCCGGGCTTGCCGGCCCGTCGCGCACCGGTGAACGCGCCCTGCACGTA
This sequence comes from Megalodesulfovibrio paquesii, assembly GCF_054653055.1. Taxonomy (NCBI): domain Bacteria; kingdom Pseudomonadati; phylum Thermodesulfobacteriota; class Desulfovibrionia; order Desulfovibrionales; family Desulfovibrionaceae; genus Megalodesulfovibrio; species Megalodesulfovibrio paquesii. Next base: position 82,499 of record NZ_BAAIGQ010000003.1, on the reverse strand, counting down.
GCCGAACAGCTCGGATTCCAGCAGCGCCTCCGGGATGGCCGCGCAGCTGATCTTGACGAAGGGCTTGTCACTGCGGGCGCTGTGCTCGTGAATCAGGCTGGCCACCACCTCCTTGCCCACGCCGGATTCGCCGAGAATAAGCACGGTGGAATCCACCTGGGCCAGACGCAGGGCCTGCTCATACACATCGCGCATGCGCTTGGAGCGGACCACGATGCGGCCGTCCTGATCGATGCGTTTACGCAAGGAATCCAGTTCCATGCGATAGCGGTCGCGCAGGGCGCTGATCTTTTCCAGCTCCTCCTGCAGGCGCTGCAGCTCGGTGACGTCGCGCACGTTGGTCACCACGCGCCAGAGCGCGCCCTTCTCGTCCAGAATGGGATTGCCGGTCACCACGATGGTTTTGCCGGTTTTGACTTTCTGGATGATGGTTTCGGTGTTGAGGGAATCGAGGACGAGCAGGGTCACGGACTGGTCGTAAAAACCTTCGCGGACCAGATCGCGCATGTTGCGGCCCACGACCTCCGCGGCCCGGATGCCGGTGATACGTTCGTACGCCCGGTTGACCTGCAGGGCGACGCCTTGGCCGTCGGTGATGAAGATGCCGTCAAAGGAGGAATCGATGATGGAACGCAGCTCGCGGGAAAGGTCGCGCAGGCTGCGCAGCTTGCCGAGCACGGCGTGGCGGTCGTTCACATCGCGCAGCCAGAGCATCTGGCAGGCGTCCGCCTGCTGCGGCACGGCCCGGGGCCGCAGGGGATCGGGCACGGGCCAGCGCAGGGCCAGGTAGCGGGAATCATCGCGCACGGCCAGGGCCACGGCGGCGGGGTCCACGGGATCATCCTCCACGCGGAAGCCGGCAGCGGCCAGGGCCTGCCGCAGGGGCACGCCGGGGCGGCCCTCCTCGCCCAGCACCAGCCGGGCGGCGTCGTTCAGCCAGTGCAGCAGCCCGGCGTGGCTGCACAGGAGCAGGGGTTCGGGGAACCGGGTCAGGATGCCGGCCCAGGGGTCGGCGTCGTGCGCGGGATCCGGCGCCGGGCCGGGTCGCAGGCTGGCCGGGTCCACGCAGCCCATGATCCGGTTCAGGCTGTCCACCACGGCCAGAAACCGGTTCTCGTACCAGGCGATTTCGTCCACGGGCGTGTCCGGCTGCACGGCGCAGATGTGCAGATGGGCGTGGCTGGAGACGGGGTCCGAAAGGTTGGCCCCGCCGGCCAGGGCGCGGATGAGGTCATCGCTGGTAAAGATGGTCTCGGGAAAGCCGGATTCGCCCAGCACCTGCGCGCCACCCACGCCGTTCATGCGAAACAGCGCGGCCGCTGCGCGCAGGGTGTCGTCCTGGCGCAGAAAATGCGCGCTTTGCTGCATGATATCGTGGACTTTCATAACCCGCCCTCGCGTGCCGGCATGCGAAAATCCCTTGGCAGATGCAGTATACGTGCGATTTTGCCGGCCGGTCAACAGAAGGGGCCAGCCGCCTTACAGGGCCAGCCCGGCCAGGGTATCCGCGCTCAGGGCCAGCCAGGCCCGGGCCGCGGGGGAGAGGTAGCCGCCGCGCCGCCAGATAAGGGCCAGGTGCCAATCCCCCAGCCCCTCGGCAATGGGAATGCGGCGGATGTCCGCCGTGCGGCGCTGCTCGGCGATGATCCGCGGCAGAAAGGCCACGCCGGTTTTGGCAGCCACCAGTTCAATCAGGAAATCCAGCTGGCTGGTGCGCACGGCCACCTCGGGCGTGAAGCCCTGGCGGTGGCAGGCCTCCAGAATCATCGGATTCAGGGCGAATCCCGGCCCGAAGAGGATGAAGCCGATATCCCGAAATTCCGTCAACCTTGCCGAGGACTTGCGGGCCAGGGGGTGCCCGGCGTGCACCAGGGCGTCGATGGGTTCGCGGCGCACGGCCTGCCAGTCGAATTTTTCCGGAAGCGGCAAGAGAGAGGCCCCAAGCTCCAGCTCGCCGGAGAGCACCAGATCTTCCAGGTGCTTGCTGCCATGCTCCACAAACTGAATGGCCACGCCGGGATAGCGCGCGCGAAACTGGGCAAAGACCGAGGCGAACAGGGTGCTGGTGCCGATGGGCGGCAGGCCCAGGCGCAGCACGCCGCGCCGCAGGCCCTTGAGCTCGTCCAGCTCGGCCACCAGATCGTCACGTTCGGTGAGCATGGCCACGGCCCGGCGAAAGACGATCTCCCCGGCCGCGGTCAGCGTGCAGCGGTGCCCGGTGCGGTCCAGCAGCGGCAGCCCCAGCTCGTCTTCCAGCTGACGCACGGCTTTGCTCACCGTGGGCTGGGTGGCAAAGAGCGTTCTGGCCGCTTTGGAAAAACCGCCCTGGCGCACCACCTCCACAAACGCATGCAAGGTCCGTATTTCCATATGCTATTCCATTGCTGACTGGCTGCCATGCAAATAATTCATTTTGCGCATTGCCTGCCCGGTCTTACTCCCTATGGATGCAATCAGCAAAGGGGAGAATGACCATGCCCTTGCATACCTTTCTGGTGGCCGGCCGGCGTGCGGCGCGGCGCAACGGCCTGACGCAGGTGGGCCTCCTGGCGGCTTTCTGGGCCCTTGGCGGGGAGGTGGCCCGATGGACCGGCCTGCCCATTCCCGGTGGTGTCATCGGCCTGTTCATCGTGCTGGCCCTGTTCGCCAGCCGCCTGCTCAACCCGGTGTACATGCGCCGCGGCGCGGGCTGGCTGTTGGCCGAGATGATGCTCTTCTTCATCCCCGCGGCCCCGGCCATCCTGGAGCACCGGGAGTTCTTCGGCCTGACGGGCCTGAAGATCCTGGCGGCCATCATCGGCGGGACAGCCCTGGTCATGATCGCCACGGCCCTGGCCACGGATCTGGCCTTTCGCTGGTTTGCCTCGCGGGATGCCGGGCGGGATGCCGGGCAGGGAGGACAGGCCTGATGAATATGCTGCATCGTATTGGTTTGGCGGACACAACCCACCTGCTGCCACTGCTGGGCTGGTCGGCCCTGACCATTGGCATCTATTGGATGAGCCGGCAGGTCTATCGCCGCTGGCCGCGCTGGTGGACCTCGCCCGTGCTCACCGCGCAAGGGGCGGTCACGGCCCTGGTCTTTGCAATGCATGTGGAATATAAGGAATTTTATCACAGCACAGGCTGGCTACTGACCTGGCTGGGGCCGGTTACCGTGGCCTTTGCCATTCCCATTTACGAGCGCCGGGCGCTCATCCGCCGCTTCTGGCCCGTGCTGGTGGTGGGGATTCTGGTGGGCAGCGTCACGGCCATGCTCACGGCCTGGGGACTGGCCTCCCTGCTGGGGCTGAGCGACAGCGTGCGCCTGAGCCTGCTGCCGCGCTCCGTGAGCATGCCCTTTGCCCTGGCCGTGTCCGGGGATATTGGCGGGGAGCCGAGCCTGACGGCCATATTCGTCGTCTGTACGGGGCTGCTGGGAGCCACGGTGGGCGAAGGCCTGCTGGTGTTGCTGCCCCTGCGCTCGACCATTGCCCGCGGAGCGCTGTTCGGTATGGGCGCGCACGCCGCGGGGGTGGCCAAGGCCCATCAGATCGGCCAGGAAGAAGCCAGCATCGCCGGGCTGGTGCTGGTGCTGGCCGGGCTGCTGAACGTGCTGAGCGCGCCCCTTGTCGCCTGGCTGCTGGCCTGATCTGGACTGGACTGGCCTGGCCAAATCCTGACCTGGCGCCAGACAGACACGCCGTCCGAACGCCTGTGGCAGACACGCCGTCCGAACGCCTGCGGCAGACGCCCGGACGGCAATGGGCCTTCTCCTGGCTCAGGCGATGATGTAGCCTTGCGCCAGGGTCTTGTATGTTGCCACCTGCGCTTCGGCCCAGGCCGCATCCCGACCCAGGGCCCCGGCCATCAGGCGCGCCACTTCCGGGGCGCATTCCACGCTGGCCCTGGCATCAAGGAGCAAGGCCCGGGTGCGGCGGCTGAGCACATCTTCCAGGGTGCGGGCCATTTCCTTTTGCACGGCCCAGACCACTTCCGCCTTGATGTACGGCAGCGCGGGATGCAGTTTTTCCCCAAGTTCGGGATTGTCTTCCACCAGATGCAGGAGGAAGGGCTGATCGGACCCGTACACGTGCAGGGGCTCCTTGCGGTCCACGTTCCGAAGCCAGCCGTGGATGCGCAGGTTCTTGGTAATGCAGGCCTTTTCCTCCAGCCCGGCGATGAGCGCGGCGTTGTCCACGGTTTCCTGGGCCATTTTGCGGTAGGTGGTCCACTTGCCGCCGGTGATGGTCACCAGACCGGATTCGGACACCACCAGGAAATGGTCCCGGGCAATGGAGGAGGTGCCCTTGCCCCCGCCGGGGTTCACCAGGGGGCGCAGGCCGGCAAAGACGCTTTTGACGTCGGCCCGGGTGGGGGCCTTGGTCATGTGCTGGGCGGCGTGCGTGAGGATGAAGTCCACTTCCTCTTCCAAGGCCGTGGGCTCCAGGGTGGGCTTGTCCACGGGGGTATCCGTGGTGCCCACCACGGCCTTGCCATGCCAGGGCACGGCAAAGAGCACCCGGCCGTCAGCGGTTTGGGGAACCATGATGGCCGTGTCACCAGGGAGGAATTCCTTGTCCAGGATCAGGTGTACGCCCTGGCTGGGGGTGATGATGGACCGGGCTCCGGGGGTGTCCATCTGCAGGATGCTGTCGGTAAAGACGCCGGTGGCGTTGACCACCACCCGGCCGAAGATGCGGTGTTCCGCGCCGGTTTCCTGATCCACGGCCACGACGCCGTTGATCATCTCCCCGGATTTCATCAGCCCGGCGACGCGCATGTAGTTGATGAGCACGCCGCCGTGGTCCGCGGCGGTCTGGGCCAGGTTCACGGCCAGGCGGGAGTCGTCAAACTGGCCGTCGTGATAGACCACACCGCCCTTGAGGGCGTCGGCCTTCAGGGTGGGGATGCGCTTGAGGGTTTCTTCCTTGGACACCCAGCGCGAGGGCCCCAGGCCCAGCTTGCCGGCCAGCATGTCGTACACCCGCATGCCCACGCCGTAGAAGGGACCGTCCCACCAGTCGTAATTTGGCACCAGGAAGGCCTGGTTGCTTACCAGATGCGGGGCGTTCTGCAGCAGCAGGCCGCGTTCGTGCAGGGCCTCCAGCACCAGGGAGATGTTGCCCTGCTTCAGATACCGCACGCCGCCGTGCACCAGCTTGGTGCTGCGGCTGGAGGTGCCTTTGGCAAAGTCGTCCTGCTCCAGAAGCAGGGTGGAATAGCCGCGGGAGGCGGCGTCCACGGCCACGCCCAGGCCCGTGGCCCCGCCGCCGATGATGATGATATCCCAATAGCCCAGCTCGCGTTCCAGTTTGCGAAGCATGTCGTCTCTGAACATGAAAATCCCTCGTGAGTATGACGAAACAACACCCCGGACGCCCTCTGCGGGCCAGCCCTGCGGGCGTTCGCGGCAAAGACGGTAACAGGGTGAATAACCGGTGTATTACTCCAGCCAGTTGAGCGTTTTGTCCACGGCCTTGGCCCACTGGGCGTAGCCGCGTTGCCGGGTCTGGGTATCCATGGTGGGGAGCCAGGTCTTGTCCTCGGCCCAGTTGGCCTTGAGTTCCTCCAGGGTGCTCCAGTAGCCCACGGCCAGCCCGGCGGCATAGGCCGCGCCAAGGCAGGTGGTCTCGGCCACCTGCGGGCGGATGACCGGCACGCCAAGCACGTCGGCCTGGAACTGCATGAGCAGGTCGTTGGCCACCATGCCGCCATCCACCTTGAGTTCCTTCAGATCCACGCCGGAATCCTTGTTCATGGCCTCGACGATGTCCTTGGTCTGATAGGCATTCGCCTCCAGCACGGCGCGGGCGATGTGGCGCTTGTCCGCATAGCGGGTCAGCCCGCAGATGACGCCCCGGGCGTCCGGCCGCCAGTAGGGCGCAAAGAGCCCCTGAAAGGCCGGCACAATGTACACGCCGCCGTTGTCTTCCACCTGGGCGGCCAGGGTCTCCACCTCTGCGGCGTGGCTGATGAGTCCCAGATTGTCCCGAATCCACTGCACCAGCGCCCCGGCAATGGCGATGGAGCCTTCCAGGCAATACACGGGCTTGTGGCCGCGGACCTGATAGGCCAGGGTGGTGACCAGTCCATGAGTGGAGGTGACGGGCGTCTCCCCGGTGTTCAGCAGCAGGAAGCAGCCGGTGCCATAAGTGTTTTTGGCCTCGCCCACGTTGAAGCAGGCCTGCCCCACCAGGGCGGATTGCTGATCGCCCACGGCGCCGCACACGGGCACGCGCGCCTTGAGGGGACCGCGTTCGTCGGTGGGGCCCCAGGAGGCGGAATCGCTGGAAGGCACGATGCGCGGCAGGCCCTGGCGCGGGATGCCCAGCTCCCGCAGGATGTCTTCCTCCCACTCCAGGGTGTGGATATTCATGAGCATGGTGCGGCTGGCGTTGGTCACGTCCGTCACGTGCGCACCGCCCTGCGGGCCGCCGGTAAGCCACCAGATGATCCAGCTTTCCATGGTGCCGATGAGGGCCTGCCCCTTTTCCACGGCCTGGCGCGCGCCCTCCACATTGTCCAGCACCCACTTGATCTTGGGCCCGCTGAAATAGGTGGCGATGGGCAGGCCGGTGATGGCCCGGAAGCGGTCCTGCCCGCTTACCTGCAGAAGATCCTTGCAGATTTCGTGCGAGCGGGTGCACTGCCAGACGATGGCGTTATACAGCGGCGCCCCGGTGCGCTTGTTCCACACCACCAGGGTTTCCCGCTGGTTGGTGATGCCGATGGCTGCCAGATCATCGCCCTTGAGCCCGCCCTTGGCCAGGGCCCCGGCGATGACTTCCTGGGTGTTGGTCCAGATTTCCATGGGATCATGCTCCACCCAGCCCGGATGCGGAAAGAACTGGGCGTGTTCTTTCTGATCCATGGAGACGATGTTGCCCTGGGCATCGAAGACGATGAAGCGGCTGCTCGTCGTGCCCTGATCCACTGCGCCGATATATTTACTCATCATACCCTCCACTTATGCCGTGAAGATGTCATCTGTGTTGTGATGGGATGGCGTCTGGGCGATGCCTGGGCCGTGATGCGCGGGCCTGCCCAGCCCCTGGAGCGTCTCGGGCTCGTCTAGCCCCAGCGCCGCGCCCAGCAGTTCCGGATACAACACCGCGGGCGGGGCCTTGTCCAGCGGAGAGTCCTGCGCGGGCGAGTCGGCCAGTTCCTCCCTGCAGCCGTCGAACTGCAACTGACAATACGTGCAGGCCGTGCACAGCACCTCTGCCCCGGCCGAGCGGGCGTCCTGCTGTTTTTTGCGGGTCAGGCGCAGGGCCATGGCCGTGTTGCGGCCATGCAGGGGGTTGCCGCAACAGTCCAGCCGCGTGGCCCAGGGCACAGCGACAGCGCCGGTGGCCTCCACCAGCCGCTCGAACACCGTGGGCTGCAAGGGGTTATCGAACCGGGTCACATTGCCGGGCCGCAGGGCGTGGCAGCCATACTGCGCGGCCACCCGCAGGCCCCGCAGCGGATGGCGCACGGCGGAGGCGATGGTCTTGGCACCCACGTCCTGATCCAGCACCGTGAGCAGATGCCGGGGGGCGGCCTGCTCCAGATCCGGCGGCAGGGCCAGCCCTTCGGCCGTCAGCAGGGTCTGCACGCGGCGGCGCAGGTCGTCCACGCGCTGCAGCCAGTAGACGGCATGACGCAGGTTGCCAAAGCAGCACTTGCAGGGCGTCAGGATGGTTGCGCCCGCGGCATGGGCCAGGGCCAGATTGCGGGCCGCGGAGAGCACGGAGGCCTCCACGCTCAGATGCCGGGCCGGATAGCCGCAGCAGCCGAATTCCAGCTCCAGAAGCTCCACGCCCAAGGCCCGGAACACGGCCAGCGAGGCCCGCCCGTACCGCGGCAGATGGTATGGAATCTTGCAACCGGGAAACCAGACGTAGGTCATGGAGGTCATGGACGTTCCCCCATGGCCCGCCCTTCCATCTGGCCGTCCGCCTGGCCGCCAAACTGGCCGCCGAGGGCTTCCGCGCGGATGCGGGCCGCGGCCATGTTGCGCAGTTCGTACAGCACATCGGCCACGCGCACCCCCTGCGGGCAATGTTCCTGGCATTTGTAGCAGGTGACGCAGCTCCAGACCATGCGCGCGCCCAGGGTATGATCGATCAGGCCCATGCGCACCAGATTCATGATCTGCTGGGGCATCAGGTCCAGTTCGGCCACGGGATCCGTCGCCGCGGCCACCACGGTGCAGACGTTGGTGCAGGTGGTGCACTGCACGCAGCCCCAGAAGGTTTCCGCCCGGGCGGTCAGGCCCAGGGGCTGCCGCGGGGGGGCCGGATGCTGGCGCAGGGGAGGGTAAATGGCGTCGCTGGCCGCGGGCGCAAAGGCCGCCGCCCAGGCCCCGGCCGTGCGGCTGGCCATGAGTGCGGCCATGTGCTCCTGCGGGGAATGGGCCGCGGGCTCGGCAAGGGGCTGGCTCTGGCTGCGCTTGGCGGCAATCCAGAGGGATTGCAGGTCGATGCGGGCGGGGCAGACGTCGGTGCAACGGTGGCATTCGGTACACAGGCCATTGCCCTCGGCCAGGCGGAACATTTCCGGCCCTGTATGCGGATCGGCGATGCCCCCATGGCGGACGCGGCGCAGCAGGGCCAGCTTTTCCGAAGGCAGCACCGCCAGATTGCCCAGCACCGCATAGGACGCATGGACACTGCAATGCACGCTGCAGGCCCCGCAATGGGTGCAGGCGTCCAGAGCAAGATTGTGAGGAACCGACGTGGGTTGTGCAGGTGTTGTCCTCTGAGACTCCGCCGCATGGGGCTGCGGCACGGCCACCAGCTGCAGGGGCGTGAAGACCGCATGGGCCATCTTGCCCCAGGGCAGATAGAGCAGCCCCGCAAAGCAGCACAGCACATGCACATGCCACAGGAACGCCACCGCGCCCGCGGCGTCCAGTCGGGCGGCCACGGGAGCCAGGGCCAGGGCCAGGGAATGCGAGACAAAGGCCGTGGCCGTGGGAGCGTGGCATGAGGCGCAGACCAGTTCGTCCAGCTCCTTGCCCAGGCTGTACAATTCCGCAGCGCTCTGCCCTTCGGGCGACACCACGGGCCGGGCAAAGACGACACCGTATTCCCGGGCCCAGACCAGCTGCAGCCCGGCCAGCTCGGCAGGGTCATCCGTATTGGCGTAGTCCTCCACCATGCGGGCGTAAACGCGTTCGGAAGTGATTTTGCAGGCTTCCAGGACAAAACCTGTCAGGGCGATGGCCGCCAGCAGGGCCAGGGCGAACCAGTCGTCCCGGTGGGTGACCGTTTTGAGCCGGGTGTTCCGGAGCCGTCGCCAGCCGGCCAGGGCCAGACCCAGCAGCAGCAAGAGGCCCAGGGCGTTGCGCAGCCATTGGTACGGGTTCAGGGTGGATTCATAGCCCGGCAGCAGCCGCACGCTGATGAGGCCATCCATGGCGTGGAACAGCAGAAGCCCCATGAATCCAATGAAGATGCACAGATGCAAGCCCCAGCCCAGCGGGTTTTTGCGGGCCAGATGCAGCTGCAGCAGGGCATCGCAGACCAGGGCCTTGAGCTGCGGCAGCGGCCGGAACGCGGGAAGGCGGCCTCCCCGCCAGTGCCGCACGCGCAGGCCAAAGCCGACGAGGCAGGCGGCCAGGGAAAGCCACAATCCGACAGTGAAGAAGACGCTGCTCGTTTCCACAGCTAGTCCTCGCTTCTGGGCCGTCTGGCCTGGCCTGGCTCATGGGCCTGATGCCCCCGCACCAGGGCGCAGACCTCCCGCACCGCGGCATGGGCCGTGGCAATGGCCAGCCCCGCGCCGCTGTGTTCCCGCATCCAGTCCTGATGGGCCAGGATGGCGCCCGCGGCAAAGAGATTCGGCAAAAAGGCCTCTCCGGCTTCGCCCAGGGGGCGCATGCAGGCGTCCACCTCCAGGCCGGCCCGGTTCACGGGGTGGCCGCGGGGGTCGAAAAAGTCCTCACGGTGCCACCCCTCCCGGCTGGCAGGCTGCCGCACCGGCAGGTGAAACAGGGGCTCCCGCACGCGGTGACGGTCGGCCATCAGCCCCCGGCCAAAGAACCGCCCCCCGGCCAGAATGGCCGTCCTGGCTAGGATCACGAGTTCCGCCGCAGGCGCGGGCGCTTCCTGCGCTTCCCCGGGCTCCTTCCCCGGCTCCTCCCCGGCGCCGACAAGCTGCAGTCGCAACGCGCCGTCAGGCTCGCGGTCCCAGCCGATGACCCGTTTTTGCGGAAACATCATCGCTCCACGGGCCGGCAGCTGCGTTTCAAAGGCCGCCCGCAGCCGGCCGCCGGGCACGGATGGCGGCAGGGTGGGGATTTCGAACACCGGCACGCCCAAGGCCGCCTCCAGCCCTTGCAGCACATGCCGCTGACCGTGGCGCACAGGTCCGCCAGGCCAGTCATGACCCTCCCTCTGGCCACCTGCCGACGCCGCAGGAGGGGGCGGGGTGTACAGACCCAGCACGGCGGGAAAGCCCACGGCCGCGGCATCGCCCACATGAGGGCGGACCGCCATGGCGAGCTGCTGCACCACAGCGTCGTCTTCCAGCGCCCAGGCCAGATGTTCCGGATACAACTCGCCACTGCGGCCGGGGAAGGGCAGGGTCACGCTGCGCAGGGCGGTCCAGGCGGCGCTGCCGGACCGGGGACTGTGCTGCATGGCCAGCACCTGCGCCCCGCTCATGCCTTTGAGTCCTTGAAAATCCACCAGCAGACAGGGCGCGTTTTCCGCCAGGGCCGCGGCTCCGGGCTGCATGGATCGGGGCAGGCGGTAGCTGTGTTTCCGGGCGCCCATGGCCGTGAGCACGGCGGTATTGTTGCGGGCATGCCCCACATACGGCAGGCCGGCCTGATCAAGAAAGGTGATGAACTCCTCGAGACTGTCCCTGATGGCCGTCTCGTTCAGGCGGGTATAGGGGTGCTGTGGTTCTTCGCGACGCAGTTGCTCCAGGGCCGCCCATGGGTCGGTGACGCCCTGTTCCTCTGCGCCGGCAAGGGGCCGCGCGCCCAGGAGATCCAACAGCCCTGTGGTGAAATCCACGCCACCCAGCCCCCCGGCCTGGGCCACGCGCAGGCCGCGATTGACGGCAAACACCGTGGCGGCCATGCCTGCCATGCCGGCACCGATGACCATGACATCACAATCATAGCGCGGAATGTTTCGCATGGAGCGGGGCATGGTTCACGGCTCCTGTTGCCGGGTGGGGGGTGGCTGCAGTTCCAGCAGGCCGCAGAGCATGGCTTCCTGCAGTTCGGCCTGTTGCAGGCTGCGGCCCCACAGCACCGGCATTTTGCCCCGCCAGCGGCGGGCCACGAAGGCCCGCAAGGCCTCGCAGCCGGCATCTTCCTCAAACACGCCGGCATCATACAGATGCGCCGTGATGCGCGGGCCGCAGAAGGCGCCCTGGCAGGGGCCCTTGCCGGCCCGGCTGCGGGTGTTGATGGCCTGCAGAAGCGGGCCGGCGGCGGGATCGAACTCTTGCAGCAGGTTGTTGATCACCCTGGCCGAGACCATCTCGCATTCGCAAAGCACCACATTGCCGGCGGTTTCCGCGCGGTCCACCCAGGTGTTTTGCACAAAGGCGCGCGCAGCCAGGGTCGGTTCGGTCCAGCGGCCGGCCTGGCTGCTGGGCAGGGGCTCGGTGCGGGTGCGGCAGGCTGCCTGCACGCCCAGTTTTTCGCAGGCCAGATCCACGGCTTTTTCCGCCATCAACCGAAAGGTGGTCAGCTTGCCGCCGGTGATGGAAATGCAGTTGGGCACGCCGCCGCGGGCATGGTCCACCAGGGTGAAGCCCCGGCTCACGGCGCGGTCCGAGCCGGCCTGTCCGCCCTGCTTGGCCTGTCCGGCCTGTCCGGCCTGTCCGAGCTGACCGGCACTGTCCGCGTGGTCCATGGACCCGACCAGGGGACGCACGCCGGCGTAGGCCCGGATATAGCGCGAGGATTCCAGGGCCGGAATCATGGCCCGGGCATCGTCCAGCATGCGGTCCACCTCGGCCACGGTGGGGCGGCAGCAATCCGGATGTTCGATGCGTACGGACGTGGTTCCCAGGATGGACACCGAGCCGCCAGGCACCAGGATGTCTGCATCCGCCGCGGGCCGCAGCCGGTTGATGACCCGGTGGGCCAGACGATGCTGGGTGATGATGAGCGTGCCCTGCGAAAACAGCACCGGGATGGCCAGCCCGGCCATGGCGGCCACCAGCCCGGCCCAGGCGCCAGAGGCGTTGATGACCAGTTCCGGTTCGCAGCAATAAGCCTGGCCGGTGTGGTCATGGACAAAATGCGCGCGGGCGATGCGCCTGTCCGGGTGATTGCCCGTCAGCTCAAGGCGTTCCAGGCGCAATCCCCGGCGCAGCCGGGCGCCCAGGGCGCAGGCGTGATGGGCCATGTCCAGGCAGAGCATGAAGGGGTCGATGGAGCCGTCCTCCACTTCATAGGCGGCGATGACGTCCCCGGCCAGACAGGGTTCCATCTCCCGGGCCTGACGGGGCGCAACCGGCACGGCGGGCAGGCCCGAGCGGGCGCACAGGGCGGGGAAGGCCTCGATATAGGCCTCGTCATCCCCGGCCACAGCCACGAACAGGCCCGACGTGTCTTCGATGCAGTGCGGGGCCAGACGCTTGAGCAGGCGCCCTTCCTCCAGGCATTCCCGCGCGGCGTGGGGGTCGGAGCCCACATAGCGGCCGCCACTGTGCAACAGGCCGTGGTTGCCGCCGGAGGCCCCGGCTGCCAGGTCGCGTTTTTCCACCAGCAGGGCCGGCACGCCCCGCAGGGCCAGATCCCGCAACACGCCCAGGCCGGTCACCCCGCCGCCGATCACCAGCACGGGCACGCTGCCAAGGGAGACAGGGCGGCTCATGCGGGGCACTCCGCACCACGGACTGTTGCAAAACGAACATCACGCTTTCGAGCAGGCATCGTTCACCTCGCGCTTGCGCTGGCAACGACTGGCATTTGTGACAAAATGGTGGTAAAAATTTCAACGAACGCTATCATGGACCGCGTTTCTCGTCATTTATTTTTTCACTTCAGAAAAAAATGATGGGAACTGTTTTCGATTCTGAACTTTTGCGAGGCGTTTTCAACCATGTCCACCAAGGATCGGCTTCCCCCTCTTGTCGAAGGCAGCACCTGCGGACTCTCCACGCCACTGGAACTGGCGCTGGCCGCGGATGGCAAGCACATCAACGTCACCAGCCGGCACAAGCAGATGCTCGAAATCATCCAGGAACAGGGCTTTGTGACGGTGCAGGCCCTGGCGGACATGTTCGGCGTCACCCCCCAGACCGTCCGCCGGGACATCAATACCCTGTGCGACAAAGGCCTGGTGCAGCGCCATCATGGCGGCGTGGGCGTGACCTTCAGCACGGAGAATGTGGACTACCCCAATAGACGCATTCTGTATCAGGCCGAAAAACAGCGCATCGGCCGCATGGTGGCCAACGTCATCCCCTCCCGGGCCTCCCTGTTCATCAACATCGGCACCACCACCGAGGAAGTCTCCAAGGCCCTGCACGGGCATGAACGCCTGCGGGTGATTACCAATAATCTGAACGTTGCCAGCATCCTGCAGGGCAATGAGCAAATCGAGGTCCTGGTGGCCGGCGGGCAGGTGCGCCACCGTGACGGCGGCATTGTCGGCGAATCCGCCGTGGACTTCATCCGCCAGTTCAAGGTGGATTACGGCATCATCGGCATCAGCGGCATCGACCTGGACGGCACCCTGCTGGATTACGACTACCGGGAAGTGCGCGCCGCCCAGGCCATCATCGAAAATTCCCGCCGGGTCTTCCTGGTGGCGGATCATTCCAAATTTGGTCGCAACGCCATGGTCCGCATGGGAACGCTCCATGATATCGATGCCTTATTTACAGATGCCATGCCCCCGGCCCCCCTGGTGGAGGAGCTGGAGCGCGCAGACGTCCAGCTGCATGTGGCCCCCATGGAGTTCCTAACAGCCTAGTTTCTCATGAAGTTATGCGAGGCTGATTTTTTTCGTATTTTCGCTTTCATGTTCGATTGAGAAAATTTAGCGCAGGTGTTATCGAGTTGAAAACAGTTGGTCACAGATGTCACCTGTTCGCCTGGAACCAGCCAAGGGGCGCGCCGAATGAGCCTTGCACTGCGGAATATCGACAGAATCGTCGAGCAGGAAGTTCACCTGAAAGACGTCAACCTCGAACTGGAGTCCGGCCAGCGCTATGTCATTCTGGGGCGCACACTGGCGGGCAAGACCTCGCTGTTGCGGGTCATGGCCGGATTGGACCGGCCCTCAAACAAGGGCCTGCTGCTGGCCAATGGCAAGGACGTGACTGGCGAGTCCGTGCGCAAGCGCAATGTGGCCATGGTCTACCAGCAGTTCATCAACTATCCCTCCCTCAACGTGTACCGCAACATCGCCTCCCCGCTGCGGCACCTGCCCAGGGAAGAGGCAGACAAACGGGTGCGCCATGCGGCCGCCATCCTGCATATTGACCACCTCCTGGACCGCCTGCCCGCGGAGCTTTCCGGCGGCCAGCAGCAGCGCACGGCCATTGCCCGCGCCCTGGTGAAGGAAACGGATCTCCTGCTGCTGGACGAGCCCCTGGTGAACCTGGATTACAAGCTGCGCGAGGAACTGCGGGCCGAGCTGCTTTCCATCTTCGGCAACCGCGATTCCATTGTGGTGTACACCACCACCGAGCCCTCCGAGGCGCTGATGCTGGGCGGCAACATCATCATCATGCACGAAGGCCGCATCCTGCAGATGGGCCCCACCATCGAAGTGTATCAGCGGCCCGCCACCACCAAGGTGGCCGAGGTGTTCAGCGATCCGCCCATCAATTTCATTCAGGCCGAGGTGGCGGACGGTCAGGCCGCCTTGCGCATCGGCATCAGCTTTCCGCTGACGGGCCGGCTCCGGGAGCTGCCCCCGGGCACGTACAGGTTTGGCATCCGCTCGCATCATTTCTCCATCCGCCGGGCCGCAGAGGATGACATTGAAATCGATTCCGTGGTGGATCTGGCGGAAATCAACGGCTCGCAGACGTTTGTGCACTTCCATTACCGCAATCGCTCCCTGGTCCTGGAAGAGGAGGGCGTGCACCCGCACAAGGTGGGCAGCAAGATCAAGGTCTATGCCCAGCCCAGGCATTTTTACGTCTTTGACGAAGCCGGCGGTCTGACCATGGCGCCCGAACAGGCCTAGCGCTCCGGGAACGCCGCAAAAGAGGGAACAATCTGCATGGCGCGCATCGAACTGAATACTGTGGCCCACAGCTACACGCCGCATCCTGCTGGACCGGACGATTATGCGCTCAAACGCATCCACACCGTCTGGGACGATGGCGGCGCGTACGCCGTGCTGGGCCCCTCCGGCTGCGGCAAAACCACCATGCTGAACATCATTTCCGGCCTGCTCACGCCGAGCGAGGGGCAGATCCGGTTTGACGGCAAGGACGTGACTGCCCTGCCGCCGGAAAAACGCAACATTGCCCAGGTGTTCCAGTTCCCCGTGCTGTACGACACCATGACTGTGGAGGAGAACCTGGCCTTTCCCCTGAAAAACAGGGGCGTGCCGGCGGCGGACATTGCCCGGCGGGTCAGGGAGGTGGCTGACACGCTGGATCTGGGCCCCTACCTCAAGCGGCGCGCCGCCGGCCTGGCTGCGGACGCCAAGCAGAAAATCTCCCTGGGCCGCGGGCTGGTGCGCAGCGACGTGGCTGCCATTCTCTTTGACGAACCCCTCACGGTCATCGACCCGCACCTCAAGTGGCAACTGCGGCGCAAGCTCAAGGAAATCCACAGCCAGTTCCACCTGACCCTCATTTACGTGACCCATGATCAGGTGGAAGCCATGACCTTCGCGGACAAGGTCGTGGTCATGTATGATGGCGAGATTGTGCAGATGGGCACGCCGGAAGCGCTCTTTGAATCGCCCGAACACACCTTTGTGGGGTACTTCATCGGCAGCCCGGGCATGAACATCCTGCCGTGCACCCTGGACCACGGCCGCGCCGTCCTCCACGGCGGCAGCGTGGCCCTGGATCCCTCCCTGGCCGACCTTGCCGCCGCCACAGTCAAGCCCGGGGACAAGCTGGAACTGGGCATCCGGCCCATGTATGTGGAAGTATCCAATCTATTGACCGGGGACGCCCCACAAGATGCCCTGGAAGGGACGGTCACCCTCGTGGAAGACCTGGGCAGCAGCAAGATCGTCAGCGTGCAGCTGCACGGCGAGGGCGGGCAGGCCATCAAGGCCAAGGTGCAGCCCGGGCTGCCCGTGGCCGCGGGACGCTGCCGGGTGCGGTTTCCGGCGGCGCATTCCAGACTGTTCGTGAACGGCAGGCTGCTGCGCGCGGAGGTGGCGGCATGAAAAAATGGGAAAGCAACAAGGCGTGGTTCCTGGTTATCCCGGTCTTCATCATCGTGGCCTTCAGTGCCATTATCCCGCTCATGACTGTGGTCAACTATTCCGTGCAGGATATCTTCGGACCGGGCCAGCGCTACTTTATTGGCGGCGAATGGTTCCGGGAAGTGCTGCGCGACGAGCGGCTGCACGAAGCCCTGTGGCGGCAGCTGCTTTTTTCCGGACTGGTGCTGCTCATCGAAATGCCCCTGGGCGTGCTCATTGCCCTGGCCATGCCCAAAAAGGGCTGGACCGCCTCCCTCACCCTGGTGTTGCTGGCCCTGCCGCTGCTCATTCCCTGGAACGTCATCGGCACCATCTGGATCATCTTCACCCGGCCGGATATCGGGCTGATGGGCTACACCATCAACACGTTGGGGCTGCATTTCGACCACACGGCCAGCGGGCTGGACGCCTGGATCACGGTGATGCTCATGGAAGTCTGGCACTGGACGCCCCTGGTGGCCCTGCTGGCTTATGCCGGGTTGCGGGCCATCCCTGAGGCCTATTACCAGGCCGCCAAGATCGACGGTGCATCGCGCTGGGCGGTATTCCGGTACATCCAGCTGCCCAAGATGCGCGGCGTGCTGACCATCGCGCTGCTGCTGCGCTTCATGGACAGCTTCCTCATTTACGCCGAACCCTTCGTGCTCACCGGCGGCGGCCCTGGCAATTCCACCACCTTCCTTTCCATCTATCTGGTGAAAATTGCCGTGGGCCAGTTCGACCTCGGCCCGGCCGCGGCCTTCTCCCTGGTGTACTTCCTCATCGTGCTGCTGTTCTGCTTCATCTTCTACCAGGCCCTGCAGGCCGTGGATGCGGAGGAAAAGGCATGACGCTCCAGAAAAAGCATGTCGGCCTGTTGCTTTACATCGGGCTGTTGCTGCTGCCCATTTATTGGATGTTGAACATGTCCCTGCGCACCAATGCGGACATCCTGGGCGGCTTCTCCCTGTATCCCACGGCGCCCACCCTTGAGAACTACATGAAAATCTTCTCGGATTCCTCATGGTACTCGGGATACATCAACTCCATTATCTACGTGTCCCTGAACACGGTCATTTCCCTGTGCACGGCCCTGCCCGCGGCCTACGCCTTTTCCCGCTACAAGTTTATTGGCGACAAACACGTCTTTTTCTGGCTGCTGACCAACCGCATGGCCCCGCCCGCGGTGTTCCTGCTGCCCTTCTTCCAGCTGTATTCCACCTTCAATCTCATCGATACCCACATTGCCGTGGCCCTTTCGCACTGTCTGTTCAACGTGCCCCTGGCGGTGTGGATTCTGGAAGGCTTCATGTCCGGCGTGCCGCGGGAAATTGACGAGACAGCCTTTATTGATGGCTACAGCTTCCCGCGTTTCTTCATCACCATCTATCTGCCCCTCATCCGGGCCGGCATCGGGGTGACGGCGTTTTTCTGCTTCATGTTCAGCTGGGTGGAACTGCTCCTGGCCCGCACCCTGACCACCACCAACGCCAAACCCATCGCCGCCACCATGACCCGCACCGTGAGCGCCACGGGGCTGGACTGGGGGCTCCTGGCCGCGGCCGGCATCCTGACCATCGTGCCGGGCGCGCTGGTGATCTGGTTTGTCCGCAACCACCTCGCCAAGGGCTTTGCCCTGGGCCGCGTGTAATCCGAGAGGAGGCCGGACCATGGATTTTGAATGGATGGCATGGACGCCCGTCACTGCCGGGTTCTTTCTCTTTATTTTCACCTGCATCATCACCATGTGCGTCTGGGAGTGCATCTCCCCCACGGTGCCGCGCCGGGGCCTCATTCCCCTGGTTACCACCCGCGGGGACCGGCTGTTCATGGGGCTTTTGGGCGGCGCGTACATCCTGCTGGCCTGGGCCGGGCTGGCGGAAACCTTCACCTGGCACGCGCTGGTGCTGGTGCTGGGCTTTCTCGCGGCCATGCTCCGCTGGGGGTAGGCGACCGGAGGAGCTGGAGGCGCATGCGGGGCGCAGGTCTGGATGAACCAACGATACGCGCCGTGGCCGGTCATCACGGCCGGGCAGGGCGCGTCTGCAATGGGATGGAAAACAGTCTGTTGTGTGGAGACGCATCGAGCAATCTCTGAACGAGGCAGGAGGTCGATATGTCCGTGAAGCACAGGGTGGCGTTCCGATTTATCCAACTGGTGCAACTGGGAATTCTAGGGCTGACCCTGGCGTGCATGGTCAGCGTGGCGGCGGCGGATCAGTATTCCGACGCAGCCAAGAAATGGATCGACAAGGAATTCCAGCCTTCCACGCTCTCCAAGGAAGAGCAGATGAAGGAAATGGAATGGTTCATCAAGGCGGCCCAGCCCTTCCGCGGTATGGCCATCCGCGTGGTGTCCGAAACCATTCCCACCCACGAATACGAATCCAAAACCCTGGCCAAGGCCTTTGAGGAAATCACCGGCATCAAGGTTACCCACGACCTGATCCAGGAAGGCGACGTCATTGAAAAACTGCAGGTGCAGATGCAGTCCGGCGAGAACGTCTTTGACGCCTATGTCAACGACTCCGACCTCATCGGCACGCACTTCCGCTCCGGCCACGTGGTCAACCTGACCGACTGGATGGCCGGCGAAGGCAAGGACGTGACCCTGCCCACCCTGGACCTGAAAGACTTCATGGGCCTCACCTTCACCACCGGCCCGGATGGCAAGGTCTATCAGCTGCCCGACCAGCAGTTCGCAAACCTGTACTGGTTCCGGTACGACTGGTTCCAGCGCCCCGAGCTCAAGGCCAAGTTCAAGCAGCTGTATGGCTACGAGCTGGGCGTGCCGGTGAACTGGTCCGCTTATGAGGACATTGCCGAATTCTTCACCAAGCACGTGGGTGAAATCGACGGCGTGGCCATCTACGGCCACATGGACTACGGCAAGAAGGCTCCGGACCTGGGCTGGCGCTTTACCGACGCCTGGCTGTCCATGGCTGGCGCGGGCGACAAGGGCCTGCCCAATGGCAAGCCCGTGGACGAGTGGGGCATTCGCGTGGAAGACTGCAAGCCCGTGGGTTCCTCCGTGGAACGCGGCGGCGCCACCAACGGGCCTGCCGCCAAGTACGCCCTGCGCAAGTACATGGAATGGCTGCGCCTGTACGCCCCTCCCGGCGCCCTGGGCATGGACTTCTACCAGTCCCTCCCCTCCCTGGCCAAGGGCAACGTGGCCCAGCAGATCTTCTGGTACACCGCCTTCACCGCTTCCATGGTGGAAGAAGGCACGCCTGTGGTCAATGAAAAGGGCGAGCCCAAGTGGCGTATGGCGCCTTCCCCTCACGGCCCGTACTGGGAAGAAGGCCAGAAGCTCGGCTATCAGGACTGCGGCTCCTGGACCCTGCTCAAGAGCACCCCGCTGGACCGCCGCAAGGCTGCCTGGCTGTACGCCCAGTTTGTTGTGGCCAAGACCACGTCCCTCAAGAAGGCCCACGTGGGGCTGACTCCCATTCGTGACAGCGACATCCGCCACCAGTCCTTTACCGACCGCGCCCCCAAGCTGGGCGGTCTGGTGGAATTCTACCGTAGCCCCGACCGTGTCTTGTGGACCCCCACCGGCACCAACGTGCCTGACTATCCCAAGCTGGCCCAGCTGTGGTGGCAGAACATCGGGGAAGCCGTGGCCGGCGAAGTCACCGTGGACACCGCCATGGACAACCTGGCCCGGGAGCAGGACCGCATCCTGGAGCGCCTGGAACGCGCGGGCGTGCTGAAGATCTGCGGGCCCAAGCTCAACGAACCCAAGGATCCCAAGTACTGGTACGACCAGCCCGGCGCGCCCAAGCCCAAGTTGGAAAACGAAAAGCCCAAGGGCGAAACCGTGGACTATGACGAGCTGATCAAGCGCTGGAAGAGCGCCAACTAGCCCGCCGCACACACCTTGCAACGCACAGAGCGCCTCTCGAACGGGAGGCGCTCTTTTTTGTCCGCCAGGGGGCGCCGCGTTGATGGCGCCTGCCAGGGGGAATCCCTTCCGGGCGTGTTGAAGCTGGACGCAGGGCCGGCATCCTGGCTATATGCATTGCGTTTGCTCCTGGTGCGAGAAGACACGTCATTGCGGAGCCTTGCCTGCCCGGCTGCGTCCCGCGGTATCAGGCGGCATCAGGCGGCGCCGTGCCGGAATGGAATCCAGAACCTGCAGGAGAACCCATGCAAATGACCGCCGCACAGGCCGACCTCATTGCCCGGCTGCAGCAGCACTGGCAGCAGGTCGAACCCGGGAAAAAATACGTGGTGGAACGTCTGCAACCGGGCGACGGGCAAGGCGTTGCCCAGTTGTTTTACACCATTTACGGGGACCGCTATCCCGTCAAGGACTACTACAGTCCCGAACGCATCGAGCAGATGAACAGGGAAGGCAGCCTTTCCACCATCGTGGCCCGGCTGGAAACCGGCGTGGTGGCCGGGCAGGGGGCCTATTTCCAGAGTTCCCCGCCCAACAAGGCCCTGTACGAAGGCGGGCAGCTGATGGTTGCGCCGGAATACCGCCATTCGCTCATGGCCGCCAAAATCGCGCGGGAGATGAACCGGACGTCACACGCCATGCCGCAGGCCCAGGGCTTTTATGGCGAAGCCGTGTGCACGCATCTGGTGACCCAAAAACTGAACGACTCCCACGGCTATGCCGAATGCGGGCTGGAGGTGTCGCTCATGCCGGCCGGGGCATACGAAAATGAGGGCGCCGGCTCGCAGCGGGTAAGCTGCCTCATGTCCTTCCGCGTGGATCAGGATCGTCATCTCCCCCTGCATCTGCCGGCATGCTACCGCGAAACCTGGGAGCTGGTCCTCGGGGGGGGGGCCCTGGATCGCGAATGCGCCATCGTGGCGGCGGACACCCCCGCCGCAGGGCAGACGGTGCTGGAGCGCCGCACCTTCGACTTTGCCCAGGTGGAGCGCGTGCAGGTGCTGACCGTGGGCGCGGATTTTCCCGTCCTGGCCGCGCAGCTGGACCACGAAGCCCAGGCCCGGAATCTGGCCGTGCTGCAGGTGTTCATCAATGCCGGCGCGCCGGGGACGGCCTTTGCCGTGGAGACCCTGCGGACGCGGGGCTTCTTTTTGGGCGGCTTTTTGCCCATCTGGTTCGGACCGGATGGGGTCTTGATGCAAAAACTGTTTGTCGCCCCGGAATTCGAAACCATCAATCTGCACTCGGCCAAGGCCAAAATCCTGTTTGAACAGGTCCGGGCAGACCATGCCCGCACCTGCGCCTGAGGCCGCCATGGTGCAGCCTTCAACGGAGCAGATTCTTAAGAACACCCTCTCCAAGGCGGTAGGGGCGGAACGCTTCAGTACGGACGTCACCCCCCCTGGCTGCCTGTGGGCCGGCGCCAGACGCGCAGGCGTGCCGCATGCCAGGATTCTCGCCGTGCATGTGGAGGCGGCCCGCGCCCTGCCCGGCGTGCGCGCCGTGCTCACCGGGGCGGACGTGCCCGGCTCCAACCGGCAGGGCATTGTCCACAAGGATCAGCCCGTGCTGGCAACGGACACGGTGCGTCATGCCGGCGACGCCGTGGCCCTGGTGGTGGCCGAAAGCAGGGAGGTCCTGGCCCGCGCGCTGGCCTGCATCCGCCTGGAGCTGGCCCCCCTGCCCGGCGTGTTCGATCCGCAACTGGCCCTGGCCCCGGAAGCGGTGCTGGTGCATCCCGACCGGGAGGACGGCAACCTCCTGGCCCACGCGCTGGTGGAAAAAGGCGACGCCCCCGGCGCCCTGGCGGCCTGCGACGTGGTGGTGGAAGGCGATTTCGAGACCCCGATGCAGGAGCATCTTTTTCTGGAGCCCCCCAACGGCACCGCCCGGCAGACCCATGACGGCGGCCTCGAAATGATGGTCTCCACGCAGGCGCCGTTTCGCGACCGGTTTGAAATCGGCCACGCCCTGGACCTGGACCCCATGCGCATCCGGGTGCGCGCGCCCTATCTGGGGGGCGGATTCGGCGGCAAGGACGGCGCCACCGTGCAATGCCTGCTGGCCCTGGCCGCGCTGCACAGCGGAGGGCAGTGGGTGAAGATGTGCTGGAGCCGCGAGGAAACCTTTCTGGCCGGCTACAAGCGCCACGCCGCGCGCCTGCATGTCAGGCTGGGCGCCTCGCGGGACGGCACGCTCCAGGCGCTGGACTGCGCCATGCTCTTCGACTCCGGCCCCTATGCCCATCTGGCCGTGGAAATCATGGCCCTGGCCATGGAACATGCCGGCGGCCCGTACCGCATCCCACACACGCGCGTGGAAGGCCGCTGCGTCTACACCAACAATCCGGTTGGTGGCGCGTTCCGGGGCTTTGGGGTGATTCAGGCCAGCTTCGCCATGGAACGGACCATGGACCTTCTGGCCGCGCGGCTGGGGCGGGATCCGGCGGCCATCCGCCTGCAGAATGCCTTGCGGCAGGGCGACCTGAACTGTGCCGGGGTGCCTGCGGAATCTCCCACAGGGGTGGCGGAATGCCTGGAAGCGGTCATGGCCCATCCGGCCTGGACCGACCGTGAGCGCTGGAAGGCCCAGGCGCCGGCCTGCAAACGCCGCGGCGTGGGCCTCGCCGCCTCCTGCAACGCCATGGGGTACGGCCGCGGCCTGCCCGACGCCGCAGCCGCCAAGCTGGAGCTGACCAGGGCCGGCACCTTCCGCATCTTCAATTCCGTGCCGGACATGGGCCAGGGAAACGCCGCGGCCTTTGTGCGCATGGCCGCCACCTGCCTGAACCAGCCGGCTTCCGCCTTTGCGCTCGTGCAGCCGGACACCCGCCAGTGCCTGCCCGCAGGATCCTCCTCGGCCAGCCGGACCACCTATACCTATGGCAACGCCCTGCTGAAGGCCTGCCAGGCCATGCGCGACAAGCTCAAGGCCCGGGCCGCCCTCGCATTGCTGGCGGACGATCCGGAACGCCTGATCCTGCGCCCCGGCGCGGTGGAAGATCCCCTCACCGGCCGAAGCGTGCCCCTGGCCCTGCTCGGGACCATGCTCCAACGCGACGACCGCCTGTGCATCGATCAATTCATCATGCCTGTGGTGGCGGATCCGCCGGACACGGGCAAGGCCTTCCGGCTGGGCTTTCCGCACCGGTTTTACTCGCACGCCGCCTGTGTCTGCGCGGTGGAGGTGGATGAGCTGACCGGCGCCGTGGAGCTGGCCCGTTGCGTCACGGCGGTGGAATGCGGGCAGGTCTTCGATGCCCTCGGCGTGGAGCGGCAGCTGCAGGGCGCCGCGGCCCAGGGCGCAGGCTTTGCCCTGATGGAAGATCTGGCGGTGCAGGACGGACGCATCCTGGCCAATGGGCTGGACCGCTACCTGATCCCCACGGCCCAGGATCTGCCCCGCCTGGAAAGCCTGTGCGTGGACGGCCACGAGCCCTCCGGTCCATACGGTCTCAAAGGCATGGGCGAGGTGGGCGTGCATGGCCCGGCCCCGGCCGTGGCCCAGGCGCTGGAAGATGCCGTGGGTCTGGCGGTGCGCCGCGTGCCCGTCAATCCGGAAGAGGTGCTCCGCGCCCTGGGAGGCAATTCAAAATGAACAATTCCAAACATTTATGCTTTATCCTGAACGGCGTTCCCATGCGTGTGGAGACCGCCCCGGGCAGGCGGGTGGTGGATCTGCTGCGCGAGGACCTGGGCCTGACAGCAGCCAAGGAGGGCTGCGGCTCCGGCGAATGCGGGGCTTGTGCCGTGCTGGTGGACGGCGAGGCCAGACTCTCCTGCCTGATGCTGGCGGCGCAGCTGGAGGGCCGGACCGTCACCACCGCCGAAGGCCTCGGCACCCTTGCCCAACCCCATCCGCTGCAGGCCTCGTTCGCGGCCACAGGGGCCGTGCAATGCGGCTATTGCACCCCGGGCATGACCATTGCCGCCGCGGAACTGCTGGCCCGCAACCCCGCGCCAGACCCGCAGGAGGTGCGCGAGGCGATTTCCGGCAACCTCTGCCGCTGCACGGGCTATGAGAAAATTGTGGACGCCGTGCTGCAGGCCGCCGAAACCATGCGCAAGGAGCCATCGTGACCCCGGACGTCCGCTGCCCGAAGACCCTGGCGGAGCTGTGGCCCCTGCTCGATGCCGGCGCCGTGGTCCTGGCTGGCGGCACGGATCTGCTTGCCCGGCGCAATGTGCCTGGCCCGGCCTTGCTCGCCTGTGTGGACCGTCTGGAGGCCCTGCGCGGTGTGCACGAAGAAGACGGCCTCTTGCGCCTTGGCGCGGGCGAAACCCATGCCCGGCTGCTCCGGCATCCCGCCGTGGCGGGCCGGCTGGCGGTGCTGGCCAGGGCGCTGGCAGGACTCGGATCCCCGCTCATCCGCAATATGGGCACCCTGGGCGGCAACATCGCCACGGCCTCCCCCGCCGGAGACACCCTGCCTCCCCTGCTGGTCCTGGACGCCGAGCTGGAACTGTGCTCCAGAACAG
The DNA here is from genome assembly GCF_054653055.1 of Megalodesulfovibrio paquesii. NCBI lineage: Bacteria > Pseudomonadati > Thermodesulfobacteriota > Desulfovibrionia > Desulfovibrionales > Desulfovibrionaceae > Megalodesulfovibrio > Megalodesulfovibrio paquesii. Next base: position 57,789 of record NZ_BAAIGQ010000003.1, on the reverse strand, counting down.
GCGCCCGGCGCCTCCCGCTGGCAGCCTGCATGCTGGGGCCAGGACAGACCGCCCTTGTGCCCGGCGAGATCATTGCCGCGGTGCGGGTGCGCATTCCCGCGGCAGACGAGCTGCAACACTTCGAAAAAGTGGGCCGGCGCAAGGCCCTGGCCATTTCCGTGGTCAGTCTGGCCGCGGGCATCCGCCGTGACCGGGAAGGCCGCGTGACCCACGCCCGGCTGGCCCTGGGCAGTGTCGCCCCCCGGGCCATCCGTTGCCCGCGCGCGGAAGCCCTGCTGGTGGGCCACCGCCTGGAGCGCGAGGTCCTTGCGGCCGCGGGAGAGATGATCCGTCAGGAAATATCCCCCATTACAGATGTCCGCGCCTCGGCCGGATACCGCCGGGCCGTGGCCGGCAACCTCCTGCTGCGGCTGGCGACGTAACTGGGTGCACTTACTTGTGAACGTAACAATCCTCACTGGGATTCCAGGCATAGATGTTACGGCCAGAGCCATGGAAACAGATACATTCAAGGAAGAAACAAAACAGACAGGAATGATGTTACCCGGACAAACGGTAACGCTCTCTTTCGCCACCCATTTCTCCGATCCTGTCTCCTGGGAGTTGAAAATGTGGGGGCGCGGGGCAGACAACATGCTTGTCTGGTATACTATAGAGTACTGATCATGCGGATTATACTTTTGCTTCTCTTGGCTCTCAGAAGCGGCCCCGACCCATCGGACCAATTCGCGGCGAGAATAAGGCAGATCCAAAACTATGCGCCAAGCAGTCGGCGGATGTCTGGCAGAAGTTCGGCCGGTCATCCCCCGGCCTGTCCCTGCTTCTCGTGCCCCTCGTGCTCCCTGCGTTCCCGCGTCTCCCGCAGGGCCAGGGGGAGCAGCAGCAGCGCCCCCGCGGCCGCGCTGGCTGCGCTGGTGGCAAAGAGGCTGGCGTATCCTCCCGCTGTGGCCACCAAGGCGCCCCCAAGCAGCGGCCCCAGCACGTAGCCCGCGTCCATCATGCACAGCATCAGGTTCATGTTCATGCCCCGCACGCGCGCGGGCGATTCCAGGAACATGGAGGCATTGAGCATGGGCAGCGCCACGCCCAGGCACGCGCCGTACACCCCGGCCAGGGCGAACAAAGCCGGACCGTGCCCGGCCCAGGCAAAACACGCCATGCACCCGCCCAGGGCCAGCAAGGCCAGCAGGGCCGCCCCTCGGCGCGGCAGCCGGTCAAAATACGGCCCGACCAGCAACCGGACCAGAATGGAGGCCGCGGTGGACACGGTAAAAAATATCCCCGGCTCGGCCACGCCCACGAAGGCGGCATAGGATTTGATGAAAAAAAACACCTGGGTGGTGCCAACAAACACCAGGAGATTTGCCCCGAGCAGCAAACGCACCGGGACGCGGCGCAGGGTTTCCAGCACCTCGCTTCGGGAGGGGTGGCGGCCTTCCCCGTTCTTGGCGACTGTCCCGCCGTCAGGCATTGATGTTGCTGCTTCGACAGGTCTGCCCAGGGGTACCAGCAGTGCCAGGGCCGGGAGGGTCAGCAGCGCCGTCCAGGCATAGGCCCGCGCTTCTCCGCCCACCAGCGGCAGCAGCCATTCCACCAACGGCGGCATGAGGGCATAGGGCACCAGCGAGGAAAACGAAAAATAGCCAAAAGCTCGCCCGGCCTGCCGCGGCGAGACGGTATTGGCGAGCAGTACCGTCACCGCGCTCACCAGACAGACAAACGTCACCCCGTGCAGCAGACGGACCGCCAGCAGTGTCGGCACGTTCCCGGCAACCTGGTAGCAGGGCAGGACAAGCCCCATGCCCACCAGCGCCAGACGCGCCAGGAGCAGGGCCCGGCGTGGCGAAAGCAACACGCTCAGCAACGGCCGCGCCAGCAGGGCGGCCAGGGGTTCGGCGGCAATCACCGTACCGCGCCAGGCAGGGGCAATGCCGATGGCGGCAAGGTGGCCGGCCAGCCCGTAAAACACGGCAATGTTGCAGAAGCCGAACGTGGCCGCAAGGCAGAGCACCGTAAATTCATAGGTGAACAGACGTTCCGGGCCGGCCTGGGGCAGGGGGGTCATCGGCTGCCCCGTGCGGAGGATCGCGCCGCGGTCTGGTCCAGCACGCTGCGCAGGGCCTGGACAAAGGCGACCATCTCGGGTTCCCGGGCCAGGGTCACCCGGATCCAGTTGGGGAACCGGAAGCCGGTCATGGTGCGCACCATCACCCCTTGCCGCATCAGCAACCGGTAAAGCAGGGTGTCTGAAACCGGCGTGCGGAGCATCATAAAATTGCCCTCGCCCGCGAGGTGTTCCAACCCCAGGGCGCGACACTCCTGGCGCAGGAAATCCCGCGCTGCCGTCACCATCTTCCGCGTGGCGGTCACATGGCCGGTGCCGTCTTCAATGGCCGCCCTGGCTGCCAATTGTCCTGGCGTGTTCACCGAATACACCAGATGCGTCCGCCGGACGATGTCCACGGCCTCGGCCTGTCCGCACAGGTACCCCACCCGGAGCGCCGCCAGGCCGTACACCTTGGAAAAGGTGCGAAACACCAGCACGTTGGGATGCCGCTCCATCACCTCCATGCCGTCCGGAAAATCCGGAGATTCCACAAACTCCCCGTACGCTTCATCCAGCACCACCACGGCCCGCCCGGCAATCCCGTGCAGAAAACGCTCCAGGGTGGCCTTGTTCCACCAGGATCCCGTGGGGTTGTTGGGGTTGCACACAAAGACGATCTTGGTCTTGCCGGTCACGGCCTGCAGCATGGCCTCGGGGTCCAGGGCCATGTCGCGCAGCGGCACCAGCGCCGCCGTCACCCCGGAGAAGGCCGCCACCCATTCATACACGGCAAAGGTCTTGTCCGCGGTGACGATGGCATCCCCCGGCTGGCAGAAGGCCTTGAGCACCGCGGTAATGACCTCGCAGGAGCCGTTGCCCACCAGGAACCGGTCGGGATGCTTGCCAAAGGTCCGCCCCAGGGCCTCGCGGAGAAAAAAGCAGTCCCCTTGCGGATACACAGCCGCCTTTGCCGGGGGAAAACCGGCCAGCACTTCCCGCGCGGCCGGTGGCGGGCCAAGGGCATTTTCGTTGTTGTTCAGTCGCAGCAGCCTGGGCACACCGTATTGCTGCATGAGCACCTCGTCCGGCCGGCTCGGCAGGTAGGTCTCAAACTGCAGCACATGGGCCGGGGCAAGTTCAGTGAGACTGCGCATGCTGGAGCACCAGAACATCCGAGCGGCCGGCGCAGGGCAGGACCAGCCTTGGCTGGAAACCCGCCCTCAGGGCCGGCGCGGCCAGGGCGGCTTCCCAGGCCCGGGAGAGGTCGAGATACAGCAGGATATTCGGAATCCGCCGGGCCGAAAGCAGGCCGGCCTGGGCGGCCAGAATATCGGCAGCGTCCGCGCCATCCAGCAGGGGGCGCAACACCGCCAGCCCTTTGCCCTTGTCCAGAACGGTGGAGAACAGCGAACGCTGGCGCTCGTACCCCGCAGGCGGATGCGCAGGCAGGATATCGCGGCACATGGCCAGCCGGTCGTAGGCCTGGCGCAAAAAAACCGTCAATTCCGGCGCAGCCCACACGGTATCGCCCGTATCCTCCCGCAGGTGGCGGTAGAGCACCGGCTGTTCGCAGCAGCCATCCTGCCCATGGTGCGCCAGCGTGCCCAGGGATTCAAAGTACCTCTCGGGCGCGTCGGGGGTGGCCCGCTCGCTGAACACAATGTGCACGTCCTGCCGGGCCACGGCGGCCAGGAAGGCTTCCACGAGCAGCCGGGCCACGGCAGGGCCGTCCCCGGGCGGGGCGAAGACAAAGGGGCCGGAAAAGGAAAGTCCCCGTTCGCCGGAGCAGGTCCAGCTCAGCAGCCCGGCCGGGCGCCCGGCCTTGTCCCTGGCCAGCACGGCGCACAGCTGGCCGGCACGGTGCAAATCCGCCACCTTGCCGGGGGTCTGGAAGCTGGCCGGGCAGTGCCAGGCCGCATAGCGGCAGGCAGCCAGGGCCGCCGCCTGCATGAGCCGGCTGGAATCCGTCTCCAGGCTGGCGTGATAGGGCGGTGCAAGGACAATGCGCCGGGGCGACGAAGCCTCCGGGCGGCAGGCGGGATAGACCTTGTCCACCTCCGCATGCAGGATGAAGGCGTCCCCGCCCTCGGTATCCATGCGAAAGCGATCCGCCGCCCGTCCGGCAAGGATGAGATTCAATGGTTCGCCAGCGTCTCCCCCTTCGCCTTCGTCCGCGGCCAGCCCGGCCACCTTGGCCCCCAGGGCAGGGGTGCCGGCATTGAGGGCGCCCAGGCACAGCCCGTTGGCCCGGAACCGGATGGACGCGCACACCTGATACGGCCGGCCCGTAAGCACCGTCCGGATGGGGCCATGGTCGGGGACTGTCCGGGCCAGATAGGTGAACAACTCTTCCACGGTCAGCTGAAATCGCAGCTGTTCACGTGGCGCAAGCCCCTGCGCACGGGCCAGGGTCTCGGCGGCCGTGGTCAGCACGCGGGTGTAGGCCGCGTCTGGTGGAGTTTCCAGGGAAAGCGTCGTATCCATTGTCGTTGTACGCCACCGTCGCTTGCCGCCCCGGACAGGCACAGGCCCCGGCCTTCAGAAACGGGGCAGCATGCGCAACCAATGGCACGGCACGGCGCGCAAACGGTGAACGCGCCGCCCGGACCGCATACCCCGAAGCAGTCCGGGAAGCAATGGAAGGCAGTGAGAACGGCAAGGGAACCTTGCCAGCCGACCTTATGTGACGATCCTGTCACTTCAGTTTCTGGAAATTTCGTGATAAGCTACGGCTTCATTGTTTTTCACCTAATTTGGTCTGAATTGCTGACCGTTGCACCATACTGCAACCGCAGGGGGCTGTTGTGTCGCGTGGCGAACTCGTGGAAACGCCGGTCCTGGCCCGGATGATGGTCCTGGTGGTGGCATTGCTGCTGCTCGCGTTGCCTCGCAGCGCAGAAACGGCAGAAGCGGACGCAACCTCCCCCCTGGCGGCGCTGGTGCTGGAGGCGCAGGCCGGCAATGCGCGGCTGAAAGCCGCCTGGAGCAGGGTGGACGCGGCCCTGGAAAAAATCCCCCAGGAAAGGAGCCTGCAGGATCCGCGCATCACCTTCGGCTGGTTCATCACGCCGGTGGAAACCCGGGTCGGTCCGCAGGTGGCCCGCCTGGGGTTGACGCAGACCCTGCCCTGGATCGGCAAACTCATTGCCAAGGGCGACCGCGCCGCCCTGGAGGCCGAGGCGGAGAAAGCCCGTTTTGACGCCCTGCGTCTGGTCATCGTCTATGATGTCAAACGCCTGTGGTATGAGCTGGCCGCCCTGGAAGCCGCAGCTGAGACCGCCAGAGAGGCCGAGGCGCTGTTGGAGCATCTGGAAGGCGTGGTCAACGCGCGATATGTTGCCGGCATGGCCCCGCAGGCCGATTTGCTGGCCCTGCAGTCCGAGCGCGACCTGATGCGCGACAGGATCAGCACCCTGCGGGCGCGGCGGGCCCCGCTGGTGGTGGCGCTGAATGCGGCCCTGCACCGGGCGCCCGAGGCGGCCTTGCAGGATCAGCCGGATATCCCGCTGTTTTCCCTGGAAATGACCGAAGCCGCCCTGCGGGAGCGGCTGGACACCGTGAGCCCGCAGCTCAAGGTGTTTGCCCAGATCCTGGCCCGGGAAAAAACAGGCGAAACCCTGGCCCGCATGGACTACATCCCGGATGTGACCCTGGGCATTGAGACCGTGATCACCAATCCCTGGGATGTCTACCGCGGCGTGGACAACAGCGGCAACGTCATGGCCTCGCCCTCGCCGCCTCCGGGGGACTCGGGCAAAGATGCCTGGGTGGCCTCCGTTTCCTTCAATCTCCCGATTTTTTACGAAAAACGCCAGGCCGCCATCCGGGAGGCCCGGGCGCGGCAACTGGCGGCCATCAAGGACAGGGAAGGCCTGCGCGACCGGCTGGCGGCGGATCTGTCCCTGGCCCGCTTCAACCTGGAGGATGCCGTCCGCAAGGTGGCCTTGTATCAGGAGGCCCTCATCCCGCGCACGGTGCAGGCCTTCGGCGCGGCGCTTTCCGCCTATCAGGCCGGCACGGGGCGCTATGCGGAACTGATCCTGGCCCAGCGCAGCCTGCTGGAAATGGAGCTGAATGCCATCCAGGCCATGGCCGCCCAGGCGCAACGGTTGGCGGAAATCGAGTCCCTGGTGGGCGAGGAGGTGCCGGTGACGGTGCACGGCTCCCTCCAGGCCATGCGCGCCGCCTGGAACACCGGTGCGCAGCAGGCCGGCAGGGAGGGCGGGCAATGAACGCAATGCTTCGGGGCCGCACAGGCCATTCCCTGCCAGGACATGCAGCCCGATGGTGGCTCTGGCTGGCGGTGGTGGTGGTCTTCTTCGGGATGGGCTACTGGCTGGGCCAGTCCGGGCAGTCCGGCCAGTCCGGGCAGTCCGGCTCATCTGGCCAGATGAACGCCAATGTCAGCGCGCATGCGCATGCGCCCGGCGAAATGGCTGGCGAATCCGCCACCGAATCGGACATTGCCTACTGGACCTGCTCCATGCACCCCTGGATCCGCCTGCCGGAGCCGGGCCTGTGCCCCATCTGTGCCATGGATCTTATTCCCGTGCGCAAGAGCGGGCAGGGCGGCGCGGCAACCAGCCTGCGAGCCATCAGCCTCACGCCGTCGGCCCGGGCCCTGGCCCAGGTGGAGCTGGCCACGGTGGAGCGGCGCAGCGTGGAAGTCGCCACCCGGCTGCAGGGGACCATCGAGGCCGACGAAACCAGCCTGGCCTCCATCACCGCCCGAGTGGCCGGCCGCCTGGACCGGCTGTACGTGGATGTAACCGGCGTGGAGGTCAGGGCCGGGCAAAAGATGGCGGCCATTTACAGCCCGGAACTGGTGGCCGCCCAGGCCGAATTGCTGGAGGCGGAACGGGCCGTGGCCAGACTCGGCCCCCAGGCCGCAGCCGTGCTGCGGGACGCCGCGGCCAGAACGGCCCACGCCGCCCGGGAAAAGCTGCGGCTGCTGGGTTTTTCCGCAGCGGAGATCAAGGCCGTGCTCGCCGGCAACGCCCCTTCCGACCACATGACCCTCACCGCGCCCGTGGGCGGCGTGGTGCTGAAAAAGGACGTGCTGGAAGGTGCTTATGTGACCACAGGGGCCAGACTCTACGCCATTGCGGATCTATCCCGCGTCTGGGCGGTGTTCGAGGCCTATGAGGCTGACCTGCCCTGGCTGGCCATGGGCGCACACGTGCAATTCACCGCCGAGGGCCTGCCCGGGGAGACTTTCTCCGGCGTCGTGGCCTTCATCGATCCCACCATCAATCCCATGACCCGCACCTTCCGCGTGCGCCTGAACGTCAACAACCCCGGCGGCCGGCTCAAACCCGGCATGCTGGCCCATGCGGTGCAGCAGTCCCGGGCCGGCGGCCAGGAGCTGACCATCCCCGCCACTGCGGCCCTGGTCACCGGCACGCGGGCCATCGTGTACGTGGCCAACGCCACCGTGCCAGGACACTACGAGGGGCGGGAAATCGTCCTCGGCCCCCGGGCCGGCGAACGGTACGTGGTCCGCCAGGGGCTGGCCGAAGGCGAACAGGTGGTGGCGCGCGGGGCCTTTCTGGTGGACAGCGCCGCCCAGCTCCAGGCCCGGCCAAGTATGATGCTGCCCGAAGGCAGCGGCGCGGGCGCGCTTTCCGGGGTTCCTTCCCAGTTCCTGCGCCAGCTGCCCGCCCTGGACGCCCCGGCCGCCACCCTGGCGGAAGCGGCCAACGGGACGGATCTGCACGCCGCCCGGCAGACCTTCGCGGCCCTGGGCACCGCCCTGGCAGCCATGGACGCCTCCACCCTCGCGCCGCCGGAAAGCGAACCGGCCATGCACTGGAAGGAGCTCTCCATGCTCCTGCACAATGACGTGTATCTCGGCACGGATAGCCGATCCATGCCCGAAATCCGCTGGCACGCCGCCGAACTGGCCGGGCATCTGCAGCAGCTGCGCACGGTGTTTGATTACCGCGCCTTTGCCGCCGCGGCGGCCGGGCCGGCCACCCCCGCGCCCCCGGCCGTCCAGACGCAGCTGGGGCAGGTCTTTACCGCCTATCTGGACTTGCAGGACGCCCTGGCCAGGGACGACCTGCCCGCAGCCCGGGCCGCGGCGGCGGCTACCTCTGCGGCCTGGCAGGCGGTGGACGCCGGCCAGCTGCAGGGCGAGGCCGCAGGCAGCTTCGCCCCGGTCCGCGCAGACATGGAAGCCGGGCTGGCCACCCTGGCCAGGGCGCAGGATCTCGACGCCTTGCGCGAAGGCTTCTGGCCCGTGTCCCGGGCGCTCATCGCCGCGGCCGGCACCCTGGGGCTGCGCACCGGCGGGCAGCTCTTCCAGCTGCATTGTCCCATGGCCTTTGACTACCAGGGCGCGGACTGGCTGCAGCCCGATCCGAACATCCGTAACCCGTACATGGGCAAATCCATGCCCGGCTGCGGCGACGTGCGCGGCGAACTGCCCGCCCTGCGCTAGCCAAGGAGCAGTGGCCTCTCATGCAGCCTTCTTCCTTCAATCCCCTTCATCTCCTCATCCGCTTCTTTCTGGAAAACCGGCTGGTGGCCTGCCTGCTGGCCATGCTGTGTGTGGGCTGGGGCGCCATGGTGGCGCCGTTCCATTGGGATACCGCCATGTTGCCGCGGGATCCCGTGCATGTGGACGCCATTCCGGACATCGGCGAAAACCAGCAGATCGTCTTCACGGAATGGCCGGGCCGCTCGCCGCAGGACATGGAAGACCAGGTGACCTATCCGCTCACGGTGTCCCTGCTTGGTGTGCCCGGCGTGAAGACCGTGCGCAGCTTCTCCATGTTCGGCTTCTCCAGTATTTACGTTATTTTTCAAGAGGATGTAGAGTTCTATTGGTCGCGCTCCCGGCTCCTGGAGAAGCTCTCCAGCCTGCCTGCGGGGACGCTGCCTGTTGGCGTGCGGCCCACGCTGGGCCCGGACGCCACGGCCCTGGGGCAGGTCTTCTGGTACACCCTGGAAGGCCGGGACGCCGAGGGCAACCCGGCTGGTGGCTGGGATCTGGCCGAGCTGCGCAGCATTCAGGATTATTACGTCCGCTATGGTCTGCTCAGTGCCGAAGGCGTGAGCGAAGTTGGCTCCATTGGCGGGTTCGTCAAGGAATATCAGGTGGATGTGGATCCGGATCGCCTGCGGGCCGCCGGCCTGACCCTGGAACAGGTGGTCAATGCAGTGCGACAGTCCAATCTGGACGTGGGCGCGCGATCCATCGAAATCAACGGGCCGGAATACCTTATCCGCGGCGTGGGCTTCATCAAGAGCGTGGCGGATCTGGAAGCCGCGGTCATCGTGGCCAGGGAGAGCACGCCCATTCGCGTGGGCGACGTGGCCACGGTTTCCCTGGGGCCGGCCCTGCGCCGCGGCGTGCTGGACAAGGACGGCACAGAGGCTGTGGGCGGCGTGGTGGTGGTGCGCCAGGGCGGCAACCCGCTGGAAACCATCCAGCACGTCAAGGACAAAATCCGCGAACTGACACCCGGCCTGCCCGCCAGAACCCTGGCCGACGGCCGCTTGAGCAAGGTGACCATCGTCCCCTTCTACGACCGCACCGGCCTCATCGAAGAGACCCTCGGCACCCTGGAGGAGGCCCTGACCCAGGAAGTGCTGATCACCATCATCGTGGTGGTGCTCTCGGTGATGCACCTGGCCAGCTCGCTGCTGATCTCCTCCCTGCTGCCCCTGGCCATTGCCATGTGTTTTGTGGCCATGAAGCTGGCCGGGGTGGATGCGAACATCGTGGCGCTTTCGGGCATTGCCATCGCCATCGGGGTGATGGTGGATGTGGGCATCGTGCTGTGTGAGAACATCCTGCAGCACTTCGCCCGCGCGCCGGCCGGCAGTTCCCGGATAGAAGTCATCTATGCCGCGGCCACGGAGGTCGGCAGCGCCATCCTGACCAGCGTGGCCACCACGGTGGTCAGCTTCCTGCCGGTGTTTGCCATGGAAGGGCCGGAGGGCAAGCTGTTCAAACCCCTGGCCTTTACCAAAACCTTTGCCCTGGTGGCCGCGGTGGTGGTGGGGCTGACCATGCTGCCGGCCTTTGCCTCCTTTGTCATGGGACCGGCGGAACAGGGCGACGGGCACGGGCGGGCCACGTTCCGACGCCCTCGCGCCCTGCTCTTGAACCGGGGCTTGTTGTATCTGGCGGCGGGGATAGCGGCATCACTGGTGTTCCCCTGGTGGACGGGCCTGCCGCTCATGTATCTCGGCCTGCGGCGCATGGCGCGGCCGCTGTTGCCGGAACGGGTGGCCGCGATCTGGGGCCTGCTGGACAATCTGGCTGCGGCCCTGGCCATCGTGGCCGTGCTGGCGGCGCAGTGGATGCCCCTTGGCCACGGCCAGGGACTCCCGGCCAACACGGCCTTTGCCGGCGGGGTTATTGCCGTCCTGATGGCGGTGTTCCTGGGAATTGTGCGTATCTATCCCTGGGTGCTGGCCCGCGTGCTGGGATTCAAGCTGCTGTTTTTGCTGATTCCTCTGGGCATCGTGCTCCTGGGGTTGTTCTCGTGGCTGGGCACGCCGCGGCTTCTTGCCTGGCTGCCCACGCAGTGGCGGCAGGCCGGCCCCATGGTGGCCCTCAATGCCGCCTTTCCCGGCCTGGGCAAGGAGTTCATGCCGCCCCTGGACGAAGGGGCCTTCCTGTTCATGCCCACCACCATGCCCCACGCCTCCCTGCAGGAGGCCCAGGCCGTGCTGCGGCGGCAGGATATGGCCATCCAGGCCGTGCCCGAGGTGGAACTGGCCGTGGGCAAGCTGGGCCGGGCCGAAACGCCCCTGGACCCCGCGCCCATCTCCATGATCGAGACCATAATCTCCTACCGCGACGAATACCTGCAAGATTCCGAAGGAACAGGCAACACGGTGCCGCGCTTCCGTTTCGACCCGGACCGGCAGGACTATTTCCGCAATCCCCAGGGCCAACCTCAACCCGCGCCGGACGGCCTGCCGTATCTGATCCAGGGGCGGTTTCTGCGTGATGAGCACGGACAGCTGATCCCCGATGCCTCGGGCAAGGCCTTCCGGCTCTGGCGGCCCGCCCTGGACCCGGCCCTGAACCCCGGCCGCGCGGCCTGGCCCGGTGTGCAAACGCCTGACGACATCTGGGAACGCATCGTCGCCGCGGCCGAGGTGCCGGGCGTGACCGGCGCGCCCAGGCTGCAACCCATCGCCGCGCGTATCGTCATGCTGCAGTCCGGCATGCGCGCCCCCATGGGGGTGAAGATCAAGGGACCGGATTTACAGACCATCGAGGCCGTGGGCCTGCAGATTGAGGCCCTGCTCAAGGAGGTGCCCTCGGTGCAGGCCTCGGCCGTCATTGCCGACCGCATCGTGGGCAAGCCGTATCTGGAAATCGTCATCGACCGTCAGGCCATTGCCCGCTACGGCGTGCGCATCGCCCAGGTGCAGCAGGTCATCGAGACGGCCATCGGCGGCATGCCCATCACCTTTACCGTGGAGGGGCGGGAACGCTACCCCGTGCGGGTGCGCTACCCGCGGGAGCTGCGGGACTCTCCCGAGGCCCTGGAAAAGGTCCTGGTGGCCGGGAGCATGGGCCAGCAGGTGCCGCTCTCGCAACTGGCGCACCTCCGCTACGTGCGCGGGCCGCAGGTCATCAAAAGTGAGGACACCTTCCTTACCGGCTACGTGCTCTTTGACCGCGTGGCGGAGTTTGCCGAGGTGGACGTGGTGGAGCACGCCAAGGCCTATCTGGAGCAGCGCCAGACCGACGGCAGCTTCCGCCTGCCGGCCGGGGTGAGCTACACCTTTGCCGGCAGCTACGAAAACCAGATCCGCGCGCAAAAACGGCTGGCCGTGCTGCTGCCCTTGTGCCTGCTGCTCATCTTCCTGCTGCTGTATTTTCAATTCAAGCGCATCCCCTTGACTGTCCTCGTCTTCTCCGGTGTGGTCATGGCCTGGTCCGGCGGGTTCCTGATGCTCTGGCTGTACGGGCAGGCCTGGTTCCTGGAGATGACGATTCTTGGCGTGGACTTGCGGGCGCTGTTCCAAATTCATCCGGTCAATCTGAGCGTGGCCGTGTGGGTGGGGTTCCTGGCCCTGTTCGGCATCGCCACGGATGACGGCGTGCTCATGGCCACCTTCCTGGAACAACAGCTGGGCGGCAAGCGGTTTGACAACCGGGAGACCCTGCGCCGGGCCGTGGTGGAAGGCGCGTCCCGCCGCATCCGGCCGGCCATGATGACCACGGCCACCACCATGCTGGCCCTTCTGCCGGTGCTGACCTCTTCGGGGCGGGGCTCGGACATCATGGCCCCCATGGCCATCCCTTCCTTTGGCGGCATGGCCGTGGCCATGCTCACCTGGCTGACCACCCCCGTCATTTATTGTCTGTTCGCGGAATGGCGGCTCGCCCGCCGCGCCTGACCACGCACACCTTTTCAGCAATCCCTCAGCAAAGGAGACCTCCACATGATCACCCTGACCCGGCTGCGCGCGCTTGTCCTGCTTGGCCTTTGCCTGTTCGTCACAGCCCCCGCGGCCCAGGCCATGGACCAGGCCGCCAAGAGCAAGATGCACTTTGACATGATGGACAAAAACAAGGACGGCGCCATCAACCTGGAAGAATACAAGGGCATGATGGGCCCGGATTCCGAGGCCGCCTTCAAGGAAACCGACGCCAACGGCGACGCAGCCATCAGCCTGGACGAGCTGACCAAGCACGAAGCCGCCCACGGCGGGCACGGGAGCCATGGCACGCATCAATAACCCGGCCCCGTTGGTCACAGTCATTGCAGGGGAGGGCGCGCGGCCTTCTCCTGCAATGGTATTTTAGACCGTACCCTAACCATACACGATCCCGCAGCCCGACGCTTCGTCAACATAGGGTCGCCTGCATTTATTCTTGACAAAGCGACGCAGATTTTATAGACTTTATCTTGACATTTTTCCTTTCAACCGCAGTACGAGTGCCCTGCATGCCCGGTCAACACGTCGGCTACATCCGCGTTTCCACCCTGGACCAGTCCACCGCCCGGCAGCTGGAGGGCGTGCCCCTGGAGAAAGTGTTTGAGGACAAATGCAGCGGCCGCGACACGGCCCGCCCGGCCCTGCGCTCGTGCCTGGAATGGCTGCGCGAGGGCGATACCCTGCACGTTCACAGCATTGACCGTCTGGCCCGAAATCTGGCCGACCTGCAACAGCTGGTGGACCAGCTCACGGCCAAGGGGGTGGTGGTGCACTTCCACAAAGAGCATCTCGTCTTCGGCGGCAGCACGGCCGGCGGGGGAGGGGACCCCATGCAGCGGCTGCTCTTCCAGGTGATGGGCGCCTTTGCCGAGTTCGAACGCGCCCTCATCCGTGAACGCCAGCGCGAGGGCATTGCCCTGGCCAAGGCCGCGGGCAAGTACAAGGGGCGCAAAAAGGCCCTGAGCACCGAACAGGCCCGCGACCTGCGCGAACGGGCCGGCCGCGGCGAAAACAAGGCCCGCCTGGCCCGGGAATTCGGCGTCAGCCGCCAGACCTTATATGGATATCTGAAGGGGTGAGGGGGAAGGCGAAACATGCACCGCCGGCATTCCCTGCCGGCGGCGTCTCTATCCGTTCCCGATCCGCTTGAGGATCTTCTGCAGGCTCACGCGTTCGATGCCTGAGAGGCGGGCGGCTTCGGAGATATTGCCGCCGGTCATCTCCAGGATGCGTTCCACGTAATTGCGGGTAAAGCGCTCCAGCACCAGGGCCTTGGCATCCTTGTAGGGCGCCAGGGGCTCGCAGGGGCCGGCGGCCGGGCCTCCCGCAACACCTGGGCCGCCGCCATTGCCGCCGGAAGCCTCGACCGGTTGCCCCTCGGCCTGGCGCAGGTGGGCCAGCTGCACCTGCGGCCCCGGGCAGAACACGGCCAGCCGGCGCACAAAGTTCTGCAGTTCCCGCACATTGCCCGGCCAGGGCCGCTCGCACAGGCAGGCCACCACCTCCGGCCCAAGCACTTTGGGCGTGAGGCGCATTTCCTCGCAGGTCTGGGCCAGAAAGTGCGCGGCCAGCAGGGGAATATCCTCCCGGCGTTCGCGCAGGGGCGGCGTGGCCACGGTGAGCACATTCAGCCGGTAGAAGAGATCCTCCCGGAACTGCCCGGCGGTGATGCGTCGTTCCAGGCTCTGATTGGTGGCGGCCAGGATGCGCACATCCACCTTGACCGTCTCGTTGGAACCCACGGGCCGCACCTCGTGTTCCTGCAGCACGCGCAAGAGCTTGGTTTGCACGGACATGGGAATGTCCCCGATCTCATCAAGCAGGATGCTGCCGCCCTTGGCCGAGACGAAGAGGCCGGTGCGGGCCTTGTCCGCGCCGGAGAAGGCGCCCTTCACATGGCCAAAGAGTTCGCTTTCCAGCAGATGTTCCGGAATGGCCGGGCAGTTCACGGCCACGAAGGGCTTGCCCGCGCGGCGGCTCATGGCGTGGATGCTCTCGGCCACCAGCTCCTTGCCGGTGCCGGATTCCCCGCGAATGAGCACGGTATAGTCCGAGTCGGCCACGGCGGCCACGGCAGCCTTGAGTTGCCGCATGGATGGCGCCTCGCCCACCAGACGGCGGCCGCCCTCGCAGCGGCAGGCCAGCTCGCGCAGGGTGCGGATTTCGTTCAGGAGCCGGCCGCGTTCCAGACACTTCTGCACCACGCGGAACAGCTCTTCGCGGTCCACGGGTTTGGTCAGAAAATCATAGGCCCCGGCCTTGAGGGCGGCCACGGCGGTTTCCACGCTGCCGTGACCGGTGAGCAACACCACCGTCAGCCCCGGTTCCAGCTCCAGGGCCTGATGCAGGAGTTCCTGGCCGTCCATGCCGGGCATGCGCAGGTCCGAGAGCAGGAGATCCGTGCTTTTTGCAGCCAGCAGCCCCAGGGCCTGGGCGCCATTGCCGGCCAGGGCAATCTCCACCTCCGGGAAGCCTCCGGCCAGGAGCCGGGCCAGGCCGTGGGTGAAGTCGGAATCATCATCCACTATAAGGATGCGCTGTCCCATCTATGCCTCCGCCGCCAGGGGCAGGCGCACCTTGAAGGCCGCGCCGTGGTTGGGGGTGCTTTCCACCTCGATGCTGCCGCCCAGCTCCCGCGTGAGCCCGTAAATAACGGACAAGCCCAGGCCGGTGCCCTTGCCGGCTTCCTTGGTGGTGAAGAAGGGGTCAAAGACGCGGTTCAGATGCTCTGGCAGAATGCCCGGCCCGTTGTCGGCCACGGTCAGCAGAGCCAGGCCGTCCTCCCGGCACACCGAGACCTGCACCGCGCCGTGCCGGCCGCATCTGGCCTCCAGATTGTCCACGGCGTCCAGGGCGTTCATCATCAGATTCGTCAGGATGTGCTCCAGCATGTCCACCCCGGCCTCCACCGGCGGAAGTGCCCCGTGGGCGGCAAAGACAAGGGTGGCCTTGCTGGTCTTGGCCCGGGGCTGGAGCACCTCCACCGTGGCGGCGGCCACGGCGGCCAGATCGCTGGGGCCGGAGGTGACGGGCCGGGGGCGGGCGAAGTCCAGCAGATCGCGCACCACCCGCCGGGCCTGGACGATATGCCGCATGATCACAGCCAGATCCGCCTGAGCCTGCTCTTCTTTTTGAGAGGTCATCAGCAGTTCCGTATAACAGCTGATCACGCCGAGGGGGTTGTTGATCTCATGCGCCAGCCCCGCGGCCAGCTGGCCCACGGCCACCAGGCGTTCGTTGCGCAGCATCTGGCCTTCCATGCGCCGTTCCAGGGTGATGTCGCGCAGGGAGGCCACGCGACGGCCGCCGGATTCCTTGAGCGCATACAGGTTCACGGTAAAGACGCGGCCGTCCTCCAGCTCGAATTCCCCGCTGTCCGTGCTGGCTGTGGCGGCGAAGAGCCGGTCCAGCAGGAGATCCTTGCCCGATTCTCCAGAGGATTCTCCAGAGGAATCACCCGGAGGATCACCCGGGGACGAAGTCAGACTTCGCGCCAGTTCCCGGGCCGGCGTGTTGGCCAGGAGCACGGCCCCGCCGGCATCCAGCAGCAGCAGCGGATCGGCCACGCCCTCGAAGATGGAGGAGAGCATGGCATTCTGCCGCAGGAGGCCGTCCAGGGCCTCCAGGTTTTCCATGGCAATGCCCAGCTGCTGGCCCACGGCCCGGGCCAGGTCGGCCATGCGCGAATGGCTGCGGGGGGCGTCGTCCCAGTACAGACAGAGCAGGCCGCGGCTGGTGCCCGAGGTCTGGACCGGGATGTACCAGGCCTGCGGGTCGAGGCGGGTTTCGCTGTTGGTGACCAGGTCGTGCCAGTCCCGGGGCAATGCGGGCCGGATGCGCGGATCGGGCCAGGCGGCAAAATCCCAGGAGGCCAGCAGGCACACATAGGCCGCGCGCGCCGCGCCAAAGCGTTCGGCAATGAGCTGCAGGGCGGACAGCAGCAATTCCTGCTTGCTCTGGCTGTCATTGAGGCTGTTGAGGAGCGAGACAAAGAGCGCCACGTCGGCCCGGCGTTCGTCAGCCAGGCGGGTCAGTTCCACGGTGCGGCCGGCGACCTTCTCCTCCAGGGTGGCGGCGTAGTCCCGCAGATCCTGCCGCGCCTGCCGGAGATGCTCGGCAAAGAGTTCAAACCCATGAAGAATGCCTTCAATCTCATCATCCCGGCCGGCAGGCTGCAGGGCCAGTTCCTGGGCCTGGCCCTGGGCTTCCTCGGGGAACAGCCGCTGCATCACGCCCGTGGCCCGGCGCAGGCTCTGGACCACCAGCCGGTGAAAAAACCCCTGGATGAACAAAAACAGCAAGAGAAAGCCCGAGGCAAAAAACAGGGCAAAGGAAAAGGTGGCCTCGCGAATGCTGCCCACATTGCGCTGGATTTTCAGGCGGATCATGTCGATGCCTGCAATCTGCCCCACCTGGCGCCCAAAACCGCGCTCGGCGCCGTACCGGGCAATGAGTTCGCGCGGGGCCTCGGCCGGATCGCCATGGCAGTGCATGCAGGTTTCGTCAAAGCGCTGCACATACACGGTGATGAAATTCGGCTCCCCGTCCACCACGGCCACCTGCTCCACATGGGTCAGGGCCGGGTCAGCCTCGAACTGGCGGAGGAATTCACGTTCCATGCCGTCCGCTTCGTAATCCGGATTGCGCGCGTTTCTGGTCACCCGGCGGTAGAGGAAACCTTCCCGGGCGAGGTTCGGATCGCTCATTACCGCACGGGTGATAAAGGAGGTGCTCATGGCCTCCAGGACGAATTGATCGTTGGGCAGGGTCTCGTACATGGTGGGCCGCAGTGTGCTGCGGACGTAATGCTGCATGGCCTCCACCTGAGCCAGGATCAGCGCGGCCTTGTCCCGGGATTCGCCCTCCATGAGCTGGCCCAGATGCCTGTTCAGCGCCACGCCGAAAAAGGCCACCAGCCCGAACATGAGCAGGATCATCCCGGATAAAAACTTGCTCTGCAGCGTATGCGGCATGAGCCGATGCATGGGCGTGCCTCCCGTGTTTCCGGCTCCATACCGCGCCACTGCCTCCATGACAACGAAAGTTTGCAGGGCTGCTGCCAGGAGGCAGCATGCTGCTACCTCCTGGCAGCACCACGCGCGCCGGCCATTTAATCTTTTCCTTATAATATTGAGCAATTACCTTGTTACAACTTGATGGCACCCTCCTTGCTCTCTTCGGAACCAGCTGCGGCCACAGGGAGTGCCGCGGCATGGTGGGAAACAACGGGGTGGCTGGATAGCGGAATGCCGGCGCACCGGGCGCGGCCTGCCCGGAACGGTTGCCGCATCCACCCCGAACGAGCGAGCAAGGAGGACCGTATGACGGTAAAGAAGAGGTGGCTGACTGAGGACAAGCTCGCCCTGATCATGGGCTTGTTCCTCTTCATCCTGGGCGCGTTGAACTTTGTGGGACTGGACGTGCTGGGCTGGAGCGTGAAGACCAACGTCTGGACCGACGCCGGCAAGATTTTTGGCGCGGCATCAGGCAATTACAAGGATCTTCCCGGCATTGCCTCATTGCTGGGCACGTTTGTGTTCATCACGATCTTTCTGGCCGTGGGGCTCAAGAACCTGGGGGCGGATGTGCCCAGGTTCGTCAAGTCCTTTGCCGTGGTCTTCTTCCTCAGCATGCTGTGCTGGGCCGTGGGCCACTATGCCGTCATCGCGGCCACGCCGGACCAGCTGGCCAAGTACAACCTGACCTGGGCC
Source organism: Megalodesulfovibrio paquesii (assembly GCF_054653055.1). Classification (NCBI taxonomy): domain Bacteria; kingdom Pseudomonadati; phylum Thermodesulfobacteriota; class Desulfovibrionia; order Desulfovibrionales; family Desulfovibrionaceae; genus Megalodesulfovibrio; species Megalodesulfovibrio paquesii. The sequence goes on along the minus strand of NZ_BAAIGQ010000003.1, from coordinate 39,615 downwards.
ATGGGCCTGACCGGCGAAGCCGGCTTCATCCTGGCCCTGCTGGCGGGCATTTTTGTGGGCAACTTCATGCCTGGTCTGGCCGAGAATCTGAAGGAAGCCCTGCGGCCGGAAATGTACATCAAGATTGCCATCGTCATCCTGGGCGCGGAACTGGGCGTGAAGGCCGTGGACGCCCTGGGGCTGGCCTCCTCGGTGATATTCCGGGGGCTGTGCGCCATTGTCGAGGCCTATCTGATCTACTGGGCGCTGGTGTATTACGTGGCCCGCAAGTACTTCAAGTTCAGCCGGGAGTGGTCCGCCCCGCTGGCCTCGGGCATTTCCATCTGCGGCGTGTCCGCGGCCATTGCCACGGGCGGGGCCACCCGGGCCCGACCGGTGGTGCCCATCATGGTGTCGTCCCTGGTGGTTGTTTTCACCTGCATTGAAATGCTGCTGCTGCCCTTTGCCGCCCAGTGGGGCTTGTGGGATCAGCCCATGGTCGCGGGCGCCTGGATGGGTCTGGCGGTCAAGAGCGACGGCGGCGCCATCGCCTCCGGGGCCATCACCGACGCGCTCATCCGCGCCAAGGCCCTGACCGAGGTTGGCGTCCAGTACCAGGAAGGCTGGGTGACCATGGCCGCCACCACCATCAAGATCTTCATCGACGTCTTTATCGGCATCTGGTCCTTTGTGCTGGCCATTGTGTGGTGCACGTTCATCGACCGCAAGCCCGGCCAGCGCATGCAGTTCAGCGCTGTGCTGGACCGCTTCCCCCGCTTTGTGCTGGGGTATGTGATCACTTTCCTGGTGTTGCTGGCCCTGTGCGCCATGGGGCCGGACATGGTCAAGCTGGGCAAGGCCACCATCGCCGGCACGGGCACGTTCCGCGGCATCTTCTTTGTGCTGACCTTCTTCACCATCGGCGTGGTGTCCAACTTCAAGAAACTCTGGGCAGAAGGCATCGGCAAGCTGGCGGCGGTGTACGTGGTGTGCCTGTTCGGCTTCATCATCTGGATCGGCCTGTTCATTTCCTGGCTGTTCTTCCATGGTGTCAAGCCGCCCACCGTCTAGTGTGATGTCCACGAAATAAGGACGCAACATGAGGCACATTGCATTGCAAAAGGAGCACACTCATGCAGTTGGATGAAAACAAGATTGCCGAGGAAATGCAGAAGATGGAATACGACGAGCTGTTGCCCGTCGAACTGAAGCTCATCCGCTGGAGCCTCACCATAGGCGTGGTTTCCCTGGTGGTGCTGTACTGGGTCAGCGCGGCGTTCTTCCCCGCGGCTCACGGCTAGGCTGATTCCGCATCGTTGTCATCCCGTCCCGGGCCGGAGTTTGCAGCCGGTCCGGGGCCTTTTTCCCTGGAGCAAGAGCATGCACCATATCGCCCAGTGCGAAGCAATCCTGGAACGGCTGATGCACCGTCTGCACGCGGACGCCCGCCCGGCTCTCAGGCCGCGCATCGAGGCGGCCATGGCCGAACATGAGACCGAAGACGGCCGGGACGCCCTGCGTTTTCTGCAGGATCTGGACATCTTCGTGAACATGCCCGGACCGGATTTCATTTATTCCCGGGGTATTGCCGAAACGTTGCGCGTGGGCGAGGAGATCTTTGAACTGGCCTACGTCATGAAACAGGCCATGCGCTGAGCCGCCTTCACTCCGGCAACTCGTGCACTTCCCAAGGGATGTCTTCAAACGCATACGCCGAGAGAAAGCGGACGATATCCTCCCGGCCAAACCACCGCGGGCCCCTGGCATCGTCGGTCATCAGCACCACGGGGAGGAGAAAAAACCGCGCGTACCGGGCCTGGGCCCGGACCGCTGCCGCCGTGTCCTCCAGAACAGGACCGCTCACGTAGACCACGGCAAAGGCCACGCCCTGCTCCTCGATGACCGCGGCCCGGATCCGCACCCGTGGAGCAGGCTGGGGAGCAGGCCGGGGAGCAGGCCGGAGGGCCTGGGCCTGCGGGCTCGCCTGGGATATCTGATTCGCCTGCGCGTGGCGGCCCGCCGCCGGCCATGGCAGCACCAGCAGCAACGCCGTCATGATCCAGCCTGCCCGACCCATGCACATGCCCAAGCCTCCCTGCCCGGTGGACTCTCCTTGACGAAACTGGGAAAATACCGGAACCTTTGGGACTGCGTCTGTCCGGAGGATCGCTGCATCTGTGTCCCGAAATTACCTGACGGGCATGTCCCCGCCCCACCACGCCGCCCTTCAGGCCCTCGGGATCCTGCTGCTTGCCCTGTGCATGACGCTGTTGCCCGGATGCGCGACAGGCGGCCTGGCCCAGCCGGCCACAGAGCCGGCCATCCTGGATCTTGCAGCCTGGAACCTGCATGAGCCCGCCGCCCCCATTCCCCTGAACACGCACTGGGAGCTGTACTGCGGCCGCCTGCTCACTCCGGCGGATTTTCAGGCTTCCCCTCCCCCGGTTCCTGACGGCTTCCAGCCCCTGCCCAGCAGCTGGCGGACCTGCACGGCCGCCGGCCTGGAGCGCGGGGAGTTCCGCCATGCCACCTTGCGCCTCACCCTGCAGCCCCCTCCCGGCGTGCAGCCCCTGGCCCTGCGGCTGTATTACATCCGCTCGGCCTATTCCCTGTGGGTGAACGGCGCCCGGCTGCTTGCCAGCGGCACGGTGGGGGCCAGCATGCGCACCGAATCCCCCCGGGCAGACGTGCAGCTGGGAGAATTCCTCAGCACAGGCAGCCCGGTGGAGCTGGTGCTGCAGGTTTCCAACCAGCACCACATGGAGGGCGGCATCCCCTCCCCCATCCTGCTGGGCCCGCCCGGGGTCATGCAGTCCATGCAGCTGCGCAACTGGGGGGTGGCGGCCTTTTTTGCCGGTGGCCTGCTGCTCATGGGGGTATACCACCTGTGCCTGGGCCTCTTTCGGCGCAAGGATCCCTCACCCCTGTATTTTGGCTGTTACTGCCTGCTTTGGCTGACGAATTTTTCCTGCTCGGAATCCAGCTGGTGGATTATCCGGCTGGCCTGGCCGGACATCTCCTCCATCCTGCTGGACCGCGTGGCCCTGGTGGCCTTTTTCTGTTCCGTCCCGGTGGGTTATTCCTTTTTCAGATCCTTGTATCTGCAGGAATTTTCCACCAGGCTGCACCGGCTGGCTATCGGGTGGGGCGCGCTGGCCAGTCTGGTGGCCGTGGTAGGCCCCCTGCGCTGGCTGACGACCCTGCTGCCTGTGTATTACCTCACCTCTTCCCTGCTCATCCTGTACTGCCTGTACTGCCTGAACCGGGCCCGGAGGCGGGGCCGTGAAGGCGCAGGATTCATTCTCATGGGGTTTGCGATCCTCGGCCCCGCAGGGCTGAATGACATGCTGTTTGATACCGGCATCATTCACACTGGCTCAATCATTCATGTGGGCATGTTCGGTTTCATCCTGTTCCAGTCCCTGGCCCTGGCCCGGCGTTTTTCGCGGGCCTTCACGGCGGTGGAGCAGCTTTCCTCGGAGCTGGAAGGCAAGAACGTGGCCCTGGAAGAGGAAATGGCCGAACGCAACCGGCTGGTGCGGGAAATTGTGGACGCCAGCGAGGCCGAACGCCGCCGCCTGAGTCACGATTTGCACGATGGCCTGTGTCAGCAGCTCACGGGCGCGCGGCTGCACTGCTCGGTGCTGGAAAACACCGCGCCAGCCGAAGCCCATGAAAGCAGCAACACCAATATCGCCGCCCTGTCCTCCCTGCTCAACGAGACCGTGCGCGAGGCCTATGCCCTCTCCGTGGGGTTGTGGCCGGTGGAACATGATGCCGAGGCCGCCGGCCCCTCGCTGGAGGAGCTGGCCCGGCGGGCAGCCGAACGCACCGGCGTGCACATTGCCGTCACCCGCGATCTGCCGTGCGCCGCATGCAGTCACGAACATCTGGTCCAGCTGTACCGCATCGCCCAGGAGGCCCTGACCAACGCTGCCAAGCACGCCCGGGCGCAGCACATTCAGGTGTCCCTTGCTTGTGATGGCAGCACCCTGGCCATTGAGGTCCGGGACGACGGGCAAGGCCGCCGCGGGGATGGCCGGAATGCTGGCAGCCCGGAAGGCGGCGCGCAGGGCGGCCTGGGCCTGCGCATCCTGGCGCACCGGGCCCGGATTGCCGGCGGGGAACTGGAAATCACGGATGCCTCGCCAGACGCCGCCGCGCCCGGCACGGTCGTTGCGTGTCGCATTGCCGGCATCGTCCGCGGCGTCACCTGTGATCGGAATAACAAAGAGGAGCAGGCATGAGTGCAGCCGTGCGGGTGTTTCTGGTGGATGATCATCCCGCCGTGCGCCAGGGGTTGGCGCTGTTGTTGCGGCAGAGCGGCTGCGAAATCTGCGGCGAGGCCGGTTGCCATGCCGAGGCCCTGACCGGACTGCAGGCGGCCGGAGCCGACGTGGTGGTGGTGGATCTCTCCCTGGGGGGTGAAAGCGGCCTGGAATTGCTGGACGCCTTGCAGGCGCTGCCCCATGAGCCGCCCTTGCGCACCCTGGTGTATTCCATGCACGAGGATGCCGGGGCGGTGGAGCGGGCCTTTGGCCGCGGGGCGCACGGCTACGTGACCAAGCGCGAAGTGGCCGGCGTGCTGCTGGAGGCCATTGCCGAAGTGCTGGCCGGCCGGCGTTACGTCAGTCCTGTGGCCGCCCGGACCATGGCCAGCCGCATGCTTGCCCCCGAGGCCACAGGAGGCGCCCTGAGCCAGCGGGAAGAAGAAATCCTGGCCATGCTCGGCCGTGGCGATTCCAGCGCCGAGATTGCCCGGGCCCTGCACATCAGCGTGCGGACCGTGGAAACCTATTATTCCAGAATCATGGAAAAAATGGATATCGCGGGCATGAAGGAACTGCGCAAGCAGGCCATCCGGCTGCATCTGGAGAGTGCGGACAGGCTCTGATCCCCACCCGGGTTCATTCCGCTTCGTCCGGGGCGTTGCGGACAACATTGCCGTGTTTTTCCTGGCAGACAACGCGAGCCGACCGGGTATGCTGGCCCCCCTTTCCAACCCAAAAGGAGCCATCATGCCACGCGTTTTGCCAAGGCCTGTTCCCTGTGTGCTCTCGTTGCTACTGTGCTTCGCCTGCTGCCTGCAGGCCGCCACCACTACCGCGGCGGAAACCCCGGTGGCCATGACCCCGGCCCAGCAGCGGCAGCTGAACACCTTTTTCAGCAATTTTTCCGAAGCCGCCGTGCCCAGCTTCGCCGAAGGCACGCTCCCGCCCCAGGCCCGGCTGGATTTCGCCCTGCAGCACGCCTACATCAACAAATTCAAGTCGTTGAAAAAATCATCCGACGGGCAGAGCGTCCTGGTGCCGGCGGACATGGTGGATACCATCCTCATCAAATACCTGGGTGCCCCCCTGCCCTCGCACGCCCAAAAAGCCTACCCCGTGCCCCTGGCCGATGGTGAAGCCTACGTGTTCTCCCAGATCCGCACCCTGACCGATCTGGGCCAGGACATCTTCCGCGCCGAAGGCTTCATCTATTACACCGGCCCTGGCGGGGACATTGACCCCCACGGCACGCCGGAACAGTGGCGCAAGGCCGGGGAAGACGTCACTCCCGGCGCCAGCTTCACGGCCCGTATCCAGGCCAGGGACGAGCGGTATGTCCTGCTCGATTACTCGGTAGCGGAACAATAACCCCACCCCAAAGGATCCCCCATGCGCCAGCATTCCGCCTCCCTGCGCCGCGGCCTTGTCCTTGCGCTGACGAGCCTGTGCCTGGCCCTGTGCCTGGCCCTGCCCGCACCGCTCCAGGCCTTTCCCCTGCACCTTCAGGGCGGCACGGTGGAGATCACCGCCGCCACCACTCGCGCCGAAGTGACGGCGACCGTCACGCCCCTGCTGCCCTCAGAAAGCCTGGGGCTCGATACACCGGAACGCCTGCAGTACGATTACAGCGCCAGCCCGGACACGGCGCCCCTGACCCTGATCTTCGATTTTGGCCCACCCCAAAGCCCCGGTGCAGGCGGGCCGCTGCAAGGCATCATCCTGGATGCCATGGCCCCCGAGCAGAACCCCCCGGCCAGGGAGCTGGCTGCCTGGCTGGCCACCCATGCCGGCCCCGGCCGCAAGGATGGCACAAGCACGGTGTGGACCCATGACGGCTTCGTCTTCCGGCTGGAAGTGGCGGCCGATGCCGGCGAGGATTCCATCTACGGCTTTTGGATCGACCGGCCATAACGCGCCACAAAAAGCGAGGGGACGGCCAGGCCGTCCCCTCTGCCCCCCGTCCCTTGAAGAGCCGCGTAGCCTAACGCACTCGACTACTTGGTCTTCTTCAAGTACACGCCGCCAAAATATCCGGACATGCCGCATTCCTCGCCCTTGGATTCGACATCCACCACGGCCTTGTTGCCTTCAAAGGCGATGGTGAACTTGATGCCGTCGTCCTCGGTGCCGCCCTTGGCTGGCAGGTCGTCGTCCTCGCGGCCGCCGCCTTGATCCATGGGCGTTTCATAGGTCTGAAAGTCGCACTGCTGCCCGTTGCTCTTGCTGGTGGTGTTGAAGGTGAACACGAACCCCGGCCCCTGCTGTTCAATTACCATGGTGCCGGTATAGCCTTTTTCCTGGTACACATAGGTGCCTGCAGGATTGATGGCCCAGCCTGCCGAGGCAAAACACCCCAGCATCAACACACCGGCCACCATTGCAGCTGCCTGTTTCAACATGTCAGTTCTCCGTTTCTGTGCCATTCATCATCGTTGTCGCATCGGCGCATGCAGTGGCCGGGTGCTTCGAAGACGACAGGGCGCGTCCGATGGTTTATGTATAGCCTGTCCCGCGGTTGTTGTCTGTCCGTGTTCTCCCGTACAGACATCACCGGCAGGGTATCCTAGGAAGATATCCATCTGCCGCGGGCAGCTCGCACCGGGCGGCATCCGGCAATATATCAGCAACAACAGGAAATACAATATGATGAAAATAAAAAGCATGCTCTCCACAGTATTGGCGCTGGTATTGGTGCTGGGCCTGAGCGCGGGCCAGGCCGGGGAACTGCCAGATTACTCGGATCTCGGCTTCAATGACTTCAAGGCCGTGGTCGCCTTTGTGGAGCAGGTGAAGCAGTGCGTGGCCGCGGATGACAAGCCCGGCGTGGCGGCGCTGGTGTCGTACCCGGCGTATGTGACCCTGGATGGGCAGGATCTGGAACTGGCGGACGCCGCGGCCTTCCTTGCCGTGTACGACAAGATCTTCACCCCGGCGCTCAAGGACAGCATCGCGGCCCAGGCTGTGACGCCGGAAGATATCTTCATCAACCGCCAGGGCCTGCTGATCGGCACCGGCGGCCCGTTTCTCGTGGGCCTGCCGGAAGACACCGGCATCCGCATCGGGGGATTCGGACTCGACTGATCAACTCTTTGAACACTGCAGAATTTTGGGGATGACGGGAATGAGGGGACGGCGGGAGCAAGGCACGACCACGTGCCCTGCTCCCGCGCTCACGTTCTGGGCAGTGACCTTTCCGTCGCCGCTGCGGGCTCCCGGGGCAGCTCCCAGTGCAGGCCGTAGGCTTCCATGGTCATGATGGATTCCAACTCACGAACATTGCCAGGAAAATCATAGCCGGCCAGGTGGTCGGCCAGGGCCTCCAGGCGATCCAGGGTCAGATGGGGCAGATCGTGCAGACGGGCCAGGGCGGCCAGGATGGCCGGGATGTCCTGCCGCCGCTCGCGCAGGGGCGGCACGTGCACGTGCAGGCAGGCCGCGGCAAATGCGGGCAGAAACGCACCGGAACGCAGCCGTTCGGCCAGGCAATGGTGTGTGGAGAGAATCCATTGCGCCGGCCCGTCCGATTCAGGAGGTGTGGCCGGCACGCTGTGCCAGCCCGCCACCAGCCGTTGCTGCACGGCCAGGGGCAGCGCGCCGATCTCCTCAAGCACCAGCGTGCCGCCGGCCGCCTCGGCCAGCAGGCAGCGGACGTCTTCCGGCGCGCCCTCGCCGAAGATGCGGGCCAGCAGGGTCGAGGTTCCCAGCCCTTCCGTCACCCGGGAGACGAAGGACGCATACGGATCCCGGTGGGCGTGGATGAACCGGGCCAGCAGGCTCTTACCCACGCCGGTTTCGCCAGTCAGGAGCACTGGCCGGCCAGACTCCGCGGCCTGTCGGCAGGCTGCCACCACGCCATGCATGGCCGCATGGCTGACTACCAGGGCCAGGGTTTCATCCAGGGGAATGACCTCGCGCCGGGCAAACCAGTCCGGCAGGGCGGCAAAGGTCCGGGCCAGGGAAGGTGACACGGGGGCATGTGGAGGAGTGCGCATGGCCCAATCCATACCAAGATGCGTGCCAGGGCCAGCAGGGCAAGGCGAGTCTTCATCATTCTGTAATCACATATGATAATTTCCAACCCTTACGCCGTGACCGGCCGTGTGTTTCATTCTGGAACTGCTGTTCATTCCAGCTTGAACTGTTTGAGCTTGCGCCAGAGGGTGGTGCGGGGGATGTCCAGGATCTGGGCCGTGAGGCTTTTGTTGCGGCCGGTGCGTTCCAGCACCCTGGCGATGTGGCTGCGTTCCATGTCTTCGAGTCGTTGCAGCCGTTCGCCCTCCACGGAGCTGAATTCCATCTGCTGCAGGTCGTCTGGCAGGTCGTTCAGGGCCAGGGCCTCGCCTTCGCACAGGGCCACGGCGCGTTCGACGATGTTTTCCAGCTCGCGGACATTGCCGGGGAAGTTGTAGCCCAGGAGGGTCTGCATGACCTGGGGCTGGATCTCGTGCACCTGCTTGTGAAAGAGCAGGCTGTATTTGTCCAGAAAATGCCGGGCCAGCAGGGGGATATCCTCGCGGCGCTGGGCAAGCCGGGGCAGGTGGATGTTGACCACGTTGAGCCGGTAATAGAGATCCTCGCGAAACAGCCCCTTGGCTGTCTCTTGCTTGAGGTCGCGATTGGTGGCGGCAATGACGCGGATATCCAGCGCCACGGGCCGGGTGCCGCCCACGCGCAGGATGCGCCGCTCCTGGATCACGTGCAGCAGCTTGACCTGCATGGAAAGCGGCATCTCGCCAATTTCATCCAGAAACACCGTGCCCCCGCCCGCAGATTCCAGCAGGCCGATGCGCGTGGCCATGGCCCCGGTGAAGGCGCCCTTTTCGTGGCCGAAAAGCTCACTGGCGATGAGTTCCTCGGTAAAGCCGCCGCAGTTGAAGAAGACGAAGGGCTGTTCCCGGCGCGGGGAAAGCTGGTGGATGGCCCGGGCCACCAGGGCCTTGCCCGTGCCGCTGGCGCCCTGGATGAGCACATTGCAGTTCACGGGGGCGATTTTACGGATGATTTCAAAGACCTCACGCATGGAGGCGCTGGCCCCGATCATGGACTCCAGCCCCAGTTCCTCCCGCAGGGCCTGGCGCAGGCGGCGGTTTTCCCGGCGCATGTGCACACGCTCCGCGGCGCTGCGGACCAGACTGCGCACCTCGGCCAGGCGGACCGGCTTGGCCACATAATGAAAAGCCCCGAGCTTGATGGCCTGCACCGCAGATTCCACGCCACCGTGCCCGGTGATCATGATCACCTCCACCTCCCTGCCCCCGGCCAGCAGTCTGGGCAGGGCCTCCATGCCGCTCAGGCCGGGCAGTTTCAGGTCCAGCAGGATCACGTCGAAAGGGCTTTCGGCGGACGATTCTGCCTGAGCGGCCAGCAGGGACTCCGCGTCCGCGAACTCGGTCACTGCGTCGCCGTCCCGGGCAAACGCCTCGGCCAGGCGCTTGCGGGCCACTGCTTCGTCGTCCACGATGGCAAGGTTACAGGGCATGGCCGGCTCCTGCTGCCTGCAATTCCGCAGGGATATCCTGCTCCTGCTGCGGGGTGCTCTTGGGCAGGAACACATGAAAGGCCGCGCCCTGGCCCGGCTCGCTCTCCACCTCGATACGCCCGTTGTGCCGCTTGATGATGGAGTACGTCACGGCCAGACCCAGCCCCGTGCCCTTGCCCACCTCCTTGGTGGTGAAGAAGGGTTCGAAAATGTGGCTCAGATTCTCCTGGGAAATACCCGGTCCCGAGTCCCGCACGGTGATGCGCACGAACTCCCCGGCATCGGCCGTTTCCACGGCAATGGCCCCCCCGGCCGGACTGGCCTGCACGGCGTTGAGCAGCAGGTTGAGCAGCACCTGTTGCAGGAGCCGCAGGTTGCCGGCCACCCTGGGCAGGCCTGCGGCCAGTTCCACGCGGATGGTCAGCCCGGAAATCAGGATCTGGTTTCTGAGCAGGGCCAGGGAGGTCTTGACCACCACCTCCGGGGCCACAGGGCTGATGACCGTCTTTTCCGTGCGCGAGAAGTTCAGCAGGTTGCCGACAATTTCCGCGGCCCGCTCGGCCTGGGCCAGGATGTCCCGGGCCACTTCCCTGCCGTCCTCGTCCAGGGTGTCGCCGTGCAGCTCCAGCAGGGTTTCGGCCGAAAGCATGATGTTGTTGATGGGGTTGTTCAGCTCGTGGGCAATGCCGGCCGTAAAGGTGCCCAGGGCGGCAATCTTGCGGGCCTGGAGCAGATCTTCCTGATGCGCGGTCAGCTCCTGGCCCATTCTGTTGAGGGCGTCGATCAGCCCGGCCACTTCCTCGATGTGCTGGCTGCCGGTCTCCACGGGGCTGAAGTCCCCCTTGGCCACGCGGGTGGTGATCTGCCCGATCAGGCCCAGGGGCTTGAGCAGGCTCTGGGCGATGACGTGGATCAAAAAAGCCATGAACACCAGAAACACCGCCAGATAGGCCACGGGAATCAACGAGACGGTAAAGATGGTGTCATGAATGCGGGCGCGTTTGACGCGGATGAGCTCCTCGGCCAGGTCCACCAGGTGCTTGCCGGCACTGCGGGCGTTGTCCATCTCGCCCTTGGCCGACACCGGCGGCCGGTCCGAGGGATGCTCGGCCCGCTGCTTCCCCAGCGCCAGATATTCCTCGCGATACCGCTTCACGGCAAACTGAAAGGCTGCCAGCCCGGCCACGCCGGTCACACTGGCAATATCCTCCCCCAGGAGCCGCACGGACCGGTCAATGACATTCAGATAGTCGATGCCCTCTTCCAGATCCTGGGCATCGGCGTAAATGAGCAGGTTTTTTTCGTAGCGCCGGGCTTCCAGGATGGCGTTGAGCAGGTCGTCGTAGCGCTCGGTGAGCTGCAGACGGTCGCTGACCGTGGACAAGGTGACGATGTTCAGGGCCGTGAGCCCGCAGGCCACCAGAAACGCCACCAGAAACAGGGTGAAAATCTTCCCTTTGATGGAATTGAAAAAAACCTTGAAGCGCGCCATCGAGTGCATCGTCTGCATTGTGCCCTCCCCTGCGTGAAGCAGTGGCCCGCAGGGTAGCTCATGTTCCACTTTGATACAAGCTCCGGGCGGCCCAAAGGTTTCAATCTGAAACGTGACGGCCCAATCTGTTTTATCTGTCTATAAAATCCTTTTTATTCAAGTATGTTCGCATACGTCCTCCGCTGGCCTCCCCTTTGCTATGCCCCGGGGCAGAACACAGGAAGCGTATGGAACGAATACTCGTCGGCATTGATGCAGCGCATCCCTCCCAGGCCGCCCTGCTGCGGGCCTTGCGGCTTGCGGCCAGGATTCAGGCTTCCGTGGATGTGCTGGTGGTGTTTGGCACTGCAGGAATGGCCGGAATCGAACGCCACACAGCCAGCGGCGCGACGCTGTTGCGCCGGGTGGAAGCGGCCATGGAGGAAGCGGCCATTCCCGGTGGCCGGGTCCGGCTCTTTGTGGCTGAAGGGCGGTTCGACGAGGAAGTGATTGCCGCGGCCCGGCACATGAAGACGACGCTGCTGGTGGCCGGCGCGCCCGCAGCGGAACTCGTACCGATTGCGGAACAGGCAGACGGCAAGGGCCGGGAACCCGGCGAACCCGGGGCCCTGCAGCGAATCTTCAACAGTGTGGACTGCCGGGTGGAGCTGGTCTCACCCAAAAAAACACCCTGAGGCAGTGCATCGAACAGGACTTCAACAGGAAAAGGACGCAGCATGAGCATCCCCATGGAACTCTATCTGCCCATAGCGGGCAATAGCGTGAACATCGTGGCCGTGTTCGGCCTGGGCGGGGCGGTGGGCCTGCTCTCGGGCATCTTCGGCGTGGGCGGCGGATTCCTGATGACGCCGCTTTTGATCATGATGGGCATTCCACCCACCGTGGCTGCCGCGTCGGACTCCAACCAGATCGTCGGGGCCTCCACCTCCGGCACCCTGGCCCACCTGCGGCTGGGCAACGTGGACGTGAAGATGGGCCTGCTGCTGCTGCTGGGCGGCGTGGGCGGCGGGACCCTGGGCGTGGGCATCATCAAGATTCTCCGACAGATGGGCAATGCGGATTTTCTGATCAATATCACGTATGTGCTGATGCTGGGCATTGTGGGTTCGTACATGTTCCTCGAAAGCCTGCAGTCCATGCGCAAGGCCAAGGCCCCGGCCGCAGCCACCGCCGCGGCCGCGCCCAGAAAACCCGGCCTCTTTGCCCGGCTGGTGGGCGCGCTGCCCTGGCAGATGGACTTCAAACGCTCCGGGGTGCGCATGTCCCCCCTGCTGCCGCTGCTGCTGGGCGCCCTGGTGGGTGTGCTTTCGGCCATCATGGGCGTGGGCGGCGGCTTCATCATGGTGCCGGTCATGGTGTACATGCTGCGCATGCCCATGCACGTGGTGGTGGGCACCAGCCTGTTTCAGATTCTCTTCACCTGCATCAACGTCACGGTCATGCAGTCCATCTCCAACCATACCGTGGACTTCATCCTGGCCCTGCTGCTGCTGCTGGGTTCGGCCATTGGCGCGCAGGTGGGGGCCAAGGTCGGCAAGAAGCTCAAGGGCGACCAGCTGAAAATCCTGCTGGCCTCCCTGGTGCTGGTGGTGATGTTCAAGATCCTGTTCGAACTCGTCTCCAGGCCGGCCGTGCTGCTGGCGTACGTGGGAGGGCACTAGGCCATGCGTGCAATCATTCTCACTCTGCTCCTGACCCTGACTGTGCTGGCCGCCCCCGGCGCCGTGCTGGCGGAGGGATCCCTGCCCCTCAGCATAGACCCGCAACACATCGATATCGGGATATTCTATAACGGCATGGCCCTGGCCGTGCGCGGGGCCGTGCCCGAGGGGGCGCAGGTGGTGGTCCGCTTTACCGGCGCCCCCGAAACCGTGCACCTGAAGCAAAAGGGCAAGGTCTTCGGCCTGTTGTGGATGAACATGAACAGCCTGGAATTCCGGAACGTGCCCAAGGTCTGCCTGCTCGAGGCCTCCTCGCCGCTCAAGGATCTGGGCGCCGCCGGCCAGGAACTGAGCCTGGAAGGCCTGGCCAGGGGCTTTGTCATCGAACCCGCCGAAGCCGACCGCGCCCTGCTGGTGCCCGAGTTCCTGCACCTCAAGGACCGCGACGGCCTCTTCCGCCAGCAGGCCGGCGGGATCATCCTGGGCGAGGCCGTGAACGGCGTCCGACCCTTCACCCTGGACATGGCCATTCCCTCCCGGCTTTCCCCTGGCACGTACAGCGTGGAGGTTTTTGCCATCAAGGGTGGGCAGACGATCGCCCAGGCGGCCACGCCCCTGGATGTGGCCCTGGTGGGCACCCCGGCCTTCATCGCCAATCTGGCCTTCAACCACGGCGCGTGGTACGGCATCCTGGCCTCCATCATCGCCATTCTGGCCGGGCTGGCCATTGGCATGGTCTTCCAGAGCAAGGAACCGCACTAAGCTGCGCCGCGCCGTACCGAGTCGCACCATGACACTGCCGCTGTATGAATCCATCGTTGCACTGCTGCATGGGGGCCGAAAACGGCCCCCCATGCCCTTTTCCGTGCTCTTCAAGAAGTTCAAGAGCATCCTGGAACGCAACAACGCCATCCTGGAATGCATTGGCGACATGGGCGACAAACTCGGCGGGGACTATATCTACGACAAGCAATACATCCTCGATTCCTGTGAGACGCTGGGGGATCAGGTCTTCAAGCTCATCTCCGACCTGAGTCTGCTCTGCCAGCGCAAGAACGTGGCCCTGTTCACGGCCTTCGAGGGCATCCAGCACCAGATCCAGGAAGAACTGGCCGGCCGCCGGGCCATGTCCCGCACGGATCACATCCTCCCCCTGGCCGAGCTGACCCACGACCTGGCCGACGAGGGCGGGTTGAAAATGGCCTGCCTGGGGGACATCCGCAACATCCTGGAGCTGGACACGCCCGACGGGTTCGTCATCACCGCCGGGGCTTACTTCGAGGCCATGGACTTTGCCGGCCTGCGGGCCAAAGCGGCCGGGACCGTGGCCAGACTCTGCAAGCGCGATCCCCAGGGGCTGGAAGCGGCCAGCGCGGCCATGCGCCAGGCCATCCTGCACATGCCCCTGCCCAGGGGGCTGTCCAGATCCATCGAACGGGCGGCCAGAAAGCTGGCCGGCGAGGAACATTGCCTGCTGGCCGTGCGCTCCAGCGCCTGGGACGAGGACGGCGAGTCCAGCTTTGCCGGCATGTTCGATACCGTGCTTGGCGTGCCGGCCCATCGCATCCTGGAGGCGTACAGGCAGGTCCTGGCCAGCCTGTTCAACGCAGATGCCCTGCGTTACCAGCTCCACGGCCGGCTCCACCGGACGCAAGGCCAGGGCTGCGAGGAACCGGCCATGGCCGTGGGCGTGCTGCGGATGGTGGAATCCCACGTCAGCGGCGGACTCTATACCTATGTGCCCATGGGCGAGCGCGGGCAGGCCATGGTCATCAGCTCGGCCTGGGGCCTGGGCAAGCCCATCGTGGACGGCGCAGCCGAGACCGATACCTTCGTCCTGCGCCGCGACCCGCCCCATGATCTGGAACACGCCGATATTTCCATCAAACCCACGCAGGTGGAGGTCAATCCCGCGGGCGACGTGCGCCAGGTGGAGACCCCCGAGGCCCAGCGCGCCATCCCCAGTCTGACCCCGGAGCAGCTCTCCCGCCTGGCCCGGGCGGCCATGAATCTGGAGCGATTCTTCAAGCGCCCCCTGGATGTGGAATGGACCTTCACCAGTGAGGGCCGGCTGTTCCTGCTCCAGGCCCGGCCCCTGTCCATCCGGCCCCAGTGGTGCCGCCTGCAGCAGGACGCCGCCTCCCTGGCCAGGGACGCCACCGTCCTCTTTTCCGGCAAGGGTTTTCCGGCCATGGGCGGGGTGGCCGCCGGGGCCGTGCATCTGGTGCAGGAGGGTGAGGATCTGGAAAACGTGCCCTACGGCGCCATCCTCGTCGTCCGCCATTCCTCCCCCCGCTTTGCCCGGATCATGCCCAAATGCCGCGGCATCATCGCCGATGTGGGCTCGGCCACCGGGCACATGGCCACCATTGCCCGCGAGCTGCGCATCCCCACCCTGGTGGCCGTGGGCAATGCCACCAAGGTCTTGCGCCAGGGCCAGGAAATCACCCTGGATGCGGACATGAACGTGGTGTACGACGGCTTGGTGGAAGCCCTGTGCCGCCACGAACTGGACCGTGAGGACATTTTTGAGGAGTCCTGGGAATATCGCACACTCAAGCGCGTGCTCAAGCACATCAGCCCCCTGACCCTCATTGATCCCAATGCCGACTCCTTCCGGCCCGAGTCCTGCAAAACCCTGCACGACGTTGCCCGCTACGTGCACCAGCGCGCCGTGGACAAGCTCATCTCCCTGTGCGAGACGCATCAGGAAATCCAGGAAGGCGCGCCCCGAAAACTGGCCACCGCCCTGCCCCTGGGCCTGACGGTCATCGACATCGAAGACGGCCTGGCCCACCGGGCGGAGGCCCTTCCCCTGCAGGGACCCGCCTGCAGCGAGGTGCACGAGGACGAATTGCGCTGCCGCCCTCTGAAAGCCCTGCTGGAAGGCATGACCGACTCGGGCATGTGGGAAACGGATCCCGTGCCCGTGGACATGGGCAGCTTCATGTCCAGCGTCACCCGCACCCTTTCGGCAGACCAGTCCCACCCCTCGCGCATGGGGCGCAATCTGGCCGTTATTTCAAAGGAATATGTCAACCTGCATCTGCGCCTGGGCTACCACTTCACCGTGGTGGACGCCTACCTGGGCGACAGCATCAATGACAACGCCATCCTCTTCCGCTTCATGGGCGGGGTGACGGACATCACCCGCCGCTCCCGCCGGGCCGGGCTGGTGGCCCGCATCCTGGAACAATTTGACTTTCTGGTGGAACGCAAGGGAGACATGGTCACCGGCCGCGTCAAGAAACACCCCCGCCGGGCCATGCTGGACAAGCTGCGCATGCTCGGCGGGCTGCTCGGCTTTACCCGCCAGCTGGACGCCAAACTGGACAGCGACGCTACCGCCGACCGCTTTTATGCCGAGTTCCTTCAACGCATCGCGGCCATGAAGCAGGAGCCCGGCCGGCAGGCCACATCCACACACGAGGTGCCGTCATGACATCCACCCCTGAAACTGATCCGCACTCCGATCCAGGTGTGCGCCGGCCCAAAACCTCCATCCTGGTGCTGGATGACGAGCCCATTGTCTGCAAGCGGCTCAAGCCCTTTTTCCAGAAGGCCGGCTATGAGGTCGAGACTTTCAACGTCCCGGCCGAAGCCCTGGCCCGCGTGCAGGAACGGCGATTCGACGTGGTGGTCACGGACCTGAAGATGGAAGGCCTGGACGGGCTGGCCTTTCTGGCCAGGGTCAAAGCCCTGCATCCGGCCACGGACGTCATCGTCATCACCGGCTTCGCCACCATGGAAACAGCCCGGGAGTCCTTCCGCAAGGGCGTGTTTGACTTTGTGGCCAAACCCTTCAAGCTGGCGGAAATCCTGGACGCCGTCCGCCGCATCGAAAAGGAGCGGGGGCTCCTCCCCTAGGCGGTCATGACCCCGATGGCCACTCCGGATCCGGAACGCACTTCCGCGGGGCAGGTGGCGCCCGTCATCTCGGGCCTGCCCGGCTCGGCGCGTTTTCTGTTCCGCAGCTTCAAACGCATCCTGGCCGGCAACACGGCGGCCCTGGAGCGCATGGCCCAGATGGACCAGGCCCTGGGCGGGGAGTACATTTTCGATCAGGCCTTCCTCGATAGCGCCGTGCGCGATTTGTGCGACCTCTGTCACCGCGTGGCCTATCACCTGAACGGCATGACCGGCGAGGATCGGCTGGCCCTCTACGACGCCTTCCAGACCATCAAGGACGGCCTGGAAGACATTCTGGCCGGCGGCATGGGCCCCCTGGCCGACCGGCCCGTGCTGCCCTTTGTGGAAATTGGCTGGGAGATGGAGCCACTGGTGGGCCTGGCCGGGGTGGGCCTGGCCGTGCTGGGGCATAAAATGGGCCTGCCCGCGCCCGAGGGGCTGGCCGTGACCGTGACCGGCATGCGCGCCCTGGGCCAGGGCCGGGACGAGACCGTGCTGCCGGCGTTGCATGAGGCACTGGCCACCCTTGCGAGAACTTCCGGCAATGCTGCAGCAGCCCTGGAACTGACCCTCATCGCCACCAGCGGCGACGCGGCCCGCGGGGTGCTCCCCGGCCAGGCCCTGGCCTGCGCCGGGGCCGCCAGTCCGGCCGAGGCCGAGGCGGTGTTGCGGACCTTTGCCGAAGTGTTCGGGACGGCGGATCCGGCCTCCTCCATTTCCCCGGATCCTTCGGCCCTGGCCGTCTGCATCACCCGCAAACTTCCGGCCATGCTTCGCGGCTCCCTGCAGACCCTGGCCCACGATCCCTTTCTGCCCCCGGCCATGCTGGCCATCGCCCATCCGCCGGATGATCCCGAGGGCGGGGACCGGTATTGGCTCTCCCGCGCCGCGCCGCATGCCTGCCTGCGCTGCCGCATCGCCCCAAAAACGCCAAAAACGGCGGGAACGGCTGACGCCACCCTGCTCCCTGGCCTGCCGCCCGCGTCCGCTCCCGTAACCGCCCTGACCCTGGGGCGGGATGGCCTGCTGCGCGGCTCGTCCTGGCTTCTGCCGGCCCACACGGCCCATCTGGCGGAACTGGGGCTGGCTGCGGAACGCGCCCTGGGCGGGCCGGCCGTGCTGCACTGGGCCCTGGCGCCCACGGGTGCGCTGCAGATCACCAGCGTGGAGCCCATCACCGCGCCGTTTCCGGAGTGGGATCCGGCCTGGGAGACGGAAGACACCCCGCCCGCCGCCTCAGCCACGGTGCGGCTGCAGGGCGGACAGATCGCCTGCCATGGCGTGGCTGCCGGACCGGTTGTGCTGGTGGATGACGATACCGCGCCCGAGGCCGTGCCCCTGGGCGCGGTGGGTGTGGCCCAGGCAGCCACGCCAGGGCTCTCCCGCCTGGTGCCGCGGCTGGCCGCGTTGCTGACGGAAGTGGGATCCGCAGCCAGCCATCTGGCCACCGTGGCCCGCGAACATCGCACCCCGGCCCTGTTCGGCCTGGCCGGAGCCATGGCCCTGGCCCAGGGGGCGCTAGATGGCCAGAACAGTCAGGACAGTCAGAACGGCCAGGGCGCCATGGTCACGGTGGATGCCGAACAGCAGCGCGTTTACGCCGGGGTCCAGGAAACCCTGCTCCGACAGGCGGCCATGGAACACGTCCAGACCGTGGCCACGCCGGAATTTCTGACCCTGCGCCGGCTCCTGCGCTACATCCGTCCCCTGAATCTGGTGGACCCTGCCGCCGCCACCTTCAGCCCGGAACACTGCCAGACCCTGCACGACATCCTGCATTACGCCCACGAAACCGCCGTGGACCGCCTCCTGGGCGTGGCGCCGGCCAGCCGCACCTTTTCCACCAAGGCCAGGCAGAAGCGTGACCGCACAGACAGCGCGGCCGATCCTGCCGGCCAGGGCGACCTCGACGCTCCCCACCGGCTGGATGAAGACTCGCCCTTTGCGTTGGATATCGTCGATCTTGGCGACGGTCTCGCCCCCCACATCCACACGGCGGACAGTGTTGTCCGGCTGGAGGACGTGCGCAGCCTGCCCCTGCGGGCCTTTCTGGAAGGCCTGCTGCGCCGGGAAGTCCGCCGCCAGGAACCCGGCCGGCTCTCCCTGGGGGACATCATGGCCGGCCTGGGCCGCACCTCCCGCGCCCTGCAGGCCCCGCCCCAGGCCGTGGGCCGCAACCTGGCCCTGGCCGCCCGGGATTACGCCAACATCACCCTGCGCCTGGGCTATCATTTTTCCGTGGTGGACGCCGTGCTCTCGCCCCGGCCGGAGCACACTTTCCTGTACTTCCGCTATGCCGGCGGCTTTGCCGACGACGATCGCCGCATCCGCCGGGCCCGGTTCATCCAGGGTATCCTGCACCGGCTGCGCTTCAAGGTCTCGTTGCAGGGGGATCTGGTGGTCGGCAAGCGCAAGCTGCTGGAGCAGGCCGAGGCCGAACGGCTCTTGCGCGTCCTCGGCGCGCTCTCGGCCTTCACCCGCCAGCTGGACGTGGAGCTGACCTCCGATGTCGAGGCCGACCGTCAGGCCCGCGTCTTTCTGGACGCCTGCCGCGAGACTGGGATCATGGATCCTGCCCCCTCGGGAGACACGGCATGAACGCCCGCACCCTGCTCCATCCCCGACAGGTCCTGCAGGCCCTGCGCCGCCTCTGGCAGCGTCACCGGGCCGATCAGACCGAAACGGCCGGGCGCTGGCTCAAGGCCCGCTACCACATCTTCCGCATCCTGCTCGCAGACAACGAACGCGCCCTGCTGGGCATGGCCGAGCTGGACAGGCTGCTGCAGGAACAGGACCCCGCCCGGCTCCAGGCCACGGCAGAAGACCTGGTTGAAATCATTCTGGAGATGATCGACGGCCTGAACCGGCTCACGGGATCCGCCTATCCCGGCCTGTATCTGCGGCTGGACGCCGTGCGCCGGCAGCTGGACGCGGCCCTGGAGCGCTACCACCATGCCCCGGCAGGGCGCTGGCTGCCCCTGGAACAGCTCACGGCCGCGCAGCGCGAACAGGCTGGCGGCAAGGCCCTGCCCCTGGCCCTGCTGCGGCGGGTCGGCCTGCCCGTGCCGGCCGCAGCAGTCGTCACCCGCCAGGCCTGCCGGGAGTATCTGCGGGCCGCGCGTCTGGATGCGCGCCTGACCGCCTCCCTGGAGCAAGCCTTCATGCACCAGGGCCAATTGCGTCGGGCGGAAGGTGGGGAAGGACCAGACGGGGCGGCCCTGGCAGCGCTGGCGGCCAAAGCCCAGGCCATGATCCGGGCCTCCTCCCCTGCGCCGGGTTTTGCCGCGGCCCTGCGGGAACTGTGGGATTGGCTGAGGCAGCAGCAACAGGGGGAAGCCGCGCCGCTGCTGGCCGTGCGCAGCAGCGCCGTCAGCGAGGATGGCGCCGAACACTCCTTTGCCGGGCAGTATGCCAGCGTGCTGGGGGTGGGCAGCCCCGAGGCCCTGGTGGAGGCCTTCAAGACGGTCCTGGCCAGCGCCTTTTCCGAACGCGCCCTGGCCTATGGGCTGGCAGCGAATGCACAAGGCGGGACGAGCGGCCGCGATCCCCTGGATATGGCCGTGCTTTGCCAGCGGATGATCAGTCCGCGCACGGCCGGCGTGCTGTTCACCAGGGACCCCCTGGATTCGGCCAGCGGCCGGATGCTGGTCACGGCCGTGCCGGGCCTGGGCGAACTGGCCGTCTCCGGCCGGGCTCCGGCGGATGTGTTCCGCCCTGCCCGCGAGCCCGGAGCCGAGGCCATCGAATCCACCCCTGCGGAGCTTGCCCGCAAAACGCTGCGGCTGGTGCTGGACCACGCAGGCGGAACCCGGCTGGAGCACATCGCCCCGGAAGACGCCGCGGCCACGGCGCCCCTGCTCTCCCCGGCCGAGCTGGCCGCCCTGCGCGACCATGCCCTGCGCATCGAGGCTCTGGGCGACGGACCCCAGGATATTGAATGGGCCATTGACGAGTCTGGCGCCATCTGGATCCTGCAGGCCCGCCCGGCCCGCCCGGCCCGCCCGGCCCGTCTGACCAATCTGACCAATCTGACCAATCTGGCAAATCTGGCAAAACTGGCAAAACGCAGCCGACCGGCCAGCAGCACCAGTGCGGCCATGCCTGTCGAAGCGTCCGCCCTCCCCTTGCTGCAGGGCGGGGCGCCGGCCTCGCCGGGCAAGGGCGTGGGCCGGCTGGTGGTGGTGCGCAGCGCCGCGGAGCTGACCCGGGCGGCCCAAGCCCCGCGGCCCGTGGTCCTGGCCCTGCATCAGAGTCTGGTGGACGCGGCCTCCCTCATTCCCGACACCGCCGCCGTGCTGGTGGACCTGGGCAATCCTCTGGACCATCTGGCCTGCGTGGCGCGCGAGCGGGGCATTCCCATGCTCACCGGCCTGGGCGCGGCCACCACGGCCCTGCCCGCCGCGCTGCGGCAGGCCGGCGCGGGCGATTGGGTGCTGGTGGACGCCGGGGAGGGCGTGGTCTATCCGGCCAAGGCCTCGCTCTGGGAGAGCATGCCGGCAGCGCCCCGGCCGGTCACCGCCGAGGACGCAACGGACGGCGAGGCTTCCGGGAGAATTGCATCCGGAAGCCTGCGCGCCGTGCGGGAACTGGCCCTGACCCTGCACCTGACCGACGCCTACGGCCCCACCTTCTCCATTCTCGAATGCCGAAGCCTGCACGATCTCGTCCGTTTTGTGCACGAAAAGGCGGTGCTGGCCCTCTTTCACACCGGAGACGCCATCACCGAGGACGTCTTCCACCTCGTTCACCGGCTGCAGGATGACATCGGGCTACAGTTTTTCATCATCGACCTGGGCGGGGGCCTGGCCCCGGAAAGCGGCAGGGAGATCCGCCAGGATCAGCTGCGCAGCGAACCCCTCGCCGCGCTGTGCCAGGGCATGGCCACGCCGGGCCTGCGCTGGCGGGGGCCGCCGCCGATTCTGGGTGTTTCCGGGCTGTTGAACCGCAGTCTGGTGGATGCGGGCGGGGAACGGCCCCTGGGCAATCCGAATTACGCCCTCATCTCCCGGGACTATCTGAACCTCAACGCGCGGGTGGATTATCATTTTGTGATGATCGACGCCGTGTGCGGGGCCAATCCACGGGAAAACGCCGTCCGCTTCCGCTTCAAGGGCGGCGGCACCACGGCCGTGCAACGGGTCCGCCGGGCGCGCTGCGTGGAACGGATCCTGCGCGAGGAAGGCTTTTACGCCACCCGGCAGGAGGACATGATCACCGGCCAGTTTGGCGAAGGGCCGCGGGAGATGGTGCGGGAAAAGCTCGCCCTGCTCGGCCGGCTCCTGGGCTTCACCCGGCTGCTGGACGCCGTGATGATCGACGACGCCATGCCCGACCGCGTGGCCGAGGCCTTCCTGCAGCAGGATTACGCCCTGGAGCGCCTGGCTACGGCGCTGCAGCAGGGAGAGCGGGGGTAACTGCCTACGCCCGACACTACACGTCGATTTTGAAGCCCAGTTCAACGTCGCAGGCCGCCTGGCCACCACGGATCCCCCAGTTCTCCGGCGTGATTTCGCGAAGCAGAATCTTGATGTGATCCGCCGGAATGCCAAACGCCTGCAGGTTGGTCACAATGGCGCGATACAACGCGCGCTTTGCGTCCAGGGATCTTCCGGCAAAGCAGTCGATGCTGATGTGTGTATACCATTCCGGCTTCTCGCGCTCCGGCGGGCAGGCAAAGCGGTGCGGTTCATGCACCAGCAGGCGCACATTGCGGTCATTGGGCTTGATCTTGAAGCTCTCCCGAAGCGCGGTATGCACCGCTTCCATGATGCCTTCTTCCGTCTCGCGTGGATAAGCTTGCCGAACTTCAATCAACACGCTTGGCATGGTGCTCTCCTTGTGCGTTGTTTCCCCCGCGCTCACACCTGATGAAAACGCAGGGCCGGCAGCTCCAGGGCGGTGAGCAGGCCGTCGTTGGTGTCGCCCATGGTTTCCAGGCCGATGAGCCCCGGCGCGACCAGGGGCGTGGCCAGGGGGACGTGGCCAAAGACCAGGGTTTCGCCGGTGCGGGCGTGTCGCTCGGCCCAGCCCTGGGCATCCACCTGCCGGCGGGCCAGGAAGGCCTCCAGGGTGCCCAGATCGGCCGCGCAGAATTCGGCCGTACAGGGATCGATCTCCGCCGGCAATGCCCCGTGAAAAAAAAGATATCCCGGCATGCGGCAGCAGGGGGCCAGCTGGCGCAAGAAGGTCCGGTGGGACTCTGGCAGGGGGCTCAGGCCCGGCCCCTGGACGGCGCCATAGCTGTCCAGGGTGGCCTGAAAGCCCATGACCCGCAGGTAGCGCAGGTCTTCGGCGTCCCGGGTTTCATCGTAGCGCAGCAGGGCGGCCTCGTGGTTGCCCAGGAGAAAGACCGTGTCCGGCCGCATCTGGCGCAGGGTCAGGAGCGTTTCCAGCACCTCGCGCGTCTGCGGACCCTTGTTCACGTAGTCGCCCAGAAAAATCAGCTGGGCCGGCGCGTCGTCCGCCCGTTCCAGCTGGCCCAGCCGCCGGAGCAGCCGTTGCAGCCGATCCTGCCGGCCGTGAATGTCGCCGATGACGAACCGTCGTCGCGTGGGGTCTTCACGTTGAAGCGCCATGAGGGTGCATCCGGATGCTGGCCTTGGGATGGTGGTATGATGTATGCTTGTCGCCTGACGCCGGGCCGGTGTTCACCATGCGATCAACACCGGCCCGGCGTCAAGCGCGCCCGCGCCCAATACCCAGACTGCCCCCCGGAGGAGTCATGCGCTATCTGCAGCTGGAGACCACAGACCCCGCCTTCAATCTGGCGGTGGAGGAATGGATTCTGCGCCATGCCGAGGAAGACGTCTTCATGCTCTGGCGCAACGCGCCATCCATCATCGTTGGCCGCAACCAGAACACCCGGGCCCAGATCAACGAGGCCTTTGTGCAGGAACGCGGCATTCCCGTGGTGCGTCGCCTGAGCGGTGGCGGCGCGGTGTTTCATGATCTGGGCAACGTCAACTTCACCTTCATCAGTGTGAGCGGCGACGGTGCCATGGACTTTCAGCGTTTCACCGCGCCCATTGTCCAGGCCCTGCAGGGCATGGGCGTGGCCTGCAGCTTTGAGGGCCGCAACGACCTGGTGATCGACGGCAAAAAAATCTCCGGCAATGCCCAATACATGCATCAGAACAAGGTGCTGCATCACGGCACCCTGCTCTTTGCCGCCACCATGACCGACCTTTCCGGGGCCCTGCGCGTCAATGCCGAAAAATACAAGGACAAGGCCGTGCAGAGCGTGGCCAAACGCGTGACCAACATCGCCGCCCACCTGCCCGAGCCCATGGAGGTGGAGGTCTTCATGGACCGGCTGATGCGCGATGTTGCAGGCGATGTCGCAAGCAATACCGGGCCGGGCACCCTGCGCCTGACCCCCGAAGAGGCCCGCCACGCCGGACTCCTGGCCGATCGCAAATACCGGGCCTGGGACTGGAACTACGGGGCCTCGCCGGCCTATGCCTTTTCCCGCGTCACCCGCACCCCCGGCGGATTGCTGGAAGTGCATCTGGACACGGACAACGGCCTCATCACCGCCGCGCGCCTGCTGGGGGACTTCTTCGGCCGGCGGGACATCGCCGGGCTGGAAGCCCTGCTGCCCGGCTGCCGCCACGAGCGGGAGGCCCTGCAGACCCGCCTGGCCGATCTCCCCATCGAGGACTACCTGCGCGGCGTGACCCTGGCGGAACTGCTGGACTGCATGTTCTGAAACGCGCCAGGACAGGAACACCCCCGCCGGCACCGCTGTTCGTTTTTTGCGCAATGCCCCTTTCCGGGACACCGCCAGGGCCGGAACCGTGGGCGACCAACAGGAGCACAAAACGACAAGCCACTGATATTTCATTACAAATAAACTGGCGCGCCGAGGCACAGCCTTTGCTTTCTTCTGGAAAAGCCCACCCTTATCCAGGAGTTCCAGCCAATGAATGCAGCGGAAAAAGCCTCTGCCGTCCTTGCCCGGATGACCAACGATGCCGGCAGCGTCTTCAAACCCTATCTGAACTTCACCAAGACCATCGGTGAGTTCGCCAACATCGACCACAAGACCCAGGAACTCATCCTCGTGGCCTGCGCCATGATGTCCCAGTGCGAGATGTGCATCTCCCTGCACGTACAGGGCGCGGCCAGCCTCGGGGCCAGCAAGGAGGAAATCATGCAGGCGGCCATGCTGGCCATCTCCATGGGCGGTTCCCCCAAGGTGATGTACATGAAGTACGTCTTTGAAGAGCTGGACGACCTGTTCTAGTGTGACGTCTTCGAAATAAGAGGTTGTTTCCATTATCTTATTTCGCAAAGGACCGCCCGCCAGCGCAAACAGGGGGACCGCATGCAGATGCGATCCCCCTGCGGGCCCTGACGTGACGGCTGCCCGGCCACCACGCCGAAGCCCCGTGCCGCCGGCCGAGACGACACACTGGACGAAGCCGCGTGCGGCCTCGAAATTTGCCCGGCGAATCCCCCGCTAGAACAGGGCGTCTCCGCTGACATTGCCCAGGCCGGGGTGGATGTCGAAGCGGACCACCCCCACGGGCACCTTTACCGATTCAGCCACCCGCGCCGTGCCGATGTTGCCGAACCCGCCGCACAGCTCAATGGCCACAATGCCTTCCTCGGCCACCAGTTTTTTGGCCACTTCCACGGCCTGCTCGTAACTGGAAACGGCCACTGCCAGCAGGTTGACCTTGGGAGTACGGGTCCAGCTGCGGTGGGCCTCGGGATCTGCCTCCGGAGCAATGAACATGAACGCGGCCTTGAGGGTATCCATGGCGTTTCTCCTTGCAGCGGTCAGGCTGCCGTTGATTTGAACAATCCCAGCCCCCTGGCCTGGGCCAGCACGCGGGGCACGTCCACCACCCAGGGGCCGTCCGTGCGCAGCCGGACCCGGGCCGTGCTGCCGCGGTGCACTTCCACCTCGCGTTCGCCGTCCAGTGCCAGCAGGCAGGGGGAGCGCGAGACGGTGAACAGCACCCCGGGCTGCATCTCGATGGTACCGCGAATCCCCACGCGGGCAAAGCGTCCAGGGGCGATGGCCGCCTGCACGCTGGTGGCGCACTGGGCGGCCGGCCCCAGCTCCAGGGCCAGGCCGCGGGCTTCGTGCGGGGCGATGTGCATGAGCTGCCCGCCGATGCTGGAAAGGCCGATGGTATCCGCGCTGCAGCGGGTGAGAAACAATTGCGGGACCTTGTCCATATCCCAGACTGCGCGGGAGGCGATGAACAAATCCTCGTACACGGCAATGTCCACCAGGGCGATATCCACGGGCGTTTCATCCACCAGCACCTCAAACATGGTGGCCCGGCGGCAGGTCTTGGATTTGGGCAGCGCCCCGGAGGCGGCCACCCCCGCGGCCAGGCCGGCCACGGTGGCTTCCACCATCACCGGGAACACGTTGTTGGTGCCCGTGGACAGGGGCAGGATGGGCACATGCAGGCTGCCCTTGCAGGCGGCCCGGCTGGTGCCGTCCCCGCCAAGCACCACCATCACGTCTGCGCCCAGGGTTTCCATGATGCCGGCCGCGGTGACCGTATCCTCCTGGCTCTGGCGCAGGGGCATTTCGATGGGCGTGACAGGCATGGACAGCTCCACGGCCTGCAGGGCGCGCGGGACGATGCCGTAGCCGTCCGGCATGTACAGGACCTTCTGCACGCCTGCGGCCTCCAGGCCCAGAAGCAGCCGGCGGACCATGCGGACTTTTTCCTGATTGTCGAACACGCTGCCGTGGGCAATCAGACGGCGGATGTCCTTGCCTGAGGCCGGGTTGGCCAGAATCGCCACTGTGCTCACAGGATTCTCCCGTCTGGAACGCAGGCCGCGCCATAAGGGGCGGCCTGCGTTCCATGTGGATGCGAGGCGTGCTAGCGGATGGACTTCACAGCCTTGACGATGTCTGCAGCATTGGGGATGAAGGCCTGCTCCAGGGGCGGGGTAAAGGGCACCGGGGAGAACGGCGCGGCCACCCGGCGCACGGGGGCGTCCAGGTAGTCCAGGGCCTGTTCCGCCACCTGGGCCACAATTTCCGCGCCAGGGCCGGCAAAGCCCACGGCCTCGTGGGCCACCACCAGGGCGTGCGTCTTTTTGACGGATTCGAGGATGGTTGCCGTATCCAGGGGCTGGAGGCAGCGGGGGTCCACCACTTCCACGCTCAGGCCGTCCTTGGCCAGGGTTTCGGCGGCTTCCAGGGCGCTGTGGACCATCAGGGAGGTGGCCACGATGGTCACGTCCGAGCCTTCGCGCTTCACGTCGGCCTTGCCGAAGTCGATGGTGTAGGCTTCTTCGGGCACTTCGCCCTCCACGCCGTACAGGAGCTTGTGCTCCAGGAAGATCACTGGGTTATCATCGCGAATGGCGCTGATGAGCATGCCCTTGGCGTCATAGGGGGTGGACGGGATGACCACCTTCACACCGGGCATGTGCATGAACCAGGCTTCCAGGGACTGGGAATGCTGGGCTGCCGCGCCAATGCCCGCACCCTGGGGCATGCGCAGGGTCATGGGCACCTTGGCCTTGCCGCCGAACATGTAGCGCATCTTGGCGGCCTGGTTGAAGAGCTGGTCCAGGGCCACGCCGATGAAGTCCACGAACATCAGTTCCGCCACGGGCCGGAGCCCGCTGGCCGCAGCGCCTGTGGCCGCACCCACGATGACGCTTTCCGTGATGGGCGTATCCATGACGCGGGCTTCCCCAAAGCGGCTGAACAAGCCCTGGGTGACGCCAAAGCAGCCGCCAAAGGCCCCCACGTCCTCGCCGATGATGAACACATTCTCGTCGCGTTCCATTTCCTGCAGCAACGCCTGGTTGAGCGCCTGCAAGTAGCTGATCTTGGCCATGCTATCGTCTCCGTTGTGCAAAAGGTGGAATGGCGCGCCTAGGCGTAGATGTCTGCCGTGAGCTCCGCGACGTCGGGGAAGGGGCTTTGTTCGGCAAAGTCCACGGCCTGCTTCACTTCCTCGGCAATGTCCGCGGCAATCTTGTCCAGCTCGGCCTGGGTGGCCACGCCGGATTCCACAAGCTTGGCGGCAAAGCGGGGGATGGGATCCTTGGCCATCCAGGCTTCCAGCTCTTCGGTGCAGCGGTAGGTGCAGGCGTCGCCCTCAAAGTGGCCGCGCCAACGGTAGGTCTTGCATTCCACCAGGGAGGGGCCTTCGCCCTTGCGGGCCCGGCGCACGGCCTCGCCCACGGCTTCGTACACGGCCAGCACATCGTTGCCGTCCACCACCACGCCGGGCATGTCATAGGCTGCGGCGCGGTCGGCAATGTCCGTGACGGCCATGGACTTGCATTGCGGGCAGGAGATGCCATAGCCATTGTTTTCATTCACAAAGACCAGCGGCAATTTCCAGCAGCTGGCCAGGTTCAGGGCTTCCTGGGTGGTGCCCTGGTTGGACGCGCCATCGCCAAAGAAGCAGATGGTCACTTCGTCGGTCTTTCTGTACTTGGAGGCCAGGGCCGCGCCGGCCGCCAGGGGGCCGCCGCCGCCCACAATGCCATTGGCGCCGAGGATGCCGAGATCAAAGTCGGCAATGTGCATGGAGCCGCCCTTGCCCTTGCAGTAGCCGGTCTTGCGGCCGAAGATCTCGGCCATCATCAGCTTGAGGTCCCCGCCCTTGGCCAGCAGGTGGCCGTGGCCGCGGTGGGTGCTGGTGATCTTGTCGTGCCTGGTGAGATTGGCGCAAGTGCCGGTGGCCACGGCCTCCTCGCCCAGGTACAGGTGCACAAAGCCGGGAATCTTGCCTGCGGCGAAGAACTCCTGCAGCTTGGTTTCGAACAAGCGGATCTTGTTCATGGTGATGTACATGCCCATGAGGGTCTTCTTGTCAGGACTGCTCATCGCGTTCACCTCCGGTATTGCTTCCCGCCAGGCAGCGGGCGACGGTTCCAGTTGTTTCGGAATCAGACGATTCCAGGTCCACAGACACGGTCAGGCAGGCGCAGGCCACCACAATATCGCTCACGCCGGGGCCAAAGCAGGGCACCTCCAGCCCGGGCACGCGCATGCCGCCGGGCACGGCCCTGAAGGATTTGGTGCCAATGGGCACGGCGGCCGTCACGGCCGCTTCCTCCACCTGGGCCGGATCCGGCGCGGCAATCTCCACGTGCACATGCACGCCGGTGAAGGTGCCGGTGGCAATGCCGCAAATCTCCGCCAGGCCGCACAGGCAGGAGCGGGAGATGGCGTCCTTGACCGCGCGCACGGCGGCCTTGGTCATGTCTGCGCCGTGCAGGTCGGCGCCGTAGCCGAGTTCAATGGCAAAGCGTTTTCTGGCCATGGCAATCTCCTTCACGCAAACGTCAAGCCAACGTCACGCCCCTGGCCGGCATCAGGCCAGCATGAGGGCCGGGGTTTCCAGCATGTCCGCCAGGGTGCGCAGGAAGGTCATGGCCGGGCCGCCATCGGTGACCATGTGGTTGAAGGTGAGGGAAAGGGTCATGCACTTGCGGATGGCGATGCTGCCGCCCACCACGCCGGGCTTTTCCACCACGCGGCCCACGCCCAGGATGCCGGTTTCCGGCGGGTTCAGGATGGGGGTGAAGCCGTCCACACCCATCATGCTGACATTGCTGATGGTGAAGGTGCCGCCGGAGATCTCGTCCATGCTCAGGCCGCCCTTGCGGGCGCGGGTGGCGGCGTCGCGGACCTTGGCCTTGAGATCTTCCAGACCGAAGGTGTCGGCGTTCTTGATGTTGGGCACGATGAGCCCGTCGGGCAGGGAGACGGCCACACCCAGATGCACGTGTTCGTGCACGTGGATGCCGTCGTCCTGCAGGGTGGAGTTCATGATGGGATTCTTCTTGAGCGCCCGGCAGACGGCGTAGGCAATGATATCGTTATAGGAAAGTTTGTAATCGGGATTTTTCTTGTTGCGGGCCAGCAGGGTTTCGCGCAGCTCCACCATGGCCGTGACGTCTGCTTCCACAAAACAGGTCAGCTGGGCCGCGCCCTGGAGGCTGGCCATCATGTTGTCGGCAATGATCTTGCGGATGCCGGACATGGGGATGACGCTGCCGGGTTGCGGACCGGCCGGCCTGGCTGCAGTCGCCGCCGCAGGAGCGGCGGGAGCGGCAGGGGCAGACGCGGCAGGGGTGGCGGGCTTTTGCTGCTGGGCGGCAAAGTTGGGGTTCATGGCCCGCAGGATGTCCGCCTTGGTGATCTTGCCACCCTCCCCCGTGCCCATGCCGGCGAGCATGGCCAGGTCGATGCCCTTTTCCCTGGCAAAGGCGATGGCCTGGGGGCTGGCGTTCACGGCCGGGCCGGCGGCCTCTGCATCGCGGACGTCCTTTTCCGTGACCATGCCGTCGGGGCCGGTCCCGGTCACTGCGCCAAGGCGCACGCCCAGCTCTCTGGCCACGCGACGGGCCGCCGGGGTGGCGCGGACGAACTTGCCGTCATCCACGGCCTCCTGTTGGGCAGCGGCTGCCGGAGCGTTGGCAGCCGCTGCGTCACCCGCAGCCGTGGAGGCGGCAGCGGGCGCAGCGCCGCCCTCTGCCCGCTGGGGCGTCTCGCCAGGAGCGGCGATAATGGCGATGAGCGCCTGCACAGGGGCCACTTCCCCGGCCGGCACCACGATCTGAAACAGCACGCCCGTGCCCGGCGCTTCCACCGAGTTGGTGATCTTGTCGGTTTCCACTTCCAACAGCGGCTCCCCGGCCTGGACCGGCTCGCCCTCGGCCTTGAGCCAGCGTGCTATCTTGCCTTCCTTCATGGTCAGGCCCCATTTGGGCATGATCACCTGATGCGCCATGGCGAAAACTCCTCTGGTTGCAAATCCCGTGAGTGCGAATCCTGCATAAGGCCCGCTGTGCAGGCCGGACTTGAACGCATGTGCAAGCGGGGAATAGCAACCAAAGTGCCAAGGACATCTACCTAAAATAACATTGATTTCACCATCTGTTTTGCCCGCGGGGCAACTGCGCTGTTCGATTTCGGAACACTTCAGGGCAACCGGCGGCAACATGACCGCGTTTGACAATTTTCTCGATTGACCCAAAATCCCCCCCGCGGTATTGCCCGATAACCCCGGTTGAAAATTGCCCAGCGCAGTATTGTTATTCGACAATGTTCACCCGGGAACGGGAGGCGCCATGTTCACATTGCAGCGTAACGGCGATGTGTTCCGCATCCACAAGGAAGACCTGGGCGCGACCGCAAGCGGCGCAGGCAGTTCCGGCAGGACGCAAGAATCCGGCCCGTCTGATCAGGCCGTCCCAACGCCAGACATGCGAACCCCTGGCCTGCGCGCGGCCGGCCGCGTGCACTTCCGCCAGTGGGAGCAGTTCATGCGCACCGGCACCCTGACGGTGACGGACTGCGATCCCCACATCCTGGATTCCTGGAAACGCTGCCGTGACTGGCAGGTGGACCCCTCCCCTCGCAGCTGCTGGGACTTTACCCCCGTGGATCAGCTGGAGGCCTTTGCCAGCACCTTCCAGCGCATCGCCGGCACCGTGGAACGCCGGATTTACGAAGCCATCAAGGGACGGAACCTGCTCATGACCGTGGCCGACCACCACGGCCGGCTGGTCCGTACCTGTGGCGACGTGGACACCCTGCGCAAGGCCGACAAGCTCAACTTCGGCCCTGGCGCCAACTGGGCCGAAACCAGCGTGGGCACCAATGCCATCGGCACTTCCATCGTCACCGGCCGGCCCATGCAGGTCTTTGCCGAGGAGCATTACTGCCAGAGCCATCATTCCTGGTGCTGCACTGCGGCGCCCATTCTTGATCCTCACGGCAGCGTCTGGGGGTGCTTTGACATCTCCGGCCCCACGGACTCGGACCATTCCCAGTCCCTGCGACTGGTCATGGAAGCCGCCAGGGAGCTGGAACGGCAGCTGAGCAGCGCCTATTTGCAGGAGCTGGAATACAAGTCCCGCTCGCTCATTTCCGCCGTGTTCAACGCCGTGCTTACGGGAGTGCTGACCGTGGACGAGCACGGCCGCATCACCAACGCCAACCAGGCCGCTGCGGCGCTCCTGGGCCTGGAGCTGGACGCCCTGCGCGGCCGTCTGGCAGATTCCCTGCTGGATTATCGGGCCTTTGTTACCCGGCAGCGGGCACAACCCTCCAATGGCGAGGCCATGACCATTGCCTGCTGGAAGAATCCGCAGCTCATCGCCCGGGCGGCCCTGGTGTCCAGCGAAAACGGCAAGTGGGGGCACACCATCGTCACCCTGACCGAGCCGCAGCGGACCCGCCCGGCCAGCACCCCCAGCCACCGCGCTGCCACGCAGGCGGCGTACACACCCCCGACCACCGCTACCGGCACCACTGCCGACGCGGGCTTTGCAAAAATCATCGGCCA
The DNA here is from genome assembly GCF_054653055.1 of Megalodesulfovibrio paquesii. Taxonomy (NCBI): domain Bacteria; kingdom Pseudomonadati; phylum Thermodesulfobacteriota; class Desulfovibrionia; order Desulfovibrionales; family Desulfovibrionaceae; genus Megalodesulfovibrio; species Megalodesulfovibrio paquesii. The sequence continues at coordinate 7,525 of NZ_BAAIGQ010000003.1, read as the reverse complement.
CAGCCCTGCCCTGCTCCTGGCCATCAAAAAGGCCCGCCAGGCCGCCAAAACACCCTCCACGGTGCTGCTTTGCGGCGAAACCGGCACCGGCAAGGAGCTTTTTGCCCAGGGCATCCATCAGGCCAGCGCGCGGGCGGGCGGGCCTTTTGTGGCGGTGAATTGCGGTGCCCTGGCCCGGGAACTGGCCCAGAGCGAGTTGTTCGGCTACCGGGCCGGCTCCTTCACCGGTGCGGATGACAAGGGCCGCATCGGCAAGTTTGAGCAGGCCCACCGAGGCACGCTGTTTCTGGACGAGATTTCCGAAATGCCCCTGGAACTGCAGGTGAATCTGCTGCGGCCGCTGGAAGAGCGTTGCGTGGTCCGGGTGGGGGGCGCCAAAAGCCGCACCCTGGATGTGAAAGTGGTGGCCGCCACCAACAAAGACTTGTTCGAACTTGTGGAACAGGGCTTGTTCCGCGAGGATCTGTATTACCGCATCAATGTTGTGGCCATCCAGATTCCCCCCCTGCGCGAACGGCCGGAGGATATCCCCCTGCTGGTGGAACACCATGCCCGGCGGCTTTGCGCGGCCTTCCGGCTGCCGTTCGAAGGCATTGCGCCCGAGGCCATGTGTGCGCTGTGCGACCACCACTGGCCCGGCAATGTCCGGGAGCTGATCAACTGCATCGAAGCTGCCGTGAATCTGATGGAAGACGGCCTGTTGCGTCTGGACGACTTGCCGGCGCGGATTCTTGCAGGCCGCAGGCCAGCTCCGGCCATGCTCTCCGCCGCCTTTTCCACCAGAGGCGAGGCGGCATTTCCGGCTGTGCCAGGCCCGGCCCCGGCGCAGGACCTGCTCCAAGGGTTGCCGCAGGGGTTACCACATAGTCTGACCCTGGAAAACGTGGCCGAAGGCACCATCCGCGCCGCCCTGGAGCGCCACGGCGGGAACATCAGCCAGACCGCCAGGGCCCTGGGCATTGGCCGCAACACCCTGTACGCCAAGATGCGCAAGTTCGGCATCTGCTGACCAGCGTCGCTGCCCCCTCCCCTGCCGCCTACTGCCGCACTGCGCGCCCCGCAATGAGGGCTGCCGGCACGGCGTGCAGATTGGCGGCCAGGGGGACACTTTCCCGGCCCAGATGCAGCACCAGGCCGCGCACGAACCGATCCGGCGCAGCGGCGGCCAGGACCTTGAGGCCGGCCGCATCCCGCGTGGTGACCGTGGCAGAAGCCTTCACTTCCAGCCCCACCAGCCGGCCGGCTGCATCCTCCAGGACAATATCCACCTCCCGGCCGGCATGGGTGCGCCAGTGCCACAACCGTACCCGGCCCTCGCTCCATTGCGTCTGGCGGGCCAGTTCGCCGGCCACCGCGGCTTCCAGGAGGGAGCCGAGGAGTTTGCGGTCCTGGTCCAGCCGTTCCGGGGTCAGGCCCAACAGATGCGCAGCCAGTCCGGAATCCGCAACCATCAGCTTGCCGGCCTTCACCTCGCGCTGCCCCAGATTGGCCGACCAGGCCGGCAGCTCCCAGAGCAGAAACGTGGCCTCCAGCAGCGCCAGATACCGTTTGAAGGTGGTTTGCGGCATGCCCAGATCCGCAGCCATGGCCGCATGGTTGCACAGGCCGGCGTTGCGGGCCGCCGCCAGCCGCAGCAGCCGGGGCAACGCCGTCAGATCCTGTATGGCCGCCAGCTCCCGGACATCTCGCTCCAGAATGGCGGTGAGGGTGGACTCAAACCACGCCCCGCGCCGTTTGGGTGTGGGGCGGGCCACGGCTTCGGGGTACCCGCCCATTAGCAGACGCGACACCAGATCCGGCTCTTCTCCCGGAATCCTGGCCGGAGCGGCCGCCGGCTGCCAGGCCGGATCGAACACATCATCCAGGAACGAGTCCTGCCGGCCCTGCAGCTCGCCCCAGGAGAGCGGCCAAAGAGTCAGCGTTTCCATGCGTCCGGCCAGGGACTCCGAGACCTCCCGCACGGCCATGATATCCGCCGAGCCCGTGAGCAGCCAGGCGCCGGGCCGTCGCTCCCGGTCCACGGCCTCCTTGATGGCCGGCAACAGCGCCGGAGCCTTCTGCACCTCGTCAATGATGGCCCCGCCGGAGGCACCCTGCGTCAGGCCGGCAACAAATCCCGAGGGATCCCGGCGGGCTGCATCAAGCATGGCGGCGTTGTCCAGAGTCAGATAGGGCCGGGTCTCGGTCTCAAACTGCCGGGCCAGGGTCGTCTTGCCCACCTGCCGGGCTCCCCTGAGGTGCACCACCGGCGTGTCGGCCATGGCTTCTTGGATGGCAGCGGAAAGGAAGCGTGAATACATGGCTGAAAATTAGCCGGTTGGCGGATGAATTTCAACCACCGCCTGGATGTTTTTCATCAAAACTCGGTTTTTTTTGAAATTTCCATATAATACTAGCTTATTGCGAGTCCGGGCTTGGGGGGCTGGGGGCAAGGCCCCCAGTACAGGGCCGCAGGCCCGCAGGTCTGTTCTTCAGCAGGCAACGCCTGCCCCCTCAAAGAATGCTTGTCCGGCGATATCACGTTTGCTGGGTAAAATCTGAGAGACGCCGGGCTCTCTTCTTATGTGTAGCAAGTTGTTAAGACAAGTTTTAGAGTCCCGGATCCTCAATGGCGGCGCGGGTTCCCAGGCGTCTGTGTCCGGCGATATCACGCCATGGTGTCCCCTGTTCGCACGTTGCCCTGTCCGGTGATTTCACGTGGCTTGTCCTGTGATTTCACGCTGTTCGGACTGCGGATGTCCGGCGATATCACGCTGTCTGTCCGGTGATTTCACGCCGTCAAGGCGGCCGGGTTTCCCTCTGTCCGGTGATTTCACGTCGTCAAAATATATAACAATCTGGAATTTCACGAAATCTGCTTCTGTGAATTTTTTAGGGCCACCTGCTGCTGTCCGGTGATTTCACGTCATGTTCAGGAGTGTCCGGTGATTTCACGCAGCCTTGCCGGAGGAAGGTGGACAGTGTCCGGCGATTTCACGTCATTTCGGCAGACCCTGGCCAGGGAGAAACGCTTCCGCCGGCCGGGACGGCGGCGGCTGTCCGGTGATTTCACGCTGCCGGTCCATTTGACACCCACTGGCAGGACCGGGATGGGATCGAGTGTCCGGTGATTTCACGTCACCCAGCCTTCCGGAAAGGCTCGCGGCGCGACGTCCGGCGATTTCACGTCATCTTCCCAGGCCCCGACAAGGAGGAATGAGTTCCTCCAGATGTCCGGCGATTTCACGTCAGCGGTCAAGCAGGCACTGTTTCCGCCTTGTCAAACTTCCGGAGTTGTCCGGCGATTTCACGTCGCCCCGCCCTACTCCTGGCCCTACTCCTGGCCTGGCCCCGTCTCCCGTATGTGACGTCCGGCGATTTCACGCTGCGATCACCAGAAAATACCCAGGCTTTTGCCCTTGGGGATGATTTTTTCGATGGCCCCGACCTTGAGCAGCTCATTGAAGACCCGGTCCTGAAAGGCGTGCTTGAACTTGCGCATTTCCTGATAGTTGCCGCCCCACATGGCAAAGAGGGTTTCCCAGGTGGTCCAGAAGGGGGACTGGTTGGCCATCAGGAAGGCCTGAAAGGCCATGGCCAGCTGGTTCTGTCCCAGGGCCAGCCGGGCTTCCATGTTCACGTAGCTCCAGCTGTCGATGCCGAAGAAGGACCAGAGCACCTTGGAAAGCTCCAGGGCGTACAACTCCCGCGTTTCCTCGATCATGGCCTGCGGGGCCAGGGCGCCCTGATAGCGGAATTTGCGGCTGCCGTTTTCCGTTTCCCCGGACACGGCAATGCGCACCTGGGTGCCGGAGATGCGGTCGATGAAGGAATTGAGCCAGGCATAGTCCCGGCTGCTGCCCTGCTTGCGCATGCGACGCAGGAACTCCTTGCCGGAAAAGGCGGCGATGAGGTCCTCCCGGTTTTTGGCAAACTGCAGGAGCACCAGCCAGCCGGTCAGATCATTCTGATCCAGCTGATAGTTCCGAAAGGACATTTCCATGTTCTGGATGTTCAGCACGGGCACGGGCTGCCAGTCCGGAAAATGCGGGCGGCGCCCCTTGGCCGTGGGGCGGAACAGCAGGGACTTGGCCGCCAGGTTGGGCATGACGCTCTGCTGCTGATACAGTTTGAGCTGCACAAAGCGGGTCATGCGGTCTTTTTGCTGCAGTTCCGCAATCTTGGCTGTACGGTCCGTCATGATCGATCTCTCCTGACCCTGGAAACCTGGGAAGTCCGGGAACCCTTGGAAGCCTGGGGGGGCTAGTAGCCGCGGTCGGCAAGGTATTGATGCAGCGCCCTGCTGACCACGGCCGAGGCCTTTTCCTCCTCATGGAAGGCATAGGCCCTGAGCCGCTGCACCAAGTGCTCGTCCAGACTGAAGGATTTGACGTGCTTGCCGATTTTCGGCTTGGCCGCCCTGCCCTGCCGGGCTTCGCGCAGTTCCGTGCGCGGCGTGCCCGGAAGCGCGTCGGGGTACGCGCCGGGCTCGGTGTCACGCATGGCCCCGCCCGCTCCGCCCGCTCCGACGGGCACGGCCGGTGCGGGTTTTGGCGTGCCGCGGGGGGTATCCAGGGTGTTCTTGATGAAGCGGTCGCCTTCGGTGGCGAGGGGATTGTTGCCGAGTCCCATGGCTAGGTCCTCCTCTTGAGAATGTCGCGCGCCAGCATGGCGTAATCGTAGGCGCCGTTGCATTCCGGGTCGTACTCGAAGATGGTTTTGCCGAAGCTGGGAGCCTCGGCGAGTTTGACGTTGTCCCGGATGGGGGTGAGCACGTCGTCGCCGAACTCGTGGCGCATGGCCTTGAGGGCGTCGCGATTGAGGGTCTTGCGCTTGTCGTACAGCGTGGGGACCACGCCCATGACCGTGAGGCCGGGATTGAGCTCCTCGCGGACCTCGGCCAGGGTCTTCTTGATGAGCACCAGCCCGTCCAGGGAGAAGAACTCGCACTGGGCGATGATGAGCACATGCGTGGCCGCGGTAAAAGCATTCACGGAGAGCAGCCCCAAATTGGGCGGGCAATCCACCAGAACGTATTCATAGCCGAACTGCTCGGCCGTGCGGAGCCCCTTGGTCAGGAGACGCTCGCGGCCAATCTTGGTGGCAAAGGTCACATCGGCGTCGGCCAGGCGGACGCTGCTGGGGATAAGGTCAAAGGCCGCGCCCTCCACGGCCACCTGTTCAAAGGGAACCGTGCCAGCCAGAAACTCAAAGGTGCTCTGTCGGTTGTCGCCATCCACGGCGCAGGCGCGGGTGAGGTTCCGCTGCGGGTCCATGTCCACCAACAGGGGTTTGACGCCGGACTCGCGGTGCAGCGCAGCGCCCAGGTTCAGGGCGGTGGTGGTCTTGCCGACGCCCCCTTTCTGGTTGGCAATGGCGAGGATGTTCACGCGGGGTCCTTCATAATGTAGAAATTAATAAAAATGAAAATTGGCATCAGGCCGTCTGCCGGCCACCAGATAAACGGGACGGTAGCACGGCTCGCAGTGGCCGACAATAAATATTTTCTAGATAATTTCCACATTGTGAACTTACGCATTATGAATTATGATTTTATGAAATATTAGGCATAATCTTCCGTTTTTATTCGTATTAATAATTCATAATTGATGCAATGTGAATTAATAATTCACAAGTAGCGAAATATCAACTCAGAAATTCACAGGATGAGCGGCCGGAGTCCGTGTGCGAGGCCACGCTGAGGCGGAGCCCGGGGGGGGGCTTCATAACGAATGATTTATCAAATGTTAAATTATGAATCTAAAAAAATTATGAACGGCCGCTCAAAAAAATATGCCCCGCACAATCCGCTTGACCTGTCTATGGCTTCACCCTGCAGCACGCCGGGATCAACCCGCTGCAGGAGGGCAGGGCGTTCCTGCCGCCTGCAGCCTATGGCACTGCAGGAGGTGCATTGTGTTGAAGTCGCAGACATTGCAGAAGTCACTGAAGTCAACTGTCGCCATGGTCCCTCGCCTGGCGCCCAGGATAGACAACTCGGGGGTGATGCACCTGCCGGCCCCGCCGCAGGTCGTGTTTCCCTTGCTGTGTCCGATCCGGGAATACGACTGGATCCGCGGCTTGGAATGCCGGCTCCTCCACAGCGCGTCGGGCGTGGCTGAGCTGGATTGCCTCTTTGAAACAGACATGCCCGGCGAGGAAGGCCGGCTCTGGCAGGTCAGCCGGTACGAGCCGCCACAGCGTATTGAGTTTGTCTGTTTTCTGCATGACCGCGCCACCGTGGCCATGCGTCTTTCCCTGACGGAACGCCCGGATGGCGGCTCGGACATGGCCTGGCGCATCGTGGTGACGGCGCTGGGCGAAACTGGTGAGACGGCCATGGCACAGTTCAACGGCCCGCGCCTGGCCGAGCGCATGGGCCGGCTGGAAACGCAATTGCGCCACTATCTTGAAACAGGGAACATGTTGTAGGAACCACGCAGCACGCGGGGAGGGCGTCCGACGGCGCTCTCTCCCGTGAGAAAGGTGCGCTGCCGGCCCCCGCAACTTCGGGAGGCCTCAGGAGGACGGGCATGCAGTGGACAGTGGGGCGTCTGGCCAAACGCTTCGGGCTCTCCCGCAGCACGCTGTTGTATTATGACGGCATCGGCCTGTTGCGTCCGCAGGGTCGGGCGGCAGGCGAATACCGCACCTATGGCGAGGCCGAGGCGGCGCGGCTGGAACGCATCTGCCTGTACCGCCGGGCCGGGCTGACGTTAGAGCAGATCAAGACCGTGCTGGATGCGCCGGATCCCGCGGATACAGCCAGAACGGCGGTGCTCACCGCCCGGTTGCAGGCCCTGCAGCAGGAGCAGGCCGGGCTGCGGGCGCAGGAGCGGCTCATTGCCGGACTGCTGCATCTGCCGGTGGCGCAGGTCGGGGCCGGACGCATCGGCACCATCGGCAGCATAGACAGTATAGACAAGGCCGCCTTTACCGCGCTCCTGGAGGCCGCAGGGCTGAGCCGGGAGGACCAGCGGCGGTTTCATCAGGAGTTGGAAGCGTGCAACCCGGCAGCGCATCGGCGGTTGCTGGGTCTGCTGGGCCTGGACGCCGAGGCCGTGGACGCCGTGCTGCGCTGGACGCGGGCGGGCACAGCAGCGGAGCAGGAAAAAGAGTAGGGGAGGGGAGCAGGAAACTCGCCGGCTCCCCGCTCAGGCGGCTACTCCGGCAGGATCAGTTCGCGGCCGAAGGGCAGATGCCCGGGGGCCATGCGGTCCTTGAGGTTCACGCCGCTTTCCTGCACGCGGAAGGCCTCCTCCACCAGATAGCACAGCTTGCGCACGCCTTCGAGGAGGCTGAGCCCGCCGCGACGGACATTGGAGATGCAGTTGCGGGCTTCGTCCGTGGTACCGGGGCGGGGGTTCCAGGTCAGGTACACGCCCATGGAGTCCGGCGAACTCAGGCCGGGACGCTCGCCAATCAGAATGACGGAGAGTCGGGCCCGCTGCAGTTCGCCAATCTCATCGGCCACGGCCACCCGGCCGTTGTGCACCACGCAGACAGCTCCCACGCGCAGCCCTGCCGGTTCCAGGGCGGCAAGAAA
>NZ_BAAIGQ010000002.1:0-24770 GCF_054653055.1 Megalodesulfovibrio paquesii | reverse complement strand
CGCAACGGGATGAAGGCGTCTTTGGGATCGGTATTGAAGGGGTAGCAGGCCGTGCGGTTGCCCCAGCTGCGCCAGCCGCCCGTGAAGTTCAGCGCCGTGACGATACCCTGGCCGTTCAGGTAGTTGGCCTGATCCGGCCCCAGCCAGACCGGTTCTTCCGCGCCGGCCGGGCCGGCCACGGCCGCGTCCATGCGCAGAAGCTCGTTGGACGGGCTCTTGTACGGGATGTCGCCGTGCTCCACGTCCACACGGGCCATGGTGGCGGCCAGGTGGCAGGACAGATGGTAGACCGTGCCGCCCAGGGCCACCTTGGGCCAGCAGCAAATCTGCTGCGGGTCCGCCAGGGAGGCCAGCTCCTTGGCCGCAGGCACGTCGGTGTAGCGGGTCAGGGTCTGGGCATCCATGTCCAGCACGGCCACGGCCTTGAAATGCCCGTTGATGCTCCCGGCCTTGGCGGCCATGACCGCGGCCACCTCGGGCAGGTGGCTGTAACCCGGCGCGCAGATGGAGCCGGGCACCAGGCGGAACATGGGGAAGATGGCCTCCACCAGCTCCAGGCCCTCGCGTGCGCCAGTCACCCCGTCGATGCCGCCGATGATCTCCTGGGCGGTCACAGCGGACGGGTCGGCCCAGGCATAGGCCGCCACGGACACCGTGGCCCCGGCGGCGATGGCTCCGCCTTCCAGCAGGCTCACCAGGCCCGTGGCCTCATCCACCATGTAATCCGTGCCGGCGGCGTATGTGGTCGTGCCGTCCTGGCTTTTGATGACCAGGCTGCCGGGGATGAGGTCGTCATGGGCCAGCTGCAGGGTTCCGGCGGAGGAAACGACCTGGGCCACGGGCGCGTCCAGCACCTGCCGATGCACCGCGGGGTCAAAGACGTTGACAAAGATGACCGGCCCGACGTTGTACAGGGCAAAGGTCACATAAGCGTATTCCGTGAGGCCGTACCGGGTCTGCCGGCCATCCAGCCAGCCCAGGGCCGCCACGGCTTCGGCGTAGCTGTAGCAAAGCTTGGGGGCGTTGACGTGCACGCCATTGGCCGCGCGGTGCACCGGGGCCGTGCCCACCACCACCGCAATACCGGCCTCCACCTTGCGGGCCGGCAGGATGGCCGTGGGCACTTCCTGGGTGTATACCCCATGTTTGTAGCCAAGAGTCGCCATGATGAGGCCTCCTTAAGAAGTGCGGCCGGCCTGCCGGTACGCGGTCAGCAGGGCCTGGGCGGCTGCCTGCAGGGGGTGCCCGGGCCGCCGCAGATCGGCGCGAGCCTGGGTCAGCCTGGCCACGGGCACCATGAGACCGGACAGCCCGGGATACCGGGCCGCCAGGGCCAGCACAGCGGGCGGCAAGGGGCCGGCCTTGAACACCCGGTACTGCGCCAGGCCATCCCGTCCCAGGGTCGGCCCCACGTAGACCATGGGAGTGTCATAACGCACAGGCCCGGCCGGGCTGGCCGGGCTGGCCGGGCTGGCAGCCGCCTCGGTGCCAGGCTCGGGGGGCGCGCCGGGCAGCATGTCAGTCGTCTTCTCGGGCATGGCCGTTTCCTCTTGATGCTTTCTTGCCATGGTTTCCTCCATTGGCCCGGCCTGACACGTGTCAGGCTCAATGCGTGCTTGAGACATTGCAGCGGCGTTCACCCGCCGTTAACGGTCCGTGATCAGCGGTTCGCCGAGGTCTGGATCCTTGATCCGGATGCGCTGCCGCCAGGCCACGCCCCAGGCTCCCAGGCCGCGCTCGCGGGTCTCGCCGGCCCACAGGTTGTCCGCGCGGATGGAGGCCGGGTAGTCCAGGCCCGCACAGGAGGCGCGCGGAGTAAAAGTCTCGGTGGCCACGGCCACCAGGGCCAGTTCCGTCAGCCGGGCCAGCTGCTCGGCCTTGGGCGCACGGGGGGCGTCGGTGGCCAGTAGGTACACGGCCAGGTCGGCCACGGCGTCCAGCTCTTCCAGCTCGCCGCGCCGCAGTTCCCGCACGCCCAGGAGGGCCACCAGGGCCGCCGGGCATTGCGGCGCCATGCGGGTGATTTCATCCGCCGCCCCAAACCGTCCGGCGTGCGGGGCGCAGTGGCTGAAGGGCAGCCCCGCTTCCAGGGCTGCGGCCGCCAGGTGGGCGGCCACGGCGTCCAGATGGGCGCGCAGACGGTCCATGGGCGGAGCCATCACCGGCCTCCCGTGGCGTTGACGACCTCAGTCAGCCAGTCCCGCGCCACCTGCTCCAGGTCCGCGGCGTTGGCGTCGGAGACGCCCAGATACGGCCGGGCCGGGATGTTGGACCCGACCTCGGCCCCACCGAATTGATGGATGGCGGCGTACACCAGATTGGATCCCACCTCGGCCCCGTCCCCGTCGGCAAAGGATTGGATGCTGTCCAGCAGGCCGCCTTCGGCCTGCAGCAGGCTCTGCCCGCCATGCCGGGTGGCGGCGTATCTGGGGGACCAGCCGGGCCAGCTGCCGCCGGCAGGGCTGGTCTTTTCGTCCTGGATGCGCCGCCGGGTCTGGCTTTCCACCTCCGCGCCCATGGCGGCCAGGAGCTCCGGACGCCGGCCCTGGATGCTGGCGGCAAACCGGTCCAGCATGGCGTTCAGCTTGTCCAGGCCATGGATTTGCAAGGTGACGCCGCTCATAGCCGCCGCCTCCACATGGGCTTCGGCCCGGCGTAGATGGCCGCGCCGCCGGCCGGGGCCGGGGCCTGGGAGTCCGGCTCCGGTCCCAGGCGCACGTCGCCCTTGCTGATGGCCTTGAGGAGCGCCACAGCGTCTTCATAGCCCTTGCGTTCCTGTTCGTAGGGGCCGCCGGCCCGGTTGCCCGCCAGCAGGTACCAGGCGATGGCGCAGGCGCAGCGGGCCAGCACGGGCGAGGGGCTGGCCAGGGGCAGCGTGTATCGGGCCGCCACCCAGCCATCCACTTCCGCGGCGGCGTCGGTGATGGCCCGCTCGATGACGCCCGCATCCGCCAGGCCGTCCCCGTCGCGGTCCGCCAGCAGCAGCACCGCGGCTGCGCCGTAGCGTTCCTCCAGGTCCGCAGCCGTGCAATACATGGCCTAGCCCTTGGCCTTCTTGGTTTCCGTTTCGGGCACCACCTGCACCACCAGCATGGGCTCGGCCTGCAGGATGGCCAGTTCCTCCGGGGTGAATCGATCCTCGGGCCAGGTGGTGGGCTGGCCGCTGTGGCTCACGCCGCAACGGCGGAAGCCGTCCTTTTTGGCAATGATGACGATGGGCATACTTCCTCCAGTTTCCGGGCTAGGCCAGCCAGGGCGTGACCATGAGTTCGGCCGTGTTGCGCCAGGTGTTGGTGGCCCCGGCCGCGGTGCGTTCGTTGAGCAACACCTCGCGGGCGTCGCCTTCCAGGGAAGGCGGCACCACCAGCAGGTTGGGAGCCAGGCCCAGGGGCTTTTCCATGTCCCCCTGCAGGTTCTGCATGGCGGCCCGACCGGCGGCGTAATTCTCTGCCGTGAGGGGCTGGCGGCTGGCGTAGGCCACCTGCCAGAGGCCAAAGCCCACGTTGACGCGCGCGTCCACGCCGTAGAGGTATTCCCCGCGCATGAACACGTTCTCATCATCTTCCTTGGTCAGGGACACGAAGGTGTAGTCCTTGCGCTTCTGGAAGATGATGGGCTTGATGGGCCGGCGCAGGTCAAAGAGGTACCAGGGCGTGCCGGAGCCGCCGCCGTAGTTGCTGGCGCTGGCCACGCTGCCGTCCTTCCTGATCACCGGATGGTCGGTGTCGAAGAAATACTGGCCATCATAGCAAGGCGTCTCGAAGCCCTGCTTGAGCAGGCCCCAGACCAGTTCGTCGGGGTGGGTCTTGGCGTCGTAGCCCAGCTGCTGGAACAGCGGATTGTACACGCCGTACTGATCGTCTTCGATCTCCGTGCGTTTGACGCCGATGGTGTTTTCAAAGGGCTCGTTGACGATGGTCATTTTGTGCTCTTTGAAGTTCTGCACCACGCGGTCGCCCACCCACTTGCGGAAGCTGGTCAGGTTGCCCAGCCAGGGGTAGACCTCCTGGGCCGTGCTGCTGGGCACGGTCATGGCGATCTTTTCGTAGTCACTGGGCGCGCCGGCAAAGGCGTTGTTGAAGATGACTTTGAAGCCCGTGGTCAGGGCGCTGAGATTCTGGCGGTTGATGAGCATGACGGTTCCTTCCTTCTTCCTGTGTTAAGCCAGCGCCAGGGCCAGGGTGGCGGACAGGGACGGGTCGATCTCCACCCAGACCTGCCCATGCTCCAGACCCCAGACCACGCCAGCCGGGGCACGGGTCCCGCCGCCGTTGGTCTTGGCCACGGTCTGGTCATCCACCAGATAGACCACGCGGCCCACTTCGGCCTGGGTGATGGCGTCAGCCGCCGTGGCCGAGGCCAGCAAAAAGAGTCCGGGCCGGACCACGGCCGTCACATCACCGGCCAGGCCGCCGGCATTGCTCACGCCGGCCTCCACGCGGCCCACGGCCACCAGGCCAAGTGTAGTGGACGCGGGGACCAGGTACCCCGTGGCATCCAGGCAGGCCACGCCGCCGGCATGCAGCACCGCGCCCGCGGCCAGGGGCAGCTCCAGATAATTGCGCTCGCGGCGCAGGGTGTTGCGGTCTCCCGTCAAAGCGGCCATTACGCCCCTCCCTCGGTCGATGTGGTGTGCAGGGCCTTGGCGTAATCAGCCTCGGCAATCCCCAGGGCCGCGCAGACGGCGCGGGCCGGGGCGTCCAGGGTCGGGGCCGCGCCCTCGGGCGGCGCGCCTGTGGCGGCGCTGGGCGTCCCGATTGCCGGAGCCACGGCGCAAAACGCCCGAAACGCCTCCAGCCCGCCGTCCTGGCGGCAGCTGGCCCGGTAAAAGTCCGCCGTGGCCGGGACAATCTTGCCAGCCTTGAGGGCCTCGCCAATGGCGGCCTCGATGGCGGTGTCTTTGGCCTGCTGCTCGATGCCCGCAAGCTTTGCCTCGGCATTGGCCGCGCGCTGGGCGGCGGCGTCATAGTCCGCCCGGGGCACGTAGCGGGTCAGGTCCGGCATGGCGGACACCTTGATGGAGTTGATCGCCGTCACCACCTCCTGCGGCCCGGCCGTGGCCGGCAGCCCCAAGGCGGCGGTGATGGCGGCGATGTCCGGAGAGACGGGGGAGCCCCCGGGGACGGACGGGACGGGAGCCGGGGCAGTCGCCGGCGGCTGTTGCTGTTGCGTGGCCATGGGATCCTCCTGCGATGTCGCCCCGCGGGCATTCAGGGCGCGCAGGGGCAGGTTGGGGTTGTTGGTCAGGCCCGCGCCCGCGATATCCAGGATCACGCCGTCCCGGTCATGCAGCAGCACCGGGCTGATCCAGCGGTACTCGCGGTCCGCCACCTGCCGCCCGCCGCGCGGCGTCCAGTCCACCGCGCCCCAGACCGTGCCGTCGTCGGCCACGCGCAGGCTGGTGATCCAGCCGGCGGCCGGGGCCTCCTGCAGGGGCTCCTCGCCCACATGATCACGGTCGATGGGTGCCGGCCGGCCACGGGCCGCAAAGGCGTCCACCACGGCCTGAGCCGAGGGCAGCACAAACCGGCGGCCGTCCCGGCCCACGATTGCCGGGCCAGCCGGCAGCAGCTGGATTTCGGCTGGGGGCACGGGCTGGCCGGTCGCGGCCCCTGAAGGGGCCGCGCCCGGCAGCTCGAAGCAATAGGAAAAGGCGGCGCGGAAGGTGTCCATGCCCCCCGGTCTAGCCGGAGGCGGACAAAAAAAGAGGCCTGACACGTGTCAGGCCCAAGGCGGAGGGGGAAGAAAAGGCGGGGGAAGAATTCTTCCCGGGGGAAATGATTTCCCCCGGACCCCCTCAAGGGGGGGGCCAGGAGTAAGAACGCCAAGCAATCCTGGCACGGTGGCGGGAGAAAGTCCAGCCCGCGCCGCCCTCGACAGGGACCTCCAACAGCAGCGTTTAATTGCCGTTTAACGCCGCGCCTGACGGCCGCAACGCCACTTCCCGGCATCACAGGTGGTCCGGATGCTTGCGTGCGTTATAGGGCAAATATGGGCCTCGAACAAACGGGGTGCGCGGGGCCGTGGGGGCTTGCCTTCCTGCCCCTGCGGGTCTATATATAATGATGACGGTCGAGCGCTGGAAAAACGCCGAGCCACGGGAGTGGAGCGCAAACGCGCTGCAGCCGATGAGGGGGAGGCAGGCTTTGACCTGCACTGGCGTCCCTCCGACCGTCACACTTCACCTTCCAAGAGCTTCAAGCCTGGTTCACGCAGGTTGTACGGCTCCACCATGCCGGCGCTCCGGATGGCATTGGTCATAGCCCCCTTGCCCAGGGGATGATTGACCCTGACTGCCAGGCGAGCCAGCCGGCTTTCTCCCTCCACTTCCCAGATGTACAGCAGGGCCTCGCGCCCCGGCCGCCGATCATCCCACAACACCGCCCTGGGCCTGCCCAACAGCTCCGGCAGCCGCAACACATGGCCGGAGGGCACGGCCTTGGCCCCCTTGCGGGCCTCGGCCAGCAGGTGGCGCACTTCCCGCGCCTCGATGGAGAGGCCCGCGGACTTGGGCCGCACGCCCAGTTTGCCCAGCTCCCGCAGGGTGGCCTCGCTCATGACGCTGATGGTCCGGCGGCCGCCGTACTGCCGGCCTGTGTCCCCCAGGGAGAGCCCCTCGGCCCAGGCCCGGTATTCCCGGGACGTCCTGGGCAGCAGGTGGGCCTGGTCTTGCCGCCAGGCGCGCGCGGCGTCGCCGGGGTGCGCCCGGCCCAGGCCGTCCATGGCGTGGCGGGCGGCGTCCAGGTCCCGCCGGGTCTGCCCCACGTTGTAATCCCAGCCAGGGTCGCAGCCCTGGTGCACCTGCAGCACCTCCCCGGTGCGCCGGTTGGTCCAGGGCCGGGGAGAGACGTCCGGGGCCTGCTGACGGATGCCAGGCTGCTCCGACAAGCGCCCGTGCTCCACCTTGGAGATTTGGCGCACCCAGCATTTGCAGCCCCAGCCATTGGGCGGATAATGCGTGGACCAAAATGGATCATCCGCAGGCAGCAACAGCCCATTGAACGCCTGGTGTTCGGGCCGATGTTCGCGGCTCGGCCCCAGCTGATAGAGCAGATACGGGTGGCTGGCCGTGGTCCGCTGGATGCGGTCCCACTGCCCGGCGGCACGGGCCGTGCGCAGGTTGGTCGAATAGATACGCTTGAGCCGGGCCAGGCCCACCAGCACCTTCCGGACTTCGCCCGTTCTGGGATCAACCACTTCCACGTCCTCGCCGTACCAGCCCAGTTGCTTGAGCCGCGGACGCAGCTCCTTGGCAAAGGTCCGGAACGTCTCACCCTCTGCCGTGGCCTTGTCCATGGCTTCGCGCAGGGTCTGCAACACCTCCAGGCGCGTGGCCTTGGCCACGGTCCAGGCTGCGGCGTGTTCCTCGCCCCAGACTTCATCATGATTGAAGGAGACCCGCAGCCCCTTCTTGCGGAAGAATTCCAACGCCTCCCTGGGCGGCTTGCCTGGAAAGGAGAACCCCGGCTTTTCCGTGTAGTCCGGCATGGCTGTTCCCTTACCCCCTAATCCGTCGCATCGCCCGCGCCGCGAGCGGTGAAGGCGGCCCTGGCCAGGGAGGCCGCCAGCTGCGTGGGGGCCAGGGTTTCCAGCAGCTCCGGCAGCCTGGCGGCAAACTCCTCAAAGCTGTCGCAGGCCTCGGCCAGCGCCACCACCGGGTCTGTCAGCTCCGCGGCCACGGGCTCCCATTCATCCGCCAGCATCTCGGCCTCAATGTCTTCCAGCAGGGCCAGGGAGCGGGAGTCCGCCACCACGCCCGCGGCACTCCCCACGGAACCTGCCCCCTGGCTCTGGGCCGCCCGAGAACCAGGGGGGATAATCCCCCCTGGACCCCCTGCTTGGGCTGGCGACGATTCCCCTGGGGAATCGTCGCCAGCCCAAGTGGAGGGGGTTCGGGGGAACTCAGTTCCCCCGACCTCTTCTTCCTGCTCCCTTCTCTCCTCTTCCTTCTTCTCTCCCAACACTTCTCCGTCTTCCTCCGGGTCCGGCAGGCCGAGCTTGTCGCGCACCACGCTGGCCTCCACCCGGAGGCCCAGGGGCACGAGCTTGGCCAGGGCGTCCACCAGGCCGGCGGTGTCCTCGGGCTCGGGCACGGGCAAGGTCAGGCGCGGATAGACGGCTTGTTTGCCCCAGTTGAGCTGGATATAGGGCTCGATCAAATCCCGGTTCAACGTCGCTTCAACATTCAGGGCGTCATAGGCCAGGATATCCAGCCGGACCTCATTGTGGATCTTGGCCTGGGCCATGCTGGCCCCGTCATCCGTGGTCATGGTCTGGCCCAGCACGCCCTTGCTGACCTGCTTGTCCAGATATTCGGCGAGCTTCAAAAAGAGTTCCTGCCCGCCGGCCACCGCCCCGGCCTGCTGGAACTCGATGCGCATGGAGTCCGGCAGCACGCAGGCGGCGTCGGTGCCCAGGTTGGCCACGGCGCTGACCAGGGTGCCGATGTCGTCCGCGCTGGCAGAGGGGCCGTAGCGGCCCACGCGCAGGGGCATGCCGAAGAGCTCGGCAAAGCGCATCCAGTCCGTCACCGTCCACGACTTGCACAGAAAAGACGCCAGACACAGCCGGGCCAGGCCGCCCCGGATGGGCAGGCCGCTCTTGAGCCGCGCATAATGCACCACGAACTGATACGGCGGCAGGGGCATGCCGTCGGGATATTCCGGATCCAGCAGCCGCAGCTCCTCGCCGCTGTCCCGGTCAAAGATGAACCACCTGGGGTCGCGTCGTTTATACTCCCGCGGCGTCCAGCGCGGCCCGCGCTCCCAGCAGATTTCCACGGCGGCGAAGCCCTTGCCCAGGGCGTCCAGCAGGTCCATGACCAGCCAGGTCATCTGCGGCGTGGCCACCAATGCCCGCACGGCGTCGGCCAGCTCCTGATCCCGCGGCGCGTCCGAGGCCGCCTCCACCATGCGCGCCAGGCCGGCCACGGCCAGCTTGCGCGTGCCCAGCACGCCGGCATAGTGCAGATCCCGCTCTTCCATCTCTTCGGCCAGGCCCAAAAACTCCCGGCAATCCCCCTGGCCGGCGTCCATGAGGATGCGCGCCACCCGGTCCGGAGTCAGGCGCGAGGCGATGAGGGCGTCCGGCCAGGGATTGCGCAGGCCCGTGAGCCTGGGCGCGGCCACTTCCCGCGTCAGTTCCGCCGGCCGCACCGGCCGGCCCAGATGATCGTACAGCATAGAGGCTCCTTGCGTGGGGCGCTGCCCCACACCCCGCCGGGGGAAATGATTTCCCCCCTGTCCTACTGGCCCCCTCAGCGGGGTCCAGGGGGATCATCCCCCTGGCAGGGGGCTTGGGGGACGGCGTCCCCCATTCTCCTTGTCAAAATCTACCGCGGCACCAGCCGGCGCCGGCCTTGACCAGGCGGCGCACGGCGTCAAGTGCTTGGTCGCTGGAGGCATGCGCCCCCTGGCGCACGGCTTGGTAGGCGAAGCGTTCGGCTGCGGTGCCGCCGGCATAAAGGGCCAGGAAGAGCGCCCAGGCCCGGTCGGCGTGGGAATCGGCATCCCCCTGGGAGAGAAACCGCGGCGCGCCCAGGGGCGCCTGGATTTTCTTGAGGGAATGCAAGTCCCGCCGAAGGCCCGTGTCGCCCTGGGGGATGCGCAGCCGGCGGTCCTGAAAGGCTTCCTTGCCCAGGGTGGCCAGGTGCTGCTTGGCCGGCCCGGTAAAGAGCACGCCTTCCACGCGGTACTGGCCGTGGGCGTCCTTGGCGTCTTCCACGGGCTTTTCGCCCATGCCGGTCTGGTCCATGCAGCACCGGACCACGGTGTACTTGTCGAAGCACGCGGCCAGCAGGGCATCCTGTTCCTTGAAGGTCGCCCGCTGCCGCGTGATGAGCTCGCGCGCCCAGAAGACGTCGCCCACCAGCTCCAGGACCCAGATGACGAACAGGTCCTTGCGCCGGCCAATGTCCACGCCGATGTAACAGGGGCCGCCCTGGTAGTGGTCCGGCTCCCCGGCCGCGTCATGCTCCACGGAATTGATCAGGTCATAGGACAACCAGGCCGAGGCTTCGTCCAGCCACTTGAGTTCGTATTCTTGCGCCCAGGCGTCCTCGTCATCCAGACCTTCCCGGAGCTCGGCTATGTCCCGCGGCAGCCCGTCGGCCACCGCGCGGTGGATGTCCACCACATGGCGGGACCAGACCCGGCTTTCCCCGGTCATCAACTCATAGAATTTGTTGTCCTTGCCGTTGGGGGTGGAGGTGATGCGCAGCCGGTGGCCGGCGGAGATGACCGGAAAGAGGGCCTTCCAGATCGCCTTGGAATCCTGGTGAAAGGCAAATTCATCCAAGAAGCAGGAGGCGGAAAACCCGCGGGCCGTGTCCGGATTGGCCGGCAGGGCCGTGATGCGGCTGCCGCCCGGCAACGTCACCTCCAGGGCCTTGTAGGAGGCCTCGCCCTTCCAGTCATATTCCAGGAAATCAAAGGCCGCGCCGTAGGCCTGGGCGTGGCGCTTGACGCCTTCGTCCATGGCCTCCTTGGCCTGGCGCTCCCCGCGGGAGAGAATGACCCAGCGCTCCCGCCAGCCCTGGGACGCCGCTTCCAGGCAATCGTCCACGATCTCCAAGGTTGTCGTGAACGTCTTGCCCGTCTGGCGTGCAAGCATCCCGATCTTGAACCGGCTTTTGTCGCCGATCCATTGGCGTTGATAGGGGTAGAGCTCCAGGGCTGGCATGGATTACCCGGACTATCCGGACAGGCCGTAAACCTGTTCGCGGATCATGGCCAGGACGTCCGGGGAGAGCCCGGCCTTGTGCCCGGCCTGCTGCAGGGCCTCGGCCGCCCGCGCCCGTTCGCGTTCCAGGATGCGCGCCGCCCGCTTCTCGTTCTCGCTGGCCGCCCGTTCCAGCTTTTCCACGGCAATGGCCAGCTTCATGAGCAGGGCCGGCGTGGCCCCGCCTTCCTCTTCGGCCAGCCCCAGGGCGCAGTCAAAGGCCAGGGTCCGCAACACTTCATTGAGGAGGTTGCCCACCTCGCCGGCCGGCTGGGAGCCCAGCTTGCCGATCCACATGGCCGCCACCTCGCGGCTTTGCTGCAGGCGTTCCCCCACCACGGCCATGCTCCGGGCGTAGCGGTTCACCGCGCTCTTGGAGATGCGCTCGGCATGGCCTTCCTCTGCCAGGATGGCGTTGATACGCGCCGTGGCCTCCAGCTGCGTCACCCGCGGATCACGCAGCAGGGCCTGGAGCTGTTCCTTGATGTCCGGCGGCAGGCGGTCAATGGTCGAGGGCTGGGGCATGCGATTCCCCCTATTCCCCGGGCAAGGGCCGGGCCACGCCCGGCGCCTCGGCCAACCCCCGGGAAACATCCAGGCCGCGGGGCGTCAGGCTGGCCACGGTCACTCCCGACACAGCCTCACGATTGACCAGGCCAGCCTCGGCCAGCCAGGCCAGGGAGCCTTCGACCTGGTCCAGGGTGCTGGGCAAGCCGGCCTCGCAGCAGCAGGCCTGCAGCAGCGGGGCGTTCAGCCGGTAGCCGGGCTCCAGGGCCAGCAGGCGCAGCAGGTCCAGCCGGCGGCGCTGCTCCACGGTGGTGGCGTAGGTGTTCATGCGTTGCGCTCCAGGAGGAAGGTATGCATGGTGGTGAGCAGTTGGCGGTTGGCCCGGGATTCGCCGGCCAGGTCGTTCAAGGTGGTGTCGATGCGGTTCATGCGCTCGTAGACCTTGCCCAGCTCCGTGTGCAGCTGGGTCTGGCTGGGCGTGGTGCAGCAGGTGGTTTCCACTTTGGCCAGGCGCGAGGCATGGTCGTTCAAACGCTCTTCAAGGGTGTCTTCCAGTTCCTTGATGCGCCGGTTGGTCACGCGTTCGCGGTTGACCATGTAAATGTAGATGCCCAAGGCCCCGGTAAAAAACGTCTGGGCCAGGTCGATCCAGAACTTGGCGGTGGCGTAGTCCACGGGCGTCGGCCTTACTTGATGGCCTTGGTGGCCACCATGCGACCGGCAATGGCCACCACACCGCCCAGGGCCGAGGCCACGCCCACCACGGCCTCCACCAGCTGGGCCTGCTCCTCGGGCGACAGGGCATAGCCCGCCACGCTGGCGGCCCCGGCCAGCACGGCCACCAGGCCGCCCCAGAAGGTCTTGGATGCGAACAGGGGTTTGACGGTATTGAAATCAGCCATGGGGATGCTCCTTGTGTGTGGGTGGAAGGTTACTGGGAGGATGCCGACCGGCAGCGCGCATACGCCGCGGCCAGCTTGGTGTCGTACTTGTTTGCCGCGTAGCCCGGCCCGTTGTAGCGCCGGGCGAATTCAGCCCAGTCCAGCCGCTGCAGGGGGGCGACCAGACTCGCGGCACGCAGGTAGGCGCAAAAGGCCTCCAGCTGCCGCGCCTCGCTTGCCTCGTGCGCAGCCACGAAGGCCTGCACCGTCTCGAATCCGCAGGACCGGTGATTGAAGCCCATGATCTGAAACAGCCCCCAACTCGCCGAACACAACGCCGCCTCAACGTGCAGCGCCTTGGCCTGCGCCAGACGGGCATGCTCCGCCGCACCGCCCTTGTATTTCGACCGGTCCCACTTGCGGTACACGATGCCAGGGTGCGCCACGGACAGGGGCTCGGGGGCGATGCCGCGCCGCTGCAGCTCCCGCCAAAAGACATGCCCCTCAAACAAGATCTTCGGCCGGCCGTCGGGCAGAAATCCGCGGCCCGAGGACTCCACGGCCACCACGGCCCGCACGGCGCACGCCTCCACCCCCAGGGCGGCGGCTGCGGCGGCAATGTCGGCATCGGTCAGGGGAGTGCGCATGAGACCTCCAGGCAAATAAGATGCAGCAATGTGCAGACGCTACCCCTGGCGGACCAAAAAAAACGGCCTGACACGTGTCAGACCGAAGCGGGCCGAAGCAAGCGGGGCAAGGAAAGGGGACGGGGTCAAGGCGCTGGGGATGTCCCGGGCAGCACGGCCGCAGGATCCACGCGCCGGCCCTGGCGGTCCGTGGCGCGCACCTCCCCGCCGGGCGTCTGCTCGATTCTCCCCAGCGCCCGGCCCTGGCCGTCCCGCAGGATCACGCCGTCCCCCTGGCGGGTGTAGGTTCCAGTGGTCCTCCCCTGGCCGTCCACCATGCGACCGGCGTCCGCCGCCTGGGCGGCCTGGGCAGCAGCAGGCAGGGCCAGGAGCAAGGAGAGGATCAAGGCGATGGTGGTGCGCATGGCGGCCATCCTATGTGGAGTTGGGCGAAAAAGGAAGGCCCTGCCCCCTGATGGATCAGGGCCTTCCCCCATATGCGTTATGCAGCCAGGCTGCCGGGCCGCCGGCACGGCGGCAGGCCCTTGGCCAGGGTCAGGGTTTCCTCAAGAGCCATCACCACGCACTGCAGCCCATAGGCTTCCTCAGGGGCCAGGGGCTCCAGGGCCACCCGCTCCGCCACGGCTCCCAGAAAGGCCGCCACGCTGGCAGCCCGGTCCAGGGCATCCTGGCACGTGTCCGTCGGGCGCAGGTAGTTCATGCCCTGGCCTCCATGGAAAACAGGGCCTGCGCCAGTTGCGCCCCAAAGGGCTTTTCCTTCTCTTGCTGGGGGTCGATCAGCCCCAGGGCCTCGGCCTGGCGCAGGATTTTGCGGATCGTGTCCTTGTGCAGGCCCGTCAACCGCGTGATCTCCCACCGGGCCAGCCCCATCTTCGCGTACCGCCCCACCCGCAAGAGCAGCTGCCGCCGCTCATCGGGCAGGGCCAGGAGCCCGGCCACCCGCTCCCGGTGCGTGGCCTCCAGGGCCTGCCGTTCCGCTTCTGCCTGCCGCAGGCGCTGCACCAGGGACGTTTTCACGGCCGCTTCAAGGGCGTTGAAGGCAGCGATGTAGCCTTCCTTCCAACGCATGGCCTCCGGGCCGGTGTAGCCCATCACCAGCATACTGAACCCGTCGCGGGTCAGCAGACACATAGGAAGACTGCGACCAAAAGAATCGATGTAGGAGGTGAATCCAAAATTGGAGGCACTAAATGATTCCGAACAGTTAACGGAAATTTCGCGAATGTCGCGCAACACATGGCCGTGCTGCTTGCCGAAGCGCTCGGCAATTCGCAGGGAAGAGACCATGGGCTGGTCGCCGTGGAACTCCAGGTCGCGGGTCACATCAAGGGGGATCAGGTCAGACATGGGAACCTCTCTAGATTTCTGATGAACAAAAAGCCGGGCGCTCAGAACCGCTAGAGGCGGCGGACGTATTCCCCCTTTCGGGGTATTGTATTCGGTCCACACCCGGCGTTGAATGCAGCGGTGCCATTGGCGCAGATGGCCAATGGGCGCAAAAAAACCGCAAGGCTGACGGGTGCGGTGTCCGCTCTAGGAGTTCTGAGGCTCCGTGCGGAAAGAGTTGCACCCGATGCGGGAAAATGTCAAGAGCCTTGCATGCTGGCTCGTCAATGCCGCA
Organism: Megalodesulfovibrio paquesii; assembly: GCF_054653055.1. Taxonomy (NCBI): domain Bacteria; kingdom Pseudomonadati; phylum Thermodesulfobacteriota; class Desulfovibrionia; order Desulfovibrionales; family Desulfovibrionaceae; genus Megalodesulfovibrio; species Megalodesulfovibrio paquesii. The sequence continues at coordinate 10,395 of NZ_BAAIGQ010000002.1, read as the reverse complement.
CACCCTGTAGCTATCGGAGGAGACATGCTTCCACTTCGCAACTTGGCCGTCTCGCTGGCCTTGTCCCTGGCCTTGGCCGTAGGCGCTGCGGCCATGCTCCACGCCGCCGGGGCAACGTACCACGGCAACACTGAATCCGGCATCTTCCATATCCAGGGCTGCAAGCACTTCAACTGCAAACGCTGTACAGCCGTCTTTGAATCCCGCGATGCAGCCATTGCCGAAGGATACCGTCCATGCAAAACCTGCAAACCATGACGCGGCTGCTTGTTTTCCTGCTGTTGCTTTTGCCGGCCTCTGCCTGGGGCTGGTCCGGCGTCGTCTCGTACATCCCCGATGGTGACACCATCCACGTCACACTGAACAATGCCACGACAATCAAGGTGCGGTTGTACGGGATCGATTGCCCGGAATCTGCCCAGCCTGGAGGCTTCGAGGCGACGCAATTCGTCCGGGCCAAGGCCTACAACGCGGTGGTTGAAGGGGAAACGGTGGACGTGGACCGGTATGGTCGGCAGGTTGCCCTGGTCTCCATTGACGGCAAAAGCCTCAATGGGGAGATCGTGGAGGCCGGGCACGCTTGGGTCTACACAAAATATTGCACCATCGCCGTCTGCAAGCAATGGGACGCAAGCGAGGCTGCCGCGAGGGCAACGAGCCGCGGCCTTTGGGCAGAGCCTGATCCCACCCCGCCGTGGGAGTGGCGCAGGCGGAACAAGTGAACGAAGCCGGGGCAACCCGGCTTTTTTAACGCTCACGATGCCACCCCCGAAACCAGGCAGAGGCTGCGCCACTCGCGAAACGAGGGCATGGCCTCGAAGAGGTGCCGGAGCGCGGGCGGGGCTTCTTCCTCGAAGGTGAAGAGCTCGGCAACTTCTTCGTCAGTAAAGCGTTCGCACACGCCATCTTCCGAGGCGTCCCAGCCAATCCACCGCCAGCGAAGGCCCAGGTGGAATTCAAGCATGCTCGGGTCAAACCATTCTTTGAGCATGTACCACGACTGCATAGTCTGCACGTGCAAGGCCTTGCGATAGCAGGTCATTCCCCAGCCTCCATGAGGATCTCCCGCATGCGCTCGTGCGTTTTTGGCGCGAACCCAGTAGGGAACTCATCCACAAGCAGGGCCTCAAGCTCCTCCCAGTGGGCCACCAGGGCCGCCCATTGCGGGGAGACGTCGCACATCAGGGGCAGCTTTTCCCGGAACCCCGGCACCGTCTCCAGCAGCAGCACGCAACGTCGGAAATCAGCCGGGTCAAGCGGATGAAACCTCCACCACTTCTTGTCCCGGCCCAGGGCGTCAACGCCCGTCAACCGGGTGAACAGTGCATTCGAGGACAGCCCGCGCTCGCCGTTGGCAAGCCATTGGATGGCTTCCATGGGGAGCGAAGCGAATTCGTTGCCATTGCTCATTTCTGTGCCTCCAACCGTCTAAACATGAACACCTTCCCGCCGGCTTCCATGGCCAGGATGCCATCCTGGCCGATGGTGGCCCGCACGGGCTTGCCATCGGCGCGGAGCTGAAAGACCAGGCCGGCGTCTGTCTCGGCCACGTCTTCAACCAGCAGATCCCGGGCGAAGGCCCGGCCGTGGATAAAGCCGTACAGCCGGCCGCCGCCCACGTCGAAGCGGACCACATCCTTGCAGCCGGGAGATGGCCTCCGCCAGGTCCCTGCCAGCCGGCCCAGGGCGTCAGTCATCAAACAGGCTCCCCTGCCGGGGGCCGGCCTCCCGTGCCCGGGCCAGCACCCGGCGCACCGTGCGTTCGGTCAGGCGCAGGTCCAGGGCCACATCCCGCGGCGAGGCGCCGCCGGCCACGCGCTCCACGATTTCGGCGTCCCGGGCCTTCCGCACGGCCTCGGTGCCCAGGGGCACGTTGCACAGATAGTCGCCGCCATAGATGGCCGCCAGGCGCGCGGCCTCCGGCCAGCCCATGATCCGGGCGATGGGATGCCCCGGCCCGATGTGCCGCGGGATGTACAGCCGGGCCACCCCGCCGTAGGCCTCCATCAGCCGCAGGCAGGCCTCGCCCCCGCCGGGACCGAGCTCTTCGGCCAGCGCCCGCAGGGAGGCCGGCAGCCAGCGCGTCCGGTGCGAGGGGTCGCTCAGCAGGGCAGACGGCCGCGGCATCAGGACTGCCTCCCACCGTGCCGCCGATTGTGCACCGAGAGTGCGCCCACAACTTTGCGCAAATCCTCGGGCGTGGCCCATTCCATCTTTTCCACGCCGGTCATCTTTTTGAGCAGGCCCTCGGCATACGAGAGGGGCACAAAGCGGCCTTCGTCCTGCCCCTTGGCGGCCAGCAGGGCTTCGATTTTGCGCAGGAGTGGCGCGGTGCCGCGGCCCGTCTTCACATCCGTCGGTTTTTTAGACGGCTTGAACCCGAGCTGGCGGAACTGGTCCAGCAACAACCCCAGCTGCGCCGGGGTCAGGTCTTTGGCAGACCCGACGCCAAACCGATCCTGCAGCAGGTTGCGGTACACATCGTCATCCAGCCGCAGCTTCTGCTTGGCCACGTGCACCAGGGCCAGGGCCTTTCTCTTGTCCTGCGGGGCATGGGTGGGGCCATGTGCGGCAGCGGTTCTCGTGCGCTTCATTTCGGTTCCTCCAGCGTCTCGTACAACACGCGCGCCACCTCATACCGCGCCAGGGCACGGGTGACGGCGTCTAGGGATTCGTCAACCTGGGCGGTCAATTCCGCCAGCCCCGCGCGCATGCGGTCGCGGGCAACGGCCAGCTCGGCCTGGGCGGCGCGTAACGACAACGTCGCCCGGCGAAAGGCTTCGATGGATTCGGCGGGAATCAGGGGCACAGCGCCCGCAGGCTCCGGCGCGGCAACCGGCGCGGCAACACGCGCCGGCATGGCCTGCCAGGCCGGCAACGGCTCAGGCTGGGCAAAGCACAGCCGGTCCACTTCCTGGATCACGTCCTCGTCAAAGCAGTTCAGATTCAGGCCGTCCATGCTACAGCTCCTTCACCACCCAGGCCTGGCTCATTATTGCTTCACCAGGGTATGGCCTTGCACTTTGCAATCTGCCCGCAACATTTGATGCGCTGCGCGGAATCCCTCCCGCGTCAAAGGGAAAATGTATGAGAGTTCGGCTGCCTCAAAGGCCTCGAGGTCAAATTCACCCATTCTGAAATAGGGAGATTCGTCCAAAGGCATGGCGACAAGATACCCCACCAGCCCATCACGGGGCGTGATCAATCCGGCGAATCCGCAACGCTCGGGGTCGATCCGCCACATATCCATGCACATTTCCATACTGCTCTCCTTTTGGCTGCTCATCAGGGCCGGGCACCACCGCCGGCCGACGGGAGGAGACCTCCCGTTTCGCTTACGGATTCACCGCCCCCTTCAGCGCTTGCGCCAGATTGAGCTTCACCGTGTTGCTGGCGGCAATCTCCAGCGGCGCGCCGGTCTTGGGATTGCGCCCCATGCGAGCGGCGCGCTGCTGCACTTCCAGCTTGCCCAGGCCCGGCAGGGGCACCCTCTCCCCACGGGCCAGGGTTTCAGTGGCCACCGCGGCCAGGGCGTCCAGCACTTGGCCGATGGCGGTCTTGGTGATATCTCCGGCGAACTTGTCCTTGATGGCGTCGATGAGCTGTGCTTCGGTCATGATGATTTCCTTCTTCTTCTCTTGGGTTATGCGTCGCTCAACGTCAGGGGGATGTTGCGATAGCTGCCGTCTTCCTGACGTTCGAGAATCTTGAAGTGCGTTTTGCTATCCACCACGCGCAGGCTGTCCTTGATGGCCTCCATGGCCCGAGTCCAGCGGTCGTCTTCAAAGGTCAGGCGCAACAGGCTCAAGACCTTTGCCCGCGAGAGCATGCCATTGCCGTCGTCCTGGAAGGCCGCGTCAATGATGGTCTTCACCTGCGGGGACACGCCGGAGGTCCATTCCGTCAGGCAATCCTGGACCAGGGCCTGCGCCGCCTTGATGCGTTCGTCGAACTCCACCCGCTCCTGAATGACGCGTTCGACTTTGTACCGGCCGTCAAAGGTCGGCAGGCTGACATTGCCTTTGCTACCACCGCGTTTGACGCCGTACTCCTCGAATGCCAGATCCACGAAGGCGGCCACATCGCCGGACACCCTGGCCTTGAAGTCCCGCAGGGCCTGGCGCAAGGCCAGGGCATCTGGGATGATGGACCGGACCAGGTCATCGCGGGCCATGTCCAGGGGTTTGATGTTCTTCACGTGTACCAGATTGCCGCGGGCATCCTGGCGAAAATCGGCCATGTCGGTCTGGGGTGTCGCTCCGTAGGCCGCCTGTTCCTCACTCATGCCGTCACCTCCTCTGCTTCCATGTTGGCTCTGTCCGTCGTTTCCAGGGCATCCACATGCTTGGCCAGCTGCACCAGCCGTTCCGCAATATCCCTGGACTCGCGTATCAGGTTGGGGTCGCTGCTCCAGCCCTGCAGCCGCTGCACGGCAAAGGCCGTCTCCATGATTTCAATAGCGATTGACATTGCAACACTCCTTCAACTGCCGTTCACGATGCGCTGTGGGCAGGCCTGGCAGGCCCGATGCAGCCGCACGCGGAATCCGGATGTCGCGGCCAGAGGCCGCCGTTGATGCTCCAGACACGTGGCCCCTTCGATGTCCCCCAGCACCGGGCAGGTGACCACGTCCCCGCCGAGCACCCGCCAGACCTTCGCTTCCAGCCCGACCAGGTCGCCAGGGTATTTGCTCCGAAGCGCCGTGCTGACCTGGGCCGGGGAGACGCCCAACTGCTTGGCCACTGCCGCCTGGCTCTCCGCGTCGCAGGCCTTGGCCAGGGTCTCCACCCAGGGCGGCAGCGGGCTCCAGTGCTGCCTCGCCACCTGCAGCGCACTCATGGCCGCGCCCCCTTCTGCGCCCCTTGCGGCCAGACCACGGCCTGGAGGTTGGGGTCATAGACCTGCTTCACCTTCTGGATCATCGGCGCCAGCGGCCCGTGCTGGCGCACCAGGCGGTACTGGTCGCCGGCACGGGTCAGGTAGCCGGCGCGGGTCAGATAATTGAGATAGGATTCCACGGCGCCGGCCTTTGCTCCCACCGTGGCCGTCAGGTCCGCCACGGTGCACACCTTGGCCATGCGGATGGCTCGCCACAGGCGCTGCTGGTCCGTCTCCGGCGCTGGCCGGCCATCCTTGGCCAGTTGCGGGGCCTGGGCCGGACGCTGCACCAGGGTGTACCGGGCTGCGGCGAAGTGTCCTGCACCGGCCTGCATCTCGCACACCCCGGCCAGGCACAGCCGGCGCAGGTATTCCCGGATTTCCCCTTTGCCTCGCAAGGTCTTGCGGTGGAGAGCCGTCACGGTGATGTCCCCGCCTGCGTCGGTCAGCTCCAGCATGGCCGTCCAAACCGCGTCATTGCCGGCCAGGGGGTGGCGTTGATCAATAGGCTTCGGAGGCATCACGCAGCCCTCCGCACGGCCGGGGTCTCCCCTTTGAAGAAGTCCCGCTTGCCCCAGGCGGCTTCGTCCGCCTGCTCCCAGCCCTCGGTCCGGGCCGCTTCCCGCACCCGTTCCAGATTGACGCAGATACGCCGCAGCCGCCCGCCGCTGGCCTGGTGCAGCCGGGCCAACAACCCCGGCGCAATGGCCACATCCGGGCAGTAGTGCCGGGCCAGCAGCTCGCAGTCCTGCACCGTAGCCGGCTGGGCCGGCAGCCAGTCCAGCATCCGGTTGTGGACGCGCTCATGCTGGGCCAGCTTGTCCGGCAGTCGCTCCTCGCCAATCAGGATGATGGGCGCGCCGCTGGCGTCGTGCAGCTCCCGCACCAGCTCGATCATGCCACGGGCCGCCAGATGGTCGGCCTCGTCGATGATCAACGGCGCATTGGCCACGGCCAGGGCTTCGACAACCTTTTCCACCATGTCCCCGATGGTCCCACGGGGCGCGAGGCCCAGCTCGGTGGCAATGGCCGTGCACAGCTTTTTCTTGGTCCAGGATGACCCCACCTCCACGTACTTGGCCCGCGCCTTGTTGGCCGCGTGGATGGCGCTCCAGGTCTTGCCGTAGCCGCTGTGCCCGTGGAACGTGGCCATGCCCGGCAGGTGCGCCGGCCGGTTGCAGACCCGCTCCACCAGCTCGGCAAAGAGCCGCACGTTTGTCAGGGGCGCAATGCCCGTGCCTGCTGCCGTCATCTCAGGCTCCTTTCTTGGCAGGGCCAACGGTGGCCTGTTTGGCAACACACAGGGGGCGTGAACATTTGTCATAGACACACACACTGCCTAGATCAGTAGGATCAAAAGCCACCTTCACCTCGCCCCCATGCTGCAGGCACAATGCGGGGTGTTCGTAACTCGTGCCATGGATCACGATGCGACCTCGTTGGGGGACTCGTTGCAACACTCTCATCTGTTCCTCCTGTTATCCCAGGGCCACTTCCCCGAACTCTTCATAGAGCCGGGCCTGGCTGAGGTATTCTGGTGTGGTGACGTAATAATCCAGCCACTTGGCTTCATGCGGCGAGAGGGCCTCGCCTCCCGTGCGCCGGGCCTCCAGGGCCTGCGCTTTGAGGAAGCGCTCACGCTTGGGGTTCCCCGCCGGGGCGGGGGCAATGGAGGCAGCCTCCAGGGGGGATAATCCCCCCTGCCCCCCCTGATCGAGTGGAATGGAGGGGGTTCGGGGGAACTCAGTTCCCCCGAGCACATATCCCTGCATCTCCACCACCTTGGCCTGCGCCCGCTTCAGCTGCGCCTTGCGGCGGCCTTCGCGGGCCTGTTCAATGGTCGATTGCGGGAAGTACGCCGCGGCGTGGCCGTCCTGCTTGGCGATGGCCAGCAGCTGGCCGTCCAGGTTGCGGACCCAGACCTTGGAGAAGTCGTGCAAATCGTAGGCAACCTGCACTTCCTGCCCGTGCATGGCCTCCAATTCCGGCGCGTAGTACTCCCGGTTGAACAGCGTCACGAGGCAGCGCCGGCAGGTGCGGATCAGATGCGGCCGGAAGAGTTCGGCGGCCTCTTCGGGCGTCGGGTGGAACAGCTCGCACAGGGGATCGCGGGCCAGCTCGGCCCAGCGTTCGTCCGGGGTCTGGTGACGGAGCTGGCCCGTCTTCGGATCTTGAATCCTGGGCAAGCCACGATGCGGCCGGGCGTTGTAGGCCCGCATCTGCTCGTCCATCCAGGCCAGATACTGATCCCAGGTCGGATACAGGGGAGAGGATCCGCGCTCCTTGATCTGCACCAGCGCCAGCTTGTGGATCTTCTTCTCAGCCTCATCATCCATGTCCCAGCCGCAGTAGCCGGGCAGCATGCGCGCACTTCGAATCCAGTTCTTCTGAAAACCCTCGATGACCCCGCGTGCCTGAGAGTTGTAGGGGATGCTGTGCTCAATGCGCACGCCCAGGCGCAGCAACAATCCGTCGCTCTCCCGTCCCAACATCTCATTCTTGAAGCCGCAGCCATTGTCCGCATAGAACAGGGCCGGAATGCCCGCCGTTTCCACGCTGTGCCGAAGGGCATCCGCCACCAGCCCGGCGGATTCATGCTCCCAGCTGCTCCAGCCCACGCACCGGCGCGAGGCAAGATCCAATACCGCCACCACCTCGGGCCGGAATGGCTGGCCATGATCCGGGTGCAGCACTTTCATGTCCTGCCGGTGGCCGTCGGACGTGTACACATCGCCGGGCAACAGTTCCTTGAACGTCCGTTTGACGTAGGCTTGCAGATTCCGCAGCGCCCGCGGCCCCATGCGGCCCTTGTTGGCCTGCACCGCACCCAGCCGCTTGATGGTCCGCTCCACGGCGCTGATGGAAGGCAGCGTCAACCCCTGGGTAACGGCCACTTCATAGCACATGGCCATGGTCGGCTTGCCGGGCCGGCGGTACAGCTTGAGGAACGGTCCCAGCCACGCCGGGGGCGCGTTGTCTGGCAATTTGGTGGGCTTTGGGGCCAGAGCATCCGGCCCCTGCCGGTCCAGCGTGGTGCGCCAGAGCCGCAGCGTCACGGCGCTCAAGGCCCGCTGTTCGCCCTTGCGGGCATTGGCCACCGCGGCCAACTCCGCCAGCCGGGGCGCCAGCGTCCCCGCCGCGACCATCTCCGCAAAGGCAGCCTCCGCTTTGAGGATGCCCACCTGCATGGATTCGGCTATCCGCCGCACGGCCTCCAGCACCCCCAGCCGCGCATCCCGTACCTCCGCCTGCCAGTCCCGTAAGGGCGCAGCCAAACAAGCCGGCACTTGTGCGGCAGGAGCCGGCCCTGACTGTGAAGCAACCAGCGGCGCGGCCTGATCCAGCACATGCGCCAAGGCCCGCTCCCGTACCGCCGCCGGCAACCCCTCCAGCAGGTACAGCCGTGCGCCGCGCGTGCCGGTGACGTAGGGCCAATCTTCGGCCTGGGCGCGCTTCCAGACGCCTTGCCTGGAGATGCCCAACGCAGCGGCCAGTACGGCTGGGGGGATCGCCTTCATGCCGCCTGCTCCGAGTGCATATCCTCAGGGAGGGCCAGATAGTCCACAGGGCAACCGAGGTCTCTCAAGACAGCCAAGACCTTACGATTGTTCTTGTTGCCGTGAATGGTCCGGGACACCATTTCAGGGGACACGTCAGCGCTTTTTGCAACTACATTAAAGCGAATTGCGTTTTTCAACGCCCATTCCTTGATTTGGAAGGGTTTCCGGCGCAGGCCGGCCCCCTGTCTGGGCATTTCCAGCCGCCGCGCCATGGCCATGGGTTGCTTGCCCGTCATCCCTAGTCCTCCAACACAGCCCGCAGGCGGGCCTTTTTCTTCTTCAGTTGCCGCTCGGTCTCTTCCAGCTCCGCAAGCTGGAGCAAGGCGACCTGTTTGCGATCGATCACCCGCGCCTCCAGGGGAGCCACCAGAGCCTGTAATGGTTCCAGCGTGTGTAAGGCCCGGCAAAATGCCACCAGTCCCCGCGCCGGCACCGGCCGGTCTGTTTCCGTTGGGTTCAGCCACTTGGCCAAAGTCTCGACGGACAACCGCCCGCCGCGCCCGGCCGAGAGCGTAATCCCGTGCTCCCCGGCCGCCTCATTCATCCAGTCAACCACCTGTTCCATACTCAGCCCCGAGGATTCATAAGCCCGCCGCATGGCTGCCTTGATGGACGGATCAACGTCCAACGAGGGAGCGAATAAAGACAGGGGCCGATTCCGATGGGGCATTGTCTGTCCAATATCCGGGTTTTTCCGGGCGTTGTTTCCTGCGACGGCAGGTGGTATTGATCACTGGGGAAACAATTACCCCACAAATGCAAGGTAAAGCTTTTTGATTTACCAGTCAACGCAAAAGGTAGAATTTAAGATTTTTTTGACGAAAGAATCTTTTTTGTAGCGCGATATCCCATAAAATACAGGGTTTGGCTTTGGAAAAACTGCAAGAAAATCAGAATGATTCGAGGTCGTTTGCTTCTCGCTTTGGCCGCCTGCTAGCAGCGACGGGAGCGAACTCCGACTCTGAGTTTGCACGCCTGTTGGGCCTAACTCAGGGCGGGATAAGCTCAGCCAAAAAAAGAGGGCAAATCCCTGCTGCTTGGATCGAACAAGTGTCTGAAAAATATAATGTTTCTGCAGATTGGCTTTTTTTTGGTGATAGAGGTTTGGTTTCAACCCAACCAGCCTCACAACCTGAGCTTGTAATGGTCAAAAAGGTAGTCGCTCGCCTTTGCGCAGGTAACGGCAGCCTGGAAACCTCGGATGACGTTGAGGGGCACCATGCTTTCCGAGCCGATTGGATTTTACGGAAAGGAAACCCTTCGCAAATGGTGTTAATGGATGTTACTGGCGATAGCATGTCACCAGTGATTGAAGATGGTGACACCGTATTAATAGACGAGAGCAAAACCGACGTATTTGCAGGCAGGATTTACGCTGTTGCAATAGATGATGAGATTCTTGTAAAATACATAGACAAAATTCCTGGGAAATATCTCCTCCGGAGCAAGAACAGTGAATATGCTCCAATAGAAATTGATTTAAAAAAAGAGGACCTGCACTTCAGGATTATCGGAAAGGTGCTGTGGTGGTGCAGAGAGGCAAGATAAGTATGCTAATCGTGTTACGAGTCCAGGCTGAACATGATTAAACTTGCCGGATTTCGGTTTACAGTTGGAGCGTAAACCAGATTGTTGAGTCTTAGTGTATCTATTTAATACTAAAGGATAAAATTCACGCGGGCCTTTTGTGCGCCAAGTTGACGATCCGCTAATCAACCGCGCAACGTGTGCGATGACGAAATCAAACCAAGTCAGTTGGTTGCGCTGGTGACGGTGATAAAAGCAATCGCGGCAAGACTTGGCCAGCAGCCCTCAAACCCCAAAAACTGATAAAAGCGCCCCTGCGGCCTTCAGACCCGCCTGGACGCTTCTAACAGCGCGGTTTCCTTCCCACTATATCCCCTCAAATCCCACCATGTCCCGCCTCACTGCCTGATAAAAGCAGCCGCTGCCCTGC
>NZ_BAAIGQ010000001.1:0-430867 GCF_054653055.1 Megalodesulfovibrio paquesii | reverse complement strand
CCAGGCCGCCCCGGATGGGCAGGCCGCTCTTGAGCCGCGCATAATGCACCACGAACTGATACGGCGGCAGGGGCATGCCGTCGGGATATTCCGGATCCAGCAGCCGCAGCTCCTCGCCGCTGTCCCGGTCAAAGATGAACCACCTGGGGTCGCGTCGTTTATACTCCCGCGGCGTCCAGCGCGGCCCGCGCTCCCAGCAGATTTCCACGGCGGCGAAGCCCTTGCCCAGGGCGTCCAGCAGGTCCATGACCAGCCAGGTCATCTGCGGCGTGGCCACCAATGCCCGCACGGCGTCGGCCAGCTCCTGATCCCGCGGCGCGTCCGAGGCCGCCTCCACCATGCGCGCCAGGCCGGCCACGGCCAGCTTGCGCGTGCCCAGCACGCCGGCATAGTGCAGATCCCGCTCTTCCATCTCTTCGGCCAGGCCCAAAAACTCCCGGCAATCCCCCTGGCCGGCGTCCATGAGGATGCGCGCCACCCGGTCCGGAGTCAGGCGCGAGGCGATGAGGGCGTCCGGCCAGGGATTGCGCAGGCCCGTGAGCCTGGGCGCGGCCACTTCCCGCGTCAGTTCCGCCGGCCGCACCGGCCGGCCCAGATGATCGTACAGCATAGAGGCTCCTTGCGTGGGGCGCTGCCCCACACCCCGCCGGGGGAAATGATTTCCCCCCTGTCCTACTGGCCCCCTCAGCGGGGTCCAGGGGGATCATCCCCCTGGCAGGGGGCTTGGGGGACGGCGTCCCCCATTCTCCTTGTCAAAATCTACCGCGGCACCAGCCGGCGCCGGCCTTGACCAGGCGGCGCACGGCGTCAAGTGCTTGGTCGCTGGAGGCATGCGCCCCCTGGCGCACGGCTTGGTAGGCGAAGCGTTCGGCTGCGGTGCCGCCGGCATAAAGGGCCAGGAAGAGCGCCCAGGCCCGGTCGGCGTGGGAATCGGCATCCCCCTGGGAGAGAAACCGCGGCGCGCCCAGGGGCGCCTGGATTTTCTTGAGGGAATGCAAGTCCCGCCGAAGGCCCGTGTCGCCCTGGGGGATGCGCAGCCGGCGGTCCTGAAAGGCTTCCTTGCCCAGGGTGGCCAGGTGCTGCTTGGCCGGCCCGGTAAAGAGCACGCCTTCCACGCGGTACTGGCCGTGGGCGTCCTTGGCGTCTTCCACGGGCTTTTCGCCCATGCCGGTCTGGTCCATGCAGCACCGGACCACGGTGTACTTGTCGAAGCACGCGGCCAGCAGGGCATCCTGTTCCTTGAAGGTCGCCCGCTGCCGCGTGATGAGCTCGCGCGCCCAGAAGACGTCGCCCACCAGCTCCAGGACCCAGATGACGAACAGGTCCTTGCGCCGGCCAATGTCCACGCCGATGTAACAGGGGCCGCCCTGGTAGTGGTCCGGCTCCCCGGCCGCGTCATGCTCCACGGAATTGATCAGGTCATAGGACAACCAGGCCGAGGCTTCGTCCAGCCACTTGAGTTCGTATTCTTGCGCCCAGGCGTCCTCGTCATCCAGACCTTCCCGGAGCTCGGCTATGTCCCGCGGCAGCCCGTCGGCCACCGCGCGGTGGATGTCCACCACATGGCGGGACCAGACCCGGCTTTCCCCGGTCATCAACTCATAGAATTTGTTGTCCTTGCCGTTGGGGGTGGAGGTGATGCGCAGCCGGTGGCCGGCGGAGATGACCGGAAAGAGGGCCTTCCAGATCGCCTTGGAATCCTGGTGAAAGGCAAATTCATCCAAGAAGCAGGAGGCGGAAAACCCGCGGGCCGTGTCCGGATTGGCCGGCAGGGCCGTGATGCGGCTGCCGCCCGGCAACGTCACCTCCAGGGCCTTGTAGGAGGCCTCGCCCTTCCAGTCATATTCCAGGAAATCAAAGGCCGCGCCGTAGGCCTGGGCGTGGCGCTTGACGCCTTCGTCCATGGCCTCCTTGGCCTGGCGCTCCCCGCGGGAGAGAATGACCCAGCGCTCCCGCCAGCCCTGGGACGCCGCTTCCAGGCAATCGTCCACGATCTCCAAGGTTGTCGTGAACGTCTTGCCCGTCTGGCGTGCAAGCATCCCGATCTTGAACCGGCTTTTGTCGCCGATCCATTGGCGTTGATAGGGGTAGAGCTCCAGGGCTGGCATGGATTACCCGGACTATCCGGACAGGCCGTAAACCTGTTCGCGGATCATGGCCAGGACGTCCGGGGAGAGCCCGGCCTTGTGCCCGGCCTGCTGCAGGGCCTCGGCCGCCCGCGCCCGTTCGCGTTCCAGGATGCGCGCCGCCCGCTTCTCGTTCTCGCTGGCCGCCCGTTCCAGCTTTTCCACGGCAATGGCCAGCTTCATGAGCAGGGCCGGCGTGGCCCCGCCTTCCTCTTCGGCCAGCCCCAGGGCGCAGTCAAAGGCCAGGGTCCGCAACACTTCATTGAGGAGGTTGCCCACCTCGCCGGCCGGCTGGGAGCCCAGCTTGCCGATCCACATGGCCGCCACCTCGCGGCTTTGCTGCAGGCGTTCCCCCACCACGGCCATGCTCCGGGCGTAGCGGTTCACCGCGCTCTTGGAGATGCGCTCGGCATGGCCTTCCTCTGCCAGGATGGCGTTGATACGCGCCGTGGCCTCCAGCTGCGTCACCCGCGGATCACGCAGCAGGGCCTGGAGCTGTTCCTTGATGTCCGGCGGCAGGCGGTCAATGGTCGAGGGCTGGGGCATGCGATTCCCCCTATTCCCCCGGGCAAGGGCCGGGCCACGCCCGGCGCCTCGGCCAACCCCCGGGAAACATCCAGGCCGCGGGGCGTCAGGCTGGCCACGGTCACTCCCGACACAGCCTCACGATTGACCAGGCCAGCCTCGGCCAGCCAGGCCAGGGAGCCTTCGACCTGGTCCAGGGTGCTGGGCAAGCCGGCCTCGCAGCAGCAGGCCTGCAGCAGCGGGGCGTTCAGCCGGTAGCCGGGCTCCAGGGCCAGCAGGCGCAGCAGGTCCAGCCGGCGGCGCTGCTCCACGGTGGTGGCGTAGGTGTTCATGCGTTGCGCTCCAGGAGGAAGGTATGCATGGTGGTGAGCAGTTGGCGGTTGGCCCGGGATTCGCCGGCCAGGTCGTTCAAGGTGGTGTCGATGCGGTTCATGCGCTCGTAGACCTTGCCCAGCTCCGTGTGCAGCTGGGTCTGGCTGGGCGTGGTGCAGCAGGTGGTTTCCACTTTGGCCAGGCGCGAGGCATGGTCGTTCAAACGCTCTTCAAGGGTGTCTTCCAGTTCCTTGATGCGCCGGTTGGTCACGCGTTCGCGGTTGACCATGTAAATGTAGATGCCCAAGGCCCCGGTAAAAAACGTCTGGGCCAGGTCGATCCAGAACTTGGCGGTGGCGTAGTCCACGGGCGTCGGCCTTACTTGATGGCCTTGGTGGCCACCATGCGACCGGCAATGGCCACCACACCGCCCAGGGCCGAGGCCACGCCCACCACGGCCTCCACCAGCTGGGCCTGCTCCTCGGGCGACAGGGCATAGCCCGCCACGCTGGCGGCCCCGGCCAGCACGGCCACCAGGCCGCCCCAGAAGGTCTTGGATGCGAACAGGGGTTTGACGGTATTGAAATCAGCCATGGGGATGCTCCTTGTGTGTGGGTGGAAGGTTACTGGGAGGATGCCGACCGGCAGCGCGCATACGCCGCGGCCAGCTTGGTGTCGTACTTGTTTGCCGCGTAGCCCGGCCCGTTGTAGCGCCGGGCGAATTCAGCCCAGTCCAGCCGCTGCAGGGGGGCGACCAGACTCGCGGCACGCAGGTAGGCGCAAAAGGCCTCCAGCTGCCGCGCCTCGCTTGCCTCGTGCGCAGCCACGAAGGCCTGCACCGTCTCGAATCCGCAGGACCGGTGATTGAAGCCCATGATCTGAAACAGCCCCCAACTCGCCGAACACAACGCCGCCTCAACGTGCAGCGCCTTGGCCTGCGCCAGACGGGCATGCTCCGCCGCACCGCCCTTGTATTTCGACCGGTCCCACTTGCGGTACACGATGCCAGGGTGCGCCACGGACAGGGGCTCGGGGGCGATGCCGCGCCGCTGCAGCTCCCGCCAAAAGACATGCCCCTCAAACAAGATCTTCGGCCGGCCGTCGGGCAGAAATCCGCGGCCCGAGGACTCCACGGCCACCACGGCCCGCACGGCGCACGCCTCCACCCCCAGGGCGGCGGCTGCGGCGGCAATGTCGGCATCGGTCAGGGGAGTGCGCATGAGACCTCCAGGCAAATAAGATGCAGCAATGTGCAGACGCTACCCCTGGCGGACCAAAAAAAACGGCCTGACACGTGTCAGACCGAAGCGGGCCGAAGCAAGCGGGGCAAGGAAAGGGGACGGGGTCAAGGCGCTGGGGATGTCCCGGGCAGCACGGCCGCAGGATCCACGCGCCGGCCCTGGCGGTCCGTGGCGCGCACCTCCCCGCCGGGCGTCTGCTCGATTCTCCCCAGCGCCCGGCCCTGGCCGTCCCGCAGGATCACGCCGTCCCCCTGGCGGGTGTAGGTTCCAGTGGTCCTCCCCTGGCCGTCCACCATGCGACCGGCGTCCGCCGCCTGGGCGGCCTGGGCAGCAGCAGGCAGGGCCAGGAGCAAGGAGAGGATCAAGGCGATGGTGGTGCGCATGGCGGCCATCCTATGTGGAGTTGGGCGAAAAAGGAAGGCCCTGCCCCCTGATGGATCAGGGCCTTCCCCCATATGCGTTATGCAGCCAGGCTGCCGGGCCGCCGGCACGGCGGCAGGCCCTTGGCCAGGGTCAGGGTTTCCTCAAGAGCCATCACCACGCACTGCAGCCCATAGGCTTCCTCAGGGGCCAGGGGCTCCAGGGCCACCCGCTCCGCCACGGCTCCCAGAAAGGCCGCCACGCTGGCAGCCCGGTCCAGGGCATCCTGGCACGTGTCCGTCGGGCGCAGGTAGTTCATGCCCTGGCCTCCATGGAAAACAGGGCCTGCGCCAGTTGCGCCCCAAAGGGCTTTTCCTTCTCTTGCTGGGGGTCGATCAGCCCCAGGGCCTCGGCCTGGCGCAGGATTTTGCGGATCGTGTCCTTGTGCAGGCCCGTCAACCGCGTGATCTCCCACCGGGCCAGCCCCATCTTCGCGTACCGCCCCACCCGCAAGAGCAGCTGCCGCCGCTCATCGGGCAGGGCCAGGAGCCCGGCCACCCGCTCCCGGTGCGTGGCCTCCAGGGCCTGCCGTTCCGCTTCTGCCTGCCGCAGGCGCTGCACCAGGGACGTTTTCACGGCCGCTTCAAGGGCGTTGAAGGCAGCGATGTAGCCTTCCTTCCAACGCATGGCCTCCGGGCCGGTGTAGCCCATCACCAGCATACTGAACCCGTCGCGGGTCAGCAGACACATAGGAAGACTGCGACCAAAAGAATCGATGTAGGAGGTGAATCCAAAATTGGAGGCACTAAATGATTCCGAACAGTTAACGGAAATTTCGCGAATGTCGCGCAACACATGGCCGTGCTGCTTGCCGAAGCGCTCGGCAATTCGCAGGGAAGAGACCATGGGCTGGTCGCCGTGGAACTCCAGGTCGCGGGTCACATCAAGGGGGATCAGGTCAGACATGGGAACCTCTCTAGATTTCTGATGAACAAAAAGCCGGGCGCTCAGAACCGCTAGAGGCGGCGGACGTATTCCCCCTTTCGGGGTATTGTATTCGGTCCACACCCGGCGTTGAATGCAGCGGTGCCATTGGCGCAGATGGCCAATGGGCGCAAAAAAACCGCAAGGCTGACGGGTGCGGTGTCCGCTCTAGGAGTTCTGAGGCTCCGTGCGGAAAGAGTTGCACCCGATGCGGGAAAATGTCAAGAGCCTTGCATGCTGGCTCGTCAATGCCGCACACCCTGTAGCTATCGGAGGAGACATGCTTCCACTTCGCAACTTGGCCGTCTCGCTGGCCTTGTCCCTGGCCTTGGCCGTAGGCGCTGCGGCCATGCTCCACGCCGCCGGGGCAACGTACCACGGCAACACTGAATCCGGCATCTTCCATATCCAGGGCTGCAAGCACTTCAACTGCAAACGCTGTACAGCCGTCTTTGAATCCCGCGATGCAGCCATTGCCGAAGGATACCGTCCATGCAAAACCTGCAAACCATGACGCGGCTGCTTGTTTTCCTGCTGTTGCTTTTGCCGGCCTCTGCCTGGGGCTGGTCCGGCGTCGTCTCGTACATCCCCGATGGTGACACCATCCACGTCACACTGAACAATGCCACGACAATCAAGGTGCGGTTGTACGGGATCGATTGCCCGGAATCTGCCCAGCCTGGAGGCTTCGAGGCGACGCAATTCGTCCGGGCCAAGGCCTACAACGCGGTGGTTGAAGGGGAAACGGTGGACGTGGACCGGTATGGTCGGCAGGTTGCCCTGGTCTCCATTGACGGCAAAAGCCTCAATGGGGAGATCGTGGAGGCCGGGCACGCTTGGGTCTACACAAAATATTGCACCATCGCCGTCTGCAAGCAATGGGACGCAAGCGAGGCTGCCGCGAGGGCAACGAGCCGCGGCCTTTGGGCAGAGCCTGATCCCACCCCGCCGTGGGAGTGGCGCAGGCGGAACAAGTGAACGAAGCCGGGGCAACCCGGCTTTTTTAACGCTCACGATGCCACCCCCGAAACCAGGCAGAGGCTGCGCCACTCGCGAAACGAGGGCATGGCCTCGAAGAGGTGCCGGAGCGCGGGCGGGGCTTCTTCCTCGAAGGTGAAGAGCTCGGCAACTTCTTCGTCAGTAAAGCGTTCGCACACGCCATCTTCCGAGGCGTCCCAGCCAATCCACCGCCAGCGAAGGCCCAGGTGGAATTCAAGCATGCTCGGGTCAAACCATTCTTTGAGCATGTACCACGACTGCATAGTCTGCACGTGCAAGGCCTTGCGATAGCAGGTCATTCCCCAGCCTCCATGAGGATCTCCCGCATGCGCTCGTGCGTTTTTGGCGCGAACCCAGTAGGGAACTCATCCACAAGCAGGGCCTCAAGCTCCTCCCAGTGGGCCACCAGGGCCGCCCATTGCGGGGAGACGTCGCACATCAGGGGCAGCTTTTCCCGGAACCCCGGCACCGTCTCCAGCAGCAGCACGCAACGTCGGAAATCAGCCGGGTCAAGCGGATGAAACCTCCACCACTTCTTGTCCCGGCCCAGGGCGTCAACGCCCGTCAACCGGGTGAACAGTGCATTCGAGGACAGCCCGCGCTCGCCGTTGGCAAGCCATTGGATGGCTTCCATGGGGAGCGAAGCGAATTCGTTGCCATTGCTCATTTCTGTGCCTCCAACCGTCTAAACATGAACACCTTCCCGCCGGCTTCCATGGCCAGGATGCCATCCTGGCCGATGGTGGCCCGCACGGGCTTGCCATCGGCGCGGAGCTGAAAGACCAGGCCGGCGTCTGTCTCGGCCACGTCTTCAACCAGCAGATCCCGGGCGAAGGCCCGGCCGTGGATAAAGCCGTACAGCCGGCCGCCGCCCACGTCGAAGCGGACCACATCCTTGCAGCCGGGAGATGGCCTCCGCCAGGTCCCTGCCAGCCGGCCCAGGGCGTCAGTCATCAAACAGGCTCCCCTGCCGGGGGCCGGCCTCCCGTGCCCGGGCCAGCACCCGGCGCACCGTGCGTTCGGTCAGGCGCAGGTCCAGGGCCACATCCCGCGGCGAGGCGCCGCCGGCCACGCGCTCCACGATTTCGGCGTCCCGGGCCTTCCGCACGGCCTCGGTGCCCAGGGGCACGTTGCACAGATAGTCGCCGCCATAGATGGCCGCCAGGCGCGCGGCCTCCGGCCAGCCCATGATCCGGGCGATGGGATGCCCCGGCCCGATGTGCCGCGGGATGTACAGCCGGGCCACCCCGCCGTAGGCCTCCATCAGCCGCAGGCAGGCCTCGCCCCCGCCGGGACCGAGCTCTTCGGCCAGCGCCCGCAGGGAGGCCGGCAGCCAGCGCGTCCGGTGCGAGGGGTCGCTCAGCAGGGCAGACGGCCGCGGCATCAGGACTGCCTCCCACCGTGCCGCCGATTGTGCACCGAGAGTGCGCCCACAACTTTGCGCAAATCCTCGGGCGTGGCCCATTCCATCTTTTCCACGCCGGTCATCTTTTTGAGCAGGCCCTCGGCATACGAGAGGGGCACAAAGCGGCCTTCGTCCTGCCCCTTGGCGGCCAGCAGGGCTTCGATTTTGCGCAGGAGTGGCGCGGTGCCGCGGCCCGTCTTCACATCCGTCGGTTTTTTAGACGGCTTGAACCCGAGCTGGCGGAACTGGTCCAGCAACAACCCCAGCTGCGCCGGGGTCAGGTCTTTGGCAGACCCGACGCCAAACCGATCCTGCAGCAGGTTGCGGTACACATCGTCATCCAGCCGCAGCTTCTGCTTGGCCACGTGCACCAGGGCCAGGGCCTTTCTCTTGTCCTGCGGGGCATGGGTGGGGCCATGTGCGGCAGCGGTTCTCGTGCGCTTCATTTCGGTTCCTCCAGCGTCTCGTACAACACGCGCGCCACCTCATACCGCGCCAGGGCACGGGTGACGGCGTCTAGGGATTCGTCAACCTGGGCGGTCAATTCCGCCAGCCCCGCGCGCATGCGGTCGCGGGCAACGGCCAGCTCGGCCTGGGCGGCGCGTAACGACAACGTCGCCCGGCGAAAGGCTTCGATGGATTCGGCGGGAATCAGGGGCACAGCGCCCGCAGGCTCCGGCGCGGCAACCGGCGCGGCAACACGCGCCGGCATGGCCTGCCAGGCCGGCAACGGCTCAGGCTGGGCAAAGCACAGCCGGTCCACTTCCTGGATCACGTCCTCGTCAAAGCAGTTCAGATTCAGGCCGTCCATGCTACAGCTCCTTCACCACCCAGGCCTGGCTCATTATTGCTTCACCAGGGTATGGCCTTGCACTTTGCAATCTGCCCGCAACATTTGATGCGCTGCGCGGAATCCCTCCCGCGTCAAAGGGAAAATGTATGAGAGTTCGGCTGCCTCAAAGGCCTCGAGGTCAAATTCACCCATTCTGAAATAGGGAGATTCGTCCAAAGGCATGGCGACAAGATACCCCACCAGCCCATCACGGGGCGTGATCAATCCGGCGAATCCGCAACGCTCGGGGTCGATCCGCCACATATCCATGCACATTTCCATACTGCTCTCCTTTTGGCTGCTCATCAGGGCCGGGCACCACCGCCGGCCGACGGGAGGAGACCTCCCGTTTCGCTTACGGATTCACCGCCCCCTTCAGCGCTTGCGCCAGATTGAGCTTCACCGTGTTGCTGGCGGCAATCTCCAGCGGCGCGCCGGTCTTGGGATTGCGCCCCATGCGAGCGGCGCGCTGCTGCACTTCCAGCTTGCCCAGGCCCGGCAGGGGCACCCTCTCCCCACGGGCCAGGGTTTCAGTGGCCACCGCGGCCAGGGCGTCCAGCACTTGGCCGATGGCGGTCTTGGTGATATCTCCGGCGAACTTGTCCTTGATGGCGTCGATGAGCTGTGCTTCGGTCATGATGATTTCCTTCTTCTTCTCTTGGGTTATGCGTCGCTCAACGTCAGGGGGATGTTGCGATAGCTGCCGTCTTCCTGACGTTCGAGAATCTTGAAGTGCGTTTTGCTATCCACCACGCGCAGGCTGTCCTTGATGGCCTCCATGGCCCGAGTCCAGCGGTCGTCTTCAAAGGTCAGGCGCAACAGGCTCAAGACCTTTGCCCGCGAGAGCATGCCATTGCCG
This sequence comes from Megalodesulfovibrio paquesii, assembly GCF_054653055.1. Taxonomy (NCBI): domain Bacteria; kingdom Pseudomonadati; phylum Thermodesulfobacteriota; class Desulfovibrionia; order Desulfovibrionales; family Desulfovibrionaceae; genus Megalodesulfovibrio; species Megalodesulfovibrio paquesii. The sequence goes on along the minus strand of NZ_BAAIGQ010000001.1, from coordinate 421,224 downwards.
TCGTCCTGGAAGGCCGCGTCAATGATGGTCTTCACCTGCGGGGACACGCCGGAGGTCCATTCCGTCAGGCAATCCTGGACCAGGGCCTGCGCCGCCTTGATGCGTTCGTCGAACTCCACCCGCTCCTGAATGACGCGTTCGACTTTGTACCGGCCGTCAAAGGTCGGCAGGCTGACATTGCCTTTGCTACCACCGCGTTTGACGCCGTACTCCTCGAATGCCAGATCCACGAAGGCGGCCACATCGCCGGACACCCTGGCCTTGAAGTCCCGCAGGGCCTGGCGCAAGGCCAGGGCATCTGGGATGATGGACCGGACCAGGTCATCGCGGGCCATGTCCAGGGGTTTGATGTTCTTCACGTGTACCAGATTGCCGCGGGCATCCTGGCGAAAATCGGCCATGTCGGTCTGGGGTGTCGCTCCGTAGGCCGCCTGTTCCTCACTCATGCCGTCACCTCCTCTGCTTCCATGTTGGCTCTGTCCGTCGTTTCCAGGGCATCCACATGCTTGGCCAGCTGCACCAGCCGTTCCGCAATATCCCTGGACTCGCGTATCAGGTTGGGGTCGCTGCTCCAGCCCTGCAGCCGCTGCACGGCAAAGGCCGTCTCCATGATTTCAATAGCGATTGACATTGCAACACTCCTTCAACTGCCGTTCACGATGCGCTGTGGGCAGGCCTGGCAGGCCCGATGCAGCCGCACGCGGAATCCGGATGTCGCGGCCAGAGGCCGCCGTTGATGCTCCAGACACGTGGCCCCTTCGATGTCCCCCAGCACCGGGCAGGTGACCACGTCCCCGCCGAGCACCCGCCAGACCTTCGCTTCCAGCCCGACCAGGTCGCCAGGGTATTTGCTCCGAAGCGCCGTGCTGACCTGGGCCGGGGAGACGCCCAACTGCTTGGCCACTGCCGCCTGGCTCTCCGCGTCGCAGGCCTTGGCCAGGGTCTCCACCCAGGGCGGCAGCGGGCTCCAGTGCTGCCTCGCCACCTGCAGCGCACTCATGGCCGCGCCCCCTTCTGCGCCCCTTGCGGCCAGACCACGGCCTGGAGGTTGGGGTCATAGACCTGCTTCACCTTCTGGATCATCGGCGCCAGCGGCCCGTGCTGGCGCACCAGGCGGTACTGGTCGCCGGCACGGGTCAGGTAGCCGGCGCGGGTCAGATAATTGAGATAGGATTCCACGGCGCCGGCCTTTGCTCCCACCGTGGCCGTCAGGTCCGCCACGGTGCACACCTTGGCCATGCGGATGGCTCGCCACAGGCGCTGCTGGTCCGTCTCCGGCGCTGGCCGGCCATCCTTGGCCAGTTGCGGGGCCTGGGCCGGACGCTGCACCAGGGTGTACCGGGCTGCGGCGAAGTGTCCTGCACCGGCCTGCATCTCGCACACCCCGGCCAGGCACAGCCGGCGCAGGTATTCCCGGATTTCCCCTTTGCCTCGCAAGGTCTTGCGGTGGAGAGCCGTCACGGTGATGTCCCCGCCTGCGTCGGTCAGCTCCAGCATGGCCGTCCAAACCGCGTCATTGCCGGCCAGGGGGTGGCGTTGATCAATAGGCTTCGGAGGCATCACGCAGCCCTCCGCACGGCCGGGGTCTCCCCTTTGAAGAAGTCCCGCTTGCCCCAGGCGGCTTCGTCCGCCTGCTCCCAGCCCTCGGTCCGGGCCGCTTCCCGCACCCGTTCCAGATTGACGCAGATACGCCGCAGCCGCCCGCCGCTGGCCTGGTGCAGCCGGGCCAACAACCCCGGCGCAATGGCCACATCCGGGCAGTAGTGCCGGGCCAGCAGCTCGCAGTCCTGCACCGTAGCCGGCTGGGCCGGCAGCCAGTCCAGCATCCGGTTGTGGACGCGCTCATGCTGGGCCAGCTTGTCCGGCAGTCGCTCCTCGCCAATCAGGATGATGGGCGCGCCGCTGGCGTCGTGCAGCTCCCGCACCAGCTCGATCATGCCACGGGCCGCCAGATGGTCGGCCTCGTCGATGATCAACGGCGCATTGGCCACGGCCAGGGCTTCGACAACCTTTTCCACCATGTCCCCGATGGTCCCACGGGGCGCGAGGCCCAGCTCGGTGGCAATGGCCGTGCACAGCTTTTTCTTGGTCCAGGATGACCCCACCTCCACGTACTTGGCCCGCGCCTTGTTGGCCGCGTGGATGGCGCTCCAGGTCTTGCCGTAGCCGCTGTGCCCGTGGAACGTGGCCATGCCCGGCAGGTGCGCCGGCCGGTTGCAGACCCGCTCCACCAGCTCGGCAAAGAGCCGCACGTTTGTCAGGGGCGCAATGCCCGTGCCTGCTGCCGTCATCTCAGGCTCCTTTCTTGGCAGGGCCAACGGTGGCCTGTTTGGCAACACACAGGGGGCGTGAACATTTGTCATAGACACACACACTGCCTAGATCAGTAGGATCAAAAGCCACCTTCACCTCGCCCCCATGCTGCAGGCACAATGCGGGGTGTTCGTAACTCGTGCCATGGATCACGATGCGACCTCGTTGGGGGACTCGTTGCAACACTCTCATCTGTTCCTCCTGTTATCCCAGGGCCACTTCCCCGAACTCTTCATAGAGCCGGGCCTGGCTGAGGTATTCTGGTGTGGTGACGTAATAATCCAGCCACTTGGCTTCATGCGGCGAGAGGGCCTCGCCTCCCGTGCGCCGGGCCTCCAGGGCCTGCGCTTTGAGGAAGCGCTCACGCTTGGGGTTCCCCGCCGGGGCGGGGGCAATGGAGGCAGCCTCCAGGGGGGATAATCCCCCCTGCCCCCCCTGATCGAGTGGAATGGAGGGGGTTCGGGGGAACTCAGTTCCCCCGAGCACATATCCCTGCATCTCCACCACCTTGGCCTGCGCCCGCTTCAGCTGCGCCTTGCGGCGGCCTTCGCGGGCCTGTTCAATGGTCGATTGCGGGAAGTACGCCGCGGCGTGGCCGTCCTGCTTGGCGATGGCCAGCAGCTGGCCGTCCAGGTTGCGGACCCAGACCTTGGAGAAGTCGTGCAAATCGTAGGCAACCTGCACTTCCTGCCCGTGCATGGCCTCCAATTCCGGCGCGTAGTACTCCCGGTTGAACAGCGTCACGAGGCAGCGCCGGCAGGTGCGGATCAGATGCGGCCGGAAGAGTTCGGCGGCCTCTTCGGGCGTCGGGTGGAACAGCTCGCACAGGGGATCGCGGGCCAGCTCGGCCCAGCGTTCGTCCGGGGTCTGGTGACGGAGCTGGCCCGTCTTCGGATCTTGAATCCTGGGCAAGCCACGATGCGGCCGGGCGTTGTAGGCCCGCATCTGCTCGTCCATCCAGGCCAGATACTGATCCCAGGTCGGATACAGGGGAGAGGATCCGCGCTCCTTGATCTGCACCAGCGCCAGCTTGTGGATCTTCTTCTCAGCCTCATCATCCATGTCCCAGCCGCAGTAGCCGGGCAGCATGCGCGCACTTCGAATCCAGTTCTTCTGAAAACCCTCGATGACCCCGCGTGCCTGAGAGTTGTAGGGGATGCTGTGCTCAATGCGCACGCCCAGGCGCAGCAACAATCCGTCGCTCTCCCGTCCCAACATCTCATTCTTGAAGCCGCAGCCATTGTCCGCATAGAACAGGGCCGGAATGCCCGCCGTTTCCACGCTGTGCCGAAGGGCATCCGCCACCAGCCCGGCGGATTCATGCTCCCAGCTGCTCCAGCCCACGCACCGGCGCGAGGCAAGATCCAATACCGCCACCACCTCGGGCCGGAATGGCTGGCCATGATCCGGGTGCAGCACTTTCATGTCCTGCCGGTGGCCGTCGGACGTGTACACATCGCCGGGCAACAGTTCCTTGAACGTCCGTTTGACGTAGGCTTGCAGATTCCGCAGCGCCCGCGGCCCCATGCGGCCCTTGTTGGCCTGCACCGCACCCAGCCGCTTGATGGTCCGCTCCACGGCGCTGATGGAAGGCAGCGTCAACCCCTGGGTAACGGCCACTTCATAGCACATGGCCATGGTCGGCTTGCCGGGCCGGCGGTACAGCTTGAGGAACGGTCCCAGCCACGCCGGGGGCGCGTTGTCTGGCAATTTGGTGGGCTTTGGGGCCAGAGCATCCGGCCCCTGCCGGTCCAGCGTGGTGCGCCAGAGCCGCAGCGTCACGGCGCTCAAGGCCCGCTGTTCGCCCTTGCGGGCATTGGCCACCGCGGCCAACTCCGCCAGCCGGGGCGCCAGCGTCCCCGCCGCGACCATCTCCGCAAAGGCAGCCTCCGCTTTGAGGATGCCCACCTGCATGGATTCGGCTATCCGCCGCACGGCCTCCAGCACCCCCAGCCGCGCATCCCGTACCTCCGCCTGCCAGTCCCGTAAGGGCGCAGCCAAACAAGCCGGCACTTGTGCGGCAGGAGCCGGCCCTGACTGTGAAGCAACCAGCGGCGCGGCCTGATCCAGCACATGCGCCAAGGCCCGCTCCCGTACCGCCGCCGGCAACCCCTCCAGCAGGTACAGCCGTGCGCCGCGCGTGCCGGTGACGTAGGGCCAATCTTCGGCCTGGGCGCGCTTCCAGACGCCTTGCCTGGAGATGCCCAACGCAGCGGCCAGTACGGCTGGGGGGATCGCCTTCATGCCGCCTGCTCCGAGTGCATATCCTCAGGGAGGGCCAGATAGTCCACAGGGCAACCGAGGTCTCTCAAGACAGCCAAGACCTTACGATTGTTCTTGTTGCCGTGAATGGTCCGGGACACCATTTCAGGGGACACGTCAGCGCTTTTTGCAACTACATTAAAGCGAATTGCGTTTTTCAACGCCCATTCCTTGATTTGGAAGGGTTTCCGGCGCAGGCCGGCCCCCTGTCTGGGCATTTCCAGCCGCCGCGCCATGGCCATGGGTTGCTTGCCCGTCATCCCTAGTCCTCCAACACAGCCCGCAGGCGGGCCTTTTTCTTCTTCAGTTGCCGCTCGGTCTCTTCCAGCTCCGCAAGCTGGAGCAAGGCGACCTGTTTGCGATCGATCACCCGCGCCTCCAGGGGAGCCACCAGAGCCTGTAATGGTTCCAGCGTGTGTAAGGCCCGGCAAAATGCCACCAGTCCCCGCGCCGGCACCGGCCGGTCTGTTTCCGTTGGGTTCAGCCACTTGGCCAAAGTCTCGACGGACAACCGCCCGCCGCGCCCGGCCGAGAGCGTAATCCCGTGCTCCCCGGCCGCCTCATTCATCCAGTCAACCACCTGTTCCATACTCAGCCCCGAGGATTCATAAGCCCGCCGCATGGCTGCCTTGATGGACGGATCAACGTCCAACGAGGGAGCGAATAAAGACAGGGGCCGATTCCGATGGGGCATTGTCTGTCCAATATCCGGGTTTTTCCGGGCGTTGTTTCCTGCGACGGCAGGTGGTATTGATCACTGGGGAAACAATTACCCCACAAATGCAAGGTAAAGCTTTTTGATTTACCAGTCAACGCAAAAGGTAGAATTTAAGATTTTTTTGACGAAAGAATCTTTTTTGTAGCGCGATATCCCATAAAATACAGGGTTTGGCTTTGGAAAAACTGCAAGAAAATCAGAATGATTCGAGGTCGTTTGCTTCTCGCTTTGGCCGCCTGCTAGCAGCGACGGGAGCGAACTCCGACTCTGAGTTTGCACGCCTGTTGGGCCTAACTCAGGGCGGGATAAGCTCAGCCAAAAAAAGAGGGCAAATCCCTGCTGCTTGGATCGAACAAGTGTCTGAAAAATATAATGTTTCTGCAGATTGGCTTTTTTTTGGTGATAGAGGTTTGGTTTCAACCCAACCAGCCTCACAACCTGAGCTTGTAATGGTCAAAAAGGTAGTCGCTCGCCTTTGCGCAGGTAACGGCAGCCTGGAAACCTCGGATGACGTTGAGGGGCACCATGCTTTCCGAGCCGATTGGATTTTACGGAAAGGAAACCCTTCGCAAATGGTGTTAATGGATGTTACTGGCGATAGCATGTCACCAGTGATTGAAGATGGTGACACCGTATTAATAGACGAGAGCAAAACCGACGTATTTGCAGGCAGGATTTACGCTGTTGCAATAGATGATGAGATTCTTGTAAAATACATAGACAAAATTCCTGGGAAATATCTCCTCCGGAGCAAGAACAGTGAATATGCTCCAATAGAAATTGATTTAAAAAAAGAGGACCTGCACTTCAGGATTATCGGAAAGGTGCTGTGGTGGTGCAGAGAGGCAAGATAAGTATGCTAATCGTGTTACGAGTCCAGGCTGAACATGATTAAACTTGCCGGATTTCGGTTTACAGTTGGAGCGTAAACCAGATTGTTGAGTCTTAGTGTATCTATTTAATACTAAAGGATAAAATTCACGCGGGCCTTTTGTGCGCCAAGTTGACGATCCGCTAATCAACCGCGCAACGTGTGCGATGACGAAATCAAACCAAGTCAGTTGGTTGCGCTGGTGACGGTGATAAAAGCAATCGCGGCAAGACTTGGCCAGCAGCCCTCAAACCCCAAAAACTGATAAAAGCGCCCCTGCGGCCTTCAGACCCGCCTGGACGCTTCTAACAGCGCGGTTTCCTTCCCACTATATCCCCTCAAATCCCACCATGTCCCGCCTCACTGCCTGATAAAAGCAGCCGCTGCCCTGCAGGGATGCCCGGATTCCGGGACTATTCCGGGACCAGCCGGTCCCGGCAAAGGAAAAGGGACCTATGGTTAGACCATAAGTCCCTGAAATCCCTGGTGCGCCCGAGAGGATTCGAACCTCTGACCTACGGATTCGTAGTCCGGCGCTCTATCCGGCTGAGCTACGGGCGCGTCGAAGAAGACTGTGTCTACATGTTCACCCTCGACCCGTCAACAAAAAAAGTGCAAGGGGTGCATTTTTTTTCAGGAGCCCGCTGTGGGGCAAAAATGAAAGAAGGGTTGGCAAGTTTCTCCGGAGTCGGTACATTGTGGCGCAATACGCAGAAATGCCGGGGAGGGCGAGGGCTTGGCGGCGGTGCGCCGGGCCTGAGGAAGGCGAAGACCCTGCGGGCCGGCTGTATTGGTCTGACCCGGACTCCATCAACGAGGGGCTGGCATGAAAAAGCTGGGAGATTTGTCCATCAGTATCAAGATTGCGCTGGTGGTGATTGCGGTAATCGTCGTGTTGAGCGCAGGCATCATGGTGTTTTTCATCATGGAACTGAACAAGTATGCTGCGCAGCGCGAGCAGGCCACCGCAACCTCGCTTCTGGATACCGTCAAGGAGCAGCAGCAGAATTATGTTTCGCAAGCCTTGAGTATTATAGATTATTATCACGGAATTGCCACGGATCGGAAGGCCCTGCAGGAACGCACCCGCGGGGAGCTCAAGCGGGTGGTGGATTTGGTGGTGGAACAGGCCAAAGCCTTTCACGCTGCCCACAAAGCCGATATGACTGAGGAACAGATCCGCAAGGACATCATGGAGATGGTCCGTGCTTCCCGGTTTGATGGCGGCAATTACATCTGGATCAACGACCTGACGCCGGTCATGATCATGCATCCCACCACCCCGGCCCTGGAAGGCAAGAACATCGCCGACCTCAAAGATCCCAACGGGGTGGCCCTCTTTGCCGAAATGCTCAAGGTTTGCAAGGCGCATGGCGAGGGCATGGTGGGGTACATGTGGGACAAGCCCGACCAGCCTGGCAGGCCGCTGCCCAAAATCTCCTATGTGAGGCTGGAGCCTGAGCTGGGCTGGATTTTCGGCGCCGGCGCCTGGGTGGAGGACATTACCGCCGCCATGCAGGCCGAGGCCAAGGCCCAGGTGGGCAAGCTGCGCCTGAAGGATGGGAACTATTTCTTCATTCTCGACACGGCCACGCCGTTTCCGAACATGGTCATGCATCCCATCCGGCCGGACTTCAATGGTAAACGGATGGACGATCCGGCATACAACCACGCCTCAGCCATGGAATATGCCGGCGGGGAGAAGACTTTTCCCAATGCGGACAAAAACCTCATGCAGGCCCTCTCCGAAGTGGCCCGCGAGCATGATGCGGGCTATGTGCGCTACAGCTGGACCAAACCGGCTGCCGGCGGCGGGGAGACGAAGGAGCGTTTTCCCAAGATTTCGTATGTCTCCCTGTTCAAGCCCTGGGGCTGGGCCATCGGGCTGGGCGACTATATTGATGAGATCGATGCCGAAGTGGCCCGGCAGACGGCGGAGCTGGATGCCGCCCTGCAAGGCATTATCCTCAAGCTGGTGATCACCGCCATCGCCTTCCTGGTGGCCATGGCGGCCCTGAGCTTGCTGCTGGTGCGCAACATGCTGAACAAGCCCATCAATTCCATAGTGCAGTATGCGGATGCCGTGGCCAAGGGGGATCTGGATGTCACCATCTCCGGCACCTACCATGCGGAAATGGGCTCCCTGAAGACGTCCATTGAACTCATGGTCCACCACTTGAAGATGGAACTCGCGTTTGCCAAGGGCATCCTCAATTCTGTCACCCTCCCTTGCGTGGTGGCGGATACCGAGGGCCGCATCTCCCTCATCAACCGCTGGATGGCTCATTTTATTGGCGAAAAAAAGGAATCCGAACAGTACCTGGGCCGGGGGCTCCGGGAGACCTTTGCCGGGCACGGCATTGTGCATCAGACCATGGAACGCGCCATGCGCCAGCGCGAGATCATTACCAATGTGGAATATGACGGCCACTACAGCTGGGGCGAGCGATTCTTCGTCAAGCTGGATGCCGCCCCCATCTATGATGATGCCGGGGAGCAGCTCGGCGTGTTCTGTATGCTGGCCACACTCACCAAGGTGAAGCGGCAGCAGGAAAAGCTTGAGGAACAAAACCGCCTCATCGCCAGCGCCGCCTCCTCGGCGGAAGGTGTGGCCCGGGTGGTGTCCGAGGATGCCAAGGCCCTGGCCGAGCGCATCTCCCAGACCAACGAAGGGGTGGTTCGCCAGCAGGGTCGCTCCCAGGAAACAGCCACCGCCATGGAGGAGATGAACGCCACCGTGCTGGAGGTGGCGCAGAACGCCGGCGCGGCGGCCAATCTGGCCGAGTCTTCCAAGGACAAGGCCCGCGAGGGCGGTTCGGTGGTGCAGGAGGTGCAGGCCGCCGTGAACGAGGTCCGCGCCGTGGCCACGGTGCTGCAGCAGAACATGAGCCATCTGGTGCAGCAGGCGGAAGATACCGGCCGCGTGCTGACTGTGATTTCCGATATTGCCGACCAGACCAACCTCCTGGCGCTCAATGCGGCCATTGAGGCGGCCCGGGCCGGGGATGCCGGCCGCGGCTTTGCCGTGGTTGCCGATGAGGTCCGCAAGCTGGCCGAAAAAACCATGGTCGCCACCCGGGAAGTGGCAGACGCCATCGGGGCCATCCAGGGCGGCGCGCGCAGCAGCAATGCAGAGGTTGCCAAGGCCGCGGATGCCGTGGGCCGCAGTGCGGAAAAGGCCGCCAATGCCGAACAGCGGCTGCTTGAAATTGTGCAGATGGCGGAAGCCACGGCGGATCAGGTCCGGGCCATTGCCACGGCCTCGGAAGAGCAGTCCGCCGCAGCCCAGGAGATCAGCGACGCCACGGAAGAAGTCAGCACCGTCGCATCTGGCATCCGGGACGATATGGACATGGCCATCCAGGTGGTAGACCGTCTCCACGGCCAGGCGGCCAGGCTCATGGAAATCATCAACCAGATGCAGGCCGCGGGCCGGCAGGATGCCGAGGACGACGTCTGAGACGCAGCCTCCACCCCTGAAACAGCATCCAAGGAACTCTCATGGCGACCATATTGGTGATTGACGATTCGGATATCATCCGCATCATGCTCAAGGACTTTCTGTCCGGCGAGGGGCACCAGGTTCTGGAGGCCGCCGACGGCGTTCAGGGCCTGGAGCAGGCCAAGGCGCAGCACGTTGATCTGGCTATTGTGGACATCTTCATGCCAGGCAAGGAAGGGCTCTCCACCATCAAGGAACTCAAGTCCCTGCAGCCGAATCTGGCCGTGGTGGCCATCAGCGCCGGCAGTACCTTTACGGATACGGAAACCCTGGACTGGGCCCGCGACTATGGCGCGCAAAAGACCATGATCAAGCCCTTGGACAAGGAGGCTGTCCTGGCCACGGTGCGGGAACTGCTGGGCGGGCGCCGCTAGCCCAGCCGAATTGGCGCAAAAGGGCGCAGCCGCCAGATCAACTACATCAACTACAGGCGATGAAGAGGCCGCGGGCATCATGCCGGCGGCCTTTTTTATGATGTGGCGTTCCCGGCAGCACAGGCAGCCAGGGCCGCTTCCAGTTGTTCGAGCAGTGGGAGGAGTGGCTGGCGGTCTTCCTGGCCGGAAGCAGCCTGCCTTGCCGCAGCCTCCAGCGCCGCGGCAGCGTGGGCCATAGGTTGGGCGCCAATGGCCGAGGCATTGCCCTTGAGGGCGTGGGCGTGTTCGGCCAGGGTGGCCAGGTCGCCGGCTTCCCAGGCTTGCCGGGCCATCTGGGCGGTGGCCGGGCTTTGCTGCAGGAACACATCGGTCAGGCGTTGCAGCAGGGGTTCGCTGCCCCCCAGCCGGGCCAGTGCCGCCTCGCGTTCCGGCTGCCATGGAGTGATGCCTGCCTGCGAGGCCGCCCCCTCGGCCACAGCGGGCAGGGCGGGGCGCGGTGCTGCGACGGCGCCTTGCTGCACCTCGGCGATGGTCCGCAACAGCACGCGCACATCCACAGGTTTGGCCACGTGCCGGGTGGCTCCGGCCTGCATGATGGCCCGGACCTCCTGCTCCATGGAATGCGCCGTCAGGGCGATGACGGGGATCTCCCGCGGCAAGGCAGGGTCCAGGCCGCTGCGGAGCTGCCGGGTGGCGCTCATGCCGTCCAGCACAGGCATCTGCACATCCATGAGCACCAGATCGAATGCCGGCACGCCGTGGGCTGCCGGGTTGCGCAGGGCGTCCAGCGCCAGCTGCCCATTGGCCACGTGCACAAGATGGTGCCCGTATGGTGCGAGCAGAGCCTGCAACATTTCGGCGTTCTGCGGGGAGTCTTCGGCCAGCAGTATGGTCAGCGGCACCACGGCGGGCTGACCATGCTGGCGCAGCAACTGCTCCTCGCTCAGGATGCAGGCATCCAGCGCCTCCAGTCGGGCGGAAAAATAGAACCGGCTGCCCTGGCCTTCCACACTGCGCACCCAGACATCGCCCCACATGAGCCGGGCCAGGCGGCGGGAGATGGTCAGCCCCAGGCCCGTGCCGCCGTATCGTCTGGAAATGGAATCGTCCACTTGCTGAAATCGTTTGAAAATATGTTGGATCTTATCTGCCGGGATGCCGGGACCGGTATCCTGCACGCAGCAGAGCAGGTGGAGGGGGTTGCGCCCGGAGGGGAGGGGGGCATTGCCTTTGGTGTCGGGGCGGGGCTTTCGGGAACGACGCACGGCAAGGCGCACAAAGCCCGCGGTGGTGAACTTGAGGGCATTGGAGAGCAGGTTGTTCAGCACCTGGGCAATGCGGGCCGGATCCCCGGCCACGGTGTCCGGCACATCAGGCTGGATATCCAAACGGAGGTCCAGTCCGCGCTCTGCCGCCGTGGGGGCAAAACTCTCCACAATGCCGCGCAGCAGGGCGGAAAGGGAGAAGGGAATTGTTTCCAGGGAAAGCCGGTGCGCCTCGATCTTGGAGAAATCCAGGAGGTCGTTGATGACCGCCAGCAGCTGCGAGCCGGATTCGCGGATCATCTCCAGGGGGCGGCGCGAGGAATCCGCCGGATTGTCGCGCAGGGCCACCTGGGTCATGCCCAGGATGACGTTCAGGGGCGTGCGGATCTCATGCCCCATGTTGGCCAGAAACAGGGATTTGGCCCGGGCGGCGTCCACGGCCTTGCGGTTGGCCACCTCCAGGCGGCGGGAGATGCGGCGCTGTTCCTCCATGCTCTGGCGCAGGGACTTGTTGGCCTGCACCAGACTGGCTGTTTTCTCAAAGATGATGCGGTCCTGTTCCTGGAGCAGATCATGAAGCATCTGCTCCATGCTTTTGCGTTCCGTGATGTCCGTGAGCATGGCCAGGACGGCCTGCCGGCCCTCCCATTCCAGCAAGGCGGCAGCCACCTGGACCCATCGGACGCCACTGGCGGCATGCAGCAGGCGGCAGTCGTAACTGAAAGGCACTTCCCGGCCCGCCAGACGATGCGCATGGATTTCCAGCACACGGGCGCGGTCGTCCGGATGGATGAGGGGGCGGAAGGGCTGACCGATGAGCATTTCCGGGGGCTGGCCCAGCAAGGACACCATGAAAGGGTTGGCAAAGACGACTTTGCCTTCGCACAGCACCACAATCCCTTCCTGGGCGTACGTGACGATGGCGAGCATCTGCCGCTGGTTGCGGGCCAGATTCAGTTCCGCCTGGGTGCGGCGGGTGATGTCCACCCCGTGAATGATGCTCACGGTGTCGCCATCCGCATCGGTCATGGGGGCGCTGGACATGAGGAAATACCGGTCCTGATGCCGCCATTCCCAGGAAGCCGGGCGCGTGATGTTCAGGCGCAAGGGCAGCAGTTCCTCGGCTGGTTGCAAACAGTCCAGCCCGGCGCAGTAAGTCCCCACGATGTTGCCCAGGAGCTTGCGGCAGGCGCGGTTGCAATACCGCACCAGCAGATCCTGCCCCACCACGATCACCGGCCCGTCCAGTGATTCCAGCAGATACTGGAAACGCTGGCGCTCCTGGCGCACTGCTTCCATGGCGCTGCGCAGGGCAGAGAGATCCCGGGCGCGCACCAGCACCAGCGGCTGGGGCCTGTCCTGAATGCGCGTGACGGTGTATTCCACGGCGCTGTGGGCGGAGATATCTTCGAAGACCTGGCGCTCGCCGGTGCGCAGGGCCATCTCCAGCGCAGCCTGAGCCGAACCCGAGGCCAGGGCCGGAGCCTGTCCAGCCTGCCCAGCCCCGTCTGTGGCCGCAGCGTTGGCTGCCAGAACCTGACCCTGGGGGCCGAGAATCCACACAGGCTCAACGGTGGCATCCAGCAGCGCGCGGAGCAGGGGGGTGTGCAGTTCGGGGCCGTTCCCCTGCACCTCAGCCACGGCAGGCCTCCGGGGCTCGGGGGAGCATGGTCAGGACGTGTTCCGGGGGGGAGAGCGGCACCGTGAAGCTGAAGATGCTGCCGCCGCCGGGCGCATCTTCCACCCACAACCTGCCTCCGTGCCATTCCACGATTTCCTTGCAGATAGGCAGGCCCAGGCCGCTGCCGCGGGGTTTGTTGGTCAGGGTGTCTCCGAGTTGCTTGAACTTGTCGAAGATGAGGGCCTTGTCCGCATCGGGGATGCCGATGCCCGTGTCGGCCACGGCCACGCATAGCGAGGCCCCCTCCTGGCGGATGGAACAGGAAACCGTGCCTGTAACCGTGAACTTCACGGCATTGGAAAACAGATTGATGAGCACCTGCAGCAGCCGGTTGTAGTCCCCGGTGCAGGGGGGAAGATCATCGGGAACATCGGCGGCAAACTGCAGCCCTTTTTCCAAAAACAGCACCGTGGTGCCACGCCGGGCCTGATCCAGCAGGCGGTGCATGTCGAAGGTGCAGACTTCCCAGATGAATTGGCCGGACTCCAGGCGGGCGAGGTCCAGGGTGTTGTTGATGAGTTCGGAGAGCCGCCGGCTTTCCGACGCAATAATGTCCAGATTGCCCAGCACGTCATGCAGGGCCTGCTGGGCCGGTGTGTTCCCAGGCTGTGGCAGTGCCGGGAGGACTTTTTGCTCGATCCGCTTTTTGATGAGCGCGGAAAAGCCCAGGATGGAGGTCATGGGCGTGCGCAGCTCGTGGGAAACGAGGGTCAGGAAGTTCGACTTCATCTGGCTCAGGCGTTCGGCCTCGTCCCTGGCGGCTTCCAGAGCCTGCAGGGTGGCCATGCGCTGGGTGGCATCCTCGCAGATGCCTTCCAGGCGCATGGGGCGGCCGGTTTCGTCGCGAATAAGGCGGCCGGACAGGGCAATCCAGACGCCGCTCCCATCGCGCCGGCGAAACTGGACCTCAAAGGAGGTCACCCGGTCGTGCCGCATGAAGGCGGCCAGCAGCCGGCGCCGATCCAGGGGGTCGATGTAAAGTTCCTCTTCCAGGCGGATCACTTCGCGCAGCATCTGGGCCGGGGAGCCATATCCCAGCATGCGGGCCATGGCCGGGTTGACCTCCAGCAGGCGCCCTTCAGGCGTGCTCTGGAAGATGCCCTCCACGGCATTTTCAAAGATACTCCGATACTTGGCTTCGGTCTGAGCCCGGTTGAGCATTTCCTGCCGCAAGCGGGAGTTGGCCTGGCGGGCTTCCTCGCTGCGCATGCAGGAGAGGCAGGCCCGGGCGAGTTTGCGATGCAGGGGTTCCAGGGAGGCCAGGAGGGGCGGGCTGAGGGGTTCGCCGTTGCGCAATACCAGCAACAAGCCAAATCCCTGCAGTTCAAAGAGATAATGATGGACGTCACCATGTTGGGACTGGTGGGGCAACTCACCGAGAAATCCGTTCACCTGGGCGGCATGGATGCTGGCCGGCACCATGGAGGCAGCCTGTTCCACCACACCGCCGGGCAGGGGGCGCCGGGGTAGACGAAAAATGCTGCGGAACTGTGCGCCGCCTTCGCGCGGCCGGGCGGCAAAGACCTCCGCCGCCATGCAGGCCAGACGCGAGAGGTAGGTGGAAAGGGCCTCCTGCAACATGGTCTCCATGACCAGACTGTTGCCTGTGGCCATGGCGATTTCATGAATGGTCTGCTCCAGCACCCGCAGGTTCATGGCTGCTCCAGATATCCCAATACGCAGGTGTTGCTGTGCAAGTTCAGATGCCGCATGCCGCTGTTGGCAATTTCGCCGATGGTGCATGCGCCGACCAACGGGATTCCAGGCGACTGCAACACCTCCAGCTCCTGCCAGTAGCCGTCCCCAAGGTACAGCCGCCGGGAGACGCAGGTCATCACCAGGCACAGCTCAGGGGGAGGGGCGTCCTCTCTTTGGCGGAGGGCCTGCGCCTGGGCTTCCGCGGCAGCGGCAATGAGGCTGGTTGCGTCTCCGTGCAGCACTTCCAGAAAGGCGCCTTCGGGGATTTCGCCAACACATACCAGCCGGGTGTCTTGGGCGATCATGGTCGGCGCACGGACCACAAATTCACCGCCAAGCCTGGCAATGCCCAAGGGGTACGATCTGGCCACATCAAGAAAGGTATCGGGTGACGGATTCTGGCCGCAGTGGCTGCGCACAATGCTGGCATACACCTCCAGGGCGGGCCGCCAATCCAGGCTGATAAGGGTGTTCTGGCTGGCTTCTGTGGCCCGGAACGGCATGGAGCACGGGCCAAGGCAGACTTTTTGGGTGCAAAACGCGCGTTCCGGGTCGCGCAAGGGCTGCCAGCCCTGGCCCACCGCCACGCTGCTGGGCGTGTCCAGGGAGACGATCACCCCTGCGTCCGCCACCAGTCCGGCGTTGGTGATGATGCAGGGTTGCTGTTGCAAGTCCAGACTCCCGGCTCCGCCGCCCAGGTAGTTTACTTCCAGGCCATAGAGACTGAACAGGGCGTCGATAAAGGAGGCCAGCCGGGTGGAAAGACCATCCACCAGCACCAGCACGGTGTTTCCCGTCGGGAAGGTGTCCAGGGAGCGTTCCAGCCGGGTCAGAAAATCTGCGGTGGGATCAGAAAGCCCGTGGATCACGTGAGGGATGGCATCGTGTGAGAGTCCCAGGACCAGATTGCCGCGGTCCAGCACCTCCTGCTCGTGCAACACGGCAGGAAACATGCCGCCAAACACGGGAATGGTCATACTGCGCAGGAGGGCATCCAGCGCCGGGGCAGGGGCGGGGTTTGCGGTGCAGGCCAATACCAGCAGTGAACGCACCCCGGGCGCAGCCATTGCTGCACGCAGGGCGCTCTCCAGGGATTCGACGGTACCGTCACGGTCAACTTCGATGTGCATGCCGCACCCCCCTGCCATGGCTGGATGGGGAACACAAGGCAATTCTTTGCAAGCCTACCATTCCCCCGGTCTGCTGGCAAGGCAAGCGGGCGCTTGCGCGAAACGGCAGGCGCGCGATTGATTGACATGCGCTGCGGTTTGATGTCTGCTACCGGCCATGCACAACATGCGCAATATGGGGTGTCATTGTTTGTTGGAGTGCTATGGATGTCCTGGCGGGTTGCTGAACGACGCGGCGCGGCTTGAGTGTCTGGCCCGGGATGCCGCCGTCGCTGCCGGGGCCACGGTGCTGCAGGTGGTGCGCAACAGCTTTTCCCCCACCGGGGTGACAGTCCTGGCGCTCTTGGCCGAGTCGCACCTGTCCATCCACACCTGGCCGGAGCAGGGCTACGCGGCGGTGGACTGCTTTACCTGCGGCGCACACTGCAGGCCGGAGCAGGCCTGCCAGTTGCTGGCGGAGCAACTGGGCGCCACGCGGCACACGCTGCACTCGGTGCCCCGCGGCGCAGGGGCAACTCCAGATGCAGCTTCAGGCGCAACGCCCGGCGCGTGAGCGCGTCCCGTCTCTTTCCGAAACCATTTTGCCGAGCCGCCGTGGTGGCGGCCTGCAGCGGAACTCATGATTTCATCAGCCCAGGCTGCCCCGGCAGCCTTGCCACAGCGGTCACCTGTCGTGCAGCGTGTTGTTTTTCTGGACTATCTCCGCATTTTTGCCTTTGTAAGCGTCCTGGTCGGGCACAAGTTTTACGCCCAGTTGGACGCCCTGGCCGCAGATACCGGCCTGCCTGTTGTGGTGCGCGGCGCGATTGAGGCTTTCCTGCCGTTGTGCCGGGGGGGCGCCACCGGGGTGATCGTCTTCTTTCTCGTCTCCGGGTACATCATTACCCAGGTGCTGCAGAAAGAAACCGTGCCGGCTTTCGCCATCAAGCGCATTTTCCGGATTTACCCGCTGTATGTGTGCGCGGTGTTGCTGGAGACCTGGGCGAGCTGGGAATTCTTTGGAACGCCACTGCCACCGTGGCAGACCATGCTGCCGAGGCTGCTGCTGCTCGGGGATTTTTTCGACACGCCCTATGCCCTGGCCGGGGTGGAATGGACCCTGCGGGTGGAGATTCTGTTTTACGCGTTCATGGCCCTGCTCAAAGCGGTGCACGTGTTGCAGCGCCCCGGGCTGCTCCCCGTGGTGTTTGTGGGCAGCGCGCTGGCCCTGCATGCGCTGCCGCCATTTCCCCAGGTGGCCCAATGGACGTATGGGTACCTGACCCTGTATGCCCCGTTCCTGTTCATCGGTGCGCTGGTGTATCTGCTGGAGCACAGATTGGCGTCCCGGCTGGCCTGCCTGGCCGCCATGGGCTTCCTGTTCGTACAGTTTCTGCTGCGGCTGCCCCAGCTGCAGCCGGGCTGGGCAGGTTCGCATCATGGAATGTATGCCATGGCCTTGTTCGGCTGCGCCTGGGGGCTGCGGGGGCGGCTGGGCGGGAATGTTGCGGTGCAGCTGCTTTCAAATCTCACCTATTCGGTCTACCTGTTTCACAACTGGAGCTGGGACTACCTGCTCTATTCCGTGCTGCGCCTGTCCACGCTCGGATACTCCTGGCCGGGCATAGCGCCAACGCTGCAGGTGCTGTTCGCCTTGTTTGCTGGGTGTTATGTGAGCTACATGCTGATTGAGCAGCCCGGCATCCGGACTGGCCGGGCGCTGCTGCGCGCCGGCAGCCGTTTTCGAGCCGCCTCTCCCGGAACATCGGAAGGGGGGCATGCGCCTGCGCCACTGGCTTGCACAGATGCCGCCCCTTCGGCTACCATCACCCCCTGAGGTGTTTCCGAGAGGGTTTTTGTTGCGAGCGCCCCGAATCCATCGGCCGTATTGTCCTTCATCCCAAGGCAGATCATGAAGCGACTTCTTTTTCTCCTGAGTGTCCTGATCCTGAGCTCCCTGACTGTATTGCCACCGCCCGGCACCGCGCATGCCGAACCCCGCGTGCATGCCATTGCCCTGGGAGATACGCCCAAGTATCCGAAGGACTTCACACATTTTGATTATGTCAACCCCGACGCGCCCTCCGGGGGGTCCCTGCGGCTTTCGGCCATCGGCACCTTCGACACCTTCAATGCCTTTGTGCCCAAGGGGGTTTCCGCCGCCGGTTCGGGTCTGCTGTATGATTCCCTGACTGCAAAATCACTGGATGAGCCGTTCACCGAATACGGTGTGGTGGCCGAATCCATGGAACTGGCTGCAGACAATACCTGGATCATCTTTTATCTGCGCCCGGAAGCCCGTTTTCACGACGGCACGCCCCTCACCGCCAAGGATGTGCAGTTCACCTACGAAACCCTCCTGGCCAAGGGCTCGCCGGTGTACAAGCAGTATTACAGCGATGTGGAAGCCTGCGAGGTCCTGGATGAGCACACGGTCAGGTTCTCCTTCAAAACCGGGGAGAACCGCGAACTGCCGTTGATTCTGGGGCAGTTGCCCGTTTTGCCCAGCCATTACTGGGCCACGCGGGATTTTTCCAAGGCCGACCTGGAAGTGCCTCTGGGGAGCGGTCCGTACAAGGTGGAGAAATTTGACGCCGGTCGCAGCGTCTCGTATGTGCTGGACCCCAATTACTGGGGCAAGAACCTTCCCGTGCATCGTGGCGGCCTGACCTATGCCCGCATTGCCTATGAATACTATCGCGATTCCCTGGTGGCCATGGAGGCCTTCAAGGCCGGCGAGTATGATTACCGCGAGGAGAACGTCGCCCGCCAGTGGGCCACCAGCTACACCGGGCCGGCCTTTGAGCAGAAGCTGATCGTCAAAAAGGAAATTCCGGACCATACCACCTACGGCCTGCAGGGGTTTGTCTACAACACCCGCCGTACGGTCTTTCAGGATCCCCGGGTGCGGCAGGCCCTGGCCTATGCCTTTGATTTTGAATGGTCCAACGAGAACCTTTTCCACGGCCAGTATGTGCGCAGCGCCAGCTATTTTTCCGGGGGCGAGCTGGCCTCCTCCGGGTTGCCCACGCCGGAGGAGCTGGCTCTGCTGGAACCCTGGCGCGGCAAGATTCCCGAGCAGGTCTTCACCACGACCTATCAGCCCCCCAGCACCGCGGCACCCAACTCCCTGCGCGGCAATCTCAAAAAAGCCCTGGACATGCTCCAGGCCGCCGGCTGGAAGCTCGAAGGCGGCGTGCTCAAAAAGGACGGCCAGGCCCTGGCTTTCGAATACCTGGAGCGCGACCCGGCCCTGGAACGGGTGGTGCTGCCCTTTGCCCAGAACCTGGAGCGCATCGGCGTCAAACTGACCATGCGCATGGTGGATACCACCCAGTGGCTGAACCGGCTGCGCAGCTTTGACTTTGATATGACCGCCGTACCCATGGCCCAGTCCGACTCGCCGGGCAACGAGCAACGCTACTATTTTCATTCCCAGTCCGCGGACATGCAGGACTCCATGAACCTCATGGGCATCAAGGATCCGGCTGTGGACGCACTGGTGGACGCCGTGATTTCCGCCAAGGACCGCAAGGCCCTCCTCACGGCCTGCCACGCCCTGGACCGCGTGCTGCTCTGGGGGCACTATGTGATCCCCTGCTGGCACTCGGATCTCTGGCGCGTGGCCTACTGGGACAAGCTGGCCCAGCCCGCCGTGCAGCCGACCTATGCCGTGGGACAGATGAACTGGTGGGTGGATCAGGCCAGGCGCGCCGCCATCCTCAAGGTCCGGCCGGATCTGGCCAACAAAGGCTTCTAGGGCAGGCGCGGTATGCTGGCGTACATTCTGCGACGGCTCCTGCTCATCGTGCCCACGCTCTTCGGCATCGTCACCCTGAACTTTTTCATCATCCAGGTGGCGCCCGGCGGGCCTGTGGAACAGTTCATCGCCACCATGCGCGGTGCGGGCTCCATGGCCATGGAGCGCGTGGCCGGCCAGCAAGGCGGGGAGCTGCAGGGCAAGCGCAGCGCCTCGGCCCTTGCAAGCGGGGGCGACGTCAAATACCGTGGCGCCCAGGGACTTGATCCGGCCGTCATCAGGGAGATCGAAAAGCTCTACGGCTTCGACAAACCCTTGCACGAGCGTTATCTCAAGCTCCTGGGGGATTTTTTGCGCTTCGACCTTGGCCGCAGCTTTTTTCGCGACCGCAGCGTGGTGGATCTGATCCTGGAGAAAATGCCCGTTTCCATCTCCCTGGGCCTGTGGGCCACGCTGATCATGTATCTGGTCTCCATCCCCCTGGGCGTGGCCAAGGCCGTGCGCCATGGCAGCCGGTTCGACATCTGGACCAGCGCCGCCGTTATTCTGGGCAATGCCATTCCGGCCTTTCTGTTTGCCATCCTGCTGGTGGTCCTTTTTGCCGGGGGCAGCTATTTCAAGTGGTTCCCCTTGCGCGGGCTGACCTCGCCCAACTTTGACGAACTTTCTCTGGGCGGCAGGATTCTTGACTATTTCTGGCATCTCGTCCTGCCTGTCTCCAGTCTGGTCATCGGCAGCTTTGCCGCCCTGACACTGCTGACCAAGAATTCCTTTCTGGAAGAAATCAACAAGCAGTACGTGGTCACCGCCCGGGCCAAGGGGCTGACCGAGCGTCGCGTGCTGTACGGGCACGTCTTCCGCAACGCCATGCTCATCGTCGTGGCCGGCTTTCCCGCGGCCTTTATCGGCATGTTCTTCACCGGCTCCCTGCTCATCGAGGTCATCTTCTCCCTCAACGGCCTGGGGCTGATGGGCTACGAGGCCCTGCTCCAGCGGGACTACCCGGTCATCTTCGGCACCCTGTACATCTTTACCCTGCTGGGCATGCTGACCAAACTGCTGACCGACCTGACCTACACCCTCGTGGACCCGCGCATCGATTTCGAGGGCCGGGGGTAGGGCCACCATGCGCGGGGCGGGCAGGAGCATGCACTGCACCAGGGAGCGATGGCTGACAAACGGCAAAGGTCCGCCAAGGATGAAGTCGATTAGTTTCCTTAAATACTTGTAAAAGTCTTTGGGGAGGGTTCCCCGCGATTCCTCTTCTCCGAACAAGGCGACCGCATGAAATTCCGATTTCTTCGTCTCTCACCACTGGCCCGGCGGCGCTGGGCAGCGTTTCGGGCCAACCGGCGGGGCTGGGTGTCCCTGTGGTTGTTCGTGGGGCTGTTCGTGCTCAGCCTGGGCGCGGAGTTTCTGGCCAATGACCGGCCCATCTTTGTCTGGTTTGAGGACAAGGCCTACTGGCCGGTCTTTGTGGATTACCCGGAAACCGAGTTTGGCGGCTTTTTCCCCACCACGGCGGTGTATACGGACCCTGAAGTCCAGGCAATGATTGAGGAGAAGGGCTGGATGCTCTGGCCTCCGGTCCGGTATCGCTTTGATACGCTGAACACCAGGCTCCCCACGCCACCGCCCACGCCGCCGAGCCGGGAGAATCTCCTGGGCACCGATGACCATGGCCGCGACATCCTGGCCCGTTGCATCTATGGATTCAGGATTTCTGTACTTTTCGGGCTGACGCTGACGGTGGTTTCGTCTGTCATCGGCGTGGTGGCCGGGGCGGTGCAGGGCTATTACGGCGGCCTGCTGGATCTGGCCTTCCAACGCTTCCTGGAAATCTGGTCCGGGCTGCCGGTGTTGTTCCTGCTGATCATCCTGGCCAACGTGGTCTCGCCCAATTTCTGGTGGCTCCTGGGGATCATGCTGCTCTTCAGCTGGATGAGCCTGGTGGATCTGGTGCGGGCGGAGTTCCTGCGCGGCCGGAATCTGGAATATGTCCGCGCGGCCAAGGCCCTGGGGCGGACGGACGCGGCCATCATGCGCATTCACATCCTGCCCAACGCCATGGTTTCCACCATCACCTATTTGCCTTTCATCCTGGTGGGAGGAATCACCACCTTGACCTCACTGGATTTTCTCGGCTTCGGCCTGCCGCCGGGCTCGCCCTCCCTGGGGGAGCTGCTGGCCCAGGGCAAGAACAATCCCAATGCGCCATGGATCGGCCTGGCCGGCTTCTTCGTGCTCGGCGGGGCCCTGGCGCTGCTGGTGTTCATGGGCGAGGCCGCCCGCGACGCCTTTGACCCCAGGCGGCAGCACTGATGGCCGGACATCTGCTGGAAATCCAGGACCTGCGGGTCAGGTTTCTCTCCGGAGACTCGGAAAACGAGGCGGTCCGGGGCGTTTCCCTCCATGTGGACGCCGGGGAGACCCTGGCCCTGGTGGGCGAATCCGGCTCGGGCAAGAGTGTCACGGCCCTTTCCATCCTCAAACTGCTGCCCCCGCGGGAAACGGTCTATCCCGCCGGACGGATCCTGCTGGACGGAAAAGACGTGCTTACGGCCTCGCCGCGGACCCTCCGCCAGCTGCGCGGCGGCACGGCCGGGGTGATCTTCCAGGAGCCCATGACCGCCCTCAATCCGCTGCACACCGTGGAGCGGCAGATTGGTGAGGTGCTGGCCCTGCACAAGGGCCTGACCAACGCCGCGGCCCGGCGTCGGACATTGGAGCTGCTGGAGCTGGTGGGCATCGACCAGCCGCAGACACGGCTGAAGGCGTACCCGCACCAGCTTTCCGGTGGTCAGCGACAGCGGGTGATGATTGCCATGGCCCTGGCCGGCGAGCCCAGGCTGCTCATCGCCGACGAGCCCACCACCGCGCTGGACGTGACCATTCAGGCCCAGATTCTGGAGCTGATTGCCGACCTGCAGCGTCGCCTGGGCATGGCCGTGCTGCTCATCACCCATGATCTGGGGGTGGTCCGCAGCGTGGCCCATCGCACGGCGGTGATGCACCTGGGCGAGCTCAAGGAAGTGCAATCCACTGCCGGGCTCTTCGCCAGTCCGCAACATCCGTACACCAGAATGCTCCTGGCCGCGGAGCCGGCCGGCGAGCCCGTGCCCGTGCGGCCCGAGGCGGAAACCCTGCTGGAAACGCAGGATCTGCGGGTCTGGTTCCCCATCAAACGCGGGCTGTTCCGCCGCACCGTGGGGCATGTGAAAGCCGTGGATGGCGTGAGTGTGCGCATTCGGGAGGGTGAGAGCCTGGGCATTGTGGGCGAGTCCGGCTCGGGCAAGACCACCTTTGGCCTGGCCGCGCTGCTTCTGGAGCGCAGCGAAGGGGGCATCGCCTTTGCCGGGCAGGATCTGCGCCACCTGCAAACCCGCGATGCCGCAGCCATGCGCGGGCTGCGGCGCTCCATGCAGATCGTCTTTCAGGATCCTTTTGGCAGCCTCTCACCCCGCATGACCATCCAGCAGATTGTGGAGGAAGGCCTGGTGGTCCAGCGGGTGACGGCCAAGGCCGAGCGTGAGACCCGCGTGGCCGAGGCCCTGGGCGCCGTGGGGCTGGACCCGGGCATCCGGCATCGCTACCCGCACGAGTTTTCCGGCGGCCAGCGCCAGCGCATTGCCATCGCGAGGGCCCTGGTGCTGCGGCCGAAGCTGGTGGTCCTGGACGAGCCGACCTCCTCCCTGGATCGTTCCGTGCAAGCCCAGGTGGTGGAACTCCTGCGCGACCTGCAAACCCGCTACGGTCTGGCCTATTGCTGCATCAGCCACGATCTGAAAATCGTCCGGGCCCTGTGCCACCGCATCCTCGTGCTGCGCCACGGCGTGGTGGTGGAGGAGGGGGATCGGGAATCGCTCTTCAGCAATCCCCGGCATCCGTACACCCAGGCCCTGCTGGCTGCCGCCCTGCGCTGAGGCCGGAGCGGGCTACGCATCGACCATAAAAAAAGGGAATCGACGCGTCTTGTGCGTCGATTCCCCTTGCGGGCGTGGCCGGCCCGGCTATTTCTTTTTCTGCTGCTGTTCCTGCTGGTTGCCATAGAGCGCGCCGCCGACCACACCCAGCGCGCCGCCCAGGGCCGCGCCCACGCCGGCGTTGCCGCCGGAAATGGCCGTAATGCCCGCGCCCAGCCCCGCGCCAACCACGCCGCCGGAAAGCGCGCCCTGCTGGGTGGGCGTCATGTTCGTGCAGGCTGCGCCCAGCAACAGCAACCCGGCCATGGCCAAGGGGAGGATGAGTTGTTTCATCATGGTGCCCTCACTTGGCGCTGAGTTTCGGAGATACGTAGAGATCCCACAACACCTTGACCACGGGTTCGGACTTCTTGTCCGGATGTTTCTCGAACCACTGGTCCAGCTTGTTGCGCATTTCCGCAATGCGGACATCGCCAATGCCCTTGACCCAGGACTGGATCAGGGTTTTGCAGGTGTCAGGCGTTTCGCCCTGCACTTCCTGTTCAAGCTCAATGATGGTGGCCATGCCGGCAAGGAAGGCAACCTTCTCCTGCGCCGTGGCGTTGGACCAGTGTTCACCTGTGATCACGGGCATGTCGCAGGCCTTTTCCTGCGCCGCCATGGCCGCGCCCAGGCCGGCGCAGACGACAAACGCCATCGCCGACAGGATGCAAACCAGTTTTTTCGGCAGTCTCATGCGGTATCCTCCTTATTTCGAATGCAAGAGCATCGGCAGGAAAAACTGAGAGATACCGGACGATACATGCAATACGCAGGCGTGTCCATCCCGTTTTGCTTTTTCTTCTCAAGAAGGAGGCCGTCGCCCGCCGGGCAGTTTGTTGCGGACCTTGCCCAGCAGCGCCAGCATGGGTGCGGCGGTGTCTGGCTGGAGCCGCGCGCCGGCAATCAGGTACGCGGCGAAAAAGAGCCCTCCGGAGCAGCACAGGGCCACAAAGGCCTGCAAGGGGGCGGATGCCGCCTGCAGCTGTGACGCAATCCAGACCGGTACGACCGCCGGCAAGGCTGCCAGCAGCGATAGCCCCAGCGCCCCGCGGAAGCTGTCCCCCAGCCCGGCAAAGGCCGCTCCGCCACGCCGTCTGCGCCACCACAGGGCCAGCAGCAGGGTGTACAGGGCTACGGAGCCGGCGCTGGCCGCCGCCAGTCCCGTGGCGCCAAAGCGTCCGCCCAAGAGCCAGTAGGCCGGCACGGCCGCGACCGTGGCCAAGCTGCCGAGAATCGCCGGGCTCATTGTATCCTGCATGGCATAGCAGGCCCGGCCCACCAGTTGCTGAATCCCCCAGCAGAAGACCCCGGCCAGCAGCACCTGCAGGCACAGGGTTGTGGCGGCAGCGTCCGCGGCATCGAACCGGCCTTGTTCGAAGATGAGGGTGATGGTCGGCCCGGCGACCACGATCATCCAGATGGAAAGCGGCACGAGCACGGCCACGGTGGTGCGCAGGGCCGTGTTCAGCGTCTGGGTGAAGCCTTCCGCATCCCCCTTGGCCGCCAGCGAAGCCAGGAACGGGTAGCTGGCCACCCCGGCTGCCTGGGCCACCACGCCCACGGGCACAAGCATGATCCGCCGCGCATAGGTCAGCCAGCTGACGGCTCCTTCCTGGGCCAGACTGCCAAAGATGCGCACCAGCTGCTCGTCCAGCACCACCACGGATTGTCCCAGCATCAAGGGCAGGGCCAGAAGCAGGAACCGCCCCAGATCCGGATGCCGCCAGCGCGGGGAAAGCCGCAGCCCTCGTCCGCCCCCGGCACTGGCGGTGCGCGCCGCGGCCAGCATGGGCAACAGGAAGTTGCCCAGAAAGGATCCGGCCAGCACCCCCCAGCAAAAACCTTCCATCCCCTGCATGCCCACACGCGGCGCAAGCAGGCCAAAGAGGATGATGCAGCCGTTGTAGATGAGTGGGGAAAGCGCCGGGGCGTAGAAATGCTTGCGCAGGTACAGGATGCCCGTGGCACAGCTGCCGGCCATGAAAAACACCTGGGCTGGCAGGATGATACGCAGGAAGATCGCCAGCCGGGCCTGGGCCGTGGCGTCAAAACCCGGGGCAGCCCAGTGGGCCAGTTGCGGGGCGAAGCACATGGCCGCAGCGGTCAGCAGCGCCGCCGAGGCAGTGAGCCAGGTGAAGACCGTGGAAAAGAATTGCCAGCCGTCCGTTTCGCCTTGCGGGGTCCCGGCGCCGAATTTTTCCGCCAGCAGGGGGATGAGGGTGATGGAAAAATACCCTCCGGCCAGCAGATAGTTCAGGAAATCCGGGATGACGAAGGCGGTGAAATAGATGTCCGTATCCAGGGTGGCGCCGTGGACGTAGGAGATGGCCTTGTCCCGGGCCAGACCCATGAACCGGGAGAGCAGCACACTGCCGCCCATGATCAGGGCGGCCAGACCGATGGTACGGGAAGAAGAGGAGTGGGACATGCCGGGGGCCTACCCTGTTGCAGGGCCGGCGTCCAGCGGTGAGGCAGCGGCTGGGGGCGGAGCGATCAGGGCTTCCAGGGCCCGGCAGCGGGTTGCGGCGTCATACCGGGCGCGGGCGGAGGCCGCCAGGGCCGCGCGATCCCACGGATGGCCCAGGGCCAGCTCCAGAGCCTCCGCCAGGGCCACGGGATCGTCGGGCGGGACAAGCAGACCGCAGGTCCGGTCCTCCACCAGTTCGCTCATGCCCGGAATGTCCGAGGCCACCACCGGCAGGCCCAGGATACGGGCCTCCAGCACGGTGTTGGAAAGCCCCTCGCACCGTGATGGCGCTGCCAGGCATTGCGCCCTGGCCATCCAGGCCCAGGGGTTGGACTGATGGCCGGCAAAGCGCACCCTGTGGCCCAGTCCCAGGTGTCCGGCCATGCGTTTCAGCTCCCGGCCGTATGACGAATGCGCAGCATCCTCCGCACCGGCGCCAAGAATGTCGCAGGCCAGTGTCGTATGCGCAAGAGCCTGCAGCAGGATATCGAAGCCTTTAAGAGGGTCGAGGCGTCCCACCGCCATAATGGGCGCGGGCACAACGGGCAGGGGTTCCCGGCTCAGGGCTGCAAGCCGGTCCGCATCCACAGGGTTTGGCAGATGGTGCAGCACCCGTGGCGGCAAAGCCAGCAGCTCGCGCAGTTCGTCGCGAATGGCCAGACTGGGGCAGAGCACGGCATCTGCCGTGGGATACAGCACCCGGGCGATTCGCTGCAGGGCGGGGTGCAGATTTTTTGAGGGCAGGCTGGCCTCGCGCACCAGCAGTCGGGTGCCGCGGGGGAGCAGCGGCCGGAGGGCCAGCAGCAGCAGATTGCAGTGGGCCAGGGTGGAGACGACGGCGGCAGGCCGCAGTTTCCAGACGGTCCGGATCAGGGCCGGGCCAGCGGCGCGGACGTGGTCTGCTCCCAGGGGAATCACCCCCACATCCCCGGCCAGGAAATCAAGCAGAGAGCCCCGACGGCGCAGCAGGCAGATCGCCGGGGCAAAATGGTCGCGATCCAGGCCGTTGGCAAACAGCGTCACCACCCGCTCGGCCCCGCCGGGGGCCAGGTCGGGGACAAAAAAGAGCACGGAACGCCGCCCGGCCGGTGCTGTCATGCATGCTCCCGAAAGGTGTGCGGAAAGGAGGACACTGGCCCTGATACGCCATTGCGCAGGGTTTGCAAAGAGAGGGGAAGAACCGTGGCGGCTACCGGGCTCTTCCCCGATGTTCTCTGGATCCTGGCGTGGGTTAGCGGGGCAGGATGCTGGCGTGGTATTTTTTCAGGAAGCCTGTGGGATGATAGGAAAGCTTCGCCTTGCGCAGGCCCTCGTCGCCCAGGTCCTGTTCGCGGTTGACGACCTTGAAGCCGTTGGCGTCGTGCTCCAGGAAAATCTGGTTGATGGCCTGATATACGCCGCGCATGCCGGCCTGCCCTTTTTCGAAGTGGATGACCAGGGTCTCGTCATCCAGGGGTTCCGCCACGGTAAAGGCGACCATGGCCCCGCCCACGTGCAGGGCTCCGCCCATGAGGCCGGGCAGCACGTCCCAGCGGGTCAGCACCCGCTCGATGGCATTGTTCTCGGCAATGAGGGCTGGGGAGTCCGGAGTCTCGTGCCAGCCGCGCCAAGCAGCCTGCAAGGCCAGGGCTTCTTCCACGCAGTCCGGGGTCATGGAGCGGTATTCGTATTGATAGGTTTTTTTGAACCCGTTGAGATGGTTCTTCTTTTTGTGATGCACATTGCCTTTGAGCTCAATAAGCTCAGTCACGTCATAGAGGTAGTCCCAGTTGTCGCGGTCTTCAGTGAGCACGAGCCGGTCGCCCAGGTGCTCCTGCCAGAGCAGGGCCAGTTTTTCGGGCACGCGGATCACCTCCATACCCTGGGCCAGGGAGGGGCAGTCGTTCCAGGGCAGGCCTTCCCAGGGCCCCACAGGGGCCCAGTAGCGCACGGTGGGCTTGGTCTGGCGGATCCAGACGCACTGGCTGCCCCAGGCCCACTCCAGGCCATATTCCTCGGCCCAGCCCCAGAGGTTGGCGAAGCTGGTGTCGCTGGGATGCTGGGGGCAGGCAGCGTAGGCTTCCAGGTAGGCTGCACGGCCTTCCAGGGAAATGGGGGCGAATTCTTTATTCATGAAGCTGACTTCCCTTGCGTTTCGTGTTGCACGGTAACCCCTGGCGAAGGCGCTGCGCTGTGCGCGGCACACGAGGGGCGCGAGGGCTGGCGGGCGGAGCGCATGGCGAAGCGCCCCCAGTCCCGGAACAGAAAAAGGAACAGCAGCGCGCTGCACTGCACGCCCTGGGACACAAACATGGCGATCCACACGCCTTGTGAGCCCATGCCAGCCTTGAG
Source organism: Megalodesulfovibrio paquesii (assembly GCF_054653055.1). Lineage (NCBI taxonomy): Bacteria > Pseudomonadati > Thermodesulfobacteriota > Desulfovibrionia > Desulfovibrionales > Desulfovibrionaceae > Megalodesulfovibrio > Megalodesulfovibrio paquesii. The sequence continues at coordinate 392,908 of NZ_BAAIGQ010000001.1, read as the reverse complement.
GGCCAGCCACCAGGCCAGGGGCAGACGCACCCCCCACGTGGAAACCACGAACACGCCCAGCGTATACAGCGTGGCGCCCGCGCCGGTCATCACCCCGGCCAGGATCATGGTCCCGCAGGTGAAACATATCGCCAGGATGTTCCAATATAAATACGACATGACTTCCGCATGCACAACCGCATCCGCCGCCACCCAGCCAGCCACGGTGCCGGCCACCTGCCACAGGGCCAGCCCGGCCAGGCTGATGCAGCCGCAACCCAGGGCCAGCATCTGCAACCCGGCCCGCTTGGCTGCGGCGAAGTCGCCTGCTCCCAGGTGCTGGCCCACCAGCACGGAGGCGCTCATGTTGAAGGCCAGGGCCGGCAGGAACAGCAATCCTTCCAGCCGCTGCCCCGCGCCCAGGCCGGCCATGGCCGCCGTGGCCTGCGGCCCCAGCCAGCCGATGATGACGAACAGGGCCAGATTGCCCACCTGCCAGACCACCTGCGAGGCCCCCGCCGGCCAGCTGACCTTGAGCAGATAGCCCCGGGCCTTGCGCTGCCAGCGGCGCGGGGGCAGGCTGCGCCAGCTCAGCCGGCCGCGCTTCCACAACACATAACAGTTCAGCCACGCGCCCAGGCAGATGGAGAGCAGGGTGGCCAGCCCCAGGCCCACGGCGCCCAGGGGCTCGAAGCCCAGCCAGGCCTGCGCCCAGCCCAGCCCCCAGCCCAGGCCAAGCATCAGGTCGCCGGCAAGATTGACCAGGGCAATGGCCGTCACTGTCCAGAGGGGTGTGTATACCTCGCCATAGGCGCGGAAGATGGCGTTGGTGGAAATGAGCACATGATTGGCCGGCAGCACGGCCAGGTAGAGGATGAGCAGCCGGGTGGCCTCGGGGCGGACCTCGAGAGGGGTGTTCAGCAAATCCAGAAAAATATCGCGCCCTGGCAGGCCAATGGCCATGATGCCCAGACCCACGGCCGCGGCGGCCAGCAGGGAATAGGCCGCGTAGCGCATGGCACGCAGCGGCCGGGCTGCGCCCAGGGACTGACTGACCGCAGCCACGATGCCGTTGGACAGGCCCACGCAGATGATCGAGAGCACGAAAAGACTCTGGGTGATCAGCCCCAGGGCGGCCTGGGTTTGCGGGCCGATGCGGCCGGCAGTCCAGACATCCGCAAAACCAATGCTGAAATGGGCGAACATCATCAGCACCTGGGGCCAGGTGAGGTGCAGGATGATCTGCCAGGGGCTGCGCAGGGCGCGGACGTTCGGGTGTTGGCTCATGGGGGCAGGTGGCGGCAAAAGTGGACCGGCACGGGATGAAGACCGGCAGCAGTAGCACCGCCGTGGCGTCAGGTCAACGCAAGCTCCGAAGAATGCAACTATGTTTTAAGCAGCAATCGTCAAGGGGGACGCGATGAGGCACGGCCAGAAGGCAGTGGCGGACTGGACCGATGGCTGATCAGTCATCGGTCAGGTTGGCCAGGATGGCGTCGGCCACCAGCCAGCCCTCATGGCTCAGGCGCAGGTAGCCGCCGTGGATGCGGATGAGTTCCCGGGTGGAGAGCGCCTTGATCTTGGCCTCATGCCGCTTGAGAAAGGACTCCCCGGCCAGACGACGGTAGCCGCGCAGGTTCAGCCCACGGGAGGTGCGCAGCCGGAGCATCACCAGCTCAGTGATGCGCTGCTCCAGGGTCAGCGTTTCCACGGCCGCAGGATCCTCGTCCTGCCCGCTGCCTTCCACCAGGGAGATCCAGTCCCCCAGGGTGTCAGGATTGGCCCAGCGCCGGCCGGCCAGGGTGGACACGGCCGAGGGCCCCAGGCCCAGGTAGTCCCGGCCTTCCCAGTAGCCCGTGTTGTGCCGGGACTGAAAGCCCAGGCGGGCGAAGTTGGAGATTTCATAATGCAGATAGCCGTGGGATTCCAGGTACTCGCTGCCATACAGGAACATTTTGCCCTGTTCGTCGTCCAGGGGCAGCTCCAGTTCGCGGTTCAGGCAGCGGGCCTCCAGGGGGGTGCCCGGCTCCACAGTGAGACTGTAGCAGGAGAGATGCTCGGGCTTGAGGGCCACCACCCGGCGCAGCTCATCCAGCCAGATTTTCACCCGCTGGCCGGGGCGGGCCCAGATCAGGTCCAGGCTCAGGTTCTGGATGCCGGCCAGCCGGGCGTTGTGCACCGCGGCCAGCCCCTGCCGGGCGCTGTGTCTGCGGCCAAGCTGCTGCAAGGAGGCATCATCCATGGCCTGCAGGCCGATGGAGACGCGGTTTACCCCCAGGCCGGCCAGATCATGGAAATGATGCGCCGTGACGCTCTCGGGATTGGCCTCCAGGGTGATTTCCGCATCCTCGGCCACGCGGAAGGCCCGGCGGAGGCGGCCCAGGATGGCCTCCACGGCCTTGGCCGGCAAAAGGGAGGGCGTGCCGCCGCCAAAATAGATGGTGGAGACGCATTTACGACCCAGACGGTCCCCCTGCTGGGCGATTTCCCGCATCATCGTATCAAGATAGCGCTGCATGTCCCCGGGGCCAGGACGTTGGGAGGCAAAGGCGCAGTAGGCGCATTTCTGCGTGCAGAAGGGAACGTGGATGTAGCAGAGCATGGAACTGCCGCTCAGGAGGAGGAAAGTCGCTGCAACTGTTTGTAATACCGTTCGTATTCGCTATAGATGCAACCGCAGTAAGGCTGACGGTACACGCCCAGAGCCTTTGATTCGTCGATGCCCTGCTGCCAGCCGGCACGGAAATCGTCGTACAGGAACACGAGATTGCGGGACGCGGCAATCTCCTCGCTGCAGCGACGGATCAGTTCATGGTTCTGGTACCTGGAGTAGAGCAGGGTGCTGGAGATGGCTTGGTGTCCGCTGGCCACGGCCGCGTCGGCCACACGCTCCAGACGCAGGCGGTAACAGTGCTCGCAGCGTTGGGTATGATCCGTCAGCGTGGTCAGAAAGGTCGCCGGATGGTACTCTTGATCCAGCCAGCACATGCCCATGCCCAGATGCGCCGCCACCTGGGCCATGCCTTCGCGACGGCGCAGGTATTCCTGCAGCGGATGGATGTTGGGATTGTAAAAACAACCCGTCACCTCCAATCCCTGCTGCAACAGCATTGCACCAGGATACAGAGTGCACGGCCCACAACAACAATGCAACATCACTCGCATGGCGCGCACCTTTATGCGGATTGCCGGATCGCCCGTCAAACGTCTCTGGAGCGGGGGTTGGGGGAAGAATCGCGCTGCCGCCAGATTTTTCCCCCTGGTGGGTGCAGTGGTTATCCGTGGCGCATGGTCAGAGTCAGCTGGATGCCATATTGCTGCTCCATGGCCAGGAGTTTTTCCTTTTTGCGATTGAGCAGATAGAGGCAGAGTTCCGGCTCCAGGGGGATTTCCAGCTGGGGCTGCCCGGTGTTGGCGCGGAGCTGGAAGTAAATTTGCTTGAGGGCCTGCATGGCCTGCCACTCCATGTTCCGCCGGAAGCCCGTGCCCTGGCAGGCCGGGCAGGGTTCGGAGGAAAGGGAGATGGCCGAGGAGCCCAGGCGCTGGCGGACGAGCTGCAACAAGCCGAACTTGTTCAGCTTGCCCACGTCGTGCCGGGCGCGGTCAATCTTCATGGCCGCCTTGAGGGTCTTTTCCACCTCCGCCCACTGCTTGCGATCCTTCATCTCAATGAAATCGATGACGATCTGTCCGCCCACATCGCGCAGGCGCAGCTGCTGGGGAATGAGCTCGGCGGCTTCCATGTTGGTCCGGTAGGCGGTTTCCTGGAAGTTGGTCTTGCCACCGGTGCGGCCGGAGTTGATGTCGATGGCCATCAGGGCTTCGGCCTGGTCGAATACCAGCTGCCCGCCAGAGGGCAGGGTGACGTGGCGGCTGTACAGCTGATCAATCTGCTTTTGCAGGTTGAAGCGCTCCCAAAGGCTGCGGTCCGGCGCATCGTGCAGTTTGACCAGACTTTTGGAGCGGGGGAACAGGATGGCGGCGTAGGCGGCCAGACGTTCGGCCGTGCCGGCGTCATCCACCCAGATTTCGCCCACGTCGGCGGTAAAGTAATCGCGCACGGAGCGTTCGGCCAGATTGGGTTCCTGGTAGATCAGGCTGGGGGCCTGGACCTCCTGGCCGCGCTTGCGGGTTTCTTTCCACTGGCGCTCAAGAATTTGCAAATCCTTGGAAAGATTTGTCTTAGAGAGCCCCTCGCTCACGGTGCGCACAATCACGCCCAAGCCCTCGCCAGGGGTGATGCCGTTCATGATTTCCTTGAGCCGGGCGCGTTCCTCTTCGTCCTCCACCTTGCGGGAGACGCCGATCTGCTCGCGCCCCGGGGTGAGCACCAGGTGCCGGCCGGGGATGGACAGATAAGTGGTCAGAAACGCGCCCTTGGCGCCGGTGGGCTCCTTGCCGATCTGGACCAGCACCTCCTGCCCGGGCTTGAGCACCTTCTGGATGAGCGGATATTTGTGCCCCTTGGTGTTTTCCACGGGGGTGAGGTAGTATTCGGGGTGCACTTCGTCGATTTGCAGGAAGCCGTTTTTCACGGCGCCGTAGTTGACGAAGGCCGCCTGCAGGGAGGTATCGACGTTGTGGATGACGCCTTTGTAGATGTTGCCCTTGGTCTTGGCCTGGTGCAGCATCTCAACATAGTATTCCTGCAGCTTGCCGTCTTCGGAGAGGGCCACTTCGACCTGTTCTCCGGGCAGCACGCTGACGTACATCTTGCGTTTTTTCTTGGTGGTACGAGCCATGGAAATCCTCAATTACCATGCAGACGAGGCCATGCGTCAAATGGGGAGGGCATGTGGTCGCCGCGACAGACGGAAGTGCGGCGGCGCAGGGCCGGGCGTCTAGATGGCGGAAAAAAAGTGTGCGGAGGGGTCGTCCGTCTGCGATCCCCGATCCTGAATATGCCCGGACTGCTGCAGTTTTTCAAGTACAGCCTGCAGGGCGGCGGCCGGAACTTGCAGTGCCTCGGCCAGCTGGGCGGCAGTTTGCGGGCGGCGGGCAAGGCTGGCCAGCACGGCTTGCGTCAGGGCAGAGCGGCTGCAGGACGCAGCTGCAGGCTCTGGCGGAGGAACCGTTCGCGGAGCGGGACTGGCCGCTGCCGCCGGCTCCCCGCCAAGGACCTCGCGCCAGCGGGCCAGGGTGTTGCGGTCCACGGCCTGGGCCTCGGGATAGGCCCCAGGGCGCGACAGCGTCACCACATCCACGCGATCCGGTTGCAATTGCTGCACATATTCCTTGAGCGCCGCCAGATTGGCCGCGCTGTCGTTCACGCCGCGGCTCAGCAGAATCTCCAGGTAGATCCGTCCGCTGTATTCACGACGAAAGGCCAGCAATCCCTCGGCCATGCGTTGCAAATCCACCTGGTGATGCGGTCGGTTCAGGCGACGGTACTCGGCGTCGATGAGCGTGTCCATGGAGGGCAGGACCATATCCGCCGTGCCCAGTTCCCGCCGGACCTCCGGCAGATGCAGAAGGGACGAGTTGGTCAGCACAGCCACGGGCAGGCCCGGGAAGAGCTGCCTGCACCCGGCAATGATATCGCCCAGCCCGCTGTGCAGGGTGGGTTCGCCCGAGCCGCCCAGGGTGATCACGTCCGGCAGCGCGTGCCCGGCATCACGCCAGGCCCGCAACTCGTCCAGCAGCTGGCGGGTGGGGATCCATTCCCGCCGCTCCAGGGTCAGCCGCGTGGTGGGCTTGACCTCGCAGTACAGACAGTCGAAGGAACAGATCTTCTCGCCCAGCAGATCCACCCCAAGGGACCGGCCCAGACGGCCGGAGCGTACGGGGCCAAACACATGCACAGGGGAGACGCGCGGTTCGGTCATGCGGTGGTATCAGGAAAGGCGAGGCGGCGCCCCGCGCAAGGAGATGTGTTGACAGCGCAGGCCGCACCCGAGTAGGCAGCGGGCAACGTCTGCGCAAAGGAGCGATCATGTCACTGTCCGGAAAGCTAGTACTCCTGGTGAGCCCCAAGGGCAAGCGCTATTTGCAGCGCATCGAGGAAAAAGGCAGCATCCACACCCACGACGGCTTCATCACCATGGAGACCCTGGCCGCCTGCGACTACGGCGCCGTTGTCCCCACGCACATGGGCCGGCCGTACCGCCTGCTCAAGCCCACGCTGTACGATCTGGTCAAAGGCGTGCGGCGGCAGACGCAGATCATCTATCCCAAAGATATCGGCTAGATCTGCATGCGTCTGGGTATCGGGCCGGGCATTCGCGTCATCGAGGCCGGCAGCGGCTCCGGCAGCCTCACCCTGGCGCTCTCCTGGTTTTGCGGACCCACGGGGCAGGTGTACACCTACGAGGCCCGGCCGGAATTCGCCAAGCTGTGCGCCCGCAACCTGGCCTGGGCCGGGGTGGGCGAGAACGTGACCCAGCACGTCAAGGACATTGCCGAGGGCTTTGACCAGACCGGCGTGGACGCGCTCTTCCTGGACGTGCGCACCCCCTGGGATTACCTGGAGCACGCCGCCGCAGCCGTGGCCCCGGGCGCAACCCTGGGCTTTCTCCTGCCCGTGACCAATCAGGTCAGCCGGCTGGTGGAGGCCCTGGAACGCGGGCCCTTTGCCGGCATTGAGGTCATGGAGCTCCTGGTTCGCCGCTGGAAGCCCGTGCCCGACCGCCTGCGCCCGGACGATCGCATGGTCGCCCATACCGGGTTCCTGGTCTTTGCCCGGCAGGAGGACCCCTCCTTCAAAGCCGAATCCCTGGCCAAGGACACCTCTGCGGCAGAGGAGATTTCGTCCAGTGCGTTGGGGGGGGCAGAGCCAGAGCTCTCTGATGCGCAAGAAATGGATTATATTTCAGATAGTTAAAAAGATGGTCTTGCAATTCTGATTCGCATTGGCTATCTGCTGAAAGACTGCCTGCATCCCATCCGTATTCAGGAGATATCATGACCCGCAAGGACCGCACCGAAGGCATCTACAGCCGTCGCGAGGTGCTCGATGAAAGCGAGCGCCGGCAATACTATCTCATCCAGCTCAAGGAGCTGTTGCAGTACGCTTACCGCTACTCCGAAGACGTGAAAAAACGCTTCGACCGCGCCCAGTTTCAGGTGGAAAAATTCAGGAATCTTAATGACCTGAAGCATATTCCCATCCTGAAGAAAAAGGAGCTCATCTTCCTGCAGTCCATGGGACCGCGGCTGGGCGGCCTGCTGACCAAGGATCTGGGCGAGCTCAAGCGCGTCTTCCTGTCCCCCGGCCCCATCTTCGACCCCGAAGACCGTGGCGAGGATTACTGGGGCTGGACCGAAGGCTTCTATGCCGCCGGCTTCCGCTCCGGCGACCTGGCCCAGGTGACCTTCAACTATCACCTGACCCCCGCCGGCCTGATGTTCGAAGAGCCCCTGCGCAACCTGGGCTGCGCCACCATTCCCGCCGGGCCGGGCAACACCGCCACCCAGCTGGATATCATGGCCAAACTGCGCGTGACCGGCTACATCGGCACGCCCAGCTACCTGATGCACCTGGCCCAGAAGGCCGAGGAAACCGGCATCAACCTGCGCAAGGATCTGTACATGGAAGTGGCCTTCGTCACCGGGGAAAAATTCTCCGAAAAGATGCGCAACACCCTGGAAAAGAAGTTCGACTGCATCATGCGCCAGGGCTACGGCACCGCCGACGTCGGCTGCATCGGCTACGAATGCTATCACAAGAACGGCCTGCACGTGGCCAACCGGGCCTACGTGGAAATCTGCCATCCCGATACCGGCATCCCCCTCAAGGATGGCGAGGTCGGCGAAATCGTGGTCACGGCCTTCAACAAGACCTATCCTCTCATCCGGCTGGCCACGGGTGACCTTTCCTACATCGACCGCCTGCCCTGTCCCTGCGGCCGCACCTCCCCGCGCCTGGGCAACATCGTCGGCCGCGTGGATACCACGGCCCGCATCAAGGGCATGTTCGTCTACCCGCATCAGGTGGAACAGGTCATGGCCCGCTACGAGGAAGTCAAACGCTGGCAGATCGAAGTCACCAACCCCGGCGGCATCGATGAGATGACCCTCTACATCGAAGCCTCCAACTTCAAGCGTGATGAGGAACTGCTCCATACCTTCCGCGAAAAGATCAAGCTGCGCCCCGTGCTCAAAGTGCTCGCCCCCGGCTCCCTGCCCCCGCAGATGCGGCCCATCGAGGACAAGAGAAAGTGGGATTAGGAACCAGAGAATCAAGAAATGCAGGGGGAGTGATTCCCCCTGCACCCCCCCGGTGCTCCGGTGGGTCACGGCGGCCGCGTGGTCGCCGCCTCGCCGTGCTGCTGGCCTGCTGTGCCGCCCTGACGCTCCTGGCCGGCGGCTGCACGGCGGGGCGGCGGGTTTCCCTCAGCTGCCCGACCGCGGATGGTCCACCGGCCGTGCTTCATACTGCCGATGCGTGCCGCCTGCCCCAGGCCGGCTACATCCTTCTGGGCGAATCCCACACCTCGCCCTGCGATCATGAGGCGCAGCGCCTGCTGCTGGACTGGATCGGCCAGCGTCCGGACAGCCAGTGGCCCCAGGGCAAGCCCGTGGTGGCCCTGGAGATGGTGGCCGCGGACCGCCAGGCCGCCCTGGACCGCTTCAACAAAAAGCTGATTGGACTGCCGGAATTGCGCGAAGCCCTGGACTGGGACCGCACCTGGGGCCACCCCTGGGAGCTGTACGCCCCGGTCTTCGCGGCTGCCCGTGCCGCCGGGCTGCCCCTGCACGCCGCCAACGTCCCGCAGCGGCTGGTGGATGTGGTGCGCGAACGCGGTCTGGATGCCGCCGCTCCTGAGGACAAATCGCATCTGCCCGAGACCATCATTCTCCCCGGCGAGGAGCAACTGGAATTTTTGCGCGGATTTTTTGACAGCCACTCCAGCATATTGCACCAGAACGCCACCCGCGCGCCTTCCGCTCCCCCCGGTGGCGAGGCCTTTGAGCGCTTTGTCCGCGTGCAGAGCCTGTGGGATACGACCATGGCCCGCAATATGGTCCGCTTGCGGCGCGAGACCGGCCATCCCGTGCTGCTCATCGTGGGCAGCGGGCATGTGGAGCATGGTTGGGGCGTCAAACGCCGGCTGCGGGAGTTCGATCCCGGCGCGCCCGTGCTCTCCATCATGCCTGCGCGAACTGCAGAGGAACTGACCGCCGGACTCCCGACCGGCGAGGTGCGCTACCTTTGCCCGCCGTCGCATTACAGCCGCCTGGGGTATGCCGTGGAAGAGCGGGAGGAGGGCGGCGCCGTCCGCCTGTTTATCACCCGCGTGGATGCCGGCTCTCCGGCCGCGACCGTTGGCTTTGTGGTGGGCGATATCCTGTTGGGTATTAATGACCTGCCCGTGGCCGGGATTGGCCAATTGCAGGTGATTCCCATGAAGCTGCGCGACGACCCCGTGCTGCGCTATCGCATCCGTCGTGGTGACGCCGAGATGGAATTGACCCTGGAACGCCGCCCCTTCTGACCTGTCCTGCCATGCCTGAACTGCCGGAAGTAGAAACCATTGCCCGCAGTCTGCGGCCGAGCCTGGAGGGCCGAAGCATCCGCAGGCTGGAGGTCCGCCACGCCGGTGCCGTCCGCGGCGGGCTGGACGCCGAGGCGCTGACCCGCGCCGTGCCGGGCCGACGTATCCTGGCCATCCGCCGCCGGGCCAAACTGCTGCTGATTGAGCTGTCCGACGATCTGATCCTGGCCTTTCATCTGAAAATGACCGGCCGCCTGCACCTTCCGGAGCCTGCCGAAGCGCCGGACAAGCACACGCACCTGGTCTTTCACCTCGACGACGGTGCCCGCCTGTTTTTCATGGACATGCGTAAATTCGGCGCCTGCGCGGCCCTTACGGCGGCCCAGCTGCAGGCCCTTCCTTTTTACGCCTCCCTGGGCCCCGAGCCCCTGGAAACGCCAGCCGAAGCCCTGGCCCATCGCCTGGATGGCAAGCGGGGGCGGATCAAAGCCCTGCTCCTGGACCAGACCGTGCTGGCCGGGGTGGGGAACATTTATGCCGACGAGGCCCTGTTCCGCGCCCACCTGCGTCCTGATGCCCCGGCGGACGGCCTTCCTCTCCCCCAAAAAATCACCCTCATGGAACACGTGCGGGCCGTGCTGCAAGAGGGCATCGACTGCTGCGGCGCGAGCATCCGCAACTACGTGAACGCCCGCGGTGACGCAGGCGCGTTCCAGAACACCTTCAACGTGTACGGCAAGGCCGGCCAGCCCTGCCCGGCCTGCGGCGCGGTCCTGGTCAAAACCACCGTGGCCGGCCGCACCAGCACGTTTTGCGAGCGATGCCAGAGAGGCAGGGAGAACCCCAGTCTGTAGAAAGGGGTTCTCCCTGCACCCCCTTCCCCAAAGACTTTTGGTCGGGGGGATATGCGCACCGCGCAATCTGTGCGCCTCTTTTGAGCCTCTTAACCGGAGGGGGCCTGGAGGAACTCAGTTCCCCCAAGCATGTCTTTTCTTCGCTCTTCCCGCTTCCCTTCTACATCGCGAACATGCCGTTTTCGTAGACCTTCATCTTGCCGCCGCCTTTGAGGGTGGCGGTGACGGTTTTGGGTTCGGTGTTCACGAGATCCCAGTGCAGGGCCGAGGCGTTGAAGCCCAGGCGTTCGCGTACGGGTTGGGTGAAGGCTTCGGGCAGGCCGGCGTAGCTGTTGGCGTAACTTTGGCCCAGGGCGATGTGGCAGCTGCCGTGTTCGCCGCCGAAATTCTCGTCGTAGAGGGTATTGGCCATGAAGCGGGAGATGGGGGAGAAGCGTTTGTCCACCAGGGCGAACTCGCCCACGCGGGAGGCACCGGCGTCCATTTTGAGTTGTTCGAGGGCAAAGTCCAGGCCGCTGTCGGCGTGGACGGCAGCGACCTGGCCGTAGCGGAATTCCAGGCGCAGGCCATCCACGCGGACGCCATTGCGGAAGGTGGGCAGGGTGGCGGCGAATTCGCCTTCCACGCCACGCCAGTCCGGGGAGAAGTAGCATTCGAAACTGGGGATATTGCGGCCGGTGAGGGCGATCCACTGCCGGGATTCACCCACTGGGATGAGCATGTCCATGCTGGCGCTCTGGATGCGCAGGGCGGCCAGGGGCAGGCTGTTCAGCCAGTGCTGGATTTCGCGGATGTGTTTTTCGAAGAGCCGCCATTCCTTGACCGGCTCATGCCGGGCGATGAGACAGGCGCGGGCAATTTCCGCGGCATACTCCTCCAGGGGCATGCCGGCCTGCTCAGCCAGGGCCGGGGTGGGGTAATAGCCCAGGGTCCAGCCGTAGTCGCCGGCGGCCTCGCGCACGCTGAGGATGGACTGCAACGGCTTGCGGGCAGAGACAGCCATGGCAATGTTGGCCGGGTCCACCTTGGACAGATGCATCAACGATTCCGGGGCAATGAGCGTGATGGAGCCCGCGGTGGCCTCGCTGAGTTCCCGCTCTCCGGGAATAAGGGTGGTCAGACGCTTGTTGTTGGCCAGGGTATAGGTATCGTATTCCATCTTGGCCGTGTCGCGCGCCTGGGGCACGGGGATCAGGCCATCCCGGTGCAGGCGTTCCGCGAGGATTTCGGCCAGGGGCAGGGCAGGGAGGTCATAGCGGATCTGGATCAGGTCGCTTTTTTTGAGCGGCTTTTTCCGGGCCAGGGACAGGCCCCAGAGCAGGGCGCTGGCGTAGCTGTCCAGTTCGTCAGGGGTCAGGGGCGAGGGGAGAAGGGATGAGGTATGCATGCGTTCCATGCGCCTCTTGTTCCTTCTTTCCTGCGGGTTCGTCCAGGAAAATATGCGGAGGAATGGACAAAAAGCAGGGAACGCCTCAGGGGGCGGCGGCGTCCCTGGCGTCCTGCAAAAGGATGTTCAGATAAAAATCATGCGACCCGGTTTGCATGGCGTACGCCCGGGCCAGTTCAGCCGCGCCTTCCGCATGCTCGGTGCCAGCCACGAGCGCAGCGGCCAGGGAGAGCCGGTCCTGCAGGGATTGCAGCAGGGTCTGGCGCGCCTCATACAGCAGGGAGGCCACTTCCTCACTCAACCCCTCGGGGATGGGCAGGGCCTGGGTGGCATTCAAGGAGGCGCTGGTCACGGCAAAGTAGAAGCCGGAAATGGCGTCCTGTACGGCGGCAGTGGCGTTTTCCGAATCCTCGGCGTGGGCCATGGTGGATTTGACGACCAGAAAGGCCTCGTCGGTGGCGTTGCGCAGGGAAAGGGCCGTGCGTTCGAATTCAATCACCGCTTCCAGGGCGTGCGTTGGACGGGAAAGTTCGAGAATCACAGTGTCGGCTCGGGCCGAAAGCGGCAGGCACAGCACGACCAGTGAGACGGCGGTGGCCAGCTGGAACAAAGTGGGGACGCGGCGGATGGTCATGATGCAGCCGGTGTTTCCTGCGGTTCGTAGCCCGAGTAGCGCTCTTCCAGTTCCTCGAAGGCGGTGTACGAGCCGACGTAGGCCAGCTCCACCGTGCCCAGGGGGCCGTTGCGCTGCTTGCCGATGATGACCTCGGCCACGCCGCGCTTGGGGTTGTCTTCCTTCTTGTTGTACACTTCGTCACGATACAGGAAAATAATCACGTCCGCATCCTGCTCGATGGCGCCGGATTCGCGGAGGTCAGAGAGCAGGGGGCGTTTGTCGCCGCGCTCTTCCAGTTTTCTGTTGAGCTGGGAAAGCGCCACCACAGGCACATGCAGCTCCTTGGCCAGGGCCTTCAGGCTGCGGGAGATTTCGGAGATTTCCTGCTCGCGGCTGTCGATGCGGCGGCTGGCGCGCATGAGCTGGAGATAGTCCACCACCACCAGGCCGAGGTTCTTCTCGCGCTTGAGGCGGCGGCAGCGGCCGCGCAGTTCGGTCACGCTCAGGGCCGGGGTGTCGTCGATGAACAGACTGGCCCGGGAAAAGTGATCCGCCGCAGTGTGCAGCTTGGACCAGTCTTCGTCGTTGATGTTGCCGCGACGCATCTTGGCCAGATCCACCTTGCCCCAGGCGCAGAGCATGCGCTGCATGAGCTGTTCCTTGCCCATTTCCAGGGAAAAGATCACCGTGGGCACGCCACCCTGGATGGCCGCGCGCATGCAGACATTGAGGGCAAAGGCCGTCTTGCCCATGGCCGGGCGGCCGGCGATGATGATCAGGTCCGTGGGCTGCAGGCCGGCCGTCAGCTCGTTGAGCTTGTGATAGCCCGTGGGTACGCCGGTGACGGACTGCTTGTTCTCGAACCGGGCCGTGAGCTCGTCAAACACCTGCCGGACCAGCTCGTTGGCCGGGGTGATGGAAGAGCCGACCTGCCGCTGGGAGATGTCGAAGACGGCTTTTTCCGCAAATTCAAGGAGTTCATTGATTTCGGGACGCGGCTCGAAGCTCTCGGCCACAATCCTGCTGCCGGCCTCGATGAGCTGGCGTTGCAGGGCTTTGTCCCGGACAATGGTGGAGTGATAGTGGGCATTGGCGGCGCCCACCACGCTTTCGATCAGTTCCGCAATATAGGCCGAGCCACCGGCCTCTTGCAGCTTCTTTTCCCGCGACAGATGCTCGGCCACAGACACGGCGTCCACCGGCAGGTTACGGGCGGAGATGTCCAGGCAAGCCTGATAGATCAGGCGATGCTGCGGGTAATAAAAGTCATCTGCGGAAAGGGTTTCCGAGATGGAAGAGAGGGTGACAGCTTTGATGAGCACCCCCCCCAGCACCGATTGCTCGGCTTCGAGGTTGTGGGGGGGGTGCTTTCGAGCGTCGCCGGGGAGTACGTCCATGGGGACGATTCCCGCGGCCTTGGCCGCAGGCGAAGACAATAGGTCCTACTCGGCTGCGGGTTCGGCTTCGGGAGCCGCTTCGGGAGCCGCTTCCGCTTCGGGGGCGGCTTCGACCACGTCGAGGTCCGCGGCGCTGCCGCCCTGACGGTACACCTTCACCGTGCAGGTGGCGGTGACGTCGGGGTGCAGCTTGAAGGCCACTTCGTACTTGCCCAGCGCCTTGATGGGGGCTTCGAGCAGCAGCAGCTTGCGGTCCACTTCTTCGCCGATGATCTTGGCCAGGGCGGCGCAGATGTCCGCGGAGGTGACGGAACCGTAGAGACGGTCGCCTTCGCCCACGCGCACTTCCACTTCCACCACGGCGGCGTTGATTTTTTCAGCAAGCGTTTCGGCGGTGGCCTTCAGCGAATCGCGCTGGGCCTGCAGCTTCTTGCGTTCGTTTTCGAACACGCGCTTGTTGGATTCCGTGGCCAGCATGGCCAGGCCCTGCGGAATGAGGAAGTTGCGGCCATAGCCGGCCTTGACGGTGACAATCTCGCCCAGGCGGCCGAGAGTGTCCACATCGGCGCGCAGGATGATCTGCATGGTTGCCATGGAAACTCCTCCTTAGCCCGCGGCCTTGGTGCGCTTCTGCACATAGGTGGCGTGCACGGCAGTGTAGAACATCAGGGCCATCTGACGGGAACGCTTGATTTCCGTGGTCAGGCGGCGCTGGTGCTTGGCGCAGGTGCCGGTGATGCGGCGGGCAATGATCTTGCCGCGCTCGGTCACAAAGTCATTCAAAATGTCCGGACGCTTGTAATCCAGAGGCAGGTCGGGATTGGCGCAGAACCGGCAGAACTTCTTGCGGGGGGTGAACTTCTTCTTGAAAGCCATTACGCGCTCGCCTCCTCGGAAGCGGCGGCCGCGGGGGCGGCCTCCTCGTGTTCATCAAGCTTGACGGTGACGAACTTCATGATGCCGTCGGTGATGCGGATGATGCGCTCCAGCTCGGCAATGGCCTTGGAGGGGGCGCTGAATTCCAGCCGCACATAGTGGCCGCGGAAGAACTTGCGCACGGGGTAGGCAAGTTCCTTCATGCCCCAGTCGTCAATGAGGGTCAGGGTGCCGCCTTCGCGTTCCAGGACGCCCTTCAGATTCTCGACGATGGGGGAGAGCTCGTCCATCCCCAACTCCGGCGAGAACAACAACAGATTCTCGTATTTGCGCATGATCGCTCCTTGTGGACATGCAGTCGGGCCTGCGGCAAACAGCATGCCGCATTCCCGCACAAGGCCCGCGGGACCATCCCGCGAGCAAGGTGGAATTCGTTTCAATAGCCGAGGCGGCTGGTGGCGTCAAGTGCCTTTTGGCTAGCCCCGCCGGTTCAGCCCCAGGAGGCAGAAGACTTCATAGGGGATGGTGTCCCACCAGCCGGCCAGGTCGTTGGCCGTGATGGCGCCGGCGCCGGAGCCGCCAAGGATCCAGGCTGCGTCGCCGGGTTGGGTCTGGGGGATGCGCGTGACATCCACGGCAGTCAGCTGCATGCAGACCCGGCCCAGGATGCGGGCCCGCTGGCCGTGCAGGCAGACGTAGCTCTTGTTGGAAAGCCCGCGGGAGACGCCGTCCGCATAGCCCATGGCCACGATGGCCACGGTCAGGTCTTCCTCGGCCGTGAACGTGCGGCCGTAGCTGATGGCCTCGCCCTTGCGCAGGGGGTGCACCTGCAGCACCGGGGCGCTGGCGGTCATGGTCGGCTGCAGGCCGCGGCCCTTGTCCGCCCAGGCTGTGCCCTGGAAGGGGTTGACGCCGTACAGGGAAATGCCGGGGCGCTGAAGATCGAAATGCAGATCCGGATAGGCCATCAGCCCGGCGGAGTTGACCAGGGAATATTCCAGATTGAGCCCACGACGTTCGAAGAGGGCTCGGCATTCCTGAAACCGGGCGGCCTGTTCGCGTACAAAGGGCTCGCTCTCGGGCTCGTCGGCAGTGGCCAGATGGCTCATGGCCAGCACGGGTTCGAGATTGCGGGTTTTGCGCAGCTGGTCGAGCAGGGCCGGCAGTTCGTCGGCGGTGAAGCCCAGGCGGCGCATGCCGGTATCCAGCTTGATGGCAATTTGCTGCGGCCGGCCGGCGGTGGCCTCGGCCAGCATTTGCAGCTGGTCCAGGCGGTAGATCAGGGGCAGGAGATTCTGGCCGGCCACGGCCTTGGCCTCGCGCATGTCCTGCGGGCCCAGCAGGCTGAGGATGCGGCCGGGCAGCCCGGCTTCGCGCAGGCGCACGCCCTCGGACACCGCGCCCACGGCGTACATCCGCACACCGTCCAGGGAGAGGCCGCGAGCCACCTCCAGCAGGCCGTGTCCGTAGGCGTCGGCCTTGATCACGGCCATGCAGCCGCGGCCAAGCGACTGCATCCGTTTGAAGTTGGCACGAACCGCCTTCAGGTCCACTCGCACATCAAGCAAATTGTAATCCAGAGCCATCCGGGAACCTCACACGCGTCTTGGGAGGGCGTTGTACTCGGGCGCAGGCACGCTGGCAAGGGTCATGGATTGTTTTTCAAAGCCAGGACATGCTATCAGATGAATTGCGGCTCGTGAAACGGAAATCCATATATGGAGAGGAAATACGTCATGGATGCGAAATTGTTCAAGAATAATGATGCAGTGCTCCTTGCGCGCGTGGAACAGGCCCTGGAGGCCCGGCGCAAGGCCGGCCTGGAGGGACTGGTGGGCGGGCTGGAAGGGGTGTGGATTGCCGTGGAGCCCGAGACGTTCGGGCCGGCCGTGGAGGAGCTGCTGCGCGTCACCGGCCTGGAATTTCGCGAAGCGTTTGAGGATGATGCCAGCAAAACCTGCCACCTGGGCCAGGATGGGAATGTGGATTTTCTGATTCGTGTGCGCAAGGGCGGGGCAAATCCCTTCCGCACCTTGAATGACAACCCCAAAACGCGCCACCTGCCCAACACCAGACTGGAAACCTTTGTGTACAAATGCAGGGACCTGGAGCGATTCGTGGCCCTGCAGCGCGAGCAGGGGCGGCAGTTTCTGACTGCGGACATCCAGCGCACGCCGCAGTATTCGTTCATCCAGACACCACCCTCGCCCTTTACCGGCAATTCCCTGGGATTCATCCAATGGCATGGGACGGAGGGCGCCTGGCGCACGGAAGCCTCCCGCCCTCTGGACTGGCGCATGACCAAGCCGGACCATCCCTGGCTGGCGAATATCTTTGAGCTGGACCATACGGCCACCCGGGTCAAGGCCGAGGAACGCGACGAGGCCATCATCGAGTTTCTGGAATGGACCAACTACCGCTTTGCCTTTGCCGTGTACGTGGAGAGCCTGAACAGCATCACCAACGTGGCCCGGCTGAGCATGGATGATTATGCCCAGGTGTTTACATCGGGCATCAAGCCATTTGAGTCCCTGGAGGCTTCTGGTCCCACGGAGCGGTTCATTTACAACTACGGCAAGCGCGTGCACCACCTGGCGTTTCGTACCGAGGAGATTGAGTTCACGTATGAAAAGCTGGGCGATGCAGGGCTGCAATACATGGTGGAACTGGTGGGGTCACGCGAGGAAGGCCTCAAACAGACATTCACCTATCCCTCGCAGTACACCTTTCTGGTGAACGAATACATTCATCGCTACGATGGATTTGACGGCTTCTTCACCAAAAGCAACGTCACGGCCCTCACCAAGGCCACGGAAAAACAATAGTCCGGGGACGCGACCCGGGAGACGAGGGAAGGTACTGGTGCGGGCGCGGACCCCTTGCGTGCAAAGCAGATCCGGGAGGCCCTTAGCCTGCCGGTGCGATTGTGCTGCCCTGGCTGCGGCTGTGCTCGGCAATGATGATCTGGACGATGTGGCTCTGTCTGCCCGGGACTGCGCAGGCAGAGGGCCGTGCGGAAAGGGTGGCGGTGTTCCAGTCATAAAAGAACGCGGATTTTGGAACAAAGTACCGGGCAATCAGGGCCGTGAAATCCGGATAGGAGTATTCCTGGACATGAAATCTGTTGTCTGTCTTCTGGGTGTATGCCTGGCAGGGGGTTGTGAACACCAGCAAAGCGTTGGGGCGCAATCGTGCTGAAATGGCGTGCAGCACCGCGTCCACTTCTGCAGGGTCGATGTGCTCGATGACTTCTGTGCATACACACACATCAAAATCTCCCGCATCCAAGGCCTGCACTTTTTCTTGAATGTAGGTGATGTTGTGCGCTGCGTGTCTGGTGCGCGCAAAGTCAAGTTCATGCGGATCGATGTCAATGGCAACCACTTCTGCGGCAAACTGCGCCAGGATTTTTGCGCCATAGCCAAATCCGCAGCCCACATCGAGAACGCGTTTGCCAATGCACAATGGCGCAAAGAAATAGAACCGGTCGATGTGCGCATCCAAAATGGGCTGCGGTTGCTCTGCATCATGAAAGACAATGATGGCGGTGGAAGTCTCGTGCCCGTATTCGTTCCGGGAGAGCAGGGAAAATCTGTTGTTCAGCGGCGTATCGATTCCAACGCTCATTGCGGCGGATCCTTCGTTTCCAGGGTCAGGGGCAGGAGCACCACAAAGCGGCTCCCCTGGCCCTGGGTGGACTGGACGCTGATGCTGCCGCCATAATGCTCGGCAATTTCCCGGCAAATGGCCAACCCCAGGCCGGCGCCCCGGGGTTTGTCCCGCAGGCCGTCGCCTTCGCGGATGCCGGGGGCGCTCTGGTAGAACCGCTCGAAGATGTGGCTGAGAATGTCCTCGGCAATGCCCTCGCCCGTGTCTTCCACCACCACTTCCAGCAATTTTCCTTCGGAAGGCACGCTGGCCGAGAGGGTGACGGCGCCCTGGTTCGTGAACTTGGCGGCATTTGACAGCAGATTGGCAAACAGCTGCCGCAGGCGTTCGGGATCTGCCTGCAGGGTGGGCAGCCGGGCTGGCAGGAGGATGCGCATGGCCACGCCTGGCTTCAGGGTGGGCTCCACGGCATCGGCCACGCGCCGCAGCAGGGTGGCCATCTGCACCGGCTCTTCCTGCCATTCCATGGCCCCGGATTCGATGGCGTTCAAGTCAAGGAGATCATTGACCAGCCGGGTCAGCCGCTCGCCTTCCTGCTGCATGATTTTCAGGTTGCGCAGGTGTTCAGCGGCGCGTTCCTGCTGCATGGGGGTGGTGGCCAGGGGCAGGAAAATCCGCTTGAAGGTGCGTTCCATCAGTTTGGCAAAGCCCATGATGGAGGTGAGCGGGGTACGCAGCTCGTGCGAGGCGGAGGAGAGGAAGGAACTCTTGATGGTATCCAGCTCCCGCAGCCGGCGCACAGCCTGTTCCAATGCTCGCGTGCGGTCGGCCACAGTGGCTTCGAGGGTGTCGTGCGCGGTGCGCAGGGCAGCCTCAGTCTGGCGGCGGCTGGTGACATCCAACAGGGAGAGGATATGCCAGCCGGGCTGGGGCAGGTCCGCCACGGTAAAGGAGATGTGCCGGGCGGTGCCATCGGAGCGCAGGAATTCGCATTCCAGGTTGGCGATGCGTTCGTTGGTGCCATCCAGCATGGCCTGCATGCCGGGCTGGGCCTCCCGGGGGAAGAACCGGGTCCAGTGCGGCTGCAGCTGCTCCAAGGCCCCCTGGGACATGCCGGACAGGCGGGCGAATCCCTCGTTGGCCAGGGCCACGTTGCCCTCGCTGTTGAGCATGGCCAGGGCCGCGCCGGTGCTGGTGAAGATGGTGCGATACGTCTCCTCGGAGAGGCGCAGCCGCTCCTGGGCGTTTTGCAGTTCGGTGATATCCACAAAGGATTCAAGCAGGATGGAGCGGCCGTTGCGCTCCAGCATGGTGGCGCTTTTGAGCACGGGAATGCGGGTGCCGTGGATATCGATGAGGTAACGCACCGCCAGATCCAGGGATTCGCCCAGATCCGTCACCGGACAGCTGCCCAGCTCCGAGGGGCAGAGCAGGCCATGGCACAACCGCCCCTTGAGTGCCTCGCGCGAGCGGCCCAGGAGCTTTTCGGCAAAGGCGTTGGCGTCCAGAACCAGGTGCGTTTTGGGATCGATTTGCAGAATGCCGGCCTGCAGGGAGTCCAGCACGGCAAGGTGAAACTGCTCTTCCTCCTGCAGGAATTCCAGCTGGCTGACCTGCTTCGCGCGGGATTCCTCCAGGGCGGCAAGCATGGCATTGATGGAAGCAGCCAGACCGGAAATCTCATCCCTGCCAGCCAGGTACACTTGCTGCCCCGGCACGCCGGAAGTTGCCAGCCGTTCGGCCTGCAGCCCAAGAGAACGAATGCGGGAAAGGATGCGCGACTCCAGCAGCCACAGGATCACGGCTGCCGTGGCCAGCACGCACAGGCTGACTGCCACGGCCGTGTACAGGATTGCCTCCCCGCCTTTGCGCATCACTGTGCGGGGTTTTTCAAATTCAAGCTGGAGCGTAGGGTCGCCGAAGATGTCTCGTATGACGATGACCCCGCGCAAGACGGTCTCGTCGGTTTCAATGCGCACCAGCGCGTGTTCCGAGAGTGCTTCCGCACCATCATCGATCGTATCGACGGGCTGGAGGTCCGAAGTGGGCAAGGAAAGGGGCAGGAGGCGCAGCCCGGTCTGAGTTTGCTCGCGCAGATCAGCCAGGAGACTGCCCTGGAAATGGCGGGCGATGACCAGGGTGCCGCAGGGCGGACCAAGGCCCGTACTGGGCTGGATGCGCCGCGCGCACACAAACATGGGGCCTTCCGGCAGCAGCAGCAAGCCCATGGTGCCCGATTCGGGGGGCAGACGGAGCTGGTCGCGGGAAAACAGGACATCCAGCAGGCCCTGGGGCAGGGCCAGGGCGACATTGCGTTCGGGATCCCATCCTCCGGACCAGATCATCCGCCCCTGGGCGTCCAGAAAGGCCAGAGCGTGCATGGCATTGTCCTTCAGGGTGATGTCCTGAAGGTTTTCATCGATGAAGCTTTGCCGGGCCTGGGCCGTGGCGTTGCTGACAAAGGCGCAGCTGCTGTCCCAGTTGGCCCAGTCGGTTGTCAGCGCGCCAAGATCCCTGGTGTACTGGCGCAAGGTATGGTCAACCCGTGCGGCGTCCTCGCGGGCAAGTTCGAGTTCCAGGGAGCCGAAGCGGTCGAGTAGGATCGTGCGCAGACCAAGAATGGACCCCGTCAACAACACGGCTGCCGCGAGGAAGATGAACAAGAGGCTCTGCTGGCGTATGGTCATTCGTATCGCGTTGCCTGGGCGCGTGGCTTAGGGAAGAAAACAGGGGTACAGCCAAGCAATGCCAGAAAATGCGAAGCCATTCAATCCAAGAGATTGCGAAAATGGCAAGGGAATTTACCTTAGGTGAAAATCCCCAGCAAACCCGTCACAATGGCATTCACTTTGTTGACGCTGGGACCAACCGAGCGCCCGACGCACGCAGACAACCCGGCCAGCCTGATAGACCACCCAGGCCTTGCCATGGCTGCGGCACTGGAAGCGAGGTCCATCCAGCTGGCCCGTGGGCGGGCCGGCCAGCTGGGAGACCTGCTCGTAGGTCATGCCTTTTTCCACAAGATTGGCGGCCACGAAGGTTGCGTCCCGTGATCCCTGCAGCATCTCGCTGCGCATGCCCATTTTTTCTTCCAGATATTCCCGATCCGGCTGGTTGGGCAGGGATTTCGGGATGCCCGGGGTGGTGGCGTTGGAAAGGCCGCTGGACGTCCCGCTGCTCCCGCTTCCGGAAAAGGTCGGCCGGGATTCCATCAATCGCTTGGCCTGGGCTTCCAGGGAGGCCATATCCACCTCGCCGGCCACGGTGCAGGTCAGGGCCATGCTCTGGCCGGACATGGCCACTTCTTCCTTGATGACCGTGGCCTTGATGATGGCCCCGGAAAAGCTCTGGACCACGTCCCTGGTCAGCTCGAAGTCCTTGAGTTCGGACATCACGCGGGAAAAGGTGCCGGCCCGTTCCAGGATGGCCCGTTTGGCCTCGGCCAGACAGGCGGCGCGGGCCTGGTTCTTGGATTCCGCATCGCCCATGATATACGTATGGGTGACGACGATTTCTTCCGCGGCGGCCAGCCCGGGGTGCAACACGGCAGACAGGCTCAGCAACACGGCGAGGGCGGGCGCAATGCGAAGGATGCGGACGGCGTTCATGGCCACCTCCAGGGACGGCGCGGCGTCAAAAAGATGAATTCTCCGGACTGACGACACAGCCAAGCATACTTCGCGCCACATGCGGTGCCACATGCGCGCAGGCGGGGATCAGAGGCGGATCTCCATGTCCTGGGTCACGGCAAAGAGCTGCAGGGGGGCGGCCGTCTCGGCCACGGTCTGGCGCAGGGCAGCCTCGCGCAGCTGCAGGTCATCATCAGGCCGGTCCTGGTTGTGGTGGATCATGCCGAACTGGCGCACCTTGGCGTCCAGGGCCAGCTGCAGGGCGTGGCGCATGGTGGAGTGGCCCCAGCCCTTGGTATGGGCGTACTCTTCGTCAGTGTATTCGGCATCGTGCAACAGCAGGTCCGCACCGGCGCAGAATTCCACGTATTCCGCATAGGGCCGGCCGCCATGATGCGGGTGGTGCAGTTCGTTGTCTGTCAGAAACACCATGGTTTTGCCAGCTTCGGTGAACTTGTAACCCAGGCCCATGTTGGGGTGGCTCAGAGGGATGCTGTCCACCTGCATGCCGTGGACCATGGTTGTGGTCTGCTCCAGGCATTGGGGCGTGTAATCAATTTTTGCCTTAAGCTCGTGGTAGGGCACGGGAAAGTGAGGTGCGGCCATGGTTTTGGCCAGCAGCAGCTCCAGGTTGCCCTGCTCCATGGGGCAGCCGTACAGGGTGATGTGCGAATCTTCCCGGTACACGGGTTTGAAGAACGGAAAGCCCAGGATGTGGTCCCAGTGCGCATGGGTGAAGAACATGGTCATCTCCCGCACGCCCTCGGCCAGCAGCGCGTTGCCCAGGCGCCGCACGCCAGTGCCGGCATCCACGACGATCACGTGGCCGCTGGCGGTGCGTAACTCCAGGCAGGTGGTATCCCCACCGTAGACGACGTACTCCGAACCGGAAACGGCGATGGACCCCCGTGCCCCCCAACAGCGAATGCGCATGGCTCCTCCTGATGGCAAAAACGCGCGCTGTGTCTTTCGTATGAAGATGCGGCCCTTGCAGAGGCGGCGCTCCCACCTGGGGGGGCGCGGCAGTGCCTGGTTTTTGTTCCGCAATGCCTTCGCAGTTGACAGGATAGTAACAGCAAGCTGATACCATGACCAGAGGCTGAGACCGCAAGAGGTTCTATTCAAGTGGCCCGTCAGGCAGATCTGCCTGGCAGTTCCGGCAGCATCCCTGGCAGGGAAAGGAGGCTGGCTGATGAAAGGTTCGACCGTAGCGACCCTCTTGGCAGCGGCAGGCGTGCTGGCCGCCCTGGTGCTGGGCGTGCTGCTGTTCCAGGAGCGCCAGACCCGGCGCAATAGCGAAACCACCCTGGCAGACACCTCCCGCAAGCTTGCCGCGGCGCTGGCGGATTCCTCCACCCGCACGGCAGAAATGCACCAGGCCCTGGAGCAGGAGCGCGCCCTGCGCAGCGCCCAGGGCCGGGAGTGCGACGCCGCCCAGCAGGAACAGGCGCGGCAGACCGCCGCCCTCGAAACAATGACCGCCGAGGCCCGCGCCCTGCGCCAGGAGCGAGACACCTGTGCCCAGGAGCGAGACGCCTGTGCCCAGGCCCGCGAATCCTGCCGCCAGGAACTGGAGGCCGCCCTGCACAACGCCACCATGCTGCAGGAGGCTGCCGCCGGACTGGCCGGGACGCATCAGACCACCCTGAGTCTGGCCGCGGCCTCGCAATCTGCCTTGCAGGAGCTGGGGACCCGGCTTGAGCAGGACCGCTCCCAGCGCCAGCAGCTCACCGGCGCCCTGGCCACGGTGCAGCGCGAGCTGCAGGCCCGGCTGGCGGATGATCAACACGCACAAAAACAGGACGCGGCAGGCGCACCACAGACGCAGGTGGAAATTCAGGAGCAGGAGGACGGCGTGCGCATCACCATCCTGGGTGAGGTGCTGTTCTCTTCCGGCAGCCGCCGTCTGCGGCCCGAGGGCAGGGCGCTCCTGACCAAGATGGCCGCCGGTCTGAAAAATGTCCCCGACGACGCTGTGATCCAGGTGATTGGCCATGCTGACGACCGGCCCATCATGGCGCACCGGCGCTGGCTGGTGTCCTCGAACCTGGAACTTTCCGCCGCGCGCGCTGCGGCCGTGGCCGAGCTGCTGCCCCGCGAGGCCGGGCTCGACCCTGCCCGGTTTTATGCCATGGGCCGCGCCGCGTATGATCCCGTGGCCGGCAATGAGACCCCCGAGGGCCGGGCCAGGAACCGCCGCGTGGTCATCCGCATCGTGCATGCATCCCAGGCATTGGATGTGCTGCGGGCCGCCTCACCGCACGCGCAGGAGCAGGCGCCGGGTGCAGATAACAGCACGGACACAGGAACGGAAAAGAACGGGTGAGCCGGGATTTTTGGGGGTGCGCGGGGATTGTATGGCCGCGTTGACTGCGATCAATGACGCATGACAGGCGTTCGGCATAGGGTCGGGGCACATTCGGCATTTTTCAACGTCGCCAAGGAGGCCCTCATGTGGACCCTGCTGCAACGCCTGTCCAAGAATCTGGTGCTGGCCATTCCGGCCATGATGATCCTGGGTCTGGCCTATGGCCTGGCTGCGGACGCCCGCTGGCTCAAATCCCTGATCATTCCCTTCACCTTTCTCATGGTCTACCCCATGATGGTCACCCTGAAGATCCGCCAGGTCTTCGACATCAAGGGCCAGGACTTCAAGGCCCAGCTGGCCGCCCAGGGGCTCAACTTCCTGGTGATTCCCTTTCTGACTTACGCCGTGGGCCTGTTCTTTTTCCGCCACCAGCCGTACATGGCCCTGGGGCTGCTGCTGGCCGGCCTGGTGCCCACCAGCGGCATGACCATCTCCTGGACCGGCTTTGCCAAGGGCAACGTGGCCGCGGCAGTGCAGATGACCGTCATCGGCCTGACCCTCGGCTCCCTGGCCACGCCCTTGTACGTCATGGGCCTGATGGGCGAGGCCATTGAGGTCAATGTGGGCATGGTGCTCAGCCAGATTCTGCTGATCGTCTTTTTGCCCATGCTCCTGGGCTACATCACCCAGCAGCTTCTGCTCAGAAAATACGGCAAGGATGCGTTCCAGAAAACCATCGGCCCGCGCTTTCCGGCCCTGTCCACCCTGGGGGTGCTGGGCATCGTCTTCGTGGCCCTGGCCCTCAAGGCCAAGACCCTGGCCGGCCAGCCAGGGCTGCTGCTGCAGATTCTTCTGCCCCTGCTGCTGCTCTATGGGGTGAACTACCTCCTTTCCACCGTGACAGCCAAGGCCTTGCTCCCCCGCGGCGACGCCATTGCCATGGTCTACGGCACGGTGATGCGCAACCTCTCCATCGCCCTGGCCATTGCTATCAATGCCTTTGGTGAGCGTGGTTCGGACGCGGCCCTGGTGGTGGCCCTGGCCTACATCATCCAGGTCCAGTCCGCGGCGTGGTATGTGAAATTCACGGATCGCGTGTTCGGCACGGCGCCCGCACCCGCTCCAGTCACATCGGCCGCATCGGCTCCAGCCGCGACGGTCGCGCCTGCGCCGATCATGACGCCTGCGGCAGCAGATGCGGCAATTGCGGAAGACGCGGAAGACGGGGAACTCGCGGCCATTCCCGTCACCCAGGACGCCTGAGCGCACCCCCGCCAGGAATGCTGATGCGCGGGCGGCTATTCCCGCTCCAGCCCGGCCAGATCCAGAATGCGCACCTCGCGGCCCTCCACCTGCACATAGCCGGCATCGCTGAGTTTGCGAAAGGCGCGGGAGAGGGCCTCGGGGGTGGCGCCGAGCATCTTGGCCAGTTCGCGGTGGCTCATGGCCAGGGTCAGCGAGCCTGTGGAGGCCCCGGGGTGTCTGGTCAGGAACAGGGCCACCCGGCGCGACAAATCCCGCGTGGACAAGGATTCGATGCGCTCCATGGCCTCCTTGAGCCGGCGGGAAAGGAGCATGAGCATGTTGAAGAAGAGCGAGGGGTCGGCCCGGGCTGCGTCTTCCAGGGCCTGACCCGGGACCACGAAGACCCGGCTGGGCTCCAGGGCCTCGGCATTGGCCGGAAACCGTTCGCCCCGAAAGGCTGAGCAAAGGCAGAACGGCTCGCCGGGGTTGAAATGGTAGATGGTCTGCTCGCGCCCGTCAGGCAGGATCTTGGAGAGTTTCACCCGGCCGGAGGCCAGCAGATACAGGCCCTTGACCGTGTCATCCTGGCCTACGATGAGCTCGCCGGCCTGGTAGTCCCGCCCCACGGCCTGACGGGCCAGGAGGGTCAGATGATCCATGGGCAGCCCCTGAAACAGGGGCAGGGACTCGAAAAAGCTGAGGGCGTCTTCGGTGCTGATGTGCATGGACCAGCTATACGACACGGCCCGGACCCTGCGCAATGGCAGGCTCCGGGCCGTGTCTGAAAGGGGAGAGGGGAAACTCAGATTCGTTCCACCACCAGCACGTCCTCAAAGCGGGCGGTCAGGCGGTATCTGGCATCGCCTGACGCAAATTCCCAGCTGTTTTCAGGAAAGAGTTCCACGTCCGGCGCAAAGCCGGATCCGAGAAAGACGTCCTTGGCCTCGCCGTTGGTTTCCCAGTAGAGGCTGCTGCCATCTGGCAGGGTCAGGTATTCGCCGTGCTTGAGTTCCAATGGGATATCCGCCGCCGTGTAGTCCATACTTTCCTCCTTGGTCCCGGAGCGATCGTACAGCGATGACGTGGCTGGGGCGAAACGGCCGCAGCCTGAAAAACCCCTGAAGTTCTCTTGTGTTCGGCCCGCCCAAATACCCCGCGGGTTTACCCTCAGTATATAGCAATGAGTGATCAGTCCTGCAAGGGGGGAGTCGTGATTTTCTTCACCAACTCGGCGGCCGGTTCAACGACGATGTTCGGCCCCGGCACGATGAGTTCACTCCAAAGATAGTTGTGGTGGGTGATGATGGCCTGGGCGGGCAGGTGCAGCTTGCTGGCCGTGGTATGGCCATCCTCGGGCACAAAGAGCTCCAGGCCCTGGCTGGCGGCGACGCGGATGGTGGTATCCACACAGAAATCCGTGCAGCAGCCGGCAATGCACAGTCTGCGGATGCCGCGTTCCACCAGGGTGGGGCCCAGGGTGGTGTTATAGAACGCGTCACACATGGTCTTGCGGATGACTGTATCTTCGGGCTGACGGTGCAGGGTGGGCAGGATTTCCCAGCCCGGCGTGCCTGGCTCCACGCATTCGCCGGGTTGCCCGTCGTGCTGGATGAAGAGCACGGGCCTGCCAGCCTCGCGCATGGCGTCGATGAGCAGGTTGATGCGCTCGGTCACTCCCTCGGGATTGTAGCGCCGTGTGTCTCTGAACAGTCCTTGCTGCATGTCCACAACCAGCAATGCATCAATCATTCGTCTGCTCCTTGGCCGGTGTCGGCTCTGGCTCTCGGTACTCGCCCGATACGTGTCCGGCACGATTGCGGCTTGACCCGGGCTGCGTGGGGTGGCATCCCTCGGCAAGGTTCCCACCGGCCGCACTACCCGTTGCCCAGCCGCGTTTTCGCACCCGCACGCCCTGCAGGCAAGAATTTTCTTCTGCGACAATACTTCAGGATTCTTTACATTGATTGATTTGCATACCCATTCGTCCGCATCCGATGGTTCAGACACTCCCGCCCAGCTTGTGCAGCACGCCGTGGCTGCCGGCCTGACGGCCCTGGCCCTGACCGATCACGACACCATGGCCGGCCTGGAGGAAGCCCGCCGCGCCGCAGCCGGCACGGCCCTGGAGTTTGTGCCCGGTTGCGAGCTGTCTGTGGTGCATGGTCCGCACACGTTGCACCTGCTGGGGCTTTTCCTGCCCGAGCGGGCCGAGGTGTTGCAGCAGGAGCTGGACCGGCTCATCGTGTGCCGCAACGCCCGCAACGAGGCCATCCTCCAGGCCCTGCACCGGCTGAACATCGACATCCGCATGGAAGACGTCCTGGCCAAGGCCGGCGGCGTGGTCGTGGGCCGGCCGCACATCGCTGCCGTGCTCTTCGAAAAGCACGTGGTCAACAGCCCGCAGCAGGCCTTTGAGCAGTTCCTGGGCGCTCGCGGCAAAGCCTACGTGCCCAAGGCGGAATTCCAGGCCGCCACGGCCCTGGAATTGCTGCGCGACTGCGGAGCCACGCCCGTGCTGGCCCATCCCTGTTCCGTCAACCTCGGGGCCGACAGCATGGCCGCGCTGGTGACGGAACTGCGCAGCCTGGGACTGGACGGCATCGAAGCCTATTATTCCGAACACACCCCCAGCCAGACCGAGCAATACCTCGCCCTGGCCCGACGGCTGGAGCTGGCCGTGACCGGTGGCTCTGACTATCATGGCAGCTTTCGGCAACATGTCCGCCTGGGCCGCGGAAAAGGCATGCTGCAGGTGCGCGACGAGCTGATCACCGCCTTGAAGGAACGGCGCCTCCGCCAGGGGCTGCCCGCGTAATACTTTGGAATAAAAAGTTATGAATATTCCCGAACTTCTCGCCCCGGCCGGCGGGCCGGAGCAGCTGGAGACCGTGCTGCTCTATGGGGCGGACGCCGCCTATCTTTCCGGGCCGGATCTGTCCCTGCGGGCCGGCAGCCGTGGCTTTGCCGGCGAGACCCTGGCCGCTGCCGGCCGGATGGTGCACGCCATGGGCAAGCGGTATTATTATTGCCTGAACCTTCTGGCCCGGGATGACGAGTTTCCGGCCCTGGCCCGCCGCCTGGAGGCGCTGGCCGCCATGGACGCCGCCGCCCGGCCGGACGGGATCATCGTGGCCGATCCCGGCGTGATGGCCCTGGCCCGGCAGGTGGCCCCGGCCCTGCCGCTGCACGTCTCCACCCAGGCCAACACCACCAATGCCCGGACCATGGCCGTCTGGAAGGAGCTCGGCGCCACCCGGGCCAATCTGGCCCGCGAGCTGCCCGGCCCGGCCATCCGGACCATGACCGCAGCCGCCCATGGAATCGGATTGGAAACGGAATGTTTCGTCCATGGGGCGCAGTGTCTGGCCGTCTCGGGCCGGTGCCTGCTCTCCATGGCCCTGAACCGCCGCCACGCCAACCAGGGCCGCTGTACCCACCCCTGCCGCTTCGACTATCAGGTGGTGGCCGTGGAGGAAAAAACGCGGCCCGGCGCAGCCATGTGGGAGGCGCAGGAAGTGGGGCAGGGCTACAGCGCCCTGTTCAGCTGCGAGGATTTGTGCCTGCTGCCGTACCTGGGCTGGTTCACCCTGTGCGGGGTGGATGCCCTGAAGCTGGAGGGCCGCACCCGCAGCGCCGGCGCGCTGGCCCCGGTGGTGGATGTGTATGCCACAGCGCTGGCCGGACTCA
Organism: Megalodesulfovibrio paquesii; assembly: GCF_054653055.1. Taxonomy (NCBI): domain Bacteria; kingdom Pseudomonadati; phylum Thermodesulfobacteriota; class Desulfovibrionia; order Desulfovibrionales; family Desulfovibrionaceae; genus Megalodesulfovibrio; species Megalodesulfovibrio paquesii. The sequence goes on along the minus strand of NZ_BAAIGQ010000001.1, from coordinate 363,887 downwards.
GGCACGGGCTGCAGCCCCACGGCGGCCAGCTGGACGAACTGCTGGACGCCGCGGCCCGGCCCCTGGGCACGGGCTTCTTTCTGGGAGAACGCCAGCGGATCTGGACGCGGGGAACACCGGATACGGCCAGGGATTCCCGGCATCGTCCCCCCCGCCGTCCCATCGCCGGCCGGCTGGAAGAACAGCTGGGCGAGGGCGTCTGGCGCATCGCGGTGCGGGACCGGCTGGATGCCACGCGCCCGCTGGAGCTGCTGTTGCCCGGGCTGCGCCGCCCCGTCCTCGCCCCCGGCGCGTTCGCCCTGGAGCGCGACTCCGGAGAGCGTCGCAGCCAGGCCCATTCCGGCGAGAGGGTGCTCTTGCGGCTGGAGGCCGGCCCGTTCTCGGCAGCATTCCGGCCCGGGTTGTACGTACGGCAGGCTCCATAAAAGGGGGGATGGCACTTGGCACCGCGGGGACTACGCCGGATCAGCCTCCTCAATTGACAACATCCGGCGAATGGAACTATTCAGTATTCCGTGAAATCTGCAACCCAATACCGTGCGCGAAGGTGATGCGAACTGCCCGCTGCATGTGGAGCTCCAGGCTCCGTCTCATCCGTTTCCTGCAGGCAGCGGCGCTGTTGGGCGTCCTGCTGCTTGCCGCCTGCACGCCTGTGCAGGTGCCCTCGTTGGAACGCGCCTTTTCGGAACACGGTTCAGCGGAGCAACTGTATTCCAGGGGCGTCTCGCTCTACAATCAAAAAGACTATCTCGGCGCAATCAAGGCCTGGGAGCAGGCGTTTTCAAAGGACCCCAACCACAAAAAGGCCCTCAGAAACCTCTCCTTTTCTTACTCCTATCTGAATTACAAACTGCAGTTGCAGCCGGAAGTCGTTGAATACTACCATAAAGGCTTTTACTACTGTGAGCAAATCCTGAAGGCGGATCCCAATAATGCGGATGCCCACATGCTCATTGCGTTATTTTCCCAGCACCTCAATGATTTTTCCACGGCGATTGCGCATTATCAGCAGCTGTTAAAAATTACTCCAAATACCAACGCACTGCTGTATAAAACAGAAGCACAGCGGGCAGACGTGTATTACATGCTCGGCTTGTGCTATGGCCTCACCAAAGACTACAAGAATGCCCGCGATTACTTCGTCACCTTTACCAAAAAAACCACCCGGCAGAAGACGCTCGCCTGCAACTGGGATACCGCAGTGGCGATGATTCCCAGGCTCGACCGGTATCTTGCGGCTGTCAGCAAACAGGCCGACGCCAAGAAATCCGCCGAAGCTGTGGCCCGGCCCGTGCCCAGGGCAAGCAGTCCGCCGAAGCCGCCTCGTGCCAGCGTCATTCCTGCCCGGCCCAACGCGGTACCCCCTGCGGCGCCGGAAAACACCGGCCCGCAACGCAAGGCTCTTGAAACGCCAGTGACGCAGCCCCCTGTGGCACACGTTGCCGTGGAGGACGAATCTGCGGCTGACGTGGCCGCGCTCAAGGCCGAAATTGATGGTGCCCTCAATGCGGCGCTGAATCTGCAACAGTTCGAAAACGCCGGCCTGTAGCGTTGCCGCATGCCTGGGCCACGCGGCACCATGGCGCTTCGTCCCGCAGCCTGCCCAGGCCAGGGAATGCACGGGCAACACCGTGACGCAATTCCGCTTGACAATCCGCCCTGTTCCTATACAGATTTGCGCTGATATGAGGGATGGTTACCAGCAGCACATCATGTGCGCTGGCCTTTTCAGAAGGCGGTGTCATGACCCAAGACCCCCCAAAAAAGCGTGGCATCAAAAGAATAATCAGCACGCCCATCGCGTGGATGAGCGGTATTCTGACTGTGGTCGGATTTTTTGTGCTGATTCTTGACCCTCCCAGGCCACTCGTAGAGCTCATTTGCCCTCCATATGTCTGTCTTAATGGCACGTGGCGCGGCGTGTACGAGGACCAGGGGCGCAAGGTGCCCATGGCGGTGTTTTTTGTCGAGGGTGGATCCAGTGTGAACGGCACCTTGCGCGAGAACCGGGGTACCCTGGAAAAACCTAACATCCGGACCCTGACCATCCCATGCGAGCGACAGGACAACTGGCTCAACTGTGACAAGGAAGGGAAGAAATTCTCGGGCAAGATCCTGGAAAAAGGCGCCGTGATCCAGGGCAGTTGGTCCTCGGGCGGAAGCGCGGGGGCCTTCAAGTTGCAAAGGGCCGAGGGCTTGCAGTGATGCTCAGGCCGCCTTGCCACTTTCCGATGCGGCGTGACAATGTGGAGGGCTGTTGCTTTCCAGTATCCCCAATCATGCGCTGCATCATCCAGGCGCCGGGGAGCGAGTGGTGATGTCCTTTCGTGGCGCTGCCCGCCTGCTCGTTGTGGCGGTGGGCGTGATACTTCTGGCAGTGGCGTTGTCCTCCTGCACGCCGGAAGTCATTGCCAGCCGCCTGACGCATCCTGATTCCCGCAGCCATGCAGAAGAGTTGTGCAGAATTGGCAGCCGCAAGTATCTTGATGACGAGTATGAAAAGGCCTTCCAAATCTGGAAGGAGGCCGAAGCCGCAGACCCGACGTATGTCAAGCCGGTCCGCTTCCTGGCCTGCACCTACTATATGCAACTTCTCCAGCATGGCATGCAGTCCGAGGCGCGGCTTGCCCAGTGCAGACAGTATATCAACAAATTGCTCTCATTCGATGCGAATGATCCAGATGCATATAAGATGCTTGAGTTTATCGCATATAGTCAGGGTAAATTTGCAGACTCCATCACCTACGCCAATAAATTAATAACCTTGCAACCAGATGAGAAGTATTTCTACTTCAAAGAGCATCAGGTTAAAGTTAATTGCTATTTTGGCATGGCGATCTCGTACGCGTATTTGGGGAAATACTCGGATTCCCTGGCGTATCTGAAGAAATTTCTCAAGGAAGTGCAGCCTACCAAGTATAATGCGGATTGCATCACGAATGCAAAAGAACTTATTCCGCTGTTGGAAAAGCGTGTTGCGCTCCAGAATCGCGTCGCCGAGATGGAACGCGCCGCCGCCGCAACAACTTCCCGTGTGGAACAACCTGCGTCCACCCCCAAGGTGGAGAGGTCGTCGCTTTCGTCCACTCCTGCGTCCAGGCCTGCGTCCAGAACCTCCGTCAGCCCCAAGCCTGCGGTATCCTTGCCACCTCCCTCGACTCGTGAGGAGAATGTGGAGAGAACCAGAGCGCTGCCTGCGCAGACCTCTCCCGCCATACAGCCATCCCCGGCCAGGCTTCCTGCGGAGGCGGAAACCGGAGGCTCCCAGTCCGAAGCGCTGGCGAGCGCAAAGCGGGAACTCAGGCAGTTGGATTCCGAAATTGACCAGCTGCTCTCCACGGCGTTGGCGCAACAAATGCTCCCGCTGTGATATGCCTGCAGGTTGCGCATCGGAGTCCGCCAGCCGGTGCATCCTCCAGAAAAGGCGGCGCCGGAGCAGCCCGCGGGAGCGGCGTCGGGCGGGGCCGTGGGGCAGTATCACTGGCCGTTGTCATTGATAATCCCGGCCAAGTGGGCCGTCCCTTGATGATGTGAAACTCCATGCACAGACAGTCTGCCCCCTCCGCAGTTCAATACGGCGCGAACCATGTGCCAATCCGGTTTGTTGACAGGAAAATGCGGGGGATTGCAGCGCTGTATTCACGTTGCCTTCTGGCGCGCTCCCCCTGGGAGATATTTTTGACGCGGGGGCTGTATCTTCGACATCATTCGCGATAGAGTCAGTGCTCCGAGCCCTTGCGGCGGGCATGCGTGGGAAGCCTTACGCGCTGGGGATCATCTCAGCAAGTTCCAATACGTATCCATTGGTGCAGGAGTGTTTCATGGCTCTCCATTCAGAGGCGGCTCACGCGCATGACTCTGGCGAACCTGTTTCCGCAGGTTCCCGGAGCGCATCAGCCGCTGCAGATCTTTTGCTGTTGCATGGTTTGAGTCTGGCGTTGCTGGAGAATGAATCGCCGCACGCGGGCCTGGAACAGACGCTGCATCTGTTGGAACAGCGCTTTCATCCCAATGTGCTGGTGTTATACACCGTGCGAGAGCAGGGGCTGGACATTCGCATGCTGCGGCAGCAGGGCGTGTCCCTTGGAAAAGACATTGATGAAAAACACGCCCTTGGAGAATGCTTGTGCGGTTGGGCGGCCGAGCACCGGGAAGCCCTTGTGGTGCATGAAATTGCCAAGGATCCAAGGTGCGTACGCTCAGAGTGCAAGATGGCCGGCATTCGTTCCCTGGCGGCGCTGCCCCTGCAGGCTGGCGGGAGGATTCTGGGACTGTTGACGCTCGGGTCACTGGAGCCGGCGGCGTATGTTGAAGCACAGGCCCTGCTGCAGTCGGCCGCCTCAATCATTGCCCTTGGTCTGCGCAACGCGCTCCTGGCCGAGGAAAGCGCCCGGCGGCTGGAGGAGCAACGCGCTGCCGAAGCTGCTTCCCATCGCAATGAAGAATTGTTCCGGACCATCGTGGAGAACATCCCGGTCATCATTGGCGTGTTTTCTCCAGAGGGCCAGCCTCGGTATTGGAACAGGGTCAGTGAGCGGCTGCTGGGCGTTTCCCTGGAACGCGTGCAGGGCGTACCGAATCCAATAGCCGCCATCTTTCCGGAAGAGGCGCAACAGGCCGCGGTGTGGGAACATTTTCATGCAGCCACAGGTGAATTCAAGGACTTCGCGGTTCGGCTGGAGGGAGATACTCTTCGCCAGCACCGTTGGGCCAACTTTCGTCTGGCCGACGGCACCGTGGTGGGAATCGGGCTGGATGTGACCGAGGAAGTGGCGGACCAACACGCCCGTGAGCAGGCGCGTGAGCAGGCCCGTCGGGAGCTTGAAGAAACTGTTGCCGAACGCACCAAGGCCCTGCAGGAAGTGGTGCTCCATCTTCATGAGCAGATTCTGGCCAATGATATTTCGCAGCAGGAACTGCACAAGCAGGCCAGTCTGTTGCACCACATCATTTCCACCATTCCGTATTGCGTATTCTGGAAAGATGAACAACTGAATTTTCTTGGATGCAACATGCGATTTGCATCCCTGGCAGGACTTTCATCTCCGGAAGAGATCGTGGGCAAAAGTGATTTCGATATGCCCTGGTCTCAGAGTCACGCGTATCAGTTTCGTGCTGCGGATGCGGAGATTCTGGCCAGCGGCGAGCCCAGGCTGCACCTGCTGGAGCAGCTAGAGATGAACGGCCAGAGTCTCGTGTTGGAAACCAGCAAGACTCCCCTGCGCAATGCGACGGGTGAGGTCATCGGGGTGTTGGGCATTTTTGCCGACATTACCGATAGAGTCCCCCTGGAAGAACAACTTCGGGCTTCGGAAGAAAAATACCGCTTTCTATACAGCACCATGCCCGATGCCTTCATCGCCCATGATCTCCGCGGCCGGTTTGTGGAGTGGAACCCTGCCTTTGCCCGGCTGGTGGGGTACGACGACCGGGAATTGCAGCGCCTGGGATGCCATGACCTGACGCCCCTGCAGTGGCAATCCATGGAGCGGGAAATTGTCAGGAACACCGTGCTCGGGCAGGGACTGCCGGCGATTTACCAGAAGGAATACCGCGCCAAGGATGGCCGGCTGGTTCCTGTGGAACTGCATACCTTTCCCCGCAAGGGCGAGCGGGGCGAGCTGGCGGGCACGAGCGCGGTGGTGCGGGACATCAGCCGCCAAAAGCAGATGGAACAGTCCATTCTGGAGGCCAAACGCAAGGCCGAGGAGGCCAGCCAGGCCAAAACCGAATTCATGGCCCGCATGAGTCATGAAATCCGCACCCCCATGAATGCCATCCTTGGCGTGGCCCAGCTGGCGGATGGCGCCAGCAGTCTGGAACGGTGCCGGGAGTCCCTGGATATTGTGCGCGAGGCAGCCGAAGGGCTCATGGTGGTGCTCAATGACATCCTGGACATCTCCCGTATGGAATCACTGGGAGTGTCTTTTTCCCCGCAGCCTACGGACGTGGCCCGGTTGGCGCGCTCCCTGGTGGCCTCCCTGGAGCATCAGGCCACTGCCAGACGTCTGGTGCTGTCCCTGGCCTTTGCCCCGGCAGAGCCCCCTGTGCTGCTGGTGGATCCCGACCGGCTCCGGCAGGTGCTCTTCAATCTGCTGCACAACGCCCTCAAGTTCACCCAGCAGGGCGGCGTGGCCTTGAGCGTGCGCCATGTATCCCTGGACGACGAGGAGGTGGAGCTGACCTGCATCGTGGAGGACACGGGCATCGGTATTCCAGAGGACAAACTGGCCCACATCTTTGACCCGTTCTACCAGGTGGACGGTGGCCCGGCGCGCCGTTTTGGCGGCTCCGGCCTTGGCTTGGCCATTTGCCGCCAGCTGGTGGAATATATGGGGGGAACACTGCAGGCCGTCAGCACCGCAGGCCGGGGCAGCCGCTTTTCCATGACCCTGCGCTTGCCACGAAGTAACGAGCAGCCCGCAACCTTTGCGCCGCCGGAAGAGGGGCACGCCCTCGACGGCGTTCTTGATGACGCCAGGGTGCTGCTGGTGGAAGACAACCCGCTGAATCTGCGGGTCACGGCAAGTCTGCTCCGCCAACTGGGCTGCCGGGTGTCCGAGGCGGCCTCGGGCCTGCAGGCCCTGCAGCTGGCTTCGCTCCATCCCTTTGATGTTGTGCTGATGGATATTGAAATGCCGGGTCTGGACGGCTTCCAGACCCACGCCAGACTCAAGGCTGGAGAATCCGGTGAGCAGGCCGCCCATACGCCGGTGGTGGCCCTGACGGCGCACGCCAATGCCGCGTTCCGGGAACATTGCCTGCGCCGTGGCATGGCGGACCATGTCAGCAAGCCGGTGGCCCTGCAGGCCTTGCGGCGTGCGCTGATCAAGGCCCTGGCGCAGTCGCGACCCTCACCTCAGGCTGCTGAGGCAGACAGCCCCGCTCCTGCCCCTGACCACGAGGCTTTCTCGCCGCAGGCCCCTGCGACGCCGGCCGGCGGGGTATCGCTCCCCTTGCTGGACAGCACCGCGGCCCTGCATAGGCTGGGGGACGACGCGGTGTTGCTGCATGAAACCATGGCCGCCCTGCGCCAGGAGTTGCCGGATCGGCTCGACCTGCTGCAGACCACCCTGAATGCCCGTCAACTGCAGGAACTCCACCGACAGGCGCATACCGTAAAAGGCATGCTGGCCACGGTGGGCGCAGTGCAAGCCGCCGCGGTGGCCGACCAGCTGAGTCAGGCAGCCCGGCAAGGCCGCCTGGGCGACTGCGCGGCGATTCTGAGGCAGCTGCGCCAGGGCATCGGGCCCTTGTTGCCGGCTCTGGATCAGGCTGCCGGGATTTCTCCGACGCACGATTGAACAGCCCCGCCGCGCGCGTACGGGTGCAACGGCGGATTGAGGTGGTTGGATGCTGATCTAGCCCGCATATTGCACGAACGCCCTCACTCCCCTGGATCTGAGGGCGTTCAGCAATATGCGGGCTAGATCATCCTGCGCATTACCTACGTATCATCCCCGACCAAAAAGAGCCGCAAGATCCCCAAAACGTTGGAGCACGCCGGATTCGAGCTGACGGGCGGTACAGCGCCAGGTCCAGTTGCCATTGGCCAGACCGGGAGTATTCATGCGGCAGTCGCACCCCAGGCCGAGGAGATCCTGCATGGGGACGATGGCTGTGTGGCCCACGCTGGCCAGGGCGATCTGGATCATCAGCCAATGCGGCTCGTTGATCTCATCATAACGGCCGGTGTACCGGCGCAGGCGGTCGCGATCCGCGGCCGCAGCCTCTCCCAGCCACCAGCCCAGGGTGGTGTTGTTATCATGCGTGCCGGTATAGACGACGCAGTTTTCCTCATGGTTGTGCGGCGCATCCGGGTTCTCACCAATACCGGGGCCAAAGGCGAACTGCAGGATTTTCATGCCGGGAAAGCCATACGTCTTTTTAAGCTCGCGAACGTCAGGAGTGATGACTCCCAGATCCTCGGCCAGAATGCGCAGGCCCGGCAGGCTCTTGGTCAGCTCGGCAAAGAAGGCCATCCCAGGCGCATCCACCCACTGGCCGTTGATAGCCGTCTTCTCCCCGGCGGGAACCTCCCAGTAACCGGCAAATCCGCGGAAATGATCCAGACGGACCAGGTCGTACATGGCCATGGCGTGGCCCATGCGTTGTACCCACCAAGCGTAGCCAGTGGCCGCGGCGGCGTCCCAGTCGTAGACCGGATTGCCCCAGAGCTGGCCGGTCTCGCTGAAATAATCCGGTGGCACGCCGGCCACGGCCACAGGGCGGCGTTGGGCATCCAGCTTGAACAGATGCGGATTGGCCCAGACATCTGCCGAATCGAAGGTGACATAAATGGGCACATCGCCCACCAGCTGCACCCGACACTTGGCGCACACCTTGCGCAGCGCCTGCCATTGCCGGGCAAAGCAGTGCTGCACAAACTGCTGGTAGCGGATTTCCCTGGCCGCTTCCTTTTTCCAGGCAGCCAGGGCCATGGGGTGGCGGTCCCGGAAGGGTTCGGGCCAGTCTGTCCAGATGGCGCCGCCATAGCGGGCCTTGAGGGTCACGAAACAGGCGAAGTCATCCAGCCAGGGGCTTTCTTCAAGAAAGGCCTGGAAGAACGGGTCGGCGTCCAGGGAGGGAGAGGCGGCCTCGAAGGCAGTGCGCAGGCAGCGTTCCTTGAAGGCTTCCACCTTCTCGTATTCCACACGGGCAGCCTGGAAGCTGCCTCCCTCCTGGAGCTGCGCCTCGGGCAGCCAGCCCGCGGCGGCCAGGGCGCCGAGATCAATGCACAGCGGGTTGCCGGCAAAGGCGGAGCAGGAGGAATAGGGGGAGTTGCCAATGGCCGGGCTGGTCGGGCCCATGGGCAGCACCTGCCAGTAGCGGATCCGCTCCTGGTGCAGGGCCTTGGCAAAGGCATGCGCCTGGGGGCCGAGATCGCCAATGCCGTGGGCGGACGGCAGGGAAGTGATATGGAGCAGCACGCCGCTTCCGCGAGGGAGCATGGTTCCTCCTGCTGATGCCGGGGGCGGCGCAACACCGCACCCCGCCGTGAAGGGAAGACATGGAGACTGTTGCCGGCAACTTTCACACGAGTGCCGGATGTGGTCAACCAGTTCAACTGGATAGGGGGATAATCCCTAAAAGATGCCGCAATATTCTCGCTTCCCCTGGACAATGCCGGCCGGAAATCGGTATAGAAGATCGACTTCATCAGGGGGCAATCGACTCATGATCATCATCGGCGTAGGGGAATTCAGCGCATCACGCATCCCGGGCGAGGATCTCAAGACCTTCGCGCTGGGTTCGTGTGTGGCCATCATTCTCTATGATTCATCGTGCAAGGTGGCAGGCATGGCACATGTCGCCCTGCCTGACTCCTCCATTAACCGGAGCAAATCCTCGGAATTGCCGGGCTATTTTGCAGATACCGCCGTGCCTGCGCTGCTGGCTGCCGTCTCGCAGGCCAATGCTGGGAAACTCCCGCCGGGCCTGCATGCCCGGCTGGCCGGGGGCGCGAGCGTGCTGCGCGGGCCGGATCAGTTTCAGATCGGCAAGCGCAATCTGGCCGCCGTGCGCAATGCCCTGGCCAAGTATCGCGTGCGCATCAGTGGCGAGGAAGTAGGCGGCAGCATCAGCCGGACTGTGAGCGTGGATCTGCATTCCGGCTCGATATCCATTCATTCGCCCGGCCGGGCGCCGCAATCGATGTAGAGGAGGAGGCATGCTGGACCCTGCGGCCCCGATCACGCCCATGCTGGAGCGCATTGAGCGACTGCCCTTGCTTTCCGGCACGGCAAACGCCCTGCTGCAGGTGCTGCAGCGCGAAGAATATAGCCTTGCAGAGGTGGCTCGTCTGGTGGAAGCCGACGCCGCCCTGACCATCAATATTCTCAAAGTGGTCAATGCGCCTTCCTTCGGGATGGGGCAGATGGTGACCTCCATCCCCCGTGCGGTCTCCTTTCTTGGAGACAAGCTGGTCATGGGCATTGCCCTGGCCAGCAGCACGCCGCAGGTTTTCAACCATGACCTGGCCGGCTACCAGGGCCGCACCGGCCAGCTTTGGGAACACAGTCTGGCCACCGCCATTGCAGCCAGGGAGTTTGCCCGACTGCTCGTGCCGCCGGTGGTTCCCGGCCTGGCCTACACTGCCGGCATTCTGCATGACATCGGCAAGGCTGTGCTTTCGGAATTTCTGGAGGGCAGGGCCGAGGAATTGCTGACCAAGCTTGACTCCCAGTACACGGAAGACTTTGCCCTGGCCGAGGCCATGTCCCTCGGCACGGACCACGCCACTCTGGGCGGTCTCCTGGCCCGGCGCTGGAGGCTCCCCGAGCCCCTGGTGCAGGCCATTGCCTACCATCACAGCCCCGGCAAGGCCGCTCCGGAGTGGCGGGGCCTTTGCTGCGCCGTGCAGCTGGGCGATGCCCTGGCCATGTGTCTGGGCGCGGACACGGGCTGCGACGCCCTGCAATATTCCCTGGACGACGCCATCTGCCCCATGCAGGAACTGCATCCCGGCATTATGGATTCCATCGTCTCCACGGTGCACGGGGAATTCGAAAAGACGCGGACGCTGTTTTTTTCCTGACGCCGTAACTGTCTGCGGGCAATCCAGGCCTCGCCGAACGATAAGAAAAAGGAACCCCGCCAGCGTGGCAGGGTCCCTTTCAATGCGTGTGGGAAGCGGCGCGGCGGTGTTTGATCAGCCGCCCAGGTAGGCCTTGACGATGGCCGGGTCGTTGAGCATCTGGTCGCACTGGCCTTCGCGGACGATTTCGCCGTGCTCCAGCACATAGGCCCGGTTGGCGAACTGCAGGGCCATGCGGGCGTTCTGTTCCACCAGCAGGATGGCCGTGCCTTCCTTGTTGATGGTCTCCAGGGCCTCGAAGACACGCTTCATCAGCAACGGCGCCAGCCCCATGGATGGTTCGTCCAGGAGCATGAGCTTGCGGGCGGAGACAAAGGCCCGGCCCACGGCCAGCATCTGCTGTTCCCCACCGCTCATGGTGCCGGATTTCTGGTGCTTGCGTTCGTCCAGGCGAGGGAAGATGTCGAAGATGCGCTCAATGTCCCTGGCCACCTGGGCATGGTCCTTGCGGGCAAAGGCCGCCAGCTTCAGGTTCTCCAGCACCGTGAGGTTGCCAAAAAGCCGCCGGCCCTCGGGCACGTGGGAGATGCCCAGCTCACTGACCACTTTTTCCGGCGGGTACTTGTTCAGGTCGTGGCCATTGAAGGTCATCACCGACCCGGGCTCGGCCGGGACCAGCCGGGAAATGGCCCGCAGGGTGGAGCTTTTGCCCGCGCCGTTGGCCCCGATGATGGTCACCCGTTCACCCTCGGCAATGCTGAAGTCGATGCCGTAGAGGGCCTTGATCCTGCCGTAGGAGAGTTTGAGGTTGGACACGCTGAGCATCAGGCCACCTTCTCTTCGCCCAGATAGGCCTCGATGACCTTGGGATCGTTTTGGACTTCCGCCGGCGCACCTTCGGCCACCACCTGGCCAAAGACCAGGCACTGGACGCGGTTGCACAGCTCGCGCACCACCTTGAGGCGGTGTTCGATGAGGAAGATTGCCAGGTTGAACTTTTGGTGCGCCGTGCGGACGACTTCGATCATCTCGTCCAGCTCGTCCGGGGTCATGCCCACGGTGGGCTCGTCCAGAAAGAGCACCTTGGGGCCGGTAACCAGGGCACGGGCCATTTCCACCCGCCGGGCAGCGCCATATGGCAGGTTGGTGGGGTGGAAGTGGGCGAACTTGGCCACGTCGAACATTTCCAGATAGTGATAGGCGCGCTCTTCGATCTCCATTTCGCGGCGCTGGCGGCGGCTGGTGCCGAAGCAGGCGTCCCAGATGGAGTAGCCGAGCTTGGAGTAGCAGGCCATCTTCACGTGTTCGAGGGTGGTCATGTGCCGCCAGAGGCGCATTTCCTGAAAGGTGCGGGAGATGCCGCGCGCGGCAATCTGATTGGGCCGCATGCCTTTGATGGAGACGCCATCCAGCAGCACCTCCCCGGTGTTGGGGGTGTAGATGCCGGTGATGCAGTTGAAGGTAGTGGTTTTGCCCGCGCCGTTGGGGCCGATGAGGCCAACCACGTCGCCGGGCTCCAGGGTCAGGGTATAGCCCGAAAGGGCCTGCAATCCGCCGAAGCGGATGGAGATATTTTGCACGTCAAGCAGGGGCATGGCCTAGTCCCTCCCCTTGGCCTTGGTCTTGCCGCCGGTCGCCTCGGGGGTGCGGGGGCCAAGCAGCGAGCGCAGATTCACGTCCTTGAAAGCGACCAGCCCGGTGGGGCGGAAGACCGTCACCAGGATCAGCATCAGCGGAATGACGACCCATTTGAGGACTTCCAGGGGGCGCAGCATCTCGCTGAGCATACTGATGCTCACCGCGCCGACAATGGAGCCGTACACCGAGTTCAGGCCGCCGAAGTAGACCATGGCCAGGATTTCCGCCAGCTTCTGCACGCCGAAAGTGGAGGGGTTCACGAATCGCAGCACATGGGCAAAGAGCCCGCCCGCCACGCCAGCCCAGAATGCGCCCATGAGAAAGGCGATCATCTTGATGCGCCGTGTATCCACAGTGAGGGCTTCGGCCGCGGTTTCGTCGTCGCGCACGGCGTTCAGGCCCTTGCCCAGGGTGGAGGTGACAAAATTGTTGATTACCCAAACACCCAGCAGGACCATGCCGAAGACCATGGGCAGGGTGGCGAAGTCCGGCTGGCCGTTCATCCCGCTGGGGCCGCCGACGATATCCAGGTTCTCCAGGCTGCTCTTGACGATGAACAGGAAGGCCAGGGAGATGATGGCCAGATAATCGCCGCGGGTTTTGAAGGACGGGATGGCCACGATGAGCGCGCCCAGCGCCGCCACAATCCCGCCAATGATCAACCCCACGGGGAACATGAAGTGGCCCATGGATTCCGGCAGCAGCGCAGCGCCGTACAACGTGGTGTTGGCGAAGAGGCCCATGGAGAACACCGAGGTCACATACGCCCCCAGGGCCATGAAGCCGGGATGAGAGCAGGCAAACTCGCCCAGGTAGCCGTTGGTGATGTTGCAGCTCAGCGTGGCCAGCACGGCGATGAGGGTGAACTTGACGGTAACCAGCTGGTAATCGGACATTTCCGTCCAGATGTGCAGCACGGCGTATGTCAGCAGCAAATGGACCACGGCCGGCACGGCCACGGGCAGGGCTGCCATGGCGGTGGCCAGGCGATTGGTCAGCCCCCTGGAGCCCAGAGCCACGACAAATGCGGGGACAAGGTACATGGCCAGCACATAGCCGATGGTGGCTGGCGACTGGACGACATCCTTGAGGATATCCTGCAGGCCAAACATGACCGGGACTTTTTCCAGCCCCAGGATCCGGGCGCACTGTGCGCCAAGGAAGGATTCCAACAGCACGGCGGTGAGGGCGCCAAGGAGCCAGCCCAGCAGCGGCACACTGGCCAGCAGGGCGCGAAGAGGGGAATGCTGTGTTGGTTTCATGACATGCACTCCCCTGTTAGAGCCGCAACCGGGCGCTGTATGCCTCGCCAAAGAGGCCTTGCGGGCGGAACACAAGGATCACCAGCACGATGGAGTAGGCGATCAGATCCCGCAGGCTGGACGGGAAGAACATGGCCACAAAAATTTCGATGAACCCCAGCAGGAACCCGGCAAAACAAGCGCCCATGATGGAGCCGCGGCCGCCGAGAATCGCTGCCACAAAAGCTTTCCAGCCAAAGGTCACCCCCATGAGCGGGTCCAGCACAGGGTAGGCCAGGCCGAAGAGAATGCCCGCCGCCGCGGCCAGGGCCGAGCCGATGGCAAAGGTGAGCGCGGCGATGAGGTTGATAGGCACACCCATGAGCGGGGCCACCACAAAATCATAGGCCATGGCCCGCATGGCCATGCCCCAGCGGGTGCGGTGAATGAAAAAGTGCAGGGCGGCCATGAGCGTCAGGGAGATGGCCACGATCATGATCTTTTTGTTGGTCAGCACCACGCCGGCAACCTTGAAGGTCTGGCTGTCGATGAGCGAGGGGAACAGGATCCGCTGCCCTTTGGTGATGAACATGATCACCGTTTCGAGGATGATGCCGATCATAAGGCCGGTAATGGCTGCGGAGGCGCGCGGGGCGCCGCGCAAGGGGCGGTAGCCGATGCGCTCCACCAGCACGCCCAGCGTGGCCGTCAGGACCATGGAAATGAGAATGACCGTACTGAGCATCAGCCAGCCCGGCACGGCCAGCCCGGCCATGGGGCCGGCGGTGATGAGCCAGAGCAGGGCAGTGCTGACGCCGAAGCCAATATAGGCCCCGGTCATAAAAATGTCCCCATGCGCAAAGTTGAAGAGCATGAGGATGGAATAGACCATCGAATAGCCCAGGGCGATGAGGGCGTAAAAACTCCCCCATTGCAGGGCATTGATGCAGTTTTGGAGCAGGTACGTGGTGGTCATGCCGATTCGTTCCGGTTAAGATATGCACCGCAAAAGGCCCCGGACTTGCGACGGGGCACTCGTCAGCCGATCGGGAGGTCCTGGCGTTTTGCCCGGGGCAGGGGCCGCAGGGTGCAGGACCAATGGCCAGCACGAGCGAAAAGGCGGCAGGCCTCGCGGTGTCCGAACGTCTGGAAGTCCAGGACTGGAAACCGGAACCCTGCCGCCGTCATCAGATCATGCTAGGGGCAGACAGACTGGAAGAAGCTGTACTGGCCCTGTTCGTCGATCTTCACCACCACGGCGCACTTCTCGGGGTCGTTGCCCTTGGAGAAGTTCATGGTGCCGGTGATGCCGGGGAATTCCTTGATCTTGGACATGGCCAGGCGAACGTTTTCGCGGTCCTTGGTCAGGTCGCCGGTAACGCCGGCATCCTGGATGGCCATGAGCAGGAGGTTGGTGGAGTCCCAGGTCAGCGCGGCAACGTCGTCAGGCGTTTTGCCAAACTGCTTGGTGTAGGCGTCGATGAACTCCTTGGTGGCGCCACGCGCGCCAGCGGCGGCGTAGTGCGTGGAGAAGAAGTAGCCTTTGCAGTCGTCGCCGCACAGGCCCATCAGATCGCCACTGCCCCAGGAGTCAGAACCCAGGATGGGCTTGTCCCAGCCCAGTTCCTTGGCCTGCTTCACGATCAGGGGCACTTCGTTGTAGTACTGCGGGGTGAAGAGCACATCGGCGCCGGAGCTGACGATATTGGTCAGCTGGGCGCTGAAGTCCACATCGCCGGTGTTGAAGCTTTCAAAAGCCACCACAGAGCCGGCACCGTGAATTTCTTCAAAGGCCTTCTTGAAGAACTCGGCCAGGCCCTTGGGGTAGTCGCTGGCCTTGTCATACAGCACCGCGGCCTTCTTGGCCTTGAGCTCGCCCGTGGCGAACTTGGCCACCACGGGGCCCTGGAAGGGATCCAGGAAGCAGCCGCGGTACACATAGGGGCGGTTCAGGGTGGTGTTGGGGTTGGTGGACCAGGGGCTGACCATGACTGTCTTGGAGTCGTTGGCAGTCTGCCCGGCGGGGATGGCCCGGCCGGAACCCTGGGGGCCCACCATGGCCAGGATGGCGTCTTCGGTGATCAGCTTGGTGGCGGCGCGCACTGCGGATTCAGGCTTGGATTCGTTGTCTTCGTACACGAACTCAAGGGTGTATTTTTTGCCCTTGATGTCCACGCCGCCAGCGCCGTTGATCTTGGCCTTGAGCATCTCGGCAGCGTTTTTGGAAGACTGACCCACATCGGGGATGTCCCCGGTCAAGGGGATGTTGAAGCCGATTTTGATGCTGTCCGCCCAGGCGGCGCTTGCAAAAGCAAGCGTAATGGCCAGCGCAAATCCGAGGGTCTTCTTCATGCGTCGCCTCCTGTTTCAGTCTGGAATAGCCCGAAATGGGTGTGATTCCCCTGCTTACACCAGCTCAGCGTAAAATGAAACCCGTTTTGACAAATCTGTCACAGGTTGCAGGGCGCTACTCGCTGGCCGTGGCCGACTCGATGATCACAGGGTCCACAGGCACGTCGTCGTGGTAGCCCATGCTGCCGGTTTTCACGGTCTTGATCTTGTCCACCACGTCCTGACCTTCCACCACCTTGCCGAACACCGCATAGCCCCAGCCCTGCATGCTCTTGCCCTTGTGGTTCAGGAACTCATTGTCCTCGACATTGATGAAAAACTGGGCCGAGGCGGAATGCGGATCCTGGGTGCGGGCCATGGCCACGGTGTATTTGTCGTTCTTCAGTCCGTTATCGGCTTCATTCTGGATGCCCTTGCGGGTGGGCTTTTCCTTCATGGCGCTGGTCATGCCGCCGCCCTGGACCATAAAGCCGTTGATGACGCGATGGAAGATGGTCCCGTCGTAGTGGCCGTCCTTCACATACTGCAGGAAGTTGGCGCAGGTCTTGGGGGCCTTTTCGGTATTGAGTTCGATGACGATGTCGCCCATGCTCGTCTTGAGGGTGACCATTGGGGCTCCTTGCTGGCTTTGCGCCGGGGAGGCGCAGAGGATGACGGTCAATGAAAGGGCCGCGACAGCGGCGAGCAACGTTTTGATCATGTGCCTGCTCACAAAAATCGGTGAAACGGGTTGGCAAAACCGGAACGCCGGTGCGGCCTCGTCAGCCACATCGACTTGACGCGGTATGCCTGATGGCGGTGGTTTTGTCGAGCAGGCGCGACAGGGGAACCCCCGTTTGGGCCAGGATGTCGGGCCATTGCGCTCCAGACGCACCCGCCGGGGGGACAGCGCATTTTTTTGTTGCATCTTGCGGTGAAATTGAGACAAATATCGTGAACGCCTGTCATGGATGCGGCAGGCGTGCGCGGGCGGCGCCAGCTTGGCGCAATGCGGCGCGGCTGCATCCCAAACAAGACGATCCAGGACCCCGCACGCCGGCACAAGGAGCCACGTATGCTGATTCGCGACTGGATGACCAAAGACGTCATCACCGTGACCCCGGAAACCTCCATGATGCATGCCGCAAAACTGCTCAAGGACCACAACATCGGCCGCCTGCCTGTGGTGGACGAAAGTGGAAGGCTGGTGGGGGTGGTCTCGGACCGAGACATCAAGGCCGCCTCCCCCTCCAAAGCCACCACGCTGGACGTGCATGAGCTGTATTACCTGCTCGATGAGCTGCGCATCAAGGACATCATGAGCAGCAAACCCATTGCCTGTCTGCCCACGGACACGGTGGAGCGTTGCGCCCTCCTGCTCACGGAGAACAACATCGGCGGCCTGCCTGTGGTGGACGAGAGCAACCGGGTGATTGGCGTGATAACCGATACCGACGTCTTCCGCGTGCTTATCGCCATCACCGGCGTGCGGCATGGCGGCGTGCAGCTGGCCGTGACCCTCTCCACCCAGGATGGCGCGCTCATGCAGGTGCTGGAAGCGCTGCGTGACGAGGGTGCGCGCATCGTCTCCATTCTCACGGCCATGGAATCCCTGGAGTCAGAAACCCGCGAGGTGTACATCCGCATGCTGCCCATGGACCGGCAGAAGGAAGACGCCATCGTGGAGAAGATCCGGCAGAAATATCCGCTGGTGTACTGGGCCCGGGATCAGGTGCATCCACTGGTCTGAGAAGGATAAAGCTGCACTGTAACAGCTTCGTCACATTGAAAAACGTGGGAAAAGCGCTTGCCTTTGGCGGGCGGTGCGGTATCGTCCCATAGTCCGTCTCTCACGTTCCTGCAGGAGCGCACGCTGCGTGCGCCACAATCCGGAGGGTTGCATGTCCGCCAAGAAAATTCTGATGCTCGTGGGTGATTTTGTTGAAGATTACGAGGTGATGGTCCCGTTCCAGATGCTGCTGATGGTGGGGCATGACGTGCATGCCGTCTGCCCCGGCAAAACGTCCGGCCAGACCGTGAAAACCGCCATCCACGATTTTGAGGGCGATCAGACCTACACGGAAAAGCCCGGCCACAACTTTATGCTGAATGCCGATTTTGACGCCGTGGATCCCGCCAGCTATGATGGGTTGGTGATTCCCGGCGGCCGCGCGCCCGAGTACATCCGCCTGAATCCCCGGGTCTTGGAGATCGTCCAGCATTTTGCCTCGGCCAACAAACCCATTGCCGCGGTGTGCCATGGTCCGCAACTGCTGGTGGCCGCCGGTGTGCTCAATGGCAAGGGCTGCACGGCCTATCCCGCCGTCAAGCCGGACATCGTGATGGCCGGCGGCAAGTGGCTGGACTTTAATGCCACCTTTACCGACGCCCAGGTGGACGGCAATCTGGTCACCGCACCGGCCTGGCCTGCCCATCCGGAATGGATGCGCAAGTTCCTGGAACTGCTGGGAACCACCATCCAGCCCTAGTTCCTGATTGCACGAATACCTCCCCATCTTGGGTGGGGACGCGGGGGGAGATCCTGGCGTATGCCGGATGATCTCCCCCCGCTGCCGTTTCAGTGCCTGTCGAATCTGGCCACCCCGATGCGGCGGCCGCGGTCGTTGTAGCAGAAATAGCAGCGGTTGCGGTTGCGAAACAGCGGCAGCAGGGCCATGCCGGCCAGGAACCCGCCGGCGTGGGCCCACCAGGCGATGCCCGCACCATCTGTGCTGTTCAGCGATGAAATGCCGGAAAAAAGCTGGATGAGGAACCAGATCCCCAGGAAAATCACCGCCGGTATTTCCACAAAGTACGGGATGATAATGATGGGGATCAGCGTGAAGACCCGCGAATGCGGGTAGAGCAGGAAATAGCTGCCCATGATGCCGGCGATGGCCCCGGACGCGCCGAGAATGGGCGAGGTGGAGTCCGGATGAAAAAAGGCGTGCAGCATCAGGGCCGCCAGGCCACAGCACACATAGAACAACAAGAATCGCCAGGGGCCCATGACGTCTTCGATGTTGTCCCCAAAAATCCACAGGAACAGCATGTTGAGCAGAAAGTGCGCCCACCCAGCATGTAAAAACATGTAGCTCAGCAGGTACAGGTGCGTGTCTGGATAATACTGCCAGGCGGACCAGTCCCCATGAAAGAGCCGGGCCGGAATGACACCCCAGAAATGAATGAACTGCTCTTCCAGCTGCGGGGGCAGACCTTGTTGATACAGAAAGACAACCGTGTTGGCCACGATGATCAACAACACGGCCAGGGGCCGATGCACGCGGGGGATGGAGTCTCGCAGGGGGAGCATTGGTGATCCTTAAGAACTGTGCAGCAACGAGGCGATCACACGCCGTTGCCGCCGTGTATGCGCGGCGCGCAGCCCGGCCAACACCCGCCTGAGGGCGCGCACGCGCCCGGGCAGGGCGGCCAGGGGGGCGGTGTTGTCCACGATGAGCTGGCAGCGGTTCAGCTTGGCCGCTTCGTCCCATTGCCAGGCGTCCATGACGGCAGTCTGCTCCGCCGACCAGCCTCGCTGTGCAGCCAGCCGGGCGTGGCGTTCCCCCCGGGAGCAGTGCACGCCAATGAGCAGGTCGGCCATCGTCTCGCCGGGGATGCCGGCGTCCCAGCCGGCTTCCACCGCCAAAGGAATCTCGGCCGCAGCCAGGGGGCGGCCGGCGTGTTCGTCCCAGAAGGCGGCCAGCCGGGCCTTGACCATGGGGTGGATCATGGCTTCCACCTCCTGCCGCAGGCCGGGTTCGGTCCGCATGGCCTCGAACAGGGCGTGACGGTCCAGGTGGCCATCTTCAGAGAAAAACCGTTCGCCATAGCGGCGCTGGAGCATGGCAGCGCCGTCGCCTCCGGGCGCATACAGTCCGGCCACGCAGGCGTCGGCGGAAAAGACGGGCACGCCCTGCCGGGCCAGCTCCCCGGCCACAGCGCTCTTGCCGCTGCCGGGCAGGCCGGTGACGATCACCCGCTGGCACTGCCGCTGCAGCCGCAGCAGGGTGCCCAGCATTTCCCGCGGCAGGGGCGAGAGAAAGGCCAGACGCTGGCCGCTCACGGGGTGGGCAAAGGCAGTGCGCCAGGCGTGGAGCATCTGCCGCCGGGCCGCGGACTGTCGCATGGTTGCCGTGTCGCCGGGCCGGCGGGTCTGGCCGCCATAGAGCCCGTCGCCAAGCAGCGGGTGGCCGATGTGGCGCATGTGCACCCGGATCTGGTGCGTGCGGCCAGTGTGAATGGTCACAAGGACCAGGGCAAAGCGGCCAGCCGGATCGGCCTGCAGGATCTGATAGTCCGTCACTGCCGGTCGTCCGCCCTTGGGGACCACGGCCATGCAGGTTTTGCGTGTGGGATGGCGGCCGATGGGGGCTTCGATGCGGCCGGAAGCCGTCTCGGGCACGCCATGGCAGATGGCCAGATAGGCCTTGTCCACCTGCCGGTGCTCAAAGGCTGCGGCCAGGGTCTGGCGGGCCTTTTCGTGCCGGGCCACCACCAGCAGGCCGGAAGTGTCCTTGTCGATGCGATGGACGATGCCCGGCCGTTCCGTGCCCATGGCCGCCAGATCCGGGTACCGGGCCAGCAGGCGGTGCACCAGGGTTTCTTCCTTGCAGCTGGGCGCGGGATGCACGGTGAGGCCGGCCGGCTTGTCCAGCACCAGAATGTCTGCATCCGCATGCAGGATGCGCAGGGCGTCCTCGCGATCTATGGCCGGCGGGCAGGCCGTGGGCGTGGTTTCGGGCAGGTTGCACAACTGCAATCGCTGCCCGGGAGCGAGTGTCTGGCGCGGGGTGCGGCAGGCGACATCATCCAGAAAGACGCAGCCGGCCTTGATCCATTCCTTGATTTTTTCACGGGAGACGCCTTCGGCCTTGAGCAGACCGGCCAGGAACCGGTCCAGCCGCTCGCCGGAGGCGGTATCGGGGAGGGGCAGGAATCCGCCGGTCAACAGGGTCAGGGCCGGCGAGGAGGCGGTGGAGGGCAACATCGGGCTGGAGGGCATGGGGGACCTGGGTCTTTGGGGCGCACGGCGGGGGCGCCATGCGGTCTGGAATTATCAAAAGAGCGCGCCGCAGCCTTGCCACCCGCCCGATTTCATACTACGCCAGCCAAGGCCCGCGCGGCAAGTCGTCTTCATTCATCTCACCCGATTTCCCACTCCCGAAGGAGGAGCCATGGCGGTGCATGTCGTCAATCATCCCTTGGTGCGGCACAAACTTGGAATCATGCGACAGCACGACCTGGACGTCAAAACCTTCCGGCATCTGGCCACGGAGATTTCCCGGCTCCTGGTGTACGAAGCCACCAAGGATCTGGAAACCGAACCGGCAACCATTGAAGGCTGGGCCGGGCCGGTGGAGGTGGACGTGATCAAAGGGAAAAAAATCACCGCCGTGCCCATTCTGCGGGCCGGGCTGGGCATGCTTGACGGCGTGCTGGACATGATCCCCAGCGCCAAGGTCAGCGTGGTGGGCATTTTCCGCAATGAGGAAACCCTGGAGCCGGTGCGCTACTTCACCAAGCTGGCCAAGGATCTGCCCGAGCGCGTGGCCCTGATCCTGGACCCCATGCTCGCCACCGGCGGCACCCTCGTGGCCACCATCGACCTGCTCAAGGAAGCCGGCTGCCAGTCCATCAAGGGCCTGTTCCTCGTGGCCGCACCCGAAGGTATCGCCCGTCTCAGGCAGACGCATCCCGACGTGGATATCTACACCGCCGCCGTGGACGAGCGCCTGAACGAACACGGCTACATCCTCCCCGGCCTCGGCGACGCCGGTGACAGGATTTTCGGCACGCGGTAAGGGGCGAGAGAAATAAGAAAGAAGGAGTCGGGGGAACTGAGTTCCCCCGAGCCCCCTCCAAACGGGTTTCCCCGGATTGCTGCGCCTCAGCTGGCCAGGGCCAGGCCGGCGGGGGTGCCCATGGCTTCGTCGATACGGCCGAGGAGATCGTCAATGCTGATGGGCTTGGTCAGGTAATCGAACGCGCCCAGGCGACGGCAGGCCATGGCCTCGCGCACGGACTCGTGCCCGGTGAGGATGATGACCTTGACCTCAGGATGGCTGAAGTGGAGCATCCGCAGCACATCCAGGCCGCTCATGCCGGGCATGTACATGTCCAGCACCACCACATGGGGAGGCTCGCCGCAGGCACGGGCCAGGGCGTCCTGCCCGCCATAGGCCACGGACGGATTGTAACCGCGCAGCCGCAGGCGTTCGGCCAGGGTGTCCACAAATTCGGCCTCGTCATCCACAAGCAGGATGCGCCAGGGTTCGCCGGCAGCAGCCAGGGGGGCCAGGGCGGCGTGGCCGGTGGGGGTGGGGCGGTGCGATTCGACGCCAGAGGCAGAGGCAGGGTCGGCTGAGGGCATGACGGGCTCCAGTGGTTTGGCGCTGTTCAGGGCAGGACGAGCTTCAGTAAATATTCCACGATGAACCATCCGGCTGCCAGGCCCAGGCCCAGCTGCGCGGTACGCCAGAAGTTGGGGGTGATGCGCCGGATGGTGGCTGTGGCGCTCTCGCCGTCTTCGCGGACGCTGAGGATTTCGAAATGGTCCGCCTTGCCGGAGCCGGCGCGGGCGGAGACGATGTTGCCCTGCACCAGGAGCGGCGGGGTCTTGCCCTTGAGGGTCAGGGCCAGCGGGCCTTCGGATTCTTCAATCCATTGAATGTCCATGTTATCCTCCGCAAGGGGATAGGCGTCAGGGAACCACCAGCACGGGCGCCGGAGTGGCCGGGGCTGGCACGCGGCGCAGGACCTCCTCCACTACGCTGCCCATGAGCAGACGGGAAAGGCCGGTGCGGCCGTGGGAACCCATGATGAGCAGGTCGGCCTTGGTTTCAGAGGCCAGTTCGAGGATGGTTTCGGCCGCGTCGCCGTGGCGGACATACCCTTCGACGCTGACCCCGGCCTCGGCAGCCTGATGGCGGAACCGGTCCACCGCGCTGCGGGATTTCTCGAACAGTTCGAGCATGATTTTTTCGTACAGATGATACTCTGCCGGCACATCCACCACGGCGGCGGCAATGATGGCGCTGCCATAGGTGCGGGCCAGCGCCAGGGCGCGTGCCGCAGCGCGCTCGCTGCACGCGGAACCGTCCAGGCAGAGCAGGAGGCGGGAAAAGCCGGTGCGCGCGCCTTCGGGAATGATCAGCGTCTCGCGCCGGGCGTAGCCGATGACCCGGCCGGTGGTGGGGCCGGCAGCGCCGCCAAGGAAAGATGTGCCCGGGAGGGCCTCTCTCCCGCCACCCAGGACAATCCAGCCGGCATGGCAGCGGTCGGCCAGATCGGTCAGCACCTCGAACGGCACGCCGGTTTCCAGGTGGATGGTGCAGGGGACGTTGGCCTTGGCCGCTTCCTGCCGCACCCAGTCCAGCACGGCCCGGTGGGGGGCTTCCACCTCGGCCATGTGGTCCTTGAAGTGCAGCAGGGACATGCCTCCCTCGAACTGCGGCACAACCGAGACGGCAACAACGGCCGCCCCCAGGGAAGCCGCCAAAGCGACTCCCTGGAGGGCGGCGTGCCGGTCCCGTTCGCTGTCGGTGACAGCGAGCAGGAGGGTGGCCGGTTGCGGATTAGGCGTGTTCACAGGCCGCCCCATAGCTGGCCTTTTCTTCGCGCAGTCCCTTGAACATGGCCTTGAGGATGATCACAGCCCCGATCACCAGCGCGGCGCACATGGACACGAAGCTCACCTGGCTGAGCAGGCTCAGGGTGGAATCGCCCACGCTCATAAGCCCCAGCTGCGTCAGGTACTTGGGCATGGCCAGGGCCCGGCTCACGGCAACGATGAGCATGATGGTGGCCATGACGTATTTGATCATGTAATCCTTGACATACGTGGTGCCGATGGCGCCCAGCTGCACGCCCAGGAGAGAGCCGGCCAGGATGATCAGGGTGAGGCGGATATCCACCATGCCGTACCAGGCCCAGATGGCCGTGCCGCCCAGGCCCATGACAAAGGCGATGACCAGTTCCGTGGCCGAGGCCATCAGGCTGGTCATGCCCAGCAGATAGATCATGCCCGGCACGCCCACAAACCCGCCCACGGCGATGGTGGCAGCCATCATGCCAGTGGCGAAGCCCAGGGGCGCGGTGACCCAGAAGGAGCAACGGATACCGCTGCGCTTGAAGGTGATCATGGGCCAGATGTTCAGGGCGCGAACCTTGGCGGAAAGTGCCGTGGGCTTTTCCACTGCGCCGGTTTTCTTGAGGTTTATGGCGTCCTTGTACACAATGGACCCCACCACCAGCAGGATGACCACAAAGGAGAGGCTCACATACAGGTTGGAACCGGCCTCACCCCAGGAGTCCAGGATCCATTTCTGGACCTGCACGCCGATTTGCACCCCGACTTCGGCGGAAATACCGATGATCAGGCCCATTTTGACGTCCACCTGGCCGTATTTGTAGCGCTTCATCGCGCCCACAAGCGCTTTGGGGAACTTGTGGCACATGTTCGAGGCCACGGCGATGGGCCCGGGCACTCCCAGGCTCATCATGCCCGGGGTGAGCACAAAGGCGCCGCCGGAGCCGATGAAGCCGCTCACCAGACCGCCCACCACGCCCACGAGGAACAGGAAAATCGCGCCGGGCATGCTCAGATCGATGAACTGCAAGGCCTCTGCGGCAATGTCAGGAACTGCTGCCATGATGGTATCCTCAGAAAGGTATGCGTTGTTTTGGGGGGTTAGGCCTGCACGGTGGCGCGAGGGCGGGCGTCAGGACGCTTTTGCACAGGGGCGTCCGCCACAGTGGCCTTGGCCGGCTTCTTGGCTGAGGCTTCGATGCCCAGGGCAGTCCAGAGGTTGCCAGTGAAGTTGCCGTGAATCCAAGAGAACAGAAACACCGTGGCAATGGGCAGCACGGCAAAGGCCTTGCCTTGCTTGCAGAGATTAAGCAGTGGATCGGCATAGATGAACGCAGCCGCGTACAAGGCCAAAGAGGCCAGGCCATACACAGCGGTCTTGGTGCGGGCGCGGTTGCGGGAGAGGGTGGCGGTGGTCACAGGGCGTTCCTCCAGAAGGGTTGCTGAGTGGACAAGGGATGCATCCCAGGCGTCTGCTTCGGCAAAGGCGAGCTGCACTCCGAAACTGTCGATAGCGTGCTGCAGGGACATGGCCTTCTCCTTGAGTGGACGGATGCTGCCGTTACACGGTGAACACGGGGAAAGGACTTTTCTTGGAACACAGCAGGTTCGACGCGCCAATGCAGACGGCGAACTGCACATGGGACAGGGTACTGATAAGTCTGGTGAGCTTGGATACAAAGTGAGTGCTATACTGCACATGAACCACATAATGCTCTGCGGAAATGGCCCGTTGCAGTGCAGTGACCATCTCTTGCGGCAGTGTCTGCACCGTGGCCAGAAGAACATCGGCGGTAAAACGCTGCAGCATGCTTGCCATATGCTGAATTTGCAGGGGGATGAATTCGGCATTGGCGGCCACCACTATGGTGGAGGCCCGTCTGGCCCGGAGGGCTTCCAGGGTGGCCATGGCCTGCTGCTCCTCCTCGCGCAATGCCTCGCGCAGCCCCTCTCGCAGGCCCAGGGCCTCATCATGGCAACCCGCTTCGGCCATGGCCCCTGCGGCCGCCCAGGTTTCGAATCGTGAACGCATGCGTCGTGCCTCCAAGCGTTTGTTTCGTTCTTCACAAAGGCAAGATGCGGGCCAAAAGGCTTTAAATAACTATGTTGCTGGAATGACATGTATTGTATAATCAACGTGCCGCTGTCGCGTTGAATGCCTGTTGCGTGCTGCAACAGAAAACAGGGCAGGCGTTGCTGCGCATGTTGCGATGTGCAATGAATCGGCGTGGTGGTGTTGCGGGATGCAACAGATGGACATCAGTTCACGCTTGGGGCATGTTTCACGAGCACTGCAGCCACAACCGTCTGCCGCAACTGCATCCACAAGACGCATGCCGCGTTCTGGCAAACATGGGCACGCATGGGGAGAGTACGCATGGCACTTTTCAAACGCAGTCCGTCCCAGGAACCGTCTGTCGTTGCACCGCCGGCCACCGCAAGGGATGCCCCGGAGCCGTCGGACGCCTCTGCACCGGATGTGCTGGAATCCCTGCGTATTCGCCTCCAGCAGACCACGCTCCCCGAGGCCGCCCAGGCCGTGGCCCGGCGCGAGTTGCAGCGCCTGCAACGCACCGACCCCTCCCACGGCGAATACACCGTGGGGCTGGGCTATCTGGAATTCATCCTGGACCTGCCCTGGCGCAAAAGTGTCCGGGAGCGGCTGGATCTGGCTGCTGCCGCCAAGATTCTGGAGCAGGAGCACCACGGCCTGGCTGCAGTGAAGGAGCGGGTACTGGACCATCTGGCCGCGGCCATCATGGTCCGCCAGGCTGCGGCCCGCATTCTGGTGGTGGATGACGAGCCCATTGCCCGCGAAAACCTGGCCCATGTGTTGCGCAAGGAAGGGCACGAGGTCCTCGTGGCCGGCAACGGAGAGGAGGCCCTGACCCAGCTGGAGGCCAGCCCCGTGCAGCTGCTGATCACGGACATGAAGATGCAGGGCATGGACGGCCTGGAACTGCTCCAGCGCGTGCAGGAACGCTCCCCCGGCACGGACTGCATCATCGTCACCGGCTACGCCACCGTGGAAACCGCCGTGGATGCCCTCAAGAAAGGGGCCTTCCATTATCTGGCCAAGCCGCTGAACCTGGACCGCCTGCGGGCTGTGGTGCAGGAGGTGCTGGATTCGCAGCAGGATGCCCGCACCCGTCTGGCGCCGGTGCTTTGCTTCAGCGGCCCCCCCGGCACGGGCAAGACGTCTATCGGCCGGGCCATCGCCACGGCCCTGGGCCGGCCTTTTGGCCGGCTCTCCCTGGCAGGCCTGCGCGATGAAGCGGAGCTACGCGGCCATCGCCGTACCTATGTCGGGGCCATGGCCGGTCGCATCCTTCATGAAATCCGCCGTCTTGGCTGCAACAATCCCGTGCTTATGCTCGACGAGCTGGACAAGGTGGGCCAGGATTTTCGCGGCGACCCGGCCTCCGTCCTCCTCGAAATCCTTGATCCCGAGCAGAACAAGGCCTTTGTGGACAACTACCTGGAGACGCCTTTCGATCTCTCCAGGGTCCTCTTTCTGACCACGGCCAACACGCCCGAACGACTGCCCCGCCCCCTGCTGGACCGCATGGAGTTTGTGCCCTTCTCCAGCTACACCCTGGCGGAAAAGGTGGAAATCGGCCTGACCCATCTGGCCCCCCGCCAGCTGGAAGCCGCAGGCCTGCCTCCTGCGCAAGTGCAGATTACCGGGGAGGCCATGGCCGCGCTGGTGCGGGAGTACACGCGTGAGGCCGGAGTGCGTAATCTGGAACGCGCCATCGGCGGTGTCTGCCGCCGGCTGGCCCGGCAGGTGCTGACGGGAGAAAGAACCCTTCCGGCCGTCATCCAGCCCGAGGATGTGGCCCGCACCCTGGGCCGGCCCCAGCGGCCCCTGCCCCAGGGCTGCGGCGAGGCACTGCCCGGCGTGGCCACGGGACTGGTCTGGAGCGAGACCGGCGGTGAGGTCATCCAGGTGGAGGCCGCCCGCATGCGTGGTTCAGGCCGGCTCCTGATGACCGGCTCCCTGGGCCGGGTGCTGCGTGAATCCGCCCAGGCCGCCCTGAGTCACCTGCGCAGCCACGCCCCGGACTTTCTGGTCGATCCGGACTTCTTCCATCAGCACGACATCCACCTGCACATCCCCGCAGGCTCCGTGCCCAAGGACGGCCCCTCGGCCGGAGCCACCATTGCCATGGCCCTCTTGTCCCTGCTCACGGGGCGCCGATTCCGCGCCGACACAGCCATGACCGGCGAGCTGACTCTCAGTGGCCGCCTGCTGGCCGTGGGCGGGGTGAAGGAAAAGATCCTCGCCGCCGCCCAGGCCGGCAAGTCCCGCGTGCTCCTGCCCCGGGCCATGGCCGACGCTGTGGCCGACCTCGACGCCGATGTGCGTGAGGCCGTCACCATCATTTTTGTGGACGACGTGCGCCAGGCCGCCGCGGAGGCGCTGGAATGCATGAGAGAAGGATAGAGAACGGCCGGAGTTGGGGGGCTCCCTTTCTGGAGAAAGGGGTCCTCCCACCCCCCCTCCCCAAAGACTTGTCACAGGGGGTGGAGGGCGAGGCATTCATTGAATAGGTGGCCCGATGAGGCGGTGGCGCGGGATTCCTTTCCTGCAGCAGCAGGGTGCGCGCCACCCATGGCCACAGGAAAAAGTGAGTGGGAGTGGGGGAGGAACTCTTTTTGCAGAAAGTGGTTCCTCCCCCAACATGTTGTCCTGCCTCGTGTTATCCGGCCAGGGCGGCCTGCACTTCGGCCAGTCGGGCGGCGTAGTGGTCGATGTGCCGGCGCAGGTGGGCGTAGTAGTCCTGGGTGAGGAAGTCGAGCGTCAGGGGGCCGTCAGGGGTGCGCCAGGCATTGGCTCGGGCGTGGTCGGGAATGGTGGCGGCCAGGTGGAGGAGCAGGGCGTTGTAGCTGGTCCACAGGGCGCAGAGGGTGCGGAAGTCGCAGCTGGCATAGTCCTGGGCCTGCACCCAGGGTTCGGCGTCGTAGCCGGGAAACTGGTCGAGATCGCCGAAACGCAGCCGGGCGAAGCGCTGGTGATTGTTGCAGGCCGAGTCGATGAGGTGGCCGAGGATTTCACCAAGAGTCCAGACATCCGGGCCCAGGCGCAGCTGGCCGGCCTGGGGGGGCGTGGCGTCCAGCAGGGCCTGCATGTCGGCCACGGCGGCGCGGGCAAGGTCCATATCGAGCATCATGAGGTATCCTTATAGGTTGATGGCGGCTAGTGTTGCGTCCTCTAAGCAGCATGTTCCGTGAGTCAGCCGAAATCCCCGCATTTCGGCTGACGATCTTCCACGAAATCCGATGACATTCTTATCACCTTATTTCGTGGACATCACACTAGTCTTCGCCACCTGGTTCGAGGCCATAGCGTTTGAGTTTGCGCCAGAGGGAAACGCGGTCAATGCCCAGGATCTGCGCGGCGCGGGATTTGTTGCCTCCGGCCTGCTCCAGAACCCAGCGGATGTGCTGGCGTTCCACCTCTACGAGGGTCATGGGCCCATCGGGGGAGGCGGTAACACGGCGCAGCCAGGGGCTTTGCTGTTGCAGATCCACGGGCAGGTGGATGACGCGCAGTTCGTCCTCGCTGCACATGACCAGGGAGGATTCGATGATGTTCTCCAGCTCGCGCACGTTGCCGGGAAAGGCGTATTGATAAAAAATATCCAGGACTTCCCTGGAGATGGCCTCGACCTTTTTCTGCATGCGCGGGGCGTGCTTGTGCAGAAAGTGAGTGGCCAGAAGTTCGATATCCTCGCGTCGGTCGGCCAGGGCGGGGAGCTGCACGCAGATGACGTTGAGGCGGTAGAACAGGTCCTGGCGGAAGGTTTTTTCCTCCACGCAGGCCTTCAGGTTGCGGTTGGTGGCGGCCACGATGCGCACGTCCACGGGAATCTCGCGGCTGCCTCCCACGCGCATGACCACGCGTTCCTCCAGCACCCGCAGCAGCTGGGCCTGCATGGGCAGGGGCATGTCGCCGATTTCGTCCAGAAACAGCGTGCCGCCTTCGGCCTGCTCGAAGAGGCCTTTCTTCATGCTGCGGGCGCCGGTGAAGGCATCCTTCTCGTGGCCAAAGAGTTCGCTGGTGAGCAGGGTTTCGGTAAAGGCAGCGCAGTTCACAGCCAGGAAACGCTGGCTGCGGCGGGGGCTGGCTTCGTGGATGGCCCGGGCAGCCAGCTCCTTGCCAGTACCGGTTTCGCCAAGGATGAGCACCGTGGCGTCGGCCGGGCCAGCCATGGCAATCTGCTGGCGCACGCGCTGCATGGCCGGGCTGCGGCCAACGATGAGGGGCGCGGCATCCCCGGCGCGGGCCTGGCGCAGCAGGCGCAACTCCCGCCGCAAGGCATTCTTTTCCAGGGCCTTGCGGACAATGGCCCGCAGCTCATCCAGTTTGTAGGGCTTGGCCAGATAGTGGTAGGCGCCGCGGTTCATGGCCTCCACGGCCGTTTCCACGGTGGCGTAGCCTGTGAGCATGATCACTTCGGCGTCGGGCGAGAGGCTGCGCACGGCCTCCAGCACGGCCATGCCGTCCATGTGTTCTTCCCCGTCTGGCTCGCCATTGCTTCCGCGAGGCGCGCCGCACAGGCACAGATCAGTCAGGACCACATCATACACCTGCTCCTGCAGCAGGGTCATGGCCGCCGGGCCATCCGCCGCAGCGTCCACCACATGCCCCTCGGGCCCCAGGGTGCGGCCCAGAGCATGCACGAGGTTTTCGCGGGCGATGCGTTCATCTTCCACCACCAGCAGGCGTGTGGGGGGGGCAGTCGTATCCACGGTCATCTCTCAGGCCGCCACGGGATTACGCGGGTTCTTGCGGGGTGGTACAGATGGGAGTTGCCGGCAGGCGGATGGTGAAGGTGGTGCCCGTGCCGGGCGTGCTCTCCACGGTGATCTTGCCCTTGTGCCGCTCGATAATGCCATAGACGATGGACAGGCCCAGCCCGGTGCCGCCGCTCTCACCACGGGTGGTAAAGAAGGGGTCGAACACCTTATCCCGTACTTCCGGTGGGATGCCGCGCCCGCTGTCCTGCACGCGTATGAGCACCTGGCCGTCTTCTTCCTGCGCTTGCAGGGCGATGCGACCATTGCCGGGCTCGATGGCGTGCACGGCGTTGATGATCAGGTTCAGCAGGGCTTCCTGCATGCGCTGGACATCCAGCTCAAGGGTCAGGTGCTCGGGGATGTCGCTCTGGATGACGATGCTGCCGGGAACCTGGCTGGAGACGAGGCGGATGGTCTTGTCCACCACCTGTTTGAGCCGAACGGTGCTGCAGGCGAAGCTGCGTTCGCGTGAAAACTCCAGCAGACCTTGCACGATCTCCTTGGCCCGGAAGGACTCGCTGTCGATATTCGTCAGCATCTTGCGCAAGAAATCCAGGGCCTCGCCAGAAAGCGGCAAAGGGTTGGCGGGATCCGATTGCCTGGCTGTTTCCTCCAGTTCTTCCAGGGCAATCTGGCTGGAAGTGGAGATGTTGTTCAGCGGATTGTTAAGCTGATGGGCAATGCCGGCGGCCAGGGTGCCGATGGAGGAGAGCTTCTTGGCCTGAAGGAGCTGATCCTGCCGGATTTCCAGTTCCTTGACCATGGCGTTTAAGGCCTGGACGATGCGCTGGGCCTCGCGCTGGGGGCCGACCTCCGGCAGGGGCTCGAACACGCCGCGGGCGATGCGCCGGGTGGCGCTGTTGATGATGTGCAGGGCGTTGAACAGCTTGCCGAACATCAGCCAGGCCGCGAAGATGCCCAGGAGAAGAGATGCCGCCACCGCCACGGCCAGCTGGAGCAGCAGTTCATTGATGGTGGCCCGGATGCGGGCGGTTTCGTTGGCCAACAGCCGTTCGGAGCCGTCCACCATCTGCTTGCCGTGCAGGCGGGTCAGCTCAAGCTGTTCTTCATTGAGCCCGTCGGGGGCGTCTGTAAGGTGGGCCAGGGCATTCTTGTAGCCGGTAATGCTGGCGCGCAGGGTGCCGAGCAGGGCACGCTGGGTCACGGCCAGGCCGGAGTCGGCCAGGGTCTGGGCCAGCGCTTCGGCCTTGCCCACAAAGGCCAGACTTTCCCGCAGCTCCTCCGGGTTGTGGTACAGCAGGAAGTTTTTCTCAAACCGCCTGGATTCCAGAAGATCGTTGGAAACAAGCTGCATCTCCTCCACCGTGGAGAGATGGCGCTGCAGGGTGGCCAGATCCGTGTACGACAGATAGCCGACCACGGAAATGCTGATCACATAGCTGGCGATGCTGGCCAGGAATTTTTGCCGCAACGAGAGGCGGACCACGGGGCGTTCCATCGCGTGTGTCTCCCTGTTCTTCCTGGACAGGGGCTGTACACAAAAAACGCCGCCGGGTCACCCCGGCGGCGCAGTGGTTTCAAGGCAGAGGCATTGCGTTATTTTTCGAGCGCAAAGGGCCAGGCCATGAGCCCGCCTTCCATGACCTTGACGTTGGTCCAGCCCAGGTGCTGCAACACGCGCTGGGCCTCGTAGCCGCGCATGGAGATTTTGCAGTAGGCCACGATAG
Source organism: Megalodesulfovibrio paquesii (assembly GCF_054653055.1). Classification (NCBI taxonomy): domain Bacteria; kingdom Pseudomonadati; phylum Thermodesulfobacteriota; class Desulfovibrionia; order Desulfovibrionales; family Desulfovibrionaceae; genus Megalodesulfovibrio; species Megalodesulfovibrio paquesii. The sequence continues at coordinate 332,057 of NZ_BAAIGQ010000001.1, read as the reverse complement.
GCGCGTTTTTGTCCTGGGGCAGCTCATTCAGACGCTTGCGCAGCTGGCCCAGGGGGATGAGTGTTTCGCCCTTGCCCAGGCGCATTTCCTCAAACTCGTCTTGCGAACGGGCATCCAGCAGGAAGGGGGTCTCGCCGCGTTCGAGCATGGTATGGACCTCCACATTGGACAGGCCATCCATGAGCCCGCGGCGCTTGTTGTCCAGGATGTGGGCGGTGGCCATGAAGTGATCGATGGCCAGGGAGTAAGGCGGGGCGTAGGGCATGTCGGCCATGCAGATATCATCCACCGTGGCGCCCTGGCCAATGGCCATGGCCATGGCGGACAGCTGGCGGCTGACATCGCCGGGCCCAAGGCACTGGAACCCGAGCACACGGCCGGTGTTGGCGTCGGCCACCATCTTGGAGATAAGCAGCTTGGCGCCCATGAACCCGGGCTTGTCCGGGCTGGCGTTCAGGGCGGTGATGATCTCAAACCCTTCCTCACGGGCCCGGCGTTCGGAGAGTCCCACAGAGCCGGCCCCGAAATCAAAGACCTTGCAGATGCCGCTGTGGATGGTGCCAGGGAAGACAGCCGTGCTGCCCGTGGCCGCATTCTCCCCGGCCACGCGGCCTTCCAGGTTGGCCAGGTCGCCATAAGGCGCCAGGGTTTTCTTGCCCGTGAGGCGCTGCATCACCTCCACACAGTCCCCGGCGGCGTAAATGTCCGGGTCCGAGGTCTGCATGTAGGCGTTGACGGCGATGCCACCGGTCTGGCCGATCTCCAGTTCCGCGCCCTTGGCCAGGGCCGTGTTCGGCACCACACCAATGGCCACCACGGCCACATCGCAGGGCAGCACCGTGCCGTCGTTCAGGCGCACGCCGGTCAGTTTGCCGTCCTGGCCCTGGAATTCGGCCACGCCGTTGTTCAAAATGACTTTCGCGCCCTTGGCCTGCATGTGATTCTCCACATGCTTGGCCATCTCCCAATCCAGGAACATGAGCACCTGGGGCAGCAGTTCCACCACGGTCACGTCCAGACCGGCCTCGCGCAGGGCCTCGCAGGCCTCCACGCCGATGAGCCCGCCACCGACGATCACTGCCCGCCTGGCTGCGCCGGCATCGCGCACGCCGCGCAGGTAATCGGCGTCGCGCATGGCATGCAGGGTGGTCACACCGGCCAGCTCGCGGCCAGGGATGGGGGGAACGCGAGGGCTGGCGCCGGTGCACAGGATGAGCTTGTCATACTCGCGCACCGTGGTTTCGCCGCTGGGCAGGTGGCGGCAAAGCACGGTTTTGGCCTTGCGGTCGATGGACACCACCTCCGTCTCCACCACAGCCTCCACGCCCTTGGCCCCGGCAAAGAAGGCCGGGTTGCGCACCACGCCCGTGGGGGTGCAAATCAGCGCATTCCGGTTATCAAATCGACCGCTCACATAATATGGATACCCGCAGGAGGCCATGGACAGCTCGGGCTCCTTCTGGATGAGCGTGACCTGGGCGTCCTGGTTCAGACGCTTGGCGCGGGACGCCGCCTTGGGACCGGCGGCCGAACCGCCAACAACGATGATGCGAAGCGCAGACATGACAGGAACTCCTCCTGATTGTGGGTGTTTTATGAATGCGCTAGCACTACCACCCCTGCTTTGGGAAGACGTTGATTCCGATCAACAGCAGCAAAAGAAAGGCGAAAAATACGGGAGCAAGATAAGGACGGGGGAACTGAGTTCCCCCGAACCTACCCTCCAGTTGTTTTAAGGCGGCCAATCCCTTTGTGCACAAAGGAACTGGCCGCCAAAAAACGAACAGGGGGGCCAGGGGGGATTATCCCCCCTGGTTTTCTCCTCCCTCTTGTCGTTCCTTCTCCGCCCGCCGTGCTCGCGCAATGGCCGTCAGCGCGTCCACGGCGCGGCGGCCGAGGCCGTCCTGGTGGCCGAGGGAGCGGCTGAAGTCGGTGACAAAGGTCTGGATGTGCGCGTCGAGGACGGTGTTGTCCATGGACTGGGCATGCTGGCGGATGAAGTCCCGGCCGGCATCGGGATGGGCATAGGCGTGTTCCAGACTGCGCCGGATGGCGGTGTCGATGGCCAGGAGGCGGTCCGGGCCCAGGGACCGTCGGGCGAGGATCACGCCCAGGGGCAGGGGGAGGTGGAAGGTGGCCTCCCACCAGGTCCCGAAGTCCAGTACCTTGACCAGCCCGCGCTGCTCCAGGGTGAAGCGCTCCTCGTGAATGCAGACGCCGGCCTCGGCCCGGCCGTCCAGCACGGCGGGGGCAACGTCGTCATAGCGGACGACGAGGGTTTCGGCCGGGCGGATGCCGTATTCCCAGGCCAGGAGCGCGGCGGTGGTCCGCTCGCCGGGAATGGCCAGGGAGCTGACCGATTTGATGGCCTGGGCATCGGGCAGGGGGGGGCGGGCCGTGAGTACGGGGCCGTTGCCCCAGCCCAGGGCCGCGCCGGCGTCCAGCACAACGTATTCCGCTTCCACCTCGGCGATGATGGCTGCGGAGACCTTGATGATGTCCACCTCGCCAGCCAGGGCCAGGCGGTTCAGGGTTTCGATGTCTTCGTACCGGATGGAGGCAGGCGCTGGCGAATCCGGCACCAGCCCGTGCAGCCAGGCATGGAAGATAAAGGTGTCGTTGGGGCAGGGCGAGATGGCCAGGGAGCACGCAGCCAGAGAGGACGGGGATGCAGGCATGGCAGGAGTTCCGGAAAGGGTTGACAGGGAGGGGGGTTCGGTCTACTCGATGACCACCCGGTCATCATAGCCCCTCCGCACTATGTCCGCAACAGAGACCTTCGCCAAAATCGACCCCGAGAAACGCGCCCGCATCCTGGAAGCCAGCCTGCAGGAATTTGCGGAGCACGGCTACGCCCAGGCCAGCATCAACCGCGTGGTGCAGCGTTGTTCCATTGCCAAAGGGTCAATTTTCCAGTATTTTTCCTCAAAGGAAGGGCTCTTCGCCTATGTGTTCGAAGCGGCAGTCTCCCATTTTGGGGACCGCCTGCGCCAGGCCCGGGACCGCAGCGGGGATCTGCCGCTGGAAGCCCGGCTGCATTCCGTGCTCTGTGACGGGCTGGCCTTTGTGGACGAGCACCCCGGCGCCTACGGCCTGCTGCAGAAGGTGCTGCGCGGACGGGAGATTCCCATGCATGCCGAGATGGTCCGCCAGCTGCGGGCGCTGTCGGCCCGCTTCATCATCCATATGGTGGAGGCGGCCCAGGCCAGGGGCGAGGCCGCGGCGGACATTCCCGTGCAGGACGCGGCCTATTTTATCGAGACCCTGGCGGAAGGATTTTTGACGGATTTTCATGAATCCCGCGAGACCGCCGGCGCGAGGCAGCAGGCCGAGACCCGCGCCAGGGTGCTGGCCCGGCTCATGGCCGATGGGTTGGCCGGGGGCCTGGCCGGGGGCCTGGCCGGCACGCCCAAGACCACATCCTCCTAAGGAATGCGCATGTTCAACGAGTCGCTCTACGAGTCGCTGGGGCTGGGATCCGCCTATCGCAAGACGCTGGCCGGCCAGCGTCTGAGCCTGGAGGAGGGCGAGGCCCTCCTTGCCTGCCCGGACCTGCACGCCGTGACGGCCCTGGCGCATCATGCGCGGGTCAAACGCCATGGGGCGGATGTGCATTATGTGGTCAACCGGCAGCTGAATTACACCAATGTCTGCGTGAACCGCTGTCGTTTCTGCAGCTTCCGGCGGGAGGCGGACCAGGAAGGCGGCTACGTGATGACCGTGGACGCGGCCCTGACCCGGCTGCAGCAGAGCGGCCTGGACGACGCGCGCGAGGCGGGCGAGGTGCACATTGTCGGCGGCTGTCATCCCGAACTGCCGCTGGATTACTATCTTTCCCTGGTGGAGTCGGTCAAAACCCGCTGGCCCAATGTGGAGGTCAAGGCCTTTACGGCCGTGGAAATCGCCCACCTGGCCAGGACGCATGGACTGACCCCGGCCGCGTTGCTGGAGCGGCTCAAGGCCGCCGGCCTGGCCATGCTGCCCGGCGGCGGGGCCGAGGTCTTCAGCCCGCGCGTCCGGGCCGAGCTGTGCCCGGAAAAGGTGGATGGCGAGACCTGGCTGGAGGTCAGCCGCACGGCGCACCTGCTGGGCATCCCCTCCAACGCCACCATGCTCTTTGGCCATGTGGAGAGCTTCCGCGAACGAGTGGAACACCTGGACCGCCTGCGGCGCCTGCAGGACGAAACAGGCGGGTTCCGCTGCTTCATCCCCCTGCCGTTCCTCACCAAAAATAATCCCCTGGGCGAGCGCCTGGGCCTCAAAGGGCCGGACGCCACGGACATTCTGCGCACCACGGCCGTCAGCCGGCTGATGCTGGACAATTTTCCGCATATCAAGGCCTACTGGGTCATGCTCGGGGTCAGGCTGGCTCAGATCGCCCTGCACTGCGGCGCGGATGATCTGGACGGCAGCGTGGTGGAGGAGCGCATCGGCCACGAGGCCGGCGCGGGCAGCCCCCAGGGCATGACCGTGGACGAAATCGAGGCCTGCATCCGGGCCACAGGCGGCGCCCCCGTGCGGCGGGACGCCCTGTTCCGCGTGCCTGGAGCCGGCCGCCAGGCAGGATCCGACCGTCAGGCAGGGACCGGCGGCATGGCTGCGCAAAAGGAAGCCATTCCCTTCCACAGCCCGCTGGAAGAGTCGGAGTCCATCGCGGCCCTGGCCCGGAAGGGCGCGGCCGGCGAGCGGTTGTCCCGGGACGAACTGCTCACCCTGGGGGGCGAGGCCTCGCTGCACACCCTGGGCCGGGCCGCCGCCCTGCGCAGTCTGGCCATGCATCCTGAACGGCTGGCCACCTATGTGGTGGATCGCAACATCAACACCACGAACATCTGCGAATGCGGCTGCGCCTTCTGCGCCTTTCACGTCAAGGCCGGGGAGCAGGGCGGCTACGTGCTGACTGCGGATCAGGTGGCGGACAAGATTCAGGAACTTTTTGACCTTGGCGGCCGGCAGGTGCTCATGCAGGGCGGCCACAACCCGGCCTGCGATCTGGCCTGGCACGAGGGGCTTTTCCACGAGCTCCTGTCCCGCTTTCCGACGTTGCACCTGCATGCGCTCTCGGCGCCGGAAATCTTCGCCATGGCCGAGCGCGAGGGGCTGGCCGTAGCCACGGTCATTGCCCGGCTCAAGGCCGCAGGGCTCAGGTCCATCCCCGGCGCCGGGGCGGAAATCCTGGTGGACGCCATCCGCCAGCGGGTCAGCCCCAACAAGTGCAGCACGGCCCAGTGGCTGGGCGTGATGGCCGAGGCCCACCGCCAGGGCATGCTCACCAGCGCCACCATGATGTTCGGGCATGTGGAAACCCTGGCCGACCGGGTGGCGCACTTCCTGGCCATCCGCAACCAGCAGGACGCCACGGGCGGCTTCATCGCCTTCATCCCCTGGACCTTCCAGCCCGGCGGCTCGCAGATTGCCCGCGACCCGGCCGGCCCGGTGGTCTATTTGCGGACCCTGGCCCTGGCCCGACTGGCCCTGGACAACGTGCCCAATCTCCAGGCCTCCTGGGTGACCATGGGGCCGCAGGTGGGGCAGCTGGCGCTCTTCTTTGGAGCCAACGACCTTGGCTCCACCATGCTGGAGGAGAATGTCGTGGCCGCTGCGGGCACGGTGTTCAAGATGAAGGAACAGGAATTGCGGGACCTGGCCACGGCCGCGGGCTTCACCCCCCGCCGGCGCGATCAGGCCTATCGCGTGGCCGAATAGCGGAGCGTTTTTCATGACAGCCAGTACCGCATCCCAGCCCACCAGACTGGGCCGCATCGAATACGTCAACGTGGCCCCCATCTATTATCCGCTGGAGGCCGGCTGGCTGCAGCACGGCTGCGAGATGCAGTCCGGCACGCCTGCGGAGTGCAACGTCTTCATGCGGGCCGGGGAGGTGGACATCTCCTCCGTCTCCTCCATCGAATACGCTCGTGCGCCAGAACGGTATCTGCTCCTGCCCGGCCTGGCCATCGCCAGCTTCGGCCCCGTGGGCAGCGTGCTGCTGTTTTCCAGCGTGCCCCTGGAAGAACTCAAGGACAAGTCCATCCTGGTCACGGCGGCCTCGCACACCTCCGCCGCCCTGCTGCAGCTGTTGCTCACCCAGCGTTTTGGCGCATGTCCGCCCCTGGTGCATGCCGAAGGCGGCATCCGCAAGCACCTGAGCCGAGGCGCGTGCCCGGCCGCGGCCCTGGCCATTGGGGACGAGGCGCTGGTCCTGGCCAAGAATCCCTGCTTTTCCCATACCTACGATCTGGGGGCCATGTGGCGCGAGGCCACGGGCCTGCCCTTTGTGTTCGGTCTGTGGGCCGCCCGGCGGGAATGGGCGCTGGCCAACCCGGCGGAGGCCGCGCGCGTGGCCCGGCTGCTCTGCGTCTCCCGCGATCTGGGCCTGGGTCGGCTGGAAGAGGTAATCGAGGCCACCCAGCACCGGACCAATCGGAGCAAGGAACATCTTTTTAACTATTTCAGATGTTTGAGGTTGTTCCTTTCCGACCTGGAACATGCCGGGCTTAAACGTTTCTTTGAGATGCTGCATGGCTGCGGCATGTTGCCGGCCTTGCCCAGGATTGAGTTTCTGGGCGCTGGACAAGCCCTGAGCCAGAGTGATACCCCGGCCTAATGGCGACTCTGCTGCGGGCAAAACGCGCCCTGACCATGCTGCCGGACCGGCCGGTGCTCGACGACGCTGCTCTGGTGATCGGCGAGGATGGCATTGTCCATGATGTCGGCACCTGGAGCCAGCTGCAAAAGTCCTGGGCCTTCCCCACCGTTTCCGTGCAGGACATGGGCGAGGTGGTGCTTGTTCCCGGCCCGCTGAACTCCCACACCCACCTGGAGCTTTCCCACACCCTGGGCCGCACCCGCCTGGGCGAGGGCTTCATTCCCTGGCTCAAAAGCCTGCTGGCCCTGCGCCAGGAGCCCATCCCCCAGGCTTTTCTGCACGACGCCTGCCACAGCATGACCCTGGCCGGCACCGCCTTTGTGGCGGATGTCTCCTCCAGGTATCCGCAGATGGTCCGGCAGGCGCTGGAGCAAAGCCTGCTGGAAGGACATCTTTTTGTGGAGGGCATTGGCCAACAGCCACTGGCCGGATTGACGGAACAGGTGGAAGCGTCGGGAAATGAATCCGGCCTGGGAACAGGTGCGTCCAAATCCTCCATTCCCGCGAGTCTCATGGGCCATTCGCCATACACCACCAGCGCCCAGCTGCTGCGGGCAGCCAAGGCCTGGGACCGCAATCGCGAGCTGCCCTTCTGCATGCACTTGGCTGAACATGAGGCCGAGCGCGAGATGCTCCGCGAGGGCCGTGGCGAGTTGGTGGACATGGTCCTGGGCAATCTCCTCCCGGCAGACTGGCACCCGCCGGGGCAAAATGCCGTGGCCTATGCCCACACCCTGGGCCTCCTGGGCCAGCGGACCCTGGCCGTGCATTGCGTGCAGCTGGAAGGGGACGATGTGCGGACCCTCAAGGAGAGCGGCACCACCGTCTGCCTCTGCCCGCGCAGCAATGCCGCCATCGGCGTGGGCCGCGCGCCCGTGGAGGCCTTGCGCGCCGCCGGCGTGCCCCTCTGCCTGGGCACGGACGGCCTCTGCTCGGCACCATCCCTCAACGTGCTGGACGAACTGGCCTTCCTTCTGCCCACCATGGACCCGGCCCCTGGCCTGCTGGAAGCGCTTGGCTGGGTGACCACTATTCCGGCACGATTCTTCAACATTTCCCAAAAGCTTGGGATGATCGCCCCTGGCCGGCCCTCGCGGCTGGCCATGTTGCCGGCCTCCCTGCACGACGCGCCCTTGTGACGCGCCCCGTCTTGCACGGCATGTCCCCCTTGCTCATCCTCGCGGCCACGGGCATGGAGCTTGCGGCCTTTCTGCGTCGCAGCGCCATCCGGCTGCCACCCCTGACCCAGGGCCAATGCCTCGCTCATGGCAGCCATCTTTTCGCCGCCTGCGGCGTCGGGCCGGTCAATGCCGCCCTGGCTGCTGGCCAGCTGCTGGAACGGCACCAGCCCCGCGGGGTGCTGCTGGTGGGCATTGCCGGCAGCTTTGATACCACTGCCCATCCCCTGGGCTGCCTGCGGCTGATCAACGAGGAATGCTGGCCAGAGTATGGCATCGCCGGCAGCCATGGCGTTCACGCCCGGGCCCTGGGTTTTCCCCAGGCCGAGATCAACGGCCAGCCAGTCTGGGACCGCCTGGCCTGGGACGCCGCAGCCGACGTCCGCACCCTGGGCCTGCCCTGGGCCGGGCTCCCCATTGCCCGCGGTCTGACTGTGGCCGGCGTCACCGGCACCCCCCGCCGCGCTGCCTCCATGCGGCGGCGGTTTCAGCCTGATTTGGAGCACATGGAAGGCTTCCCCCTCGCCCTGGCCTGCCGGCAGGCCGGCCTGCCCTTTGTCCAGCTGCGCAGCGTCTCCAACCCTGTGGGCGTGCGCGACAAGGCCGCCTGGGACATCCCGGGCGCGCTGCAGGCGCTGGAGGAGGCAGGAGAAAAAGCAGGATTAGGCCAGGGGGGATAATCCCCCCTGGACCCCCTAGATAGTTTGGGCGGCGTGTCCCTTGGTACCAAGAGTCACGCCGCCCAAACATGATTGGAGGGGGCCCGGGGGAACTGAGTTCCCCCGGATTCATGGTCCTGTTGAACTCAGTTCCCCCGGATCGTCCGTCTGCTATTCTTCCTGCATCCGGAAATCCACGCGGATTTTGAAGAGCTTCTTGACGGGCAGGTTGAGGATGGTCAGGCCCGTGGCGGCGGAGAGTTCGTCCAGGGTGCGGCAGACGTCGTCCCAGCTGGGGCCAATGAGGGTGAACCAGACATTGTACTCGTGCTGGCGCAGGTAGTTGTGGGTGGTGCCGGGCAGGGCGTTGACGCGGGCGATGAAGGTATCCAGCTTGTCGGCCGGGACCTTGGCCGCGCACAGGGTGGAGCGGAAACCCAGGGCGCGGGACTGAAAATTCGCGCCCAGCCGGCGGATGATCTTCAGGGCCTTGAGCCGGCGGACGCGGGCCAGGGCTTCGACCTCGGTCAGCCCCAAAGCCTCGCCCAGAGTCTGGTAGGGCCGCGGCGTGAGGGGGAAGGCCGTCTGGATGATGTCCAGCAGCCGCTTGTCCACGTCATCCATCTGGACGGACGGTGTCGTCTTCGTTTCAGCGCCAGCTTCCATGCTACTCACCCAACCCGTATAAAAGTCTTTGGAAGGGGGTTCGGGGGAGAACCTTTCTCCAGAAAGGTTCTCCCCCGATCTTTCCATTCGTTCTCTTCTTCCTCCCCTACAGCGCCTTGCACAGGCGCTTGGGGGTGTAGGAGCAGAGGGGCTCTTCGGCCATATAGTTGCCGGACATGGTGTAGGCCCGGGCCCGGCAGCCGCCGCAGACGCGGTGGAACTCGCAGGGGCCGCACTTGCCCTCGTAGTCCGACGGCGTACGGAACTGCTTGAACTGCGGCGAGGTGCGCCAGATTTCCGGGAAGGGTTTCTGTTTGATATCCCCGCAGTTCAGGTCCAGGTAGCCACAGGGCTGGACGATACCTACGTGCGAGACGAAGCAGAAGCCCGTGCCGCCCAGGCAGCCGCGGGTCATGGCATCCATGCCGAAGTTCTCGCGGTCCACGGGCAGCCCCTCGGCCGCGGCGCGCTGGCGCATGATGCGGTAATAATGCGGGGCGCAGGTGGCCTTGAGGTGCATGCTGGTGGTTTTGCGGAAGTCGTAGAACCAGTTCAGCACCTGTTCATACTCGGCGGCGGCGATGACCTGATCGGCCATGCCGGCGGCGCGGCCCGTGGGCACCAGGAGGAAGATGTGCCAGGCCTTGGCCCCCAGGGATTCGCACAAGTTATAGATATCCTTGAACTGGTGCAGATTGTCCTTGGTGACGGTAGTGTTGATCTGAAATTCCACGCCCGCGTCGGTCAGGTACTGGATGCCGCGCATGGCCGCCTCGAAGGCGCCGGGCACGCCGCGGAAGACGTCGTGGGTGGCGGCATCGGGGCCGTCGATGGAGATGGAGCAGCGCTGGATGCCCGCGGCCTTGAGCCTGGCCACGTTCTCCGGGGTGAGCAGGGTGCCGTTGGGGGCCATGACGCAACGCAGGCCTTGGTCTGAGGCATGCTTGACCAGTTCGAAGATGTCCTTGCGCAGCAGGGGCTCGCCGCCGGTGAAGATGATGATCGGGTCGCCCACCTGCTTGAAGCTGTCGATGAGGGCCTTGGCCTCGTCGGTATTGAGCTCGCCGGGGTAGGGCTCCATGTGCGCCTCGGCCCGGCAGTGCTTGCAGGCCAGATTGCAGCTGCGGGTCAGCTCCCAGGCCACCAGCCGGCAGAGGGGCGAGCCGTCTTCAAGGGTCTTGGGCAGGCCGCCGGGATGGCCGCCCGGATGGCCTTCCGAATGATTGGAGGGATGGCCGGCAGCGTGGCCTGAAGAGGGGTGATTCGAATGCGGATGGCTCATGTCAGCCTCGCAAAGTCTTTGGCAAAGTACGTGAGGATGCCGTCCGCCCCGGCCCGTTTGAAGGCCAGCAGGGATTCCAGGGCCACGCGCTTTTCGTCCAGCCAGCCCAGCTGGGCCGCGGCCTTGATCATGGCATATTCCCCGCTCACCTGATAGACGAACAGCGGCAGGGGGAAGCGGTCGCGCAGCAGGCGGACGATGTCCAGGTAGGGCATGCCCGGCTTGACCATGAGCATGTCCGCACCCTCGTCCACATCGGCCTGGGCCTCGCGCAGGGCCTCGCGCACATTGGCCGGATCCATCTGATACGTGGAGCGGTCGCCAAAGGCCGGAGTGGAGTCCGCCGCTTCCCGGAACGGCCCGTAGAAGCCGGAGGCGTACTTCACGGCATAGGAGAGCACGGGGATCTGGGCAAAGCCCGCCGCGTCCAGGGCCTGACGGAGGGCCGCGATGCGGCCGTCCATCATGTCCGAGGGGGCGACGATGTCGGCGCCGGCCCGGGCGTGGGAGACGGCGGTCTGCTGCAGCAGGCGCAGGGTGGCGTCGTTTTCCACCTCCTCACCGCAGAGCTGGCCGCAGTGGCCGTGGCTGGTGTATTCGCAGCAGCAGACGTCGGTCATCACCAGCAGGTTGGGCGTGCGGGCCTTGATGGCGGCGATGCTGCGCTGGACGATGCCTTCCGGCGCAAAGCCCTGGCTGCCGATGGGGTCTTTTTCCTTGGGGATGCCGAAGAGGATGATGCCGCCCACGCCGGCGTCGGCCAGGCGGGCGGTTTCGTCCAGCAGGGCCTTCTCGCCGTAGCGGAACTGGCCGGGCATGGAGCCGATGGGCGTGACGGCGTGCGGATCCAGCGTCTCATCCACAAAATACGGCTGGATCAGGTCGCCGGCGTCCACGGCGTGTTCACGGACCAGATCGCGCAGGGCCGGGGTGCGGCGCAGACGGCGGCCACGGTGAAAGCGCTCGGGCAGGGGGAATGATTCCAGGGGCACGCCTTTCTCCTTACTCCTCTGGCCGAATCTCGTCGTCGGTCAGGTAGCAGGCCGGATCCTGGGCCCAGACGTCGCCGTAGAAGGCTTCGGCCCGGCAGCGGAAGTTGCCGCCGCAGATGTTCAGGAAGCGGCAGGTGGCGCAACGGCCGCCCACGTAGGGCTTCTTGTCCTTGAGTTTGGCCAGGAGCTCGATGTTCGGGTCGTCCCAGATTTCGGAGAACGGCCGTTCCAGGACGTTGCCGAAGGTGTGGTTGCGCCAGAACTGGTCCGGGTGCACCTGGCCGTCCCAGGAGATGCAGCCGATGCCGCGACCGGTGGAGTTGCCCTCGTTGAACTGCAGCAGCTCCATGACCCGGGCGGCGCGCTCGGGATCTTCCTTGAGCATGCGGAAGTAGACGTAGGGGCCGTCGGCATGGTTGTCCACGGTAAGGACTTCCTTTTCCTTGCCCTTGTCGTGCAGTTCGCGGGTGCGGTCCATGATCAGGTCCACCACGGCGCGGGTCTGGGTGTGGTCCAGATCTTCGTTGATAAGCTCGCTGCCGCGGCCGGCGTATACCAGATGATAGAAGCAGATGCGGGGGATGTCGCGCTCTTCGATGATGTCGAACAGCTTGGGCACTTCCTGCACGTTGCGCTTGTTGATGGTAAAGCGCAGGCCAACCTTGAGGCCTTCCTGCTGGCAGTTCTCAATGCCCTGCATGGCCGCCTGGAAGGAACCGGGCACGGCGCGGAACTTGTCGTGGATCTCTTCGCCACCATCCAGGGAAATGCCAACGTAGGAAAGCCCCACTTCCTTGAGTTCGCGAGCTTTTTCCTTGGTGATGAGCGTGCCGTTGGTGGAGATGACCGCGCGCATGCCCTTGCTGACGGCATGATGGGCCAGTTCCACGAGATCCTTGCGGACCAGGGGTTCGCCGCCGGAAAAGAGCATCACCGGCGCGCCGTAGGCGGCCAGGTCATCGATGATCTCCTTGCCCTTCTCGGTGGAAATCTGATCCTTGCCCTGTTCTTCCAGCGCCTTGGCGTAGCAATGCACGCACTTGAGGTTGCAGCGGCGGGTCATGTTCCAGACCACCACCGGCTTTTTGTCCTTGGAAAACTGGAGCAGGTGCGAGGGAAGTTTGCCGGAATGGCGGCCGTAGCGCAGCGCGTCGGATGGCTCCACCTGGCCGCAGTAGAGTTTCGATATGCCGATCATGAGGTCTCCTTGGGAAAGGTCGTCCTTACCCCAATGCGCCGGAAAACGCCAGCGCCCCAGGGCCGATTCTGACGATAAGGCCCGGGCGGCCGATGGCAAGGAAGACTGGAGAGAACGGCGCAAAGAAAGAAACGGCCCGGGGGAACTGAGTTCCCCCAAACTCCCCCCAAAACGAACAAGGGGTCCAGGGGGGATAATCCCCCCTGGCTTTCTCTTTCTTTTCTGGCGGTTCTTTCCCTCGCCATGCGCTCCTTACATCAGGCTCGGCGGGGGCGGCGGCGGGGCGTCGGTGACGGGCTGGCGCACTTCGCTGCCGTAGAGGTAGTCCTGGGTATCCTGAGAAGTGGGGGACGGGGAGAGCAGGGTGCCGTCAGTGGCGTTGGCCTGGTTGGCCAGCTGCTGCTTGGCCAGATCGCTTGGGGTGGGGTTCAGCCACTTGCGCACGGGAATGGCCATGTTGCGGGCAATGGAGGCGGTAATGGCGTAAGCCGGATCGGCCGGAAGATTGTTCTTCTGGAAGAAGAGCAGGAAATCCTTGGTGATGCCGACTTCCATCTGGCCGGAATGAGCCATGGACCAGACGAGCTGGCCGGAGTGGGCGTCATAGATTTCAATACGGATGGCCAGTTCGCTCTTGCCCACGGAACCGCCGGCGAGGAAGCGGGTCACTCGGCCGGTGATGGCCAGATCGGCCCCTTTCTGGCGGGCCACAGCCACAGCATAGGTCTGGCCGAAGCCTGCCTGCTGGGCGGAGACGCGCTCTTCAAACTCCATGACCGGGAAGAGCTTTTGGGAGAGCCAGGTCTGGTAGAAGAACCGGGCCACCTCGCGGCCGTAGTGGCTGGTGTTGTCCATGGCCTGATCCATGCGGAAGGGCATGAACACGGCAGTGTAGGGCCGCTCCGCGAACTGGGCCGGATGGACGTACACCTGCGGCGAGTAGGCCACGGTGACTGGCGGTTCAACCATCAGGGTTGGCGTGGAGGCCAGGTCGAACGTACTGCCGGAACAGCCGAAAAGACCCAGGGCCAGGGATGTGACAATTGAAATATACAGGAATTTGTGAGACATGCTCGGCTCCCATGCTGGCAATTGCCGGCCCGGATGTCGGGAAGCCGGCAGGGTGCCAGGGGAGAAGCAAGAATCATTCCGCGATGAGGCGAGCTATTGCAGGGTGCTGGTGGGGGCCGGCGCGTTCTGCACCGTTTCCATGAGCTGATCGCGGGACTGGATGAGACTCTTCTTCAGTTCCAGGCGTTTTTGCGGGGAAAGCCGGCGGAACTGCGGGGTGGAGACGAGGCGGTCCAGCTGCTCCATCTCGTCCATGATGCGCTTGATGCGTTCCTGGAAGGTGTGCTGCCGGGGCCACAGGGCGCTGGACATGCCGGCCAGTTCCCGCAGTTCGCGGGCCAGGGCCTGAAAGGATTCGGGGGTCAGCTCGCGCTCGAGTTGCCGGCGGTCGAGCACGGCGTCAAAGGTTCGACGCAGCCATTCTCCCAACCGCCTGAGCATCAGGACGCTCCCTTGAGCATGGACAGCCCCAGGCCAAGGAGCAAGCCAAACGCAAAGAGGATGACCATCAGGACCACGAAGAGCAGCAGCCAGGACAGGAACACCTTGCCATACGTGGTGTTGTGGACGTGCTTGAGGCTGATGAACATCAGCACCAGGCCCCACAGCGCTGCCGCAATGGGCCCAAGGATGGGGACAATGCCCAGCACGCCAACGGCAGTGCCGTATGCCAGGGCGCGGAAGGAGCCTTCAAAGCCGCCATGCGCGGCCTTGAGCAAACGCAAGGCCAACGTGACGAGAAAGGCGTTGATGCACAGGCCCAAGGCGATGATCAGTGGGGTGGCCACCACAATGCCCAGGGACATGCCAAGCAGCATCCCGCCGGCTGCATCAAGCATTTCATTTGATTGCATCGATTGCAGGGAGAGCCCCAGCATTTCCCAGATTACGCTGACCAGGGCGTTGAACGTGCCCAGGATCATGGCAAAGCCCAATGGTTTGGACACGCCATGCCCGATGGGCATTTCGGCAAAGAATTTGCTGGGCTGCAGGAGGACGCGTTTGATGGTCTTGACGATGGCGCTGAAAAAGCCGCCGTGCTCGCTCATGTGTTCCCAGGGAACCTCGCCGTGGCGGCCGCCCCGGCCTGCCTGACCTGCCTGACTGGCCCGCTCCCGGAAATAGGAGGGCTGGGCAAAGGTATCCGCCGAGGGGTGACGGGTGTTACGGGCACGGGTATAGCGCAGGAAGTCCGGATCATTGCCGGCACCTTCGCCATCACGGGCTGCTGCAGCTTCTTCCAGAGGGTTGGGCACCTGCCGGGCAAAGCCCGGGGTGTGGGCCGGCCCATGGGGGGGAGGGCTGGGCTGGCCGGCTGGACCTTCCATATCCAGGGCGTCCGGATCGAATGGCGGCGGGGTGGACTCTGGCGACATGGCCTCCAGGCGGTTCCAGATGCCTTCACCGGGTTCGCCGGGTGCCGCCGGCGGACGCAGGGCCGCGCGGCTGGCGGCAAGCTGCTGCCGGGAACCGGGCAGTGGCGGTGTGGCGGGCTGCTGAGGCTGCGCGGGCGGGGCCGACGGCACGTGCCTCCGCGGGGCAGGCTGCCCGGGCATGGTCTGGGTGGCTGCCTGGGCCGTTGCAGCGGGTGAAGGCGGAGGCGACCCTGCTGGCGGTACCTCTGCCACATCCTCAGGCAATTCCCGGAACTGGAATTTTATCTTGCACTTGGGACAGGTGGCCACCTTGGCGTTGGCAGGCACCTTGTCATCGGGAATCTCACGCGCGAAGTGGCACTTTGGACAGAGGATTTGCATGGATCACCTTTCGTGAGGGCATATTGTCCCTCCATATCCCTCCCTGGTCCGCAAATCAAGACCATCATGCGGGAATCCCCATCAATGGCCTGCATTGGGCGGAAGGTTCGCCAGGCTTTTGGGGCCGGCCAGCCTCGTGGGGCGCCGCGCAGCTTCAGGGCAGGCGCAACGCCCAGGGAGCGCCCTGCAACATGGCATGCAGGCGGGCGCGTTGCAGGGTCGGGTAGTCATCTCCCAGGCGATGCTGCTGGCGGGCATCCAGGGTGTTGAAGCGATCCAGCTTGGCGGCGAGGGCCTCGCGGGTTTTGTGGAGGCGCTGCTCGTGCCGGATGTGCAGGGCGCAGGCAATGGCCTGGCCTTGCCCCGTCTGCTCCAGGCCGCACAACCGTTCATGCACCACCCCTTCAAACCGCAGGCCGGGCAGGCGGCGGAACAGCCGCAGCTGCAGATCGGGCCACAGGCCGTAGCCGATGAGGCAGTGGTCGGCATCGGGATGCAGCGTCTCGCGCGGCAGCCACCAGCCGGCGATATCCGGCGCATGCATACAGGCCGGCAGTGCGGCCCAGGCCTCGGGGGCAAGACGTTCGTCCGCGTCGAGAAAGAGCACCCAGTCGCCCGTGCATTGGGCCAGGGCCAGGGTGCGCTGGTGTCCGAAGCCGCCATCGGTGGTGGCCAGGGGGTGCGCCATCTGCCGGATGGGGAAGGGGAGGTCGGAAAGAGTGGAAAGGGCGGGGAGAGATGCGGGTGGGGATTCGGCGTCCCAAACCAACACCAGCTCCCGCAGCCAGGCCGGAGCGGGAGAGGGAATCTGGGCAAAGAAATGCTCCAGCCCTGGCTCGTCCGGATGCAGGATGGCGGCCAGACTCAGGGAGGGCCAGGCCTCGAGGGCAGGAGACGCCGGCAAGGCCAGGGGCCGCACCGCCTGGACCAGCCGGCTCAGGCGCTGCAGGCCTGTGTCCGTCGTTGTTGCCGCGAGCAGGGGCTGCACATGGCCGCCGAGCCAGCCCGTGGCCGCCAGCAACAGCAGCAGAGACCAGGGGGAGGTGTCCGCCAGCAGGGACAGGGCGGGAAAGGCCTGCCGCAGGAAGCGGGCCTGCTCCAGGCGGGTTTCCACGATCAAGACCGGGGCTGTCTGTAGCTGGGCGTGCTCCAGCAAGGCTGGCTCCGCGCCCAGCAGCAGCAGGTGCGTGCGTCCGGAAGCCTGCATGAGCCGGTCTGCCCTCGCCAGCAGCCGCCGGGCGTCCGTTCCGGAGAGCGGCGCCGCAGGGGCCGGGGCAGGGGCATGCAGGCGATAGGCAAGCACTTCATCTGTCCAGGCCGTCAGTGGCCAAAGGGGCGGGGCGATGGGATCCATTGCGTGAGGGGACACCAGCTTGCCCCGGCTGTCAACAATCGAAACCGGGAACTGCCGTGCAATTTCGGAGAACGCATTGCCAAAGCCAGGAGTTCAGGTGTATTTTACAAGGTAGTAAAGAATCTGCGAACCCTGCGGGAGGTGCGGGCATGCAAGCTGTAACGCGTGTGGCGATTGGCGGACTGATCTGCCTGATGTGCGTCCTGGCCGGGTCGGCGCTGGCCCAGGAGGCCCCCAGCCAGAAAAAGGCCGACGGCCTGGAGCCCAAGGCGGCCGCCGTCTACAGGAACCTTTGCAGCGAGATGAAATCCCTGCGCAATTTTTCCGTTCAGGCAGACATCACTACCGATACCGTGTTCGAGGACGGCACCAAGATTCAGTACCATCGTGAAACCATGCTGGACGTGCGTCGTCCGGCGAACTTCCGGGCCGTCACCCGTGGGGATGACTATACTTTTTCCACCTTTTTCAATGGCAAGACCTTTACCCTGGTGCTGCCAAAAAAGCAGCGCTATGGCCAGCTGCAGGCGGATATGGATACCAATGCCCTGCTGGACAAGCTGTCCGTGGAATATGGCATGGATTCCCCCCTGGGTGACGTGCTCATGAACGATCCCTGTGCCTCCGTGCAGCCGGAGGCGGGTTTTTATGTGGGACGCTCCATGATCGACGGTGTGGCCTGTCATCACCTGCTGCTTCAGGGTGAGGAAGTGGACTGGCAGCTGTGGGTGGAAGACAGCGGCCGTGCCCTGCCACGCAAAATGGTGATTACGGAAAAGCTGCTGCCACAGGCCCCGCAGTTTGTGGCCGTGTTCAAGAACTGGAAGCAGCATCGCGAGGGTGATGCGGCGTTTGTCTACAAACCTTCCCCTGAATGTCTCCTGGATGCCGACATGTTCGCCAAGCCTGCTGCCCAGGCGCAACAGGCCACGCCATAGGAGGCTGCCATGTCCTCTCATTGGTTGCGCATGATCATGACCCTTGCGTTGGCGATTTGTCTGGTTGGCACGGGGATGCCGGTGGCAGAGGCACAACGTCGGGGTGGCGGGCCGCGAGGGCCGGCAGTCTCCGCGCCCAGGGGCGCAGTGCCCAGGGGGAATCCTGGCGTGCATGCACCAGCCGGTGTGCCCCGGCCTCCGGCGGCCAGGCCTCCCATGGCCGGCGCTGGCGTGGCTCCGCGTGGCCGGGTGGCCCCGCCTCCTCCGGCTGTACGCCCGCCAGCCCGTCCCCCAGTCCCGCCGGTGTATCCGGTCCCCCGTTCTCCAGTGGCCCCAGGCCCGCGGCCGCCGGTCTGGCCGTACCCGGTCCCCCCGCGGCCTGTGCCGCCCCTGCCGCGTCCCGTACCGCCCGTGTACGTCACCCCCTACCGCGGTCTGGTGTATGGCATGTTGCTGGCACTGCCAGCCACGGCCATTGCCATCGCCACCGCCACCGGGACGACCTACTACAAGGTGGACACCAAATGTTACGTGGAACAGCGTGACGGTGGGACAACGTATTATGCCGAAGTGGACTGTCCATAATCAAGGACAACACGATCCCTCTCACGCCAGGGCGTGTGCGAGCACATAACAGAAGAGGCCGATCCGGTGGCGGAACGGCCTCTTCTGCATGCAGGGGAACGGGCGCGGGGGCGTTCGCGCCATCAGCGGAACACCATCAGGTGGTGTTCTTGGAGATTTTTTCATACTGCCTGGAGCCGGCCAGACGCTTGGCCATGGGAGGCGGAGTCTCCTTGCCTGGAGCCGGCGCGGGCATGAGCAGGGTAGGCACCGGCCGGGCGGGGTCCTGGTCGGCCTGTTGGCCGCTGGTTTGCGCGGCGCCTGCGGAGGAAGGGCCGCCGGAGGGCTTGTCCGCTGTGGCCTGCGCGGCCGCGCGTCCCTTTTGCAGCCAGAACGAGGCGGAAAGCAGGGAGTTCTGATCCGGTGCAGCGTTTGCCGAGGTTGCGGCAGCGGGCGTGTTCGCTGGCTGGACAGGGGAAGGAGTGGCGGGTTGCGAGGGCGAATGGAGTGGCGCCGCCGTGCCGCGGACCACTTCCTGATACGCGGATTTGAGCCCGGAGAGGATGTTCACCACCTCTTCCACCATGGCCACATCCATATTGATGTTGGCTTGCAGCAGCCGTTTTTGGCAGTAAAAATACAGCTTGTGCAGGTTGCCGGCAATTTCGCCGCCCTTGGTCATGTTCAGGCTGCTCTCCAGCTCAGAGATGATGTCCAGCGCCTTGGAGATGAGAATGCCCTTTTGGGCATAATCCCGTTCCTTGATCTTTTCCTGGGCTTGACGCAGGAATTTGATGGCTCCCTCATAGAGCATGAGCAGGATTTCTCCCTGCGAAGTGGTGCCCACGGAGGTTTGCAGATACGCTGTGGCTGCTTTGTGCATGCACAATCTCCTGCACGGCGCCGCGCCCGTGCGTGCTCATTTTAAGACGACGACGAGGAAAGCTGGCTGATCTGGCTCGACATGGACGTACTGAGGTTTTCATACTCGCCCAGCAAGGCTTCCAGCCGGGAGAATTTGAGCCGCATGTTGGTTTCCATGAGCGCCAGACGGGCTTCTTCGTATTCGATTTTCTTGTCGATGCTCTTGATGATGTCCGTGTAGTTGTCTTCCAGGATGTTCAGCGTGCCGGTTTCGGTGTTCGTCAGGTCTTTGAGGACGTTCACCATCTCGCCGGCTTTGCCCTGCTTGAGACGGACCACGCCCTTGCCCGTGGAATCGGCAGGAAAATCGTTGATGGTCAGGACCATACCGCTGGAATCGCCAGCCATGGAAGTGATGGTGCCTTTGGTATTGTCCACCGAAGCGGCCTGACCGCCGATGTAGGCGTTGGTGATCACCCCTCCGCTGACGGTGTACGAGACATCGTACACCCCGGGCTTGGTCACGTTCTTGACGCTTGAGTAGTAGCTGAAGTTCCCGGAATCCACCCGCTCGCCGCCGACATCGGTGGCGGCAAAGAGCTCGGCCACGGCGTTTGGCTCTTTCTTCAGGACGTCATCAAGAATTTCATCATCAATGACCAGCAGCCCCTGAGTCAGTGAACCTTCATCGGCGTCCGTGAGAATCCCGATCTGGGAAAGGGCGGAAAGTTTGTCCCCTGTGGGCGGTGGTCCGGGGTTGTATCGCAGGAAGCCTTTGCCTATCTCAGCAGTGATGGACTTGAGGCGGCTGTCCACCAGTTGCACGGCATAGTTGCCGGTCATGACCGAGCTGGCGGCAGCTTCATCGTTGACCACGGTGACCTTGGTCATCTCCCTGATCATCGTGCGCACCGTGTTCACGTTGTCCACAAAGCTCTGGATGTTCGCCTTGACCGCGTCGTAGTCCGTGTCCGTGGTGACGGTGACGGTGGTGGGCGGAAACGATCCCAGGCTCTTGAGGTTCAGGGTCAGGCCCTGGACCACATCGGTGATGGTGTTGCTCTTGTATTCAATCCAGGCGTCGGACGCCGTGGGCCAGCCATCGACCTTGATTTTGGAGTTCTGGGCCGCCTGGGTCAGGGCATAGTCCGACGCGTCGTTGAAGGCGGCGTTGGACATGGTGGTAAGCGAGGCATTGAAGGAGAGCGTGGCATTACTGCCCAGGTCAAGGCCGCGCATCTGCAGGTAATATTGCGAACCATCGGTGATGATGGAGGCGCGCACGCCGGCGTTGGCGGGGTCGGCGTTGATGGCGTTGACCATCGTTTCCAGGGTGGCGCCTGCCCCCACCGTCACACTGTAATCCTTGCCCTTGTAGGTGTAGGCAAAGGTCTGGTTGCTGGTGCTGGAGTTCACCTTGGTGGTTTTGCTGGCAACGCCGGACGTGGTGGTGACCACGGAGTTGGTGGCCAGCTGGGCCACGGTGATGGTATGGGAGCCGGATTCCGCCGTGGCGTCTGCCGTGGCGGAGACCACGTCGGAATTACTGGAGGAAACGCTCTTGGTCATGAACTCGCTCATGGTGTCCAAAGACTCCAGCGAGGTCTTCAGGCTGAGCATGGCGGTGTTCAACTCATTGAGCGAATCAATCTTGTTCTGCCAGTCGGTCTTCCATGCCTCCATCTGCTTCTTATGATAGGCTTCCACTTCCATGAGCTTGGTAACCATGGAGTCAAAGTCCGTCCCGTTGCCAAGGCCGGTGAAGGTAATGGAGCCAACATCAACTTCTGTAGACATATGCTCGTCCCGTGTGGTCATAGTTTCCGGATCATGTATGTCGGGAAGGCATTTGCAATTGATGCGCCAAAGCCGGACCAGAGGGTGCAGCTCTGGTCCGGCGATGGGCGGTTATGTTGATTCCTGGGGCCTGGGCTACTAGCCTCCGATGAGCTGCATGGCCATCCTCGGCAGGGAGTTTGCCTGGGAGAGCATGGCGATGGCGCTCTGGGTCAGAATCTGCTGCCGGACGAATTCGGTCATCTCGTTGGCCACGTCCACGTCGCTGATGCGGGATTCGGCGGCCTGCAGGTTTTCGGCCTGAATTTCCAGGTTGGTGATGGTGTTTTGCAGACGGTTCTGCAGGGCGCCGAGGTTGGCGCGGATGTTGTCCTTGGAAACGATGGCTTGGTTCAGGGCCTCCAGGGCCTTCTGGGCGCCTTCCTGGGTGGAGATGGCGAAGCCGTCCTTGCCGATTGCAGCCTGGTTGCCAACGCCCAGGGAAGACGCCGTGGCCGAACCGATCTGGATGTAGTAGTAGTCTTCCGCGCTGTCGTTGGCCGTGCCGAAGTGGACCTTCAGCTTGCCCGTGGGGTTCATGGTGCTGCCGTCGTGGTCGGCGCTGGAAAGGTTGCCGTTGAGCAGGTAGATGCCGTTGAAGTCCGTGGCGTTGGCGATACGGGTGATTTCCGAGGCCATGGCCTGGTATTCGGAGTCGATGATCAGGCGCTGGTCAGAGGTGTAGGTGCCGGTGGCGGCCTGTTCGGCCAGTTCCTTCATGCGGATGAGCTTTTCATCGATGACGCCCAGGGCCCCGTCCGCAGTCTGGATCAGGGAGATGGCGTCGTTGGCGTTGCGCACACCCTGGTTCAGGGAGGCGATGTCCGAGCGCATCAGTTCGCGAATGGCCAGGCCGGCAGCGTCGTCAGCGGCAGTACCGACACGCAACCCGGAAGCGAGGCGACGAACCGAAGTACCCAGCTTGCCGTAATGGCCTCCGAGGGTACGAGCAGCATTGGTGGCCATCAAATTGTGATTGATAGTCAAAGACATGGCGTTTCCTCCGTGAAGTTGCACAGGCGTCCTTGCCTGTGATGGCCGAATCCATGGCCATATTTCCTGCCTCTGCCGTCATGCCAGGAAGATTCCGTTCTTCCATGCTGCCGGAACCGTCCCGGCAGCAGCGGCATGCGGTTTCGCCGTGCAGTTGCCTGTCTTGTCGTCTGCGGGAGGAAATTGTTTAGGGCGATGTCGAAAAAAATCAGACGCCGGCAGCGGTCAGCCGGGTCAGGGCCGCGCGGGCCTCGGCCGGGTCCAGACCTTTGGCCTGGGCGATGGCTTCGAGATTGGCTTCGGCATCGGAGGGGCGCAGGTAGATGGGGGCGAGGGGGGTGTGCAGGAAGTCTGCCCCGGCGGCTGCAGCCAGAAGCGTGGCGGCATCGGGGTGGTCGAACCGCTCGGGCAGGAGGGTGCAGGCGGGGTGCGCGGCCAGGAATCCGGCCAGGCGCTCGGGCGGGAAGCAGGCAGGCCGCAGGGCGCTGCCGCACAGCAGGGTCGGGAGGTCCGCCGCCAGGGCCAGGGCCTCATGGATGGGGAGCACCTGGATGGCCGAGGCATCCGGAAGAGGGGGGGAATCTGCAGCAAACAACCGCGCGTAGCAGAGCCCCTTGCGGGCATGGGTGCAGAACAGCAGGGGCAGGCGGTCGTGGCCCAGGCGCTCCCGGGCGGCGCGGGCCAGGAGCGCAGGATACTCCAGCCCGGCCAGGGGCAGGCTGGCGGAAAGACGCAGCCCTTCGGCAAAGGACAACACCAGACGCAGGCTGGTGAAGCTCCCGGGGCCGGTCACGCAGGCAATGCCGGCCAGATCCCCCGGCCGCAAACCGCAGGCGCGCAGCATTGCCTGCACGGCCGGCGCCAGCAGGGGATTGGCCTTGCCGGGGGCGGTCCATTCCTGGGCGGCCAGGAGGTGCAGGTGGTCGGAGGCATACACGCCGAGGGCCAGCTGCAGCCGGTCCTCGGCGCAATTCAGGGCAAGCAGGGGCCTCACGGCGTGGCGTTGCCTTCAGTCTGGCCAGACATCAGGGTGTTGTTGCCCTGGCGGGTGGCATTGGCCCGGGCTTCCATTTCCTGCTGGGCCACGTCCAGGGGAGTGCCCTTGCGGGTAACGTCATTGTACAGGGCCAGAATCATGATGGAAATGAGCAGCCCCAGGCCGAACTTGGTGGTCCATTCCTGGAACTTGGCATTGACCGGCCTGCCCCGCACCCATTCAATGAGAAAGAACAGGATGTGTCCGCCATCAAGCACCGGGATGGGCAGCAGGTTGAAAATGGCCAGATTGATGGAAAAGAAGCACATGAAGCTGATGACAGCCACTGCGCCCACCTTGGCCGTCTCGTGGACCATCTGGGCAATGCCAATGGGACCGCTGACCTGATTGAACGGAACTTTTCCTTCAATGAGCAGGGCAATGCCGCGGACAGAGTTCTCCACAATGAACCAACAGCGCGTCCAACTGCTGGCGGCGGCTTCAAGCGGGCCAAGGGAAACGGCCTGGTACTGCTCGGGATCGGATTCCACCCCGATGCGCCAGTACTGCTTCTGTTCGCCGAGGATGTCCAGATCCATGACCGGTTCGGGCTTCACCTGCAGCTCGATCAGCTTGTCGTCAGCCCCGCCAGCCCCGCGATCAACAGTCACCCGCAGTTCTCGGCCCTGGCTTGCCTGAATCCGGCGTTCCATCTCCTTCCAGTAGGTGATGGCCTCGCCATCAATGGACACGACCTTGTCGCCAGGGGCAAAGCCGGCCATGGCCGCCGGGCTGTCCGGCCGGACGTTTTTGAAAACCGGCAACAGCCGCATCTCGCCCAGCACAAAGAACAGGCCCCAGAAAAGCAGCAGCGCCAGAAGATAATTGAAGAACGGCCCGCCAAAGACCACCAGCAGCCGCTGCCACGGTGGGCGGGAGTGGAAATGCTCGCGCTCGCTGAAGCCTTCCACCCGTTCGCCGTTATCATCTTCGCCCACCAGGGCCACAAAGCCGCCCAGGGGAATGAGGGAGAGTTTGTATGTGGTGCGCCCGTACTGAAAGCCCAGGAGCTTGGGGCCAAAGCCTACGGAAAAGGTCTTCACCCCCATGCCCAGCAGTTTGGCCACCAGGAAGTGCCCGAACTCGTGAAAGGCAATGAGCACCCCGAGGGTGACGACAATGGCCACAGTGGAATTGAGCAGTTGGGATACGTCCATGCGCAGATCTTTTTACTCGGGCATGCCGGCCGGGAACGTGGCAGGCAGCAGGTCGAGGTTGTTTTCGGTCAGGGTTCTGATTCCGGCGTCCAGCTGCAGGATGGCCTGGAGATCCAGCGGGCCAAAGGGCCCGGCCCCACGCCAGGACTGCATGGCGGCTTCCACCAGCCGGGGAATATCCAGAAAGCGGCAGCGCCCCTTCAGAAAGGCGGCCACGGCCACTTCATTGGCTGCATTCATTGCCACGCAGGCGCCGTTGCCATGCACGCCGTTTGCGTCGGCAGGGGTCGCCATGATCCTGGCCGCGTCCATTGCCAAGCGTAAGCATGGGAATTTTTCTACATCCGGATCGCCAAAAGTCAAGCCGCCAAGCGACGCCAGAGACAGTGACGGGATGTCCAGAGGCAGCCGGTCGGGATAGGCCAGGCAGTAGGCGATGGCCACGCGCATGTCCGCCGGGCCGAGATGCGCCAGCTGGGAGCTGTCTTCAAATTCCGCCAACGAGTGCACCACACTCTGCGGATGTACCAGCACATCCACCATCTCCACGGGCAGGCCGTACAGATGACAGGCCTCGATGACCTCCAGCCCCTTGTTCATGAGCGTGGCGGAATCAATGGAGATTTTGGCGCCCATGCTCCAGTTGGGGTGCTTGAGGGCCTGGGCCGGGGTCACGGTTTCCAGAAAGGCGCGGTCCTTGTCCCGGAATGGTCCGCCAGAGGCCGTGAGGATGAGCCGGCGCAGGCCGTGGCCATCGTGGCCGGCCATGGCCTGAAAGAGGGCGTTGTGCTCGGAATCCACCGGCAGGATGACCGCCCCGGAGGCGCGCGCCTCGGCACGGATCAGGTCGCCGGCCAGGACCAGACTTTCCTTGTTGGCCAGGGCCACGGTCTTGCCGGCCTTGACAGCCGCCAAGGTGGACTCCAGCCCGGCCGCGCCGACCATGGCCGAAAGCACCATCTGGGCCTGCGGCAAGGTGGCCAATGCGGCATATCCTGCTGAACCAAAAAGGATTTCGGGGGCGTATCCTGTGGGGAGCAGGGCAGCCAGGGCGGCGGCGCGTTCCTCGTCGAGCACGGCCAGATACGGTGGCCGGTGTCGTGCGGCCTGTTCAGCCAGCCGGGCCACATTGCGGGCCCCGGCCAGGGCAAGGATGCGGAATTTGTCCAGATGGGATTCCACCACAGAGAGCGTGCTGCAGCCGATGCTTCCCGTGGCGCCAAGCAGGACCAGGGAACGCGGAAAAGGCAGGCCGCCGTGGCCGCCATGGCGGGAAGGAGCGGGCAGTCGGGAGATGTAGTCGATACTGGCCATCGGGGAGGCTTAGAGCATCTTCCACAAAAAGACAAACAGCGCAGCCGCCGGTGCGGCGGCCAACAGGCCGTCGATGCGGTCCAACACTCCGCCGTGTCCAGGCAGCAGGTTCCCGGAATCCTTGACGCCGGCATGGCGTTTAAGGGCAGACTCAAAAAGATCGCCCAGCTGGGCGCTGACGGAGATGGTCGTCCCAAGGGCCAGCCAGGCCCAGAGACTGAACGTTGCCTGCGACGCGTCCAACCCTATCACCTTTCCCCCCAGGCCCAGCCCCGCGCCTGTAACCACGGCCAGGGTGGCCATCAGGCCGCCCAGGCTGCCGGCCCAGGTCTTCTTGGGGCTCACGGTTGGCCAGAGCTTGGGGCCGCCGATGAGGTGCCCGGCATAGTAGGCGCCCACATCCGTGGCGATGACTCCGGCCAGCACCAGGGCGTTCTGCCAGGGGGTCCAGTTCAGGGCGATGGCCAGGGGCGCAGCGGCGTACAGCAGGGTGGACGCCGGCGTCTGCCAGGTGAACCAGTCGGCCTTCTCGTCGGCACTGCGGACCAGAAATCCCAGACTGCCCAGCCACCAGGTGAGCCCGAGCACGGCCAGGGCCACCGCGGGCAGTTCCAGCTGCACGGCCGTCAGGCAGGCCGTGACGGCCAGCAAGGTCAAAATCCGCAAGGGCAGGGCGGTCTTGACGATGGCCAGAAACTCCCAGCTGGCGGCCAGGGCGGCCAGAAGCGCCAGGGCAAAGAGGAACCATCCGCCCAATGCCAGACAGCCCGCTGCCACCACGCCCAGGGTCAGCCCGGTCAACAACCGCGGGCCGTGGGCGCCGAATTTCGCCATGCGATTCACTGCGAAGCTCCCTGTGCAGTCGGTTGCGCCAGATCATCGGCCGGGTCGCCCACCTGTTCGCCCGTGCGACCGAAACGGCGCTGCCGGGCGGTGTAGCTGGCGATGGCCGCGTCCAGTTCCGTCTCGTCAAAGTCCGGCCAGTGCTTGTCCGTGAAATAGAATTCGCTGTAAGCAGCCTGGAAGAGCAGGTAGTTGGAGAGACGCAGCTCGCCGGAGGTGCGGATGATCAGGTCCGGATCCGGCTGGCCGGCGGTATACAGCTCGCGGATGAAGCGTTCCTCGGTCAGTTCGTCCGGGGAGAGGCCGGCTTCGAGCAGCCGGCGGCAGGCGCGCAGGATTTCGGCCCGACCCGAGTAGTTCAGGGCCAGATTGAGGGTCAGCCCGGTGTTGTTGGCTGTTTTGGCCAGGACCATCTTGAGCACCTGGCGCGAGGCAAAAGGCAGCTCCTGCCATTCGCCCAGGATTTTCAGGCGGACGTTATTGGCCAGAAAGGTAGGCAGTTCGCGGGTGAGCAGGCGGGCCAGCAGCTCGAAGAGATGCCCGACCTCATCCTTGGGGCGCGACCAGTTTTCCGTGGAAAACGTGTACAGGGTCAGGTGCCGCACGCCACGATTGGCGCAGGCCGTAACCATGCGGATGGCCGCCTCGGCACCGGCCGTGTGCCCATGGCTGCGGGGAAGCCCCCGGCCCTGGGCCCAGCGGCCGTTGCCGTCCATGATAATGGCGATGTGCGCCGGAACGCCGGCGTGGCGAAGCTCGGAAGTCAGGATTACAGCTCCATGATTTCCTTGTCTTTCTTCTGGAAGATCTGGTCCAGTTTGGCCACGGTGTCGTCGGTGAGTTTCTGCACCTGTTCCTGGGCCTTGTGGACTTCGTCTTCCGAAACGTCCTTGAGCTTCTTGAGCGCGTCATTGGCATCGCGCCGGACGTTGCGCACGGCCACCTTGGCGTCTTCGGTGTACTTTTTGGCCACCTTGACCAGCTCCTTGCGGCGCTCCTCGGTCAGGGGCGGGATGACGATGCGCAACATCTTGCCATCATTGACCGGATTGAGGCCCAGGTCGGACTTCTGGATGGCCTTTTCGATGTCCGAGAAGGCGTTGCGGTCCCAGGGCTGGATGGTGATGGTCCGGCTGTCGGGCACGGCCACGGAGGCCATCTGGGCGATGGGCGTGGGGGTGCCGTAGTAATCCACCTTCAGATCTTCCACCAGGGCGGTGGAAGCGCGGCCGGTGCGGAGTTTGGAGAATTCCTTGTCCAGGTTCGCCACGGCCTTGGCCATGCGATCCTTGGCGTCCGTAATGATAGCCTGCATGTTATTCGCCTCCTTGAACCAGAGTACCGACTGGTTCGCCCATGACGACGCGTTTGATGTTGCCCGGAGCGAAGAGGTTGAATACGACGATGGGCAGCGCATTGTCCATAGCCAGAGAGAGGGCGGTCGAGTCCATGACGCCCAGACGACGGCGCAAGGCCTCCAGATGAGTCACCCGGTCGAACTTCACGGCATCGGCGTGTTTTTTCGGGTCCTTGTCGTAGACGCCGTCCACCTTGGTGGCCTTGAGGATGGCGTCGCACTTGACTTCGATGGCCCGCAGCGCGGCGGCAGTGTCAGTGGTAAAGAAGGGATTGCCCGTGCCGGCGGCGAAAATGACCACACGGCCCTTTTCCAGGTGCCGCACGGCGCGACGCCGAATATAGGGTTCGGCGACTTCGCGCATGGTGATGGCTGAGAGCACACGGGTCTCCAGGCCGAGTTTTTCCAGGGAATCCTGCACGGCCAGGGAGTTCATGGCTGTGGCCAGCATGCCCATGTAGTCGGCGCTGGCGCGGTCCATGCCCTGCTCGGAGGCGGCCATGCCGCGGAAGATGTTGCCACCGCCCACCACCAGGGCAACCTGGCAGCCGAGGCGGACAACTTCGGAAATTTCACGGGCAAAGCCGTTGATGGTGTCGGGATCGATGCCGAAGGCCAAGGGTCCGGCAAGAGCCTCGCCGGAGAGCTTGAGCAGGACGCGGTTGTAGGCAAGGCCGCTCATGATGGGTCGCTCCCGTTGCGATGTGTGGCGCGAATGCGGAAAAAAAGCGGGGGCTGGCGCGTGCCGGCCCCCGCCCGGAGGCTGAATGTCGCAGAACTGAGGAGGCGAGCCTATTCGGCGGCGCCTTCGCCCAGCGCCAGACGCACGAAGCGGCCCAGGGTCAGCGTATCACCCATGGCCTTGCCGGCTTCGGCCAGGAGCTGCTTGATGGACTTCTTGTCGTCCTTGATGAAGGGCTGTTCCTGCAGGCAGATTTCCTTGTAGAACTTCTGCATGCGGCCTTCGACGATCTTGTCCACGATGTTTTCGGGCTTGCCTTCGGCCAGGGTCTGCTCGCGGCAGAACGCACGTTCGCGGTCCAACACCTCGGCAGGTACCTGTTCGGGCAGGCAGCAGACCGGGTTGGCCGCGGCCACCTGCATGGCCAGGTCTTTGCCCAGAGCCTTGAAGGCGTCGGTGGCGGGGGTGTCAGCCTTGGTGCACAGGATTTCCACGAGCACGCCGATCTTGCCATTGGCATGCACGTAGGCCCCGATGCCGCCGGTGGAGGCAGGGGCCAGACGCACGAGGCGGCCAACCTGCATGTTTTCACCCAGCACGGAAATGGAATCGTTCACCAGCTCCTGCACGGTGCGGCCTTCCACTGCGGTGTTGAGGAAGCAGTCTTCGGAGGCGGTGTGGACGAGCTCGTGCCCGGCGGAGCAGGCAGGCGCAGCGGCCACCACGGTTTCGGCCAGCTTGGCAGCCAGGGCCTGGAAGCCTTCATTGCGGGCCACGAAGTCGGTTTCGCACATCAGTTCCACCAGGGCGGCGGCGCCATCCTGGGCGGCGAAGCCCACCAGGCCTTCGCCCGTGGCGCGGCCGGCCTTCTTGGCCGCCTTGGCCAGGCCCTTGGCGCGCAGCCATTCAACGGCTTTCGCTTCATCGCCTTCGCATTCGGCCAGGGCCTTTTTGCAGTCCATCATGCCGGCGCCGGTCTTTTCGCGCAGGTCTTTGACCTGCTGGGCGCTGATTGCAGCCATGTGCGTGTACTCCTTGGTCTTTCGATCAAATTCGGAGGGCAAATCAAAAAAGGGACATCCCGCGCCCGCCGGAGCTGGCAGGCCCCGCCGGGCGCGGAGTAGCGTTCTGTCAGGACGCCTAGGCGTCTTCAGCAGCGTCCTTGGCTTCGTCTTCAGCCTTGGCAGCGCCCTTGGGAGCCGGCTTGCCGTCGGTCGACTTGGCCTTGGCCGGGGCTTCTTCCTTGCGGCGGGCCAGACCTTCCAGGACGGCGTCAGCCATGGCGCCCACGAAGAGCTTGATGGCGCGGATGGCGTCGTCGTTGCCGGGGATGATGTAGTCGATGTTGTCGGGGTCGCAGTTGGTGTCCGTCACCGCCACAATCGGGATGCCCAGCTTCTTGCATTCCTGCACGGCGATTTCTTCGCGCTTGGGGTCGATGATGAAGGCCAGCTGGGGCAGGCCTTCCATATCCTTGATGCCGCCGAGCACCAGGTTCAGCTTTTCCACTTCGCGCTGGAAGCGCAGGATTTCCTTCTTGTGGAAGCGGCGGATGGAGCCGTCTTCGAAGGAGGCTTCCAGCTTCTTCAGGCGGTCAACGGACTGGCGGATGGTGCTGTAGTTGGTCAGCGTGCCACCCATCCAGCGGTCCACCACGAAGTGCATGCCGCAGCGTTCGGCTTCGGTCTTGACGATTTCCTGGGCCTGACGCTTGGTGCCGATGAAAAGCACCTTGCCGCCGGCAGCCGCGGTGTTGGCAATGGCATCGTGCGCGGTCTGGAAGAGTTTGACGGTCTGCTGCAGGTCGATAATGTGGATGCCGTTACGGGCACCGAAGATGTAGGGCCGCATTTTGGGGTTCCAGCGGCGGGTCTGGTGCCCGAAGTGCACGCCGGTTTCCAGCATCTGCTTCATCGTCACGTAGGCCATGGAATTTGCTCCTTTCAGTAGGGGTTGGCCTCCATCCCGGCGGCGGCGCGATGACACACGCAGCCATGGGTCGTGCACGGCACGACACCCCTCGGACCGGGATGTGTGAAGTAGAGAACAGGGGTTTATAGGCGCTTTCCAGGTTAATGGCAAGCGAAAGCTCGACGCCTTCAGGAATTCGCCCTTTGCAGTTTTTCCCAGAATGAGGTAGCGGAAGCTGACCAAGACCGACCGGCCCTCTCGGAAACTTTTTGTACAGAGAGTGTGTCTCAGTCTTCGGGAGCGTACTGACGCGCAAGGGACTGGAGAGACACTGCGAGAGCGTGTGGCACATCTCAAAAGGTTCCGCTCCCTTTGCACCGCCAGGGACCGCCGTGCAAGACCGTCTCCAGAGCATGGCAGAACATACCGCAAGGAACCACAGATACATGGCGATTCCTCCGCTGCGCATCGGCAACGTCACCGCCCGCCTGCCCATCATCCAGGGCGGCATGGGCATCGGCATTTCGCTTTCCGGGTTGGCCTCGGCCGTGGCCAGGGCCGGCGGTGTGGGCGTTATCGCCACGCCGGGCATTGGCTTGGACGAGCCGGACGTTCGCACCAACTGGGTAGAAGCCAACTCCCGCGCGCTGGCTCGTGAAATCCGCGAGGCCAAGGCCAAGGCCGAGGGCGGCGTGATAGGCGTGAACATCATGACCGTGCTCACCAACTCGCCTGAACTCATCGCCACAGCCAGCGCGGAAAATGCGGACCTCATCCTTTCCGGCGCGGGCCTGCCCCTGGCGCTGCCCAAGTACGTGACGGAAGGTTCCACCACCAAACTCGTGCCCATCGTCTCCTCGGGTCGGGCTGCGGCGCTCATTGCCCGCAGCTGGCTCTCCAAGTGCGGGTGCATCCCCGATGCCGTGGTGGTTGAGGGACCGTTGGCCGGCGGGCACCTGGGCTTCAAGCGCGATGAACTCGGTGACCCGGCCATGTGCCTGGAAAATTTGGTGGACGAGACCATCGAAGCCGTGAAGGCCTTCGAGGACAAGGCCGGCCGGGCCATTCCCGTCATCGCCGCCGGTGGCATCTACACCGGTGCGGACATCAAGGCCATCATGGACCGCGGCGCCTCCGGCGTGCAGATGGGCACCCGCTTTGTGGCCACCTATGAATGCGACGCCCATGAGATCTTCAAACAGGCCTATGTGGACGCCACGGTTGAAGACATGGTCATCGTGGACAGCCCCGTGGGCCTGCCCGGCCGCGCCCTGCGCAACAGCTTTGTCGAAGGAGCGCTGCGTGGCGAGAAAAAGCCCTTCAACTGCCCCTACCATTGCCTCAAAAGCTGCGATCCCACCAAAAGCCCCTACTGCATCGCCCTGGCCCTCAAACAGGCCCAGCGCGGCATGGATGACACCGCCCTGCGCTTCGCCGGCGCCAACGCCTGGCGCGTGGACAAGCTCCTGCACGTCCAGGAGCTCATGGACGAACTCGTTGCCGGCTACGAAGCCGCCACGGCGTAAGGGCACAGAAACGGCAATGGAAGGAAAGAAAAAGCATAAGAAATATCAGGGGGGATAATCCCCCCTGGACCCCCTGATTACTTTTTGGGCGGCCATTGCCTTCGCACGCGAAGGCAATGGCCGCCCAACTAATTGGAGGGGGCCCGGGGGAACTCAGTTCCCCCGGATCTTTCTCCTGTCGAACTCAGTTCCCCGGCTCTTCTTTTTTTCCTGCGAAAAAGCTTTGTATCTTTTCCGTCCGCCCGTTGCGTCTGCCGGCGCTTTGCAGTAGCGCTCAGGTCGCGTTGTGACGATATTCCATCATCAGTTCCGGAGCGAACAATGAAGCCCATTTCGAAATCGGTGTTCCGCGCCTACGACCTGCGCGGTGTGGTGAACAAGGACATGGACGGTGACTGGGTCGAGGCCCTGGGCCGGGCCTGCGGCGCCTACTTCCGCAAGCACGGGCAGAGCTCGGCCGTGGTGGGGCATGATTGCCGTCTGAGCTCGCCCGAATACCAGCAGCGCATGGCCGCCGGCCTGGCCGCCGCGGGGGTGGATGTGATCTGCCTGGACATGGTCCCCACGCCGGTCTTTTACTTTGCCTGCAAGCATCTGGGCAAAAAAGCGGGCGTGATGATCACTGCCTCGCACAACCCACCGGAATACAACGGCTTCAAGATCTGGCGCGGCGATTCCACCATCCACACCACGGAAATCGACGCCCTGTTCACCATCATGGAATCCGGCGAATGTCCCGCAGGTCGTGGCGTGATCTCGCATCACAATATCGTGCCGGCCTACCTGGAGCATCTGGCCGCCCAGGTGCCCCAGCCTCTGGACGTGAAAGTGGTGGTGGACGGCGGCAATGGCGCAGGCGGGCTCATCTGCAAGGACTTGCTGGAACGCATCGGCTGTACCGTGATCCCCCTGTACTGCGAGCCTGACGGCCGCTTCCCCAACCATCACCCCGACCCGGTCATCGAAAAGTACATCGGCGATCTCAAGGCCAAGGTGGTGGAGACTGGCGCGGACTTCGGGGCCGGCCTGGATGGCGACGCCGACCGCCTGGGCGTGGTGGACGAGACCGGCGCCCTCATGTACGGCGACCAGCTCCTGGCCATTTATGCCCGCGACATGCTGGAGCATTTTCCCGGCGCGCAGGTCATTGGCGAGGTCAAATGCTCGCATCTGCTGTATAAGGATATCGCCGCACACGGCGGGGACCCGCTCATGTGGATCACCGGCCACTCCATGATCAAAGCCAAAATGGCTGAGACCGGCGCCAAGCTCGCCGGCGAGATGAGCGGTCACATGTTTTTTGCCGACCGCTACTTCGGCTTTGACGACGGCATCTACAGCGCCCTGCGCATCGCCCAGATCGTGGCTGCCAAAAAGCAGCAGGGCCAGAAACTCTCCCAGTTCCTGTCCGACTGGCCCCGCACCGCCAACACCCCCGAACTGCGCGTGGACTGCGCGGACGACCGCAAGTTCACCGTGGTGGAACAGGCCAAGGCCTGGTTCAAGGCTCAGGGCTACGACGTCAACGACGTGGATGGCGTGCGCCTGACCTTCCCCGATGGCTGGGCCCTCATGCGCGCCTCCAATACCCAGCCCTCCCTCGTCTTGCGCTTCGAAGCCGAAAGCCCCGCCAGGCTGGCCGAATACAGGGCCCTCGTGGAATCCAAACTGGCCGAGTGGATTGGCGAGCTGAAGGACAGTGTGCATTAGGAAACGAAAACAACAAGAAAAAGAGCAAGAAATACCAGGGGGGATAATCCCCCCTGGACCCCCTGATTACTTTTTGGGCGGCCATTGCCTTCGCGTGCGAAGGCAATGGCCGCCCAACCAATTGGAGGGGGCCCGGGGGAACTCAGTTCCCCCGATCTTCTTTTCTCCTGTCGAACTCAGTTCCCCCGGATCTTTCTCCTTATTTTCATTTGTCTTTATACACGCGCGGACCCTTTGCGGTGTCTTCGACGCGGTGTCCGGTGGCCTGGAGGGCGTCGCGCAGGCGGTCTGCGGCGGGGTAGTCCCTGGCGCGGCGGGCGGCTTCGCGGTCACGGACCAGGGCGGCGACGTCTGCGGGCCAGGCGGCGGCCGGTAAGG
Source organism: Megalodesulfovibrio paquesii (assembly GCF_054653055.1). NCBI lineage: Bacteria > Pseudomonadati > Thermodesulfobacteriota > Desulfovibrionia > Desulfovibrionales > Desulfovibrionaceae > Megalodesulfovibrio > Megalodesulfovibrio paquesii. The sequence continues at coordinate 298,142 of NZ_BAAIGQ010000001.1, read as the reverse complement.
GCAGGCGGGCGTGGTCCAGGATGCCGAGGATGTCGTCCTGGGCCGCGAGGGTTTTCCAGAGGGTGGCGGCATCGCCGGGGAAGAGGGCGCCCTCCGCGGCCAGGGAGAGGATGCGCCGGCAACCGCGCAGCAGGGTGGGCCAGTGGCGATGCAGGCTGCAGTCGGCATCGGTGGCCTGACGGAAGGATCGGTCGAGTTCGTCGCACAGGGTGGCGGCGGTGGGGGAGGGGGCCGGCGCGGTCGGGCTGGTGTCGCTGGCATCAACGAGGGCGCCGGCAGCCTGCTGGATGCGTTGCCAGTTGGCGTTCCACATGCGCAGGCTGTGGGTGGAGATTTGCAGGGGTTTGGCCGGCGCGGCGGAGAGCAGCCAGAGCCGCAGGGCCTGGGGCGAGGCCGCTTCCTGGAACAGCGCCGGATCCGGCGTGCCCGAGGGGGACTGCAGCGTGGTCCAGACCAGGGGCTCCACGCCAGCGCCCAGCCGCCAGATGGCCCGGAAGTTCTCCAGGTGCGGGAAGCTGTGGGCCTGCCCGGCCAGGAAGACGCTCAGGCGCGGCAGGGCCTCCAGGGCCACGGCCGCCAGCTGCAGGAACCAGCTGGGCCGCACGTTGCCCCAGCGGGTGGGGAGGAGATCACCATGCTTGAGATCCTGCAGGGAAACACGTTTGAGCAGGGTGAAATCCTTGGGATTTTCCTTCATGTAGTCGGCCAGATCCACAGTCTTGCCCAGGGAGAGCTTGTCCAGATCCACGTGAGAAAGCTGCCCGTACTCGGGGAAGCGCAGGACGTCGAAGTAGACGGAGCGGAGTTTTTCGTAGGCCGCACCCTTGGAGAGGAGCTTTTCGGCGATTTCCAGGATGCGAGGCACGGCCTTGCTGGCCGGGAAGAACCCCAGGGCCCGGCAGCCCAGGGCCTCCGCCTGCCACGCGAAATGCTCCAGGCGCGATTCGCTGAGGGCCTCGCGGGAGAGGCCGGCGGCGCGGGCGGCGGCCAGGGTGCGGTCATCGAGGTCGGCCACGCCGGCAATGGCCGTGGCCTCCACGCCGCGGGCGCGCAGCAGGCGGGCCAGCACATCCAGGTGCACCATGCGCCGCCAGGGTTCAGGATCATCCATGACATCCGGCGCGTCCAGGGGCGGGGCCATGGTGAACAGTCCCAGCGGCTTGGGAGCGGATTCCAGATAGACCGGCTGGCCGGTCCGCCTGTCCTGCAGGTGCAGGCCGGCCCGGGGGCGGCTGGCAAAGAGCGGGGTGGAAAGGTAGCGCTCGCCGCTGTCGGGGAAGAGCACCACCACCAGGCCTTCGTCCAGCTCCTGGGCGACCTTGAGCGCGCCAACCATGGCCGCGCCGGAACTCATGCCCACCAGCAGACCTTCCTCGCGAGCCAGACGGCGGCACATTTCGAAACTTTCGTCATCCTCCACACGCAGGATGCGGTCAGGGATTTTTTTATCATAGATGCCCGGAGGGTAGGAGGCCTGCATGTTCTTCAGACCCTGGATGGCGTGGCCGGGCCGGGGCTCCAGGGCGATGACCTGGATGGCCGGATTGCATTCGTGCAGGCGCTTGGCCAGCCCCATCACCGTGCCGGAAGTGCCCAGGGTGGCGACCATGTGCGTCACCTGGCCCCCGGTCTGCTCCCAGACTTCCAGGCCCGTGCCTTCGTAATGGGCGGCGATGGAGGCGGGGTTGTTGAACTGGTCCATGAGCACGTAGGTTTCCGGGTGCTCGCGGGCCAGGCGGTAGGCTTCCTCGATGGCGCCATCGGTGGAAAGGTGGCCGGGGGTAAGCTGGATCTCGGCGCCGTAGGCGGCCACGATCATCTGGCGCTCGGCCGAGGCAGTCTCGGGCATGAGCAGGCGGAGCCTGTAGCCCTTGACGGCGCAGACCATGGCCAGACCCACGCCGGTGTTGCCCGAGGTGGCTTCGATGATGATCTTGTCCGGCCCGGCGTCTGGCCCGAGGAGCCCCTGGCGCTCTGCGGCTTCGATCATGGCCAGGGCCACACGGTCCTTGATGGAGCCACCGGGGTTGCGGGCTTCCAGTTTGGCCAGGATGGTCACGCCGGGCTTGTTGAAAATCCGGTTGATCCGCACAAGCGGCGTCTGGCCGACGGCGGTAAGCACGTTCTGATGGTGCATTGATTGAACTCGATTGGGCTGTTCGCGTGCTGGAGTACGTGGTTGCGATGGCACAGAGCATACGGCCGAACGGGGCAGCTGGCAAGGTAGTTGCAGTTTTCCTCGCACCTTGACCCTCTTGCGCCAGGCTTACGACAAGGGCCTGCAAAGGAACGCCGCATGGACATCGCCCCCTTTCTCGACACTAATTTGAAGACCCTGGCTGCGGTTTCCCCTGCCACTTTCTCCTGGCTGATGGCCACGCCCGATGCCCTGGAAGAGGTCGGCAAGCGATTTTTCATGCATCGGCCGGGGCTTGCGGATTGGCGGCTGGAAGACGGTGGCCCGCTTTACGGCGCCATGCCGCCGCATGCCTTTTACCGGGATTGGGCGCCAGGAAAGGATCTGGACAAGGAAGCCCGCGAGCGCCTGGCCCGTTCGGCCACCGTGATTGCCGGCTGCGGGTTGGGATACGGCGTCAATTTTTTGTTGGAACGGCTGCCCGCACCGCATCGCCTCGTGGTGGTGGAGCCCCGGCGGGAGCTGCTGCTGGCCATGCTCGGCTCAACGGACTATTCCATCTTCATCCGCCACAAGAAGCTGATCTTCACCCCCCCGACGCGCGAGGCGGTGGAAAAGACCCTGCAACAGCTGGACATGCAATTTCTCTTTGGCAAGATCGAGCTCAAGGTGGATGTGCCCTGCCGGCAAATCGGCCCTGAATACGCGCAGTTGGCCATCATGTTGCGGCAGATCCTGGAAGGTCTGGCCGTGGAGCTGACCACCATGCGCCTGCGGCAGGATATTATGGTGGGCAACGAACTTGCCAACTTTCAGACCGCCATGGGCCATGGCTCCATCAGCCGGCTGCAGGGCGCGGCCGCGGGCGTGCATGCGGTGATTCTCGGCGCGGGGCCGTCCCTGGCCATGGCCGCCCCGCAGCTGGCCGGACAGACGGACAACGCGCTCATGACCACGGCCCTGCAGACCCTGCCGGCCTTGCAGCGTCTTGGCCTCAGGCCGCATCTGTGCATGGCCATCGACTATTCCGCAGGCATGCGCGCCGTGTTCGATCGGCTCGATCCAGAGTTTGCCCGCGAGATCCCCCTGCTGTACTCCACCAAGATGCAGCCCGACGTGGTGGCGCGGTACCCTGGCCCCAAACTGCCAATCTGGACCCGCGGCGGGCTGGGGACGTTCATCCTGGCCGACCGCGAAATGGTGCTCCATGCCGGCGGCAACGTCAGCGTGGCCCTGTTCCGGCTGCTGTCCTGGTTTGGCGTCAAATCGGTGACCCTGGCCGGCCAGGATTTTGCCTGGAGGGAGGAGCAGTCTCACGTGGCCGGGCACCACGCCAACTGCGCCGCGGCCCACAACCGCGTGGCCCTCAAGGATGCCGACGGCGGGACCATCTGGTCCACCTTGTCCTATACCACCGCGTTGCACGATCTGGCTGCCGATATACAGCGTGGGGATATTCCCGTCCTGAACATTTACGGCGGCGGCGCGGTCATTGCCGGGGCGGAAGTCCTGACACCGGAAGCCTTGGCCCTGGAGGGGCTGCCACCCTCAGATCCCGGCAGCGTGGGGCGGTTCCTCACGGCCCTGGAACAGGCGCGCCGTCCCCTGCCCCGGCCGGTGTACGAGGCCCGGTCGGACCGCTGGGCATCCTCCCTGCGCGCGTTGCTCAAGCACTTGGAAAAATGCTTCAAAAAGGCGGCGCGGGAACAGCAGGCCATTGGTGAGGGTATTTCCAGACTGCATCAGTTCCTGCGGCAGGATCCGCTGTATCTTCCGTATCTCTATAATGAAATTATGGATGTTGGTGGCCTGCTGAATCTTGGCCGCCCCTTCGAGCCCAGGGATTTGCCGGCCCTGCGCCAGATTTGCAGCCGGGTCAACACCAAGGTGCGGGAAATGGACCGCGCCATCTGCACCTGCGGCGCAAACCGGCAGGCAGCCTGACACGGCGGGCAGTCCATGGTCTGATTCATGGATGACAGCGTACCGGTATTAAGATAGATTCAGGGAAAGTCCCGACCCGCAAGGAGACTCCCTGTGACTGATGCGTGCGCCTGCCCTGGTTCTTGCTCTGAACGATTGACCATATTGGTGTTGGCCCAGGAGCAGCACCGCAGAGAGCGCCTGACCGCGCTGTTGGCCTCGGCGTGCGTCACGGTGGCGGATGAACTGGGCGATGCCGTGCGCCTGCTGGGCCGCGGCGGGTTCGATGCCGTGGTGTTTTTTACCTGCGATCCGAACTCGCATCAGCCCATGAGCATGCTGCTGCAGGCCGGGCCGCTCACACCCCTGGTGGCCGTGGTGCCCTATGAGGAGGCCAGCCTGGATTTGCTGGCCCAGGGGGCCCAGGAAGTGCTGGTCTGGGATGGGCTGGACGAATCGACCATGCGCAAGGCGCTCACCCGGGCCATGGCCCGGCAAAAGGCGCACATGCCCTTGACCTTGCAGGAGGAAATCGTCAGCCGCATTGTGGAGCAGGCGCCTGTGGGCATTGCCCTGGTGGGGCTCAACCGCAGGTTGCAGCTGGTGAATGAGGAATTTTCTCGCATTGCCGGGGTGGAGCGTTCCCTGCTCACAAAGCTCTGGGCGTCGGATCTGTTCCCTGAGGAAGACGCCTCGGCCCTGGTGCTGGAAATGGGCCGCCTGCTGGTCAACGATGCCGAATCCACCGTGGCTGAGCAACGCTGCCTGCGCCAGGACGGCTCCCACGTCTGGGTGCACCGGGCCATGCGTATTCTGCGTGACGACAAGGGCCGCCCCCTGGCCTTTTTGCTGATCATGGAAGATGTGGAACACGCCAAGCGCGCCGAGGGGCAGCTCAAGCAGACCTTGCGCGAGCTGGAGGTGATTTACGAAAACAGTCTGGTGGGCATTCTGGAACTGCATGATGACCGGCGTATCTTCCGCTGCAACCGCCGGGCGGCTGAATTGTTCGGCTACATTCCCGAAGAGCTGCTGGGAAAGCCGGACAGGATACTCCACCTGACCGATGAATCGTATGAAGAGGCCCGTGAAAAGCTGTTTGACCAGCTGGCCTGCCGGGATTTGATTCAAGCCGAATTCATGATGCGCAAAAAGAACGGCGACCCCCTCTGGGTGCAGCTCTGGGGCAAGGCCCTGGCCTCGCCACACCTGGAGCGCGGGGTGATCTGGCTCCTGGACGACATTTCCGACCGCAAACGCTCAGACGACCTGCGGCGGGACATGGAGCGCATCACGCAGCACGACTTGAAAACTCCGCTCAACGCCATCATGCCCATTCCGGAACTCATCCGCATGAGCGGCCCGCTCAATGCCGAGCAGTCGGAGCTGCTGCAGCACGTGGAGCGTTCGGCCCAGCAGATGCAGACCATGATCACCCGCTCCCTGGATCTGGTGCGCATTGAGCAGGGGCGCTACACCTTCAGCCCCGTGCCGGTGGATTTGTGCGCCATCCTGCGCAAGGTGGCGGCAGATCTGCAACCCCTGGCCCGCAGCCTGGACGTGCTCCTGCGACTCTTCGTCAACGGTGACCCCCTGGATCATGCCGCGGCGGGGCAACTGGTGGTGGCGGCTTCGGACCCGTTGCTGTGCTATTCCATCCTGGCCAACCTCATCCGCAACGCCCTGGAGGCCAGCGGGCCGTATGATGAAGTGACGGTCCGCATCACTGGCGGCGGAGAGTGCTTCATCAGCGTGCATAATCCCAGCGAGGTGCCTGCGGAAATCCGCTCGCGATTCTTCGAAAAATATGTCACCCACGGAAAACCGCGCGGGCTGGGCCTGGGAGCCTACGCCGTGAAACTCATGGCCGAGGTGCAGGGCGGCACAGTCGCCCTGGAAAGCTGCTGCGGCAGCGGGACCACGGTCACGGTGCAGTTGCCGCGCTGGGATGCCGTGCAGGAGTGACACATCGCAATGAAATTGACCTGGAATGCGCCGGGCACGCTGGGGCTGTGCGGCGCGTCGTTGCTTGTCTATGGACTTTCCAGCCTGGCGCCGGCCCTGGCCGGGGTGTTCGCCTCACCCGCCCGGGTGGATCCGGCGGATCCGCTCTTTTTTGTTCAATGTGTGCTGCATGTCCTCGGGCATGTGGATTTCAGCCACCTATCCAATAATCTGCTGCTCCTGCTGCTGCTCGGCCCCATGGTGGAGTCCCGCCACGGCACGGGCTGGTTCCTCAGCCTGACCGCGCTGACGGCCGTGGCCACCGGCCTGGCCGCCCTGGCCCTGGGGCACCGCGTGCAGGGCCTTTCCGGCGTGGTCTTTGCCTGCATCGGCCTTTCGTCCGCTGCCGGAGCCCGGCGGGGAGAGATTCCCGTGACCATGCTGCTGGTGCTGGGGATCTATCTGGGCGGGGAGGTGATGCGGCTCCTGCGGCCGGACGCCATCTCCCAGCTGTCGCACCTCATCGGCGGTCTGGTCGGCGCGTTGGCCGGGCTGCTCCTGGCCCACCGCGAAGCCTGAGCGTCGGGTCAGCTCTCGTCCCGGCCAAAAACACCCGAAGCCGGGGAAGGTTGCCTTCCCCGGCTTCGGTGTTGTCAGCACGCCTCTTCCGGTGCAATGCGAGACCTCTGCACGGCCACCGCATATTTTCTCTTCAAATCCAGCATGATATCTGCTATTCTTCCTTCACCCCAAGGAGGATAACATGGCAGAGCGCAGCCCCAAGGCCCCGTTGCTTGGCGATTACTTCATGGCCCGGCGCAAGACCAAGCGCACCTTCCTGGACGACATTGACGCCCTCATCGACTGGCGGCCTATCCGTTCGTTTTTGAACAAGAAACTTACCCGCAAGGCCGACGCCGTGGGCAACCCCGCCTACCCGGCCCTGGCCATGTTCAAGATTCTGCTCCTGCAACGGTGGTACAATCTCAGCGACCCGGCCACCGAGCAGGCCCTCTACGACCGCCTCTCCTTCATCCGCTTCGTTGGTCTGTCCTTCGAGGGTGACGTCCCCGACGAAACCACCATCTGCCGATTTCGCAACGGCCTGATCAAGTTGAATATTCTCGATAAGCTTCTGGATCGCCTCAACGAGCAGCTCGAAGCCAAGGGCCTGCTCGTGCGTGAGGGGACCGTGGTCGACGCCTCGGTGGTCGAATCTGCCCGCCGCCCGCGCAAAATCATCGACATCCTGCCCGAGGATCGCGCGGAGGAGGCCGAACAGCAACCTGCATCCCCTGCGAAATCAGACTGTTCGGTCAAGGTCAGCTTTTCAGACGATGCCGACGCGGCCTGGCTCAAGAAGGGGCGTCGCTGTCATTACGGCTACAAAATCCACGCCGCCACCGATGCTCGCGACGGCTTCTTCCTCGGCGGCCACGCCACCTCGGCCAACCGGTCAGACATGCGCGAGTTCGAAACGCTGCTCGATGAAATCCATGTTATTCCAGGGACCTAGGTCTATGGCGACAAGGGGTATTCCAGCGGCGCCAACCGCGACGCGCTGCTGGCCCGCGGCCTCAAGGACGCCACCATGGACAAGGCCACCCGCCACGCGCCGCTCACGGCCTATGAACGATTGCGCAACCGGCTCATCAGCAGCGTGCGCTGCGGCGTGGAGCGGGTGTTCGGGACCTGGAAACGCGGCTACGGCCTGGCCCGGGCGCGCTATCTGGGCCTGAAAAAGGTCTGCGCCGAGCTGTATCTGGTGGGAATGGCCTTCAATTTGAAGAAAGCCGTGCGGTTGATGGGCACTTGAGGGGCTGGTGCGTCCAAAATTTGGAAGGAATGATGAAAATGAGGGAAAAATGATGAAAACGATGACAGATTAGACCAAAATCAGAGGCCGAGAGGGCCATTTCCTCGGCGAAGAGTCGTTCGGGTGGTGTTGTGCAGAGGTCTCAATGCGGAAGGGCTGCGGATGGATTGGATTAGCTGGTGATTTCGATCTTGCGGGCCTTGGCTTCCTCGGCCTTGGGCAGGGTCAGGGTCAGCACACCATTGGTGAAGTTCGCAGTCACCTTGTCCTCGGCCACGGGGGCGGGCAGGGACACGCTGCGGGCAAAGCTGCCATAGCTGCGCTCCACGCGGTGGTATGCGCCTTCCTGTTTTTCTTCCTCGAACTTCTTCTCGCCCTTGATGGTCAGCACGCCCTTGTCGATGGTGACCTCGATGTCCGCTGCGGTCACGCCGGGCAATTCGGCGGTCACTTCCAGGGCTTCGGGCGTTTCACGCACATTCAGGGCCGGCATCACGCCGCCTTCGGCGCCCCGCATAAAAGGCATGCCTTCCAGCGGCGCCTTCCAGAAATCTTCCAGCATGCCAGCCAGATCAGCCATGCTGGCAGGGCGGCGAGGGTCGAGCAAAGAGACCCGGCGACGCTGCACGTCCGGAACAAAAGAACGGAACATAGTGGACCTCCTTGAGTTAAGGTGGATGGATATGCTGTTTACACGATCAAAAATAAGCAGGCGCAACCGGGTGTCAAGATGCTGACTGGGGGTGCCTGAGCCGGGCTAGCCTTTGATTTTCTGCAACTCTTCCAGGACCTTTTGCGCATGCCCGGCAGATTTGGCCACCTTGGGCCAGTAGGCGGCCACGCGGCCTTCGGGATCAATGAGCACTGTGGACCGCACCGTGCCCATGCACTTCTTGCCGCACATGGTTTTTTCCTTCCAGGCATCGTAGGCCTTGATGGTTTCCAGGGATTCATCGGCCAGCAGGCGCACGCCAAGGTTGTGTTTGGTGGCAAACTTGGCGTGAGAGGCGACGGAATCCTTGCTCAGGCCAAGCACGGTGGCGCCCAGCGCCTCAAACTGCGGCAACAGTTCCGTGAATTCCACCGCTTCCGTGGTGCAGCCGGACGTGTTGTCCTTGGAATACAGATACAGCACGGCCCATTGACCGCGCAGGGAAGCCAGGGAAACGCGCGAGCCGTCCCCGCTGGGCAGGTCAAACGCCGGGGCCGGCTGGCCGATGACGATCGGGGAGGCAGGGGAATCGCTCATGGGAAATACTCCTTGGATAGGTGCATATGAAGTGGAAGATTGTTTCATCAAACAAGCCTTCGGCGTCAAGCTGGAATCATGGCCGAAGCAGACTATTTTATCTTGACAGTAAAGATATCATGCTGCAGAGATTCTTGTATGCAAAATAAAAACAGGGAGCACACTCCATGATTGGCAGATTCTCCACCGTGGGAACGTACAAGGAATTGTTTAATCTCAGGGACCTGTCCATATGTCTGGGGGGTGGCCTCCTGGCCTTGGCCAGTGCGGCCTGGGGATGGCTGGGCTGGTCCCCGGCATTGTTGGGCGTAGCCCTGGCTCTGGCTTCCGTGGCCGTGAATGGCTGGCCCATTATCAAGGAGGCCTATGCAGGCCTGCGCGAGCGGCAGGTGAATGTGGACGAGCTGGTCAGCCTGGCCATCGTGGCCTCGCTGCTTCAGGGCGAGTTCCTCACGGCGGCCGTGGTCAGCTTCATCATGACCCTGGGCGCTCTGGCCGAGGAAGCCATCAGCGACTCGGCCCGCCGTTCCATCCAGGCCCTGGCCCGCATGACCCCGGACACGGCCACGCGCATCTCGGACAGCGGCGACCAGGTGGTGCCCGTGGGCGAGGTTCGCGTGGATGATGTGCTGCGCGTCAAGCCCGGCGAGCGCATTCCCGTGGATGGCGTCATCGTCTCGGGGGTCACGGCGGTGGACGAATCGACTATCACTGGCGAATCCATCCCCCGCACCCGACGGGAAGGGGACATGCTCCTGGCCGGAACCCTCAATTATAATGGTGTAGTGGAGATGCGCGCCAGCCGGGTTGGCGATGATACCACCATGGGCCGCGTGGTCCAGCTGGTGACCGAAGCCGAGGCCCACAAGCCCCAGGCCGTGCGGGTGGTGGATCAATATGCCAAATGGTTCACGCCGGTGGTGCTGGCCTGTGCGGCCGTGGCCTGGATTGCCTCTGGCGAAGCCTCGCGGGCCGTGGCCGTGCTGGTGGCCGGTTGCCCCTGCGCCCTGCTCATGGCCGCGCCCACGGCCACGGTGGCCGCGGTGGCCCGGGCTGCCAGGGCCGGGATTCTGGTCAAGGGCGGCCGGCATCTGGAGGCCGTGGCCAAGGCGGATGCCGTGCTCTTTGACAAAACCGGCACCCTGACCATGGGCGAACCCCGCGTGCAGGACGTGGTGGCCGCCACGGACAGCAGCGGCGAGGAAGTGATCGCCTGCGCCGCGGGGGCGGAGCAGAACTGCACCCATCCCCTGGCCCGCGCCGTGCTCAAGGCCGCGCAATATGCCAACATCGTCGTGGGCAAGGCCGAGAGCGTGCTCAGCGAGATTGGCCTTGGCGTGCGGGCTGTGCTCAACGGCAGCGTCATCGAGGTTGGCAGCGCATACATCGGCGCCGGGGAGGCCGCCCTGCCCGCAGGGCTGCAGGCGCCCCTGCAGCGGATGAAGGACGCCGGCGCCACCCCTCTGGTGGTCTACAAGGATCAGAAACCCCTGGGAATCCTGAGTGTGACGGATACCGTCCGCGCCTCGGCCCGGCAGGCGGTGCAGGGGCTGCGGCGGCTGGGATTCACGCGCATCGGCATTCTATCCGGCGATCACGAGAAATCCGTGGCCAGCGTGGCCAGCGCCGTGGATATCCAGGAACGCTGGGCCGGGCTCAAACCACAGGATAAGCTCCAGGTGATTGAGGAATTCCAACGCCAGGGCCGCAGGGTGCTGTTCGTGGGCGACGGCGTCAACGATGCCCCGGCTCTGGCCCGGGCCGATATTGGCGTGGCCATGGGCGCCCTGGGCACGGACGTGGCCCTGGAAACGGCCGGCATCGCCCTGACCCGGGACGAGGTGGGCAAGCTGCCGTTCCTGGTCCGCCTTTCCCGGCGCATGCTGGGACTGATCAAATTCAATATCGGGCTGGGCCTGCTCTTCAACACCGTGGCCATCCTCGGCAGCTCGTACGGACTCCTGAGCCCCATCCTGGCCTCGTTGTTCCACAACGCCGGATCCATCGTCGTGGTCCTGTCCTCGGCCAGTCTGGTGCTGTTCAAGGACGAGCCGGCCGGGGAGGGCGCATGAGCCCGGCCACGCCGCATGAGGCGTCAGACCAGATCGAGCAACTGACCCAGAAGCTGGTGGAATTCTACGAACGGTTCTCCTCCTGGGAGCTGGCCGTGGTCAAGGAAACCGGCCTGACACTGCCCCAGATGCACACCCTGGAGATTCTCGGCTCCTTTGGTCCCTTGCGGATGAAGGAACTGGCGGAAAAAATGGGTGTGACCACCGGCGCGCTCACGGTACACATTGACCGCCTGGAGCGGGCGGGGCTGGTGCTGCGTCAGCCCAACGAACAGGACCGGCGTTCCTACCTGATCCGGCTGAGCGAGGAGGGGGCAGGCCATTTCAGGGACCACCACGCCCTGCATCATCAGCTGTCCACGGAACTGGCCGGGGCGCTGGAGCCTGTGGAAGTGGAACGTCTGATCGGGATTCTGGAAAAGCTGAATTCAAGATTCTGAAAGAACCCGGCCGGCTGCCGGGTCAGTTTTTGGCCTGCACATCACCGGGCTGGGGTGCCTGAAAAATGAGGTGGGCATCCAGGGGATTGCGGGGGGAGTTGGGCAAGAGGTCGAAGATCACGCCCGGCACCTCCCGCCCCGGGGGCAGCTGCCGGCCCTGCACGCCCACCACCCGGCAATCCGAACACCAGATGGCCAGCGGGTTGTGCGATCCCATGAGCCCGTTGCAGGTGCCTTGCACGCAGATCACCCCGGCGTGCTGCAACTGCTCCAGGGCCTGCTCCTGGGCCGGGAATTCCAGAAAGGCTTCGGTCCGCTTGCTGGTACCCTCAATAATGCCGAAGGTGAACTGCCCCGGCGTGCCGGATTCCCGCACCGTGCCATGAATGAGGATGGTCTGGCCGATCAGTTCCCCCACCTGGCGCGCGCTGGCCGAGGCTGTGAGTTTGCTGTGCAGCAGATCCACCTCGGCCACACTGGCGAACTGGGACAGGTCCAGGGAGCCGAACAGGGTGAAGCACAGGCCGCGCATGCCACTCACCTTGACGGCGCGCGGGGCCGGGGGCTGCAGACGGGAGAAGATCCTGAGCATGCCGTCGCGGGCTTCGTCGGCCAGAGCCTGGGGTGTGAAAACGGTCTGGCAGTGCCGACAGGCAGTCGGCTGGCCCGTTTCCTTGGCGCGCAACAAGGCATCCTTGCCGCACGAAGGACAGGCGTACACAAGCACAAATTCAACACGGGCTGGAGCGATGACATCCGGCATGGCCATTCCTGCGAGCACGTTCAGGCTTCTTGTCAGGGGCCTGCAGGAGCTGCATGCCTCCCCTGCAGGTCACGACATTCAAGACTTGCGGATGGTAGCGCAAGAACGGCCATGCTGTCAGCAAAAGAAGTCCTAAAATCGCGCAAGTTTCCCGTGCCCGCGCCTGGGCTGACCCTGCTGGCGCGGCACATCCGGTTCAACTTGAATTTCAATTTTTTCAGCAGGTTGACTGGCGTTGCGCGTGTGCCCGGCGGGCAGGGCGCGGGCGCGCAGGCCGTGATTGCGGTCCAGGACAAAGAAATCCACGGCTTCCTGCATGTGTGTGGCCTGGGAGGCCAGGGTCTGGGCCGTGCTGCTCACTTCCTCGGCTGTGGCCGCATTTTGCTGGATGACCTGATCCAGCTGGGTAATGGCCTTGTTGATCTGCTGCGCTCCGGACTGCTGCTCTTCGGAGGTGGCGGCAATTTCCTGGATCAGGGCTGCGGTGCGCTGAATCTCGGGCACCAGCTGGTCCAGCCGGCGCTGGGCTTCCTCGGCCACGGCCACGCTGGAGCCAGAGAGGGTGCCGATTTCCGCGGCGGCCAGGCCACTGCGCTCGGCCAGCTTGCGCACTTCCGCGGCCACCACGGCAAAGCCCTTGCCCTGCTCGCCGGCACGGGCGGCTTCGATGGCGGCATTCAGGGCCAGCAGGTTGGTCTGTCTGGCTATTTCTTCAATGATATTAATTTTTTCGGCAATCTGGCGCATGGCGGCCAGGGTGTGGGCCACGGCCTCGCCGCTTTGGCGGGCCTCGGTGGCGGTGGAGGTGGCGATGGAGTCGGTCTTCTTGGCATTCTCGGCGTTGTGGGTGATGGCGGCGGACATCTCTTCCATAGAAGAGGAGATTTCCTCGATGGCTGCAGCCTGTTCCGTGGCACCCTGAGCCAGGGACTGGCTGGAGGAGGAGAATTCCTCACAACCGGCAGCCACGCGCTCGGCCGAGCCCTGGACATCCAGGACCACATCCCGAAGCTTGCCGACCATATCCTGCAGGGCCAGGGCCAGTTCGCCGGTCTCGTCGGTGCTGCTGCAGGTGATGTCGTGGAAGAGTTCACCCTGGGCCATGCCTTTGGCGGCCAGCAGGCCTTGCTGCAGGGGACGGGTGATGAGCCGGGCCAGGAACAGCCCCAGGGCCAGGGCCAGGAGGGCGCCGATGGAGATGCCCGTCACCGCCACCACATTGGCAGTGGCCGCACTTTCCCGGGCCTGCAGGGAGGTGGCGGCGGTGCGGTCGGAAATTAGCTGCAGCAGGTCGGCCAGGGCCTTGAGCGCCACCACCTGCTTTTGGCGGGCTTCGACCATGGATTGGTGATACATCTCCTGGTACATGCCCTCGGCTTTTTCCGCCTCAGCCGCGAGCACCCCGAACATGGAGAAGGTGGAGGCCATGGCCGGCAGCAGGGTTTTGTAGGCTTCCACGGCGCCGTACTGGTCCGAAGCCGCCAGACGTGTTTTGATGTCCGCCACGCCTTTGTGAAAGGCGTTGTGGTGGGGGGTGATCTCGTCCAGGGCTTTTTGGATGGAGGTGTTTCGCAGGGACTTGCCTTCGCCCAGCAGCCACTTGCCAAAATTGCAGGCAGTGGGGTCGGTGCCACCTTCCAAGGGCTTTTCCAAATGCAGCAGGTTGTTCACATTGGTGGCAAGGGCGTAATGATCCCCGCGGAAGAGCTCCATTTTGCGCCGCAGCTCCGTAGGGTTGCGCACGTCAATGGCGTCGAGCTGTCTGGAGAGCGCCAGGAACTTTTCGTTGCTGGCGTCCCATTCTTTCCAGGCGTCCTTAAGTGTCTCCACTTCCCGGCTCTGCCCCATGGCCGCGGCCTTGGCCGAAACCATGTCAAAGTCCTTGGCCAGGGCAGCTCTGGACGCCTCGGCGTTCTCATACTGCCGGGCTTTGTCTTCGGCCGAAATGCCGGGCGCCAGCAGGGTCCGGGTGGCCACGCGCAGGCTTTCGGCTTCGCTCTTGATATTGGCCAGTCCGGTGGCGGCCGGGAGCTGCACCGTGGTCAGCTCCTCGACATTGCCGCCAAGAATATTGATGGAGCGCAGGGTCACCAGGCCAACGGCAGCGGTGATTGCAGCAGCGCCCAGGAAGCCGCCAACGAGTTTATGCCGCAATCGCAGTCGCATGCCATTTTCCTACTTGTTATATTGTGCACAAGCTAAGTAGGAGATAGCAGGTTTGCAATTTGAGTCAACGTCTGAATTTTAGGGGTAAATACCTATTTTGGAGGCTAGGAACCGGGTTTGAGCACGTCCAGGATCTGCAGTCTGGAAGCTTGCCAGGCCGGGTATGCTCCGGCGGCCAGACCCAGGAGCATGGAGCCCAGCAGCGCGCCGGCCATGAGGAGCGGGTCGGCAACAAATGGCAGGTTGCCGAAGCGGGCAGCAGCGAGCATGATGGCCATGGCGCCGGCCACGCCAAACAGCCCGCCTGTGCCAGCCATGAGGCCGGATTCCAGCAGGAACTGGCGGACGATATCCCGCCGCCGGGCGCCAGTGGCCCGGCGGACCCCGATTTCCAGCCGGCGGGACCGGACCAGCAGAATCATGATGGAAAGGATGCCCAACCCACCCACGGAAAAGGAAATGCTGGAGCTGATGAGTCCCAGGGTGCCCACCAGATCCAAGGCCTGACGCTGCAGGCGGATGGTATCGTCCGCAGTGAGCACGCTGAAGTCATCCCGCTGCCCGGGGCCGATGCGGTGGCGGGTGCGCAGCATTTCTGCTGCAGCATCCTTCAACGCGGCCTTGTCCGCTTCCGGGGCGAGTTCGAGGTAGACGCCGTTGATCCAGTCCTGGTTGGAAAGCCGCCGCATGAACGTGGAGAGGGGGACAAACACCTGCTCGTCCTGGTTGCTGCCCGTCAGGTCCGCGCCCTTGGGAGCCGCCACGCCCACCACCTGCAAGGTGCCGCGGTACAGGCGCACGGTGTTGCCCAGGGCCCGGGCCGGCACCTCGAAGAGCTGCTTGGCGGTGGTCCACCCCAGGATGCAGACCATGGCCCGGTCATCCTCATCCTGCTGGCTGATGAAGCGCCCTTCAGCCATCTCCAGGCTGCGCACGCGGCCATAGCTGGGCCAGACGCCCACCAGGGTGGCAGACACCTGGACGGATTCGTAGCGCAGCAGACGCGATTTCTGGGCAAAGGGGGAGCCGCCCAGCACGCCTGGCAACGAGCCTTGCAAGGTGACGGCATCATTGATGGAAAAGGTGTGGGACATGGCCCCGGCGCTGACGCCGCTGCGCCGGAAGCGCACCTGGCCGGACAGGGCGGCAAAGAGGTTGGGGCCCAGCTTTTCGGTTTCCAGTTCTGCCTGACGGACCATGGCCTGCGACACATGCTGCACCCCGGTCAGCGCCAGGGCACCCAGGAACACCCCCAGCATGGCCAGCACGGTGCGCAGTTTGTGCACCGCCAGAGACGCCAGGGCGATTTTGAGGCTTAACCACATGGGTTGCTTGTAGCGGCAGGGCCACGCGCAAGACAAGGGTGCGAGGCAATATTTTACGCAGGTTAAAAAATTTGTGACTTTTCGATCCGACCATGACTACTGAAGGGTAGAGAGCCCAGAGACACGCCCAATGGACCAGGAACGCGAACACGCCATCATCCGCCAGGTACTGGCCGGGGACAGAGAAGCGTTTGCCTTGCTGGTGGAGGCGCATCAGGGCCAGCTCTTTCATTTGTCCTACCTGCTCACCGGCAGTGCGGACCATGCCGAGGATCTGGTGCAGGAGACCTTCATCCGCATGTATGACAAGCTCGGCAGCTTTCGGCTGGAACCTGGCACGCGGCTTACGCCCTGGATGTACGCCATCTGCCGGAATACGGCAGCCCGGCAGCGCCGGCGGAGCGGACGTTTGCTCACGGGCCTGGGAGAAAGGCCACAGGGCGAGAGTCCGTCAGAAGGCGAAGGGCTGACCAGTGAGCAGGCAGAAGGCACCTGTGGAGCCGACGGCACGGCGGATGTCGAAACCGCGGTCCTGCGCAGCGAGCAGGGCAGGGTCTTGGCGAGCCACCTGCTGCGCCTGCCCGTGGACCTGCGGGAGGCGCTGGCCCTGCGGTTTACCGAGGATCTTTCCTTCAGGGAAGTTGCAGACGTGCTGGGCATTTCCGAGCAGGCGGCCAAGATGCGGGTGTACCGGGGGCTGGCCAGATTGCGGGATACCCTGCCCAGCCATGTGTGGAGATGAGATATGGATAAGAAGAACGCCACGCCCGTTCACACGGGCGCCTGTGCCGGCCCGGCGGGATTGCTTCCCGAGGCGCTTGCCGAGCTGGACGCCCTGGGCGAATGCCTGCGCCGGATGGAGCGGGCCGCGCCACCTCCCCGGTTGTGCAGTCGGGTGATGGCTGAAATCCCTCTCCGGCGGCCGGGGCTTTCCGGACGGTTGCTGGACTGGTTCCAGGAACAGCTGGGCGTCTCCGCCTGGCTCCCAGGTCGCATCATCGCGGCCGCCTCAGGGAAATGTCACTTTTTCTTTTATTTTGTTGGCCTGTTGCACCTGGCCATGGGCGCGGTGCTGGCCGCGGAGCTGCAGGGGTACGAGCATCTGTTCCCTGCCTGGATTGGCCGTCAGCCGGAGCTGGCCTATGCCCTGGGGGCGTTGGTGCTGATCCTGGGGCTCCTGACGGGACATCGCACCCCCGCCAGCCGGGCTCTGGCCCGGCTGGGGCTGGTGGTCTATCTGGCAGCCGTCCTCGGCAATGGCCTGGGCATTGCCACCAGCTTTGCGGCGCAAGGGACGTTGCTGGCTGCCGTGGCCTTTGTGGGCTGCGGCCTCATCATGGGCTCGTTTTTGGGAACGATCCTGTTCACTTGTGCAGGGGAGCGTCGTCATGTCTGAGCGGTTGCAACTCGCCCGGAAGCGCAGGCTTCCACAGTCCGGCTTCACGTTTATTGAAGTAATGACGGTATTGGTGCTTCTCGGGATCCTGGCGCGTACTGCCTTCATGATGTTTGAAACAGATGATATCAATGCGCGGGCAGAGCGCAAGGTGCTGGAAAGCACCATCCGGTATGCCCAGGTGCTGGCCATGGCGGATGACCAGCCGTGGGGGGTCTCCATTAATGGGGCGAGTTTCGAGTTGCAGCGCGATTGCAATACCCAGGCGGACGATGGCCGCTTGGTGCGCATTCCCGGCAAGGACTCTGCCACCTATACCATTCCAAACGAGTTGAAGGTGTTTGGTTCCGCCAATGTGGTCTTCAACAATCGCGGTCAGCCTAGCGACTGCACTGGGACTGCCCTGACTGCTGATGTCACGGTGCCGGTGGTCATAGAAGACATGGCGAATATCGTCATCACCCAAAACACGGGGTTGATCCAATGACAGGCTCGCAGCACGCAATGCCGGCGCCGTCAATCGCGCGCCCCGCCCGGCAAAAGGCGGGCTTTACTCTGGTCGACGCCATCATGACCCTCACGATGTTGTCTGTGGCATCCATGATGCTGGTGGCCTTTTTCACCTCCTCCTCCGGCCTGGACCTGCCTGTGCAACGGCTGCAGGCAGACAAGGACTTCCAGTACGCCACGGAAAACATCCTGGCGGATTATTACAATAATTTCTGGAGAAGCTGGAATGACTCCCCGCCCGAGGGGTTTGATGTGTGCGCAGAAGGCTCGCCGCTGCCCACGTACACTGCCAGAAAGAACGCCACCCTGCAGCTCGCTTCCCCGCTCATGCTGTTCAAGCAGGAACTTGAGGCCAATGCCAGCAAATACGGCAACGTTACCGTGGTCAGCATCGACTGCCTCAAGATGCAGGATACGGACACGGACGACCTTGCCCAACTGGTGGTTGCCCTGCAAAGCAACAGCACGGTGAACCCGCAGATTCTGACCCTGACCATTGGGAAATAGGGAGGCCACATGCGCACCAGTTCATCTTCTCGCGGTTTTACATTGGTGGAAGTGCTGGCCACCCTGATCATCATCGGCGTGGTGGCTGCTGCCGGCACCCTTGGCCTGGCTGAGGTGATGCGGACGTATGTCATGTCCACAGACCATTCGGACATGGCCCAGAACGCCCAGCTGGCCCTGAACAGGATTTATTTGGAGCTGCAGCATATTCAGACGGTTACTGCTTCCACAGATACCTCCATCACTTATCAGCCCCGGTTCACCTGGAGCGAGGGCGTGCTGCCAGCCACGCAGCTGATCTACAACTCCGCCAATAATGAGCTGACGCTTGATGGTGACATCCTGGCAACCAATGTCATGGATTTCAAATTACGATACTGCAGTAGCAGCGATCTGAGTTGCACCCCCACCACCTCCTTTGACAATGCGGAAACCGAGGTCATTGAGGTCATGCTGGTCATGGGCGGGGCAGATACCAACGGCACCGGGAATCGGGTACAGCGCAGTTTCCAGATGCGCGTGCAGCCCGTGGTCCTTCACTTTTCCTAGTCGCCAGGCCTTCAGGAGCATCCCATGCGACACACCTTTGCTTTTTCCCAGCGTCCAGGCTGCACTGGCCAGCACGGCTTCTCCCTGGTGTATGTGGTTCTCGCCCTCACGGTGGTAGCCACTCTGGCCACCATCACCGTGTCCGTCACATCCACCGCCCAGTTTACCCAGTTGCGGGAACACAACACCATGCAGGCGCGGTACATGGCCATGGCCGGGCTTTCGTACCTGAACAGCCACTCCTCGCAGCATCGCAAGCTCAAAGACCTCAGCGTTGATGTCAAGGACGACGAAGACAACGTTATCGGCAAGTTCACCTTCGTCTCCATCCAGCGGCTGACCAGCCTGAAAGTCCGCGCCGGGATCCGGGGCACCGTGGGGGAGGATACCTCCATGGAGGCAAACTATTATCTGGAAGGTGAAGCCCAGGAAGACTTCTCCGGCATCGCCAGTTCCAACCAGGATGACTTTGACGACTTCACCGTCACCAACTCCAATCCCAACAAACAGGGCACGGAAAAGGTGGACGGTCTGGATGACATCGCCTATAGCAGCCGCGCCAGCCGCGGCTCGGCCTCAAAGTCCTCCGGCCAGACTTCGGATGGGACGGAAGACAACCCATGGGAAGTGGAAGGCCCCAATGCCTTTGCCGTGGGCGCCGGGGAGTACAACAACTTCGGCATTGCCACCTTCACCGGCAACCGCACGTTCAAGTACACCACCTGCGTGGATGGTGAATGCGACTTCTTCCTGGGGCTGCGCTTTTTCATGACTGTGTATTACGAAAAAAACGACGCCGACGGGCTCGTCATCACCCTGTTCAACGGGGACAATAACACCAACAAGGCTGTTGGCGGCGATTCGCAACACGGGGAGATGATCGCCTATGCCGGCGACTCCCGCGTCCTCTCCAGTGGCAACAGCTATCCCATCAGCAAGTTTATCGATCCGGAAGCCAATGGCATTCAGCCTCCCAAGCTGGGGGTGGAAATTGACAACTACGGCAACCCCAACCGCTATATCTGCAGCGATGGTACAAAGTCGCACTACTGGTTCCGCCGCACCAATCCGACTTCCGGCTCGCGCTATGACTACGGCGGCGCCGATGCCGGCAGCGGCACGGACCATGTTGCCTATGTGGGCTGGGGGCTGGACGTGCCCTGGGGCTGTGCCTGGTACAATTCGTATAGCAGCTCTGTGCGCACCGCCAACTCCGGCGCCCAAGCCAACGAAGCCGGCGCGCGCACCTATGATGACAACCAGCACGCCCGGGAAAGCTGGATGTGGAACCCCTGGCAGTACCATTATCCGGTGGAAAAGGCTGATACCAGCTTGCTGATTCAGCAGAACACCCGCCGGGCCGTGGCGCAAACCTTTTACGTGGAAGAGCCGCTTCGCATCACCCAGGCGCATCTGTACCTGAAGAGCAAAACCGGCATCAACAAGAACAGAAATTTCACGGCGTCCATTTACACGACAACCAGCAGTGGGGGGAACCGCATTCCGCAGTCGTCGGTAGTCAGCAGCCTGACGGGTAATGATCAGGTGACGGACGCAACCCTGCCCACCGGATCGGGAGGAACGGATGACTCCATCTATGCCGATGGCATCCCCGTTCTTGTGTCGTTTCAATTCAGCGACAAATGGAATCATGCCTCCAGTAAGGTACTGGCGCCAG
The DNA here is from genome assembly GCF_054653055.1 of Megalodesulfovibrio paquesii. NCBI lineage: Bacteria > Pseudomonadati > Thermodesulfobacteriota > Desulfovibrionia > Desulfovibrionales > Desulfovibrionaceae > Megalodesulfovibrio > Megalodesulfovibrio paquesii. Next base: position 277,667 of record NZ_BAAIGQ010000001.1, on the reverse strand, counting down.
GGTGGTATGCCCTGGTGCTGGAATACAGCAATAACAACAGCCATGACGATATATACGTGCAGGCAGACAGTTCCTCCCCCACGCACCCTGGCAACTATGCGTACAAGAATAGCAGCGACAACTGGGTGGCGGATGCAAGCATTGACTTGCCGTTCTACGTGCTCTTCGATCCGCCCCATTACGTCCGCCAGGGGACGCTGGCCAATGGTGACTCGGAGACTTTCTATTCAGGCGTCTTCCCTGTGGTGAATGGCACCAGCTACGACGATGGCGGGGAAACCCAGGGCAATACCACGGCCTGGTACCTGAAAGGTCAGTGGCTGGCCATTCGCGTGGAAGTGCATCGTGGCATCGATAACGACCCCGACGCCACCGTGACAGATGGGAAGCATGGGGATAACAACAACCCCTACCACCCGTACCGCATGCTGACCTGGATGCGGCGCTGTGGCACCGAAAAATATAAGGACGGCTGCGACGCCTACATCAACTCGTACTTTGCCGACACCTCCGGGGACTTGAGCATCCCGAAGAATCCGCCCGCCATGGACCGGACCTTCTACCTGAACGAGTCGAATCACAACAAGTTCGACACCTTCTACCTGGGGATCACCGAAGCCACCGGCGGCTCGACGCAAAAGGCCCATTTCTCAAATATCATCATGCAGTTCCGCGAACCGGACGACCTGCCGCTTAATGTGCGGGCCTGCGAAAACTGCAACGACTTTGACGACTAACCAGAACGCAGCGCCGGCCCGGGGGGACCTCCGGGCCGGCGTTTTCATGGCGCGACTGGCGCGTTGTTACTGCGGGGGCTGCTGGCTGGTTGAGCCTTGCGGCGCAAGCCTGACCAGACGGAAACTTACATCACAGTGGACATGCTGCGCCACGGCCGGGCGACGGCCGGTGCAGCGATCGCCCTTGAGGACTCGGGGATCTCTGGGATCCTCCACGATGGGGGCGGTGCCATTCTCGGTGTAAAAGGTGTCCACCCACTCTTCGGGTTGGCCCAGCATGCCGGTCAGGCCGAGGTCGCCGCGGGTCTGGTCCCGGCAGGCCTTTTCCCACTGCTCTTCGGTGGGCAGTGCAAAGCGCTCGGTGCCGTTGTGCTGGGCATTGAGCTGACGGGTGAAGGCCTGGGCCTCCTCCAGGCTGACCCAGTTCACGGGATTGCCCGGAGCACGGGAGGCATAGCAGGCTTTTTCCTGCTCACCGGTCACGGCAGCCCATTGCGCCTGGGTGATTTCCATGCGGGAGAGCCAGAACCCCTGGGGGCAGGCCTGCCGCTGGGGTTCGTCGGCGAATCGTTTGGAGTAAAACCGTTCGGGAACCCGGGCACGCAATTCGGCTTCCTCTGCGGCGGTCATGCCCATCTGGTAACAGCCGCCGTCGATCCAGATGAATTCGACGCCGCTGACAGGGTCTGTCCAGGAGGCAGAAGAGGACTTGGTGGCATGAAGCAAAATGCCAAGTCCTATGGTGCATATTGCCACAAAGGTGATGATGCGCTTGCTGTTCATGGCGTCTTATCTCTCCTGCAACGATGCGTGTTCGTCTCGTGCTGCGTTATTATGACCAATGAACGCCTGCTGAAGCATTCCTTATTTCGCCTATTGTTCACAACATGCATGCACCATGCGTGATGCTGCGTTACGCGTCTACATTTTTTAACAGTATTAAAGAAAGTTCATCCCTGTTGACAATGGTGCAAGCAGAGAAGTAAATTGCAGGGTGCCGCTGTGATGGCGGCGCACCCGCACCGAGGTGGCCCCCGGTGGAGCCTGTTACGCGCCGCTGGCGAGGAGCGTCCGCATGCCTGGCACAAGCGAGTCTATGAAATTTCAATGTTGCCGCCATATCGCCGGTCTGTCCTGGCGGTCTTGTCTGGCCCGGGCTGCTGCCACGGGGCTGTTGGCTGCAGTGCTCTGCCTGCTTCATCCGCCTGTCTCTATCGCCAAAATGATTGAGGTGGACAAAAAGAACTTTGGCACGCGCGATTTCGGGGTCAGCCAGGGCGGAGTGTTCCGGGGCGTCATTCTCAACGTTTCCACCAACACCCTCGCAGGGCTGGAAGTCGAAATCGTGGCGCAGGATGCGCAAGGCAACGAGCTTTGGACCCGCACGACCCGCCTGCCCACGCTTCGACCCAATCAGCGGGCCCCCCTGGAGTTTGAGGTGGGCATGCAGGGGGTGGGGCAGCCGGCGAGCTATCTCATCACCTATCGCATGGACGACGCCGTGGGCAAGGACCCCGACAGGGTGACCAGCACCCAGCGCCGGCTGGTCGGATTCACGGTCAAGGGTGTTGGCGATTTTCGTACCAGACCATTCTCCCTAGAAGCGGGCGAGAAGACCATCCAGCTGGAATACTCCGGCGAAGACACGCTGGTGGTTACCCTGCAAAAGCCGGACGGCAGCTATGAGCGTCCCTTGTTTGAGCAGCAGGGCGCCGGCAATGCCACGGTGAAGTTTTCAGTTGAGGAGAAAGGGGAGTATGTCTTTCATACGGATGGCGACGGAGGCTGGAGCCTTCAGGTAAGGGATGAAGCCCTGGCCAACATGCCACCGCCTGCCCCCAACCAGGAATTTGCCACGCCCGGCGATGCCACGCCTGGCGCTGCACAACCTGCCGCGCCAGCGCCTGCTCGCCCGAAACGGAACTCGCTTGTTGTCGAATAGCGCATCCTCCATACCGTCGAAGATGTCCCGTCCCCGCCGTGCTGCATGGCTGCCTGTTGCGTACGTTCGCGCTGCGGCCTGGCGGCTCCTGGCTGCGTTGCTGATCCTGCTCGCCTGGAACCCTGCCGCGCAGGCTGGCCTTACGGCCTCCAGCAAGACCGCGGGGCTGTACGGAGAAAATGAATCTCCCGCCGCTGCGGCCATGGAATGCCAGGGAGTGAACGCCCGGCTGCTCCAGGCGGTGGAGAGCATTCCTGCCCAGCTGCTTGTGCGTTTTGGCCTGGAAGTGCTGGTGGAAGGCGGCAAGAAGGGCGCGCCGGCCCGTCTGGACGTGACCCTGACGCACCCCCCATTGCGCCAGCCGGGCAAGGCAGAGCCTGTCACCTCCCGAAGCTGGGAGGTGGGAGCCTGCGCAGGCATCCCTGTGCTGGTGGCCTGGACCTTTCTCAGCGATTGGGAACTGGCGCCCGGTGAGTGGACGTTCATCATCTCCCACGATGGGCAGGAACTGTTGCGCAAGCCGTTTCAGGTGGTGGAGGGGCACTTGCCCGAGCCAGAGGCTCAGCTCTCCATCTCGTTGACGCCCAAACCGCCAACTGCCGCCGAGGTCGCGGCAGGCGGCGACAGTGCGGGTGTTCCGGCCCATCTTGCCCCGGCCGAGGTCATTGCCGCCCTGGCGTCCATGCGTGGGCTGGAGCCCACGGTGGCGGCCATCGCCATGGATGAAGCCGAGGCCAAACGCCTGGCTGCCCGCAGCGTATCCCAGGGCATCCCGGCTGTGGTGCGGACGGTGCAGCACGTCACCGGGCGCTGGAACGCGGTGGTGGTCTGGGATTTTACCCAACGCTCTGCCGATGAAGCAGACATGGTGACCACCCCCGCCGCACAGAAAAAAAATACACCGCACCTCGCGCCATCGCTGGCCATCCAGCTGGCCGCCTACTCGGAACTGGCCGAGGCGCAGGCCTACGCGGGTTCCCTGCTGCAATATGGGCTGCAGGTGTTTATCGAGTCACTACAGGTGGATGGCCGGGTGTTGCACACGGTTCGGGTGGGGCCGTTCGATGCTACCAAATCCGGCAGGGATCAAGCCATCAGGGTCATGGACAAGTTGCGAACCCGTGGGGTGCGGCTGCCGTTGCTGACGCGCACCCCGGAGCCGTTGGTGCATCCCTCCGCTGACAGTGTGCAGCCGGTGACGACACCGCCGGTCCCCGCCGGCCCTGCCGCTCCGGCAAACTCGACCGGGCTGGCGAAGGCCCCTCTGGACATCGGGACTCCGCTTCCCTTGCGAGCCATGGATGCAACGCAGAGCAAGCTGGCGGAACTGGTCGAGCGGGCGCGCCCGGACGAGACCATCCAGGCCGCAACCAGTAAGTTGACAGCCGAACGCAACGAGACAGCTTCCGACGATGCGCCGGATGAAAATGCTGAATCGGACCCCGAGCAGACGGTCGGGAGACGCAGAGGGCCGGAACGTCGGCCCCGGAACGCGCCGGCAGTGGAGGAATTTGCCCAACGAACCTCCCGTGGCGCAGCGGCCATGAGCGTGCAGATTGGCCCGTTCAAAAAGCGCGACACCGCTGAGGCCTTTCGCAAACTCATCCTGCCCTCCGCCAGTGCCGGCACTGGAGCGGAAGCCGGGCGTGGGGGCGGCAATGCCTCGTCCATTGCGGTGGAAGCAGTCGGGAGTGAGTATTTCGTGCGGGCTGGCGGGTTCGCCAACGCGCAGTCCGCCAAGAATGCCGGTGCGGAATGGATTGCCCGGCATGGCCCGGAGGCCGGGCTCTCGGCCATGGTGGTCAAGGATGAATTCGCTTCCCGTCGTGCGCCAGCGGGCACGGCTGTTTCAGGCAAGCGGCCGCCGGGCACGACGGACAGGCCGGAAACGGCAGGCGCAGGCAACAGCAGTGTGGCTGGCAACGCCACCGCGCCAGCGGCTCCGGCCAGATTCGTGCTGCAGCTGGCGTCCACCGCCTCCAAGGACGAAGCGGCCCGCCTGCGGGAAGGCTGGGCAGCCAAGGGCCTGGACGCCAGGGTGACCGAGCTGCCAGGGGCGCTGGGTCGCGTGTATGCTGTACGGGCCGGAATCTACCCCACCATGGCAGCGGCCCAGGCAGCTGCGGAGGCCGTACGCGAGGCGCACGGGGTGCTGCCTGTGGTGGTGGAGGAGCATGAGGGCAGGCCCTGAGCGCAACGCCCCGGTCCGGTGGTTTTGCTCGTGCTGGCCTTTTTTGCCGACTTTTTTTGAAGGTCAAGGAGGGCAGCCGAAGTCACGCCGGGCGGCTGGTCTGTGCGGCGGGGCAAGGCCCCTCTCAGGCAGGGGCCTTGGACAGAAAGCTATTGATGGCGGTGATGAGATCGTCGATGTTCAAGGGTTTTTCCATGATCAGACTGGCACCGAACATGCTGGCCAGTTCCAGATTGCAGCCCGGGGAAAGCTGGGCCGCGCCGCCGGAGATGGCGATGATGGGCAGATGCGGGGACAGGGCACGCAATGCCTTGATGAACTGCAGCCCCTCCATTTCCGGCATCAGAATGTCCGTAATCACCACGTCGGCCGGTTTGGCCTGTTGGCGGTCGAGCCCTTCCTTGCCATTGGCAGCCTGCTCCACGGCAAAGCCTTCTCCGGCCAGGGAATCGACAAGCATGGCGCGAACCTGGGTATCATCTTCCACCAGCAGAACCACGGGGCGGGAGGGGGAGTGCGGAGTTGTCATGGCGCCTCCGGCTTCAGGCCTGCTTGCCGAGCAGGTCGGCGATGGTTTTGAGCAACAAATTGATATCCACTGGTTTTTTGAAGGTTTTCACAGCCCCGAGGGCATCGGCCGTACCGAGCAGGTAATCGCCGCGCACGTTGGGGCTGCCGCCGGAAATGGCGATGATCCTGGCCTGGGGAAAGTCCCGGCGCAGGTTGTGGATGGTTTCCACACCGTCCTGGTCCGGCATGATGATGTCGGTAATGACCAAATCCGCCGGGGAGGCTTTGTAGGCGGCAATGGCTTCGCGACCGTTGACGGCCTCGACCACCTCGTAGCCTTCCTGCCGCAGCGTTTCTGAAAGCATGGTGCGGACCTGGGGGTCGTCTTCAACAAGCAGCAGCTTGGTCATGGAGCCTCCTCGACTTCCTTTCGACTGGCGCAGCGTTCCGGGATTGGCCCGGCAGGGTCGGGGTGCTGGCGGCAGGAGTGCGCAATCGCCACGAACAGCTCAATTGCGCTCCCTCCGCCAGTCCAATCCATCGGCTGGCCGCAGTCACCATGCTATACACCCGGTTGGCGGCTTTGGTCCAGCACATGGCGGATGGTTTGCGCCAACTGTTCTTCCACCACGGGCTTCATGATGAATTCCGCCACCCCTGCAGCCTCCACGGCTTCCCTGGTGACGGACTCGGAGTATCCCGTCAGCAGGATGACCGGCTTGTCCGGCCGCAAGGCCAGCACCTGACGCGCCAGTTCCAGCCCGGTCATGTGCGGCATGGTTTGGTCGGTAATGACCAGATCGAAGCGCTCCGGGGCGTCTCTGAACACCTCCAGCGCCTTGACCGGGTCCGTTGAGCCTGTGACCTTGTACCCCAGCTGGGAGAGCATTTCCCCGGCCATCTGCACCAGCAGGGCTTCGTCATCCACAAACAGCACGTGCTCGGACCCTGTGGGCGCAATGCGGCACAGGCGTTCTTCCTGGCCGGGTTCCTGCAGCAGGCGCGGCAGCCGGACGGTAAAATTCGTGCCTTTGCCGACGGCGCTGTCCACAGCCACGCTGCCGCCGTGGTTTTTGACGATGCCATGCACCACCGAAAGGCCCATGCCCGTGCCCTCGCCCGGGGCCTTGGTTGTGAAGAAGGGGTCGAAAATCTGTTCCAGAATGTCTGGCGGAATGCCGTGGCCTGTATCGCGCACGCTGAGTTCCAGATAATCCCCGGGCACCAGATCCACCATCCCCCTGGCCTGTTGGGGGGAGAGCGTGGAGTGTTTGAGGGAGAGGGTCAGGGTGCCGCCGCGTTCGCGCATGGCGTGCCCGGCGTTGGTGCAGAGGTTCATGATCACCTGATGGATCTGGGTCGGGTCGCCCAGGAGGGCATCGCTCTGCTCATGCACTTCGGGGCTGATGTCCAGGACGATCTCGATGGTCGAGGGCAGGGTGGCCCGGAGCATCTTGACGATTTCCTTGAACAGGGAGAGCAGGTGCACGGGCTTTTTCTCCTGCTCGGTCTGGCGGGAAAAGGTCAGAATCTGCCGCACGAGATCCGAGGCGCGCATGCCTGCGGACTGGATTTGCTGCAGGTATTCGGCGGCCTTGGAGGTGTTGTCCACCTGACGCAGGGCCAGGCGGACAAAGCCCAGGATGGCGAAAATCATGTTGTTGAAATCATGGGCAATGCCCCCGGCCAAGGTGCCCAGGGCCTGCATCTTCTGCGCCTGACGGAAGTGCTTTTCCAGCCGGGCGCGTTCGGTTTCCGCCTCTTTGCGCTCGGTGATGTCCACGGCCACACCCAGGAGCTGGTCCTTGCCCACCGAGGGCAGCACCAGGGGCAGCTTGGTGGTGGAAAACCAGCGGCGCACGCCCGAAGCCGAGGTGAGGGTACGCTGGGGAATGAATAGCGGCTGCTGGGAATCCAGCACTTCCTCATCCTCCAGGCGCATGATGGAGAAATCTTCCTCACCAGGACCAAAATCGCCGCCGATGCGGCCTTCCAGCTCGGCCGGGGTGGCGTTGTACAGATCCGCCAGGGCCTTGTTCACCAGCAGGAACCGCCCTTCGCGATCCTTGACGAAAATGAGCGAGGGCACGGTATCGATAATCTGCCGGAGGAAGACGCGCTGTTCTTTGAGGGCTTCCTCGGCCCGGGTGCGCTCGGTCACGTCCAGCACGCTCACCAGCACCTTGCCCAGCGTCTCCTCGTACCCTGGCGCCACGTTGAGGTGGATGACCACGTTGCGCCGTTCGCCGCTCAGGGTCACGTGCTCGGTCTCTTCGGAAAACGTTTTCTGCCCGCGGGCCAGGGCAATGAGTTCGTCGCGGAAAAAGGCGTAGGTGGAGTCCGAAAACACGGCCCGCAGCCCGCCCAGCAGCTGCTCCTTGCGGGTGGCGCCAAAGAGCCTGAGCGTGGCATTGTTCACGTCCAGCAGACCGACCATGTCCACGCAGCGCTCCACATCCTCAGGATGCTCGTGGAACCAGGCGCTGAAATCCATCACCCCCTGGGAAGCCAGGTGGTCAAAGTGCTCTTTGATGATGGAGAAATCTTCTTCCCACAAGGAGATGGGGGAGTCCTCAAAGAGGCTGCGGTAGCGGCGCTCGCTTTCCATGAGCGCTTCCTGGGCCTTTTTGCGCCGGGTGATGTTGCGGCCAACAGCCTGGTACTCCGTAAGGCGCTGGGCGTGGTCGTAAATGGCGCGGTGGGTCCAGTGCTGCCAGTGGATCTCGCCATCGTCCATGATCACACGGTGCTCAAAGGAGGTGACGGGATTTTCCGGCGAAAGGCCCATGATATGCTGCTGGATGACGACCAGATCCTCACGGGGAATGTGCGGGATGTAGTTTTTGTTGATCAAATCCTGCCGGTTTTTATTGAAAAAACGGGCATAGGCATCGTTGACGTAGGAGAGCTTGCCATCCGGCAGGTAGCGGCAGATGAGTTCGGTCTGGTCTTCCAGGATGGCACGGTAGCGGGCCTCGGAGTCGCGCAGGGCAAGGATGGCCTTTTCGCTGTCTGTGATGTCGCGGGTATAGATGGCCACCCGGACCACCTGGGTCTGGGGGTCAACATAAGGGTGCATGCGGTGGCCGTAGGTCACCCCGCGGTAGCCGTCCTTGAACTGCAGGGGTTTTTTGGTGTCCACGGCCTCGTTGAGCCAGCGGCGGCGATCCGGGACAATCTCCTCGGCCAGAAAGTCGAAGATGCAACGACCCATGAGGGCATCCGGCGTTTGGCTGAGCCGGTGGGCGCCCACTTCGTTGATGGCCAGCACCATGCCCAGGGGATCCAGCACCATGACGGACTCTGCCGCAGCGTTGAGCATGGCCCGGTTCATGGCCCGCTGTTCGGCCAAATCCTCCCGCAGGCGCGACAGCGCCTCGACCTGCTGTTCCAGCTCCTGCACTCGGCGCTCAAGCCGTGCCTGCTCTTCGGCCGCCTCCAAGGATGGGCCGGCCTGAAACTCTGCTTCCACGCAAGGCGCTCCTGACTGAATGGCTCCCCAATACGACAGATCCCGCATTGAAATATATCCCTAAAGAAGCAAGAAAAGTCAATCCCGACTGTGAGTTTTGCCGCTGGGGCGGGGAGCTTCAGCTTTCTAAAGAATCTCTCGCTTTACCTTGAGGAAGAACTTGAGTAGATGATGATGGTACTGCCTGCGTGGCGGGGAATGAGGGACAGGCCGCATGAATGAGTTGCTGACCGACATGGAAGATGCCGAACACGGCAAAACTTCAGCCAAAGCAGCAGGAAAACAAACGCCAGCTGCCCCCCCGGCGCGGGAAATGCATGGCCGCGTCAAGGGCGTCTTCACCACCACAGTCAAAAATACTGTCGGGTTCGGTCACACCAAAAAGCGCACCAACCAGTCCATCCACGTCTACGTGGAAGAACATGAGGGCGGCATCTTCACCCTGCAGCCGCTCAATTCCAATTTCATCCCTTCCGGCACCGCCGAACGCATCACCCGCGAAGAGCTGCTGCGCGACTATATTCCCGAGCCGGCGCTGTTCATGGAACGCATGATCCCGGCCATTCGCGAGTTGAACAAAAGCCTGGAGCAGGGCGAAACTCACTACAACAAAGGTGAGACCTTCAGCGCGGAGTTTGAATTCAAAAAAGCCCTGCGCCTGGATGACGGCAATATCCGCGCCACCTTCGGTCTGGGCTTGACCTATCTGGAGCGCGGGGATCGGGAAAAGGGTTCCTTGGTTTTCAAGCGCTTGGCAAGATTGAATAATCTGTTTGAGCCGCGCCACAAACACTTGTACAATGAATTCGGTATTCAGCTGCGCAAGAACAAACTCTATTCCCAGGCGCTGAAGCACTATGCGCGGGCATTCAAGCTCTGCAAAACCGATGAAAACCTGCTCTATAACATCGCCCGCACGCTGTATGAAAAGGGCTCTCTGCGCGCCTGCGAGCATTACTGCGAAAAAGCGCTTTCCCTGAAATCTAATTTTGTGGAAGCCAAGGACCTTCTTGAAATCACAAAGAAACGGCGGTATCGTGAACAGGAAATCCGCCAGGGTGAGTTGTGACTGTCTTGTGGAGTTCCAGTGACGCGAACTCCGCTTTGCCACAGTGGGCATGCAGTCTTGCATCTGGCAAAGTGTTGGGCATGCTGTAATGCTGTATCGAATCAAAGAGAATTCCCCAGTCCTGCAGGATGCCTTTGGCCGGTTTCTGCTGGACAAAGGCATCATTGCTCCAGACACGCTGGCCAACGCCCAGGCGCATCTGCTGCAGCATAACCAGCGCGTTGGGGAACTGGCCGTGCAACAGGAACTGCTGACCAAAGAGCAGGTCAGCGCCCTGTTGGAGCGGCAGAAGCGTTCCTCCAAGTTCATCGGCGAGCTGGCAGTGGAGGAAGGGCTGCTGACCAGGGATGATCTGGATGACCTGCTCTTCAGCCAGACAGTGCATTCTTTTTCCCTGGGGGAAGTCCTGCTGGAGGAGGGGGCCATCAGCCCCGAATCCTTCGCCGAGGCCATGCAGGAGTTTTTATGGCTGGAGGAAGAGAAAAACCGCGTGGTATGGGACGTGCTCGATGGTTTGCCGGAGCGCGACATCATGCCGGCTGTGGCCCAGTCTCTTGAGCTGGCCTTGCTGCGGTTTACCGGGCAGCGGGTCAAGGCCGAGTGCCTGTGCACCATCTCGCAGGGAGGGCGCCAGGGCAGCTGCTGGGCCATCTGCCTGCTTCTGCGGGGGGCGGAATGGCTGGAATGTGCGCTGTTCCTCTCGCCGGCGCTCATGGCCAGGGTACACGCCAGTCAGATGTTGCACCCGACCATTGCCGAAGCCAGTGGAGACACCCCGGGCAGCCCCTCCGTTGCCGCCCCTGCAAGCGGCCCGGTCTCTGCACTTGACGGAACCCGCCCCTTCATGGAGATTGTGGCCCGGTACCTGAGCGAAGCCCTGAGTGCATGCGGCATTCCCGTGGAAACGTGGAAGGTGGTGGCCTGCGGCGAAGAGCAACTGGCCTCCCGGGCGGCCACATGCCTGACCCTGACCACGGATGCCTCGTCATCGCACACCGGTGCTGTCTGCAGCCCGCCAGAGACGGAGCAGGACCAGCACCGCGGCCGGCTCAAGGTGTTCGTGACTCTTTCTTGTCCCCAATGTCCTTGCCCCTAGGCAAGGCCAGCCCCGCTGCGCATTCCGCCCTTGCGTGCGCCATGGCGGGTAGTGTGGAAGCCCTCCATGGAACAACAGCAGAGTGTCGGCGGCATTGCCGGAGTGTACAAGGGAACGCGGACCATCGTCATCGGCGCCGGGGCAACGCGGCGCAAGTCCACCACCGAAGCCTTTGTGTACGCCGAACAGACCAGTGAGGCCGTGGTGGCCGTGCAGCCGTTGAATAACGCGTTCCTGCCGGTCTCGCCTGTGGAGGAGGTGCCTCTGGATGAGTTTCTGGCCCGGTACACGCCGGAGCCGGAAATCTTCCGCTCCAAAACCCTGCCGGCCATCAGCGCCATGCGCAAAACCCTGGCCAAGGCCGAACGCCTGCGCGGCCAGGGAGAGACCTATTCCGCGGAATACGAATTCCAGAATGCGCTGAAACTGGACGACACCAATATTCGCGCCAACTATGGCCTGGGGCTGACCTACCTGGACCGAGGCGAGCACGACAAGGCGGAAACCGTCCTCAGGAAACTGGTGCACCTCGAAACGGCTTTTGCCAATGAGAACAAGCACCTGTTTAACGAATTCGGCATCAAGCTGCGCAAAAGCGGCATGCTGGAGCAGGCCTTGGCCTATTATGGCCGGGCCATGACCCTTGCCCCAAAGGACGAGAACCTGCTCTACAACATCGCCCGCGTCCTGTACGACAAGAAGGATTTCGCCAAGGCCCTGCAGTTCGCCGGCAAGGCCCTGGCCCTCAATTCCGAACTGGAAGCGGCCGCACACCTCGTCAAGGTCATCAGAAAAGAAACGGGCGACGCCTCACTGGACCCGTCCGAAACGATTGACGCCTTGCGAGACTGATTGCAGCAGCGCCTTGCTCCTGCCGGCGCGGCCTTATGGCGTGGGGCAGGCGCGCACCAGCCCGCGTTCTTCCAGAGTCTGCCGCCAGCCGGCAAAGGCCATGCGGGCGCGTTCCGCATAGAGCAGCTTGCGCCTGGCTTTGGGTGCCTTGCGGCCCAGGGGAGGCGTGAGCCCGAAGTGGACGTTGGAGGGCTGGAAGTCCTTGGCCGCAGTGGCCAGGTGCGTTGCCAGGGCCCCGAGCATGCTCTCCACCGGCGCGGCGGGGCAGGGCAGCCCCTGCAGGGCCGCGGCCAGCCGCAGGGCCGTCAGGTGCCCGTGGGCCATGGATTCGACATAGCCTTCCACCCCGGAAATCTGCCCGGCCAGATGGACCTGGGCATTGCCTTTGAGCCGGAATTCCTCATCCAGCACCATGGGCGCGTTGACGAAGGTGTTGCGGTGCATGCTGCCCAGGCGCAGGAATTCGGCCCGTTCCAGCCCGGGAATGAGCCGGAACACGCGCTCCTGTTCGGGGTAGGCCAGTTTGGTTTGGAATCCCACCAGGTTGCAGGAGGATTTGTCCAGGGTTTCCGGCCGCAGCTGCACCACGGCAAAGGCCTCGGCTCCGGTGCGCGGGTTCGGCAGCCCCACGGGCTTCATGGGACCATGGGCCAGGGTCAGCCGGCCGCGGGAGGCCATGGCCTCAATGGGCAGGCAGCCCTCAAAGTGCCGTTCTTTCTCAAAATCCCGGCTGGGCACCACCCTGGCCGTGGTCAGGGCTTCCAGAAAGGCGTCATATTGCGCCTCGGTCAGGGGGCAGTTGCAGTAGTCTTTTTCTTCGGGATTGTACCGCGAAGCCCACCAGGCCACGTCCATATCCACGCTGTCCATGGCCACGATGGGGGCGATGGCATCGTAGAAGAACAGATGCTCCGCGCCGGTCAGGCTGGCCAGTTCTGCGGAAAGGGATTCCGAGGTCAGCGGCCCCGTGGCCAGGATCACCCGGCCGCCGGCCGCCAGGACCGAGGCGGGCAGCGGGTCGGCCAGGGAGCAGATTTCTTGCCGTACCAGGGTGATGAAGGGTTCCGCCTCGACACGGGACGTGATATGCTCGGAGAAGAGTGTCCTGTCCACGGCCAGCGCCTTGCCGGCGGGAACCCGGGTCGCATCCGCCGCAGCCATGAGGGGGCTGCCCAGGCTGCGCAGTTCTTCCTTGAGCAGGCCCACGGCCATGTCCGGGGTGTCTGCCCGCAGGGAGTTGGAACAGACCAACTCGGCCAGCCGGGTGTCGTGGTGGGCAGGGGACAGGCGGTGCGGCTTCATCTCGGCCAGGGTCACGGGCAGGCCCAGGCCCGCCAGGACCAGCGCGCATTCGCAGCCGGCCAGGCCGCCGCCGATGATCAGCACAGGAACGGAACGAGGGGAGTCTTGCATGATATCCATAATGGTTGGCGTTGTCGCGGCGGTGCTGGCCGGGGCCGGCATCTGGCGCGCGTCCAGGGGGCGGCCGTGGTGCTCGCCCTGACTGGTCATGTACGGCGGGGCCGGGGTCGGCCTCCTGGCGTCATTTTTGTCGAAATACTTCCTTGGCGAATGAAGCGGGGCAATCCATGGCTGCCAAGACGCACAGGCTGCCACGCCTGCAGTATGTTTCTGGGTTCGCTAACAACACCGGCACCCTTGCCGGCTGTGCTCCGGAGGAGATCTTGATGGCCACACCCAAGCAGCAGAGTCAGAGCTTCGATCCCCAACGGGCCTTCGCCTGGTCCAGCGGTCTGTACGACGGCGACAGTGTGGAAGGTCTCAAAAAAGACGTCATCCGCCACATCGTCTCCAGCCTGGGCAGCGACTATGCCAGCAAAAACGCCTACAACTATTACAACGCCCTGGCCCTGGCCGTGCGCGACCGGCTCATCGACAACTGGATCAAAACGCAGCGCAGCTATTACGACGAAAAAGCCAAGCGGGTCTACTACCTTTCCCTGGAGTACCTGCCCGGAAAGTCCCTCATAAACAACCTCCATTGCCTCGGCATTTACGAGACAGCCCGCAAGGCCATGGAAGACCTGGGCTTTTCCCTGGAGGATCTGGCCGAGCAGGAGTGGGACGCCGGGCTTGGCAACGGTGGCCTGGGCCGGTTGGCCTCCTGTTTTCTGGATTCCATGGCCACGCTGGGTATTCCGGGGTATGGCTATGGGATTCGCTATGATTACGGCATATTCCATCAAGTTATTGAAGATGGCCGGCAGGTGGAGCAGGCCGACAACTGGATGCGTGTGGGCAACCCCTGGGCGTTTGAGCGCGGGCAGCACCTCTTCCCCGTTCGTTTTTATGGCGAGGTGAAAAACTGGACCGATGAACACGGCCGCCTGCGCCACACCTGGATTGGCGGCGATACCGTGCTGGCCATGCCCTGCGACATGCTCGTCCCTGGCTGGGACAACCGCCACGTCATCAACATGCGCCTGTGGTCTGCCCGGTCCGACGTGGAGTTCAACCTGGACTTCTTCAACACCGGCAACTACCTGGGCGCTGTGGAAGCCAAGATCTTCGATGAAAAGATCTCCAAGGTGCTGTACCCGTCCGACCAGATTGAAGAAGGCCGCGAGCTGCGGCTCAAGCAGCAGTATTTCTTCGTTGCCGCCACCATCCAGGACATCCTGCGCCGCCACCGCAAGAAGCACCCGGAAATGACCAAGCTGCCGGAAACCGTGGCCATTCAACTCAACGACACCCACCCGGCCATCGCCATTGCCGAACTGATGCGTGTGCTGCTGGATGAGGATCTGCTGGACTGGGACACGGCCTGGGGCATCTGCACCAAAACCTTTGCCTACACCAACCACACCATCCTGCCCGAGGCCCTGGAAACCTGGCCCGTGAGCCTGCTGGAGCGGATGCTGCCGCGGCACATGCAGATTATTTATGAAATCAACGGCCGTTTCCTGCGCGAGGTGGAGCGCACCGCCCGTGGCGAAGACTGCGGCGATTTCTGTGACCGGGATCTGGACCAGCTGAAGCAGCGCGTCTCCCTCATTCAGGAAAAACCGGTCAAGAGCGTGCGCATGGCCCACCTGGCCATCATCGGCTCGCACTCGGTCAATGGCGTGGCCGCCTTGCACACGGACCTGCTCAAGGCCCGGGTGTTCGATGATTTCCACCGGCTGGACTCCAAAAAAATCAACAACAAAACCAACGGAGTCACCCCGCGGCGCTGGCTGTGGTCGGCCAATCAGCCCCTCTCCAGGCTCATTGCCACGCGCATCGGCACAGGGTTTGTGCGCAACCTGCAGGAGCTTTCCCAGCTGGAGCCTCTGGCCGAGGATCCCACCTTCCGCGATGCCTGGCGCGCGGCCAAGCTGGAAAACAAAGAGCGGCTGCAGGCGTACATCAAGCGAAAACTCATGCGCGAGCTGCGGACGGACCATCTTTTTGATGTGCACATCAAACGCATCCATGAATACAAACGCCAGATGCTCAATCTGCTGCACGTCATCACGGCGTACAACCGCATCCGCAGTGGCCGGGGCAGGGACTTCACACCGCGTACGGTCTTTTTTGGCGGCAAGGCCGCGCCGTCGTACTTCATGGCCAAACGGATCATCCACGCCATCAATGCTGTGGCTGCCACAGTGAATGGTGATTCCCGCGTCAATGAGCAGCTCCAGGTGGTCTTTCTGCCCAATTACTGCGTCTCCCAGGCCGAGCGGGTCATTCCCGCCACGGAACTGTCCGAGCAGATTTCCACTGCCGGCATGGAGGCCTCGGGCACAGGCAACATGAAATTCGCCATCAACGGCGCCCTGACCATCGGCACCTGGGATGGCGCCACCATCGAAATGGCCCAGGCCATCGGGCCGGAGCTGCTCTTCATCTTTGGCATGCGCGAGAATGAGCTCCTCTCCCTGCGGCAGCACGGCTACAATCCCATGCTCTACTACCATGGCGACGAAGAGCTGAAGGAAGCTCTGGACATGCTGCGGGGTGACGCCTTCTCGCCAGGGCAGCACGGCCTGTTCGCCCCCCTGGTGGACGCCCTCCTGCACGGCGGGGACCGGTTCTTTGTCCTGGCGGATTATCGCCAGTACCTCGGCGCGCAGGAAGATGTGGGCCGGCTGTATCTGAATCAGGAAGAGTGGACCCGCCGCTCCATCCTGAACACGGCGCGCATGGGGTTCTTCTCCAGTGATCGGGCCATTGCCCAGTATGCCCAGGAGATCTGGGATGTGGCAGCCATCCCGGGCCTTGCGACGCTGCACAGCCAGGACGACCGCCAGACAAAGCAGGCACAGGCGGGCAGGAAACGCTGATATTCCCCGTCCCCAATGGGCTCGACATGGGGGGGATTCCGGGATACAAGCATCGGGCCTGAGGCCGGAACGGCGGGACGACCCGCCGTTCTTGCGTTTTGCCCTGGGGACGACCCCGCAAGCCGCAGGGAGCATGAGAAATGGCCTGGGGCTGGTTGTTGCTTGCCGCCTTATTTGAGGTGTTATGGGCGGTTGGATTGAAGTGGACGGATGGTTTCAGCAGAATTGGCGCCACGGGATGCGTGGTGGTGGCCATGGTGGCGAGCATGGGCTTTCTGGGGCTTGCCGCCAGAACGCTGCCCCTGAGCGTGGCCTATCCCATCTGGACCGGCGTGGGCGTGCTGGGCGTGAGCCTGTGCGGCATGCTGTTCTTCCAGGAGCCGGTCAACGCGGGCAAGGTGCTGTGCATTTTGCTCATCTGCGCCGGCGCGGCCGGTCTCAAGCTGTCCGGAACATGATTCCCTCGTGCAGGGGCTGGGTGTTGGCAGGACTGTGAACGCAATTATCCGTCTGGCGCTACGGGTGCCGTTTGGGTTGGTGGCCACGCTCGCGCTGGTGGCGGCCTTTCCG
Source organism: Megalodesulfovibrio paquesii (assembly GCF_054653055.1). Taxonomy (NCBI): domain Bacteria; kingdom Pseudomonadati; phylum Thermodesulfobacteriota; class Desulfovibrionia; order Desulfovibrionales; family Desulfovibrionaceae; genus Megalodesulfovibrio; species Megalodesulfovibrio paquesii. Next base: position 260,939 of record NZ_BAAIGQ010000001.1, on the reverse strand, counting down.
GTGACTGTTGTACTGCAGGGGATAGATATCCCTACGCATTTGTCCATGCTGCAGCGCAGCATGCTGTCGTTTCGTCCGTTGCTGGAATGGTTGCACCTGAGCAGCCTCGGCGCCGCCGCCGTGGCCCTGGGGGCACTGGTATGGCGTAGCCGGCGGGGGGCAGGGTGGATCCTGTCCATGCGCGGCTGGCGGCCGGCGCTGGTCTGGCTTTTGGGACTCTGCGCCTGCATGGGAGTGGCCAGCTGGGCCTACCCCAATGTGGTGGGCGACGTGGCCATGACCAACCTCGTGTTTGACAGTTCCCTGGTGATTTTCTGGAGCCTGTGGTGCCTGGGGCTGGTGGCCGGGTCGTTTCGTTCCTGCCGTGCAGGCAGCCGTACGGATGCGCCACCGCGGCTGACCTGGCCGGAGAAGGTGCTTGGCGCCGCACTGTGCCTGGTATTTGCGGTGGAGACCGTCGTGACCCTGGTGGATACCAACATCTTCACCATGGCCTTTGTGTACAACACCGAGGACCAGCGCGAATTCAGCACATACCGCGAAGCCCTGCATGGGGAAATGTTCGGCTACCCGTTCAATTCCCAGGGGTATTACGACAAGGAATTCAAGCCCAAGCAGCCTGGGTCGTGCCTGGTGTCCTGGATTGCGGACTCCTTTGGCCTGGGGGTGGTGCCGTACCCGTGGAATGTGGCCACGGTGGTGGAGGACCGGCTGCGGGAGGCCTGGCAGGGCCGTTGCGCCCAGACGGAGGTGCTGAACTTTGCCGTGCCGCAGATGGGCATGAAAGGCTACATCCAGGTGGCCCAGCATGAAGCGCCGGTGTACAAACCGGACTATACGGTGCTGTGCATCTACACGCTGAATGATATCACTGTCCTGGAACCGAACATCCTGAATCATAGCTATGTGCAGAACTGGCGGCTGACGCAGTTCACCCTGCGCCAACTGCGGCCCTATACCCGGCCGGAGCCGTTCATCCGGCTGCCCATCATGCGGGATCCTGCGTTGCCTCCGCGCATAGATGACATGGTGGATGCGCCGCTGCCGGCCCCGCCGCACCTGTTCAATCCGGATCTGGAAAAACCGACCTTTCCCAAGGAGGTGTACCAGGAGCGCCTGGGGCAGCGGCTCAGATATCTGGATCCCGAAAAGCCGTCCATGAAACGGCAGTATCGGCTGTTCTTCCAGGCCCTGGACTATTTCCGCAAGGTGGTGGGCACGCCGCTCCTCATTGTGGTGGAGCCGGACGAGCTGCAGGTGGATGATGCGGTGTGGGATTCGTTGATGGTTGGCCGGGACGCCTCCCGCTATGTCCGCGATTTGCCGCAGCAGCGCATCCGGGAGTATTGCGAGCGCACCGGACAGCCCATGGTGGACCTCTTGCCGCCCCTGCGCGAGGCGCAACGCACGCAGGGCAGGGTGTATCATCTGCAGGATACCCACTGGAATGCCCTGGGCAACAAGGTGGCGGCAGAGGCTGTGGCTGCGGCCATTCAGACGAATTTTTCTCCAGGCGCCGCGGCGGGAACGGCCGGGAACAGCCAGTAGCTGCCAGGGCTGGAGGCACCTTCCGGGACCGGCACGCGGAAATGATATTCCGCCGGCATGCTTCATGTTGCCAAACTCTCATGTTTCTGGCTAGATGAAGCAGAGCTGCCGCCCAGCGTGAACTCATGCGGGACGGCACGCGCCGGCAGTGCATGTTCAGCGAGGGGGTTTGTCATCCTGCCGTCATTTGCCCGCCATGCCGCGTCGCACACGGGTCGACGTGCTGCAGCGCCCGTCCGCGCCAAGGTGCCAAGGTTGCCGAGGCTGCCAAGGTTGCCGAGGCTGCCAAGGTTGCCGAGGCTGCCAAGGTTGCCGAGGCTGCTTGCCCTGTGCTGGACCTTGCCCCCCGGGCTGCTCCTGACACTCTGCGCCGTGCTGTGCCTCGGGTGCGCCGTGTCCACTGCCCGCGCCCAGCAGGGCACGGAGCTGGTGCTGGGCATGTCCGCCCCCTTTACCGGCCCGTCCAGAGGGCTGGGGTATGAGTTTTACCGCGGAGCCATGGCGGCCTTTCAGGAAGAAGCCCGGCTTCGGCCTTACGGCCTGCCTCCCATGCGCCTGATCTGCCGTGATGATGCCTACGACCCCCTGCGCACGCTCCAAAACACCATCGCGTTCATGACGGACGACAAGGTCTTCTGTCTGTTCGGCTACGTCGGCACCCCCACCACGCTGCGCATCCTGCCACTGCTCGCCCGGGACAAGGACGCGGGCCTGCCACTCCTGTTTCCCTTTACCGGGGCATCCAGCCTGCGGCATGGCCGGCAGGTACATCTGATCGCGCATCTGCGAGCCAGCTATGCCGACGAAGCTGAGGCGATGGTGGCCCGGCTGCTGGCCACAGGCCGGCGGCGCATCGCCATCTTCTATCAGGCGGACAGTTTTGGCCGCAGCGGCTGGGAGAGTCTGCGCACGGTGCTGGCCAGGCAGGGCCTGCAGATTTACACCGAAGCCACCTACGCCCGCGGCAGTGACCTTTCCGCAGACTATACGCCTGCAGTGGCGAGGATTCTGCCCGAAGGTGGACAACCCCCGCCGGACGCCGTCCTCTGCGTGGGCCAGTACAGCCCCACGGCCGGCTTTATCCGTGATGCGCGCAAGGCCGGGCTGGACGCACTCATGCTGACCATGTCGTTTGTGGATACGGACAACCTCCTGCTGCTGCTGCGTCAGGAAAGCGTGACCGCGGGCAAGGATCTGACGCGGCGGGTGATTGGCTCGCAGGTGGTGCCCTGCTACGAGGATGAACAACTCCCTGCGGTGCGGGACTATCGGCTGGCCATGGAGCGGGTCGTCGCGCCCACTCCTGCCCTGGCCCTGGTGGAGCAGTATACGCCGCTGCGGTATAGCATGGTGGGCTTCGAGGGGTTTTTGTCTGCCCGGCTGTTCCTGGAAGCAGTGCGGCGCACGGGGACAGATCTGCAACGGGAAGGTCTGCTGGACGCCCTGCGAAGCATGGGGAATTTTGACCTGGGCATTGAAGCTCCTCTGAATTTTGGCCCCACCTCCCTCAGAGCCTCACGGCGGGTGTATTTCACCACCTACGAAAATGGCCGCCTGGTGCCCTTGCGGCAGTGGGAAGCCGTCACGCCATGAGCAAATCCCGCCTGTTCCGCCGCACGCTCAGCTTCATGGTCACCGTGTTCGGGATCATGGCCCTGGCCAGTTCGCTGCTTTCCGGCCTGCACATCAGCCGGGAGCTGCAGAAGGAATATGCCAGCAAGGCCCTGGCCCTGGCCGGCAGTCTGGCCGAGTCCGACATGTATTCGGCCATGCAGTATGATGTGGTCGGGGTGCAGAGCCGTATCGACATCAGCCTGGAAACCAGGGGCGTGGCCTACGTGCTGGTGGCGGACGAGCAGGGCCAGGTGGTGGCGCACACCTTTGCACCAGGGCCGTCCAAAGTGGTGCTGGACGAGGTGGCTGCCTTTGCGGCCATTCCACTCGGCCACAGTGTGCCAAAGGTCGTGGAACTGCGCGATGCCATCATCCCGCAGGATGGCAGGCCCGGGCGCATGGCCATCCATGCCGTCTGGCCCATCCTGCAAGGGGTGGGTGGCGCGGTGCACGTTGGCATGGACATGGACAGCATCCACGGCGAGTTCTGGAATGCCTTCCTTGTGCAACAGGCCATGATTCTTGGATTGTTCCTGGCCAGCACGGCCTTGGCCTGGCTCTTCGTGCGTTCCATATCCGCCCCGCTGACCCGGCTGGCCGAATACTCCAACCGCGTGGCAGCGCATGATTTCTCAGCCTCCCTGGAAGGGCAGGTGGATCTGCGGGCCCAGGATGAGCTGGGGGATCTGGCCCGTTCCATGCATACCATGGCTGGCGAACTGGCCCAGCATTTCCAGACCCTGACCTCCAAGGCCCAGTCTGCCACGGAGGAACTGCAGGACGCCCTGGCCTATCTGTCGGCCATTATCAATTCCATGCCCAACGGCATGCTGGTGGTGGACTCCCACGGCTCCATCACCCGCTTCAACCGGGCCTTTCTGACCATGCTGCAGCTGCATGAGGGCGAGGTGCTGGGCCGCCCCTGCGTGGAAATCCTCGGCCCCAAGACCACGCAGACCCTGGGGCTCCTGGGCCGCGGCGGGCTCCCGGAAGCCTGCAACCTTGATGAGCAGCTCACCTTTGCCGTCAAGGAGGTGGAACTTGTCCGGGACGATGGCGCCCTTGTTCCTGCGGAAGTCTCGTCGCTCTGCCTCCGGTTGCATGAGGATACGGCCATCCTGTGCGTGTTCCGGGACATCACCGAACGCAAGGTGAACAACGAGATTGCCCGCCGGGCCCAGGAGGATCTGGAGCGCAAGGTGGAGGAGCGCACCCGGGAACTCTCCCACGCCAATGCCTTGCTCAAGCTGGAGGCTGCAGAGCGCAGCATGGTGGGCGAGGCCCTGCGCAAGGCCGAGGCTCGCTACCGTTCCATCTTCGAAAAGGCAGTGGAGGGCATCTTCCAGATTTCCGCGGAAGGCCGGTACCTTGCCGCCAACCCGGCCCTGGCGCGCATTTTTGGCTACGAGTCGCCAGATGAATTCATGACCGCCGTGGCGCTTGATCCGAACAAACACTTTGCAGACCCGGAAGCCTATCAGGAATTCCTGCGCCGCATAGAGGTGTTTGGACAGATCAAGGAATTCCAGACCCGTATCCGCAAGGTGGATGGCAGCATCGTCTGGATTTCCGCCAACGGGCACAAGGTGGCCGACCGCACCGGGGAGACCCTGTACTTCGAGGGTTCTGTGGAAGACATGACCGTCCGCAGGGAGATGGAAAACGCCCTGCGGCGCCAGGCCTTTCATGATCCCCTCACCGGCCTGCCCAACCGCATGCTGTTCCAGGATCATCTGCAGCTGGCCCTGGAGCGCTCCAAGCGCCGGAGGGATTATCTCTTTGCCGTGCTGTACATGGACCTGGACCGCTTCAAGATCATCAACGACTCCCTGGGCCACGAAACTGGGGATGAACTGCTCAAGGCCGTGGCCCGCAATCTGGAGATGTGTGTCCGGACCACGGATACCGTGGCCCGTTTTGGCGGTGACGAATTCGCCATCCTGCTGGAGGAAATCGACGCCCCGCGCGAAGCTGTGAAAATCGCCCGGCGCATTCTGGATGAAATCGCCCAGCCGCTGATGATTGCCGGGCATGAGGTCTTTTCCACCGCCTCCATGGGCATTGTGCTCATCACGGACGGCTACGAGCGGCCTGACTCCATCCTGCGCGATGCAGACACGGCCATGTACAAGGCCAAGGAGCAGGGCAAGGCCCGCTTCAAGGTGTTCAACCAGAAAATGCACGAACAGGCCCTGCGGATCATGGAACTGGAATCCGAGCTGCGCCGCGCGGTGGAACGCCGGGAAATCCAGGTCTATTATCAGCCCATCATGGATCTCGCCCGCCAGCGCATCCACGGGTTCGAGGCGCTTTCGCGCTGGATTCATCCCCGCCACGGCTTCATCCCGCCGTCGGAATTCATCCCCCTGGCCGAGGATACAGGCCTCATCGTCCCCCTGGGCGCGGAGGTGCTGCGCACGTCCTGCAGCACACTGCTGGCCTGGCACCAGCTCTTTCTGAGCAACGGGCTCACGGACGAGGAACTGCCGCACATGAGCGTGAACATCTCCGGCAAGCAGTTCCTGCAACCCTCCCTGGTGCCGGATGTGCAGGCTATCCTCACGGAAACCGGGCTTGATCCGCGTTTTCTGACCCTGGAAATCACCGAAAACGTGCTGATGATCAACGCCGAAGGCGCGGGCAGCATGCTCGGCAAGCTCAAACGGCTGGGGGTAAGCGTGTCCATGGACGACTTCGGCACCGGGTATTCGTCCTTGTCCTACTTGCGCCAGTTCCCCATCGATCATATAAAGATCGACCGGGGCTTCGTCAGCTCCTGCGATGAGGATGCGGAAAGCTTCGCCATCATCAAGACGGTCCTGTCCCTGGGTAATGCCCTGGGCATGGAGGTGGTGGCCGAAGGCGTGGAGAGCGTGGGGCAGCTGGGGCTGCTGATGGATAAAGGCTGCCAGTACGGCCAAGGCTATCTGTTTGCCCGCCCGCTGCCGCTTGAGGAGATGAAGACATTTATCCTCAAGCACATGGCCGACCGCCACGAGGCGTTTACCGAGCTGGATCAGTAGGCCGGAGCCCTCACATGCCCGTGACGGTCTGTCACGGTCGCTCGTTCCAATGCCCCGCCGCCAGGATCATTTCACCGCCAACGTAATGAAGGATTGCCCGTCCATGACTCTTCCCCTGCTTCCTGCCGCCGGCTTTCTTCCTGTCTCCCTGCTTGATGACGTGTTCGACTCCCTGGAACACGGCGAACCGTTGTGCTGTCAGGCACGGCCGGGCGGAGGCGGGGAGGCCCTGTTCGGCGAGCTGCAGGCCCGCATGGCAGCCACGAGGCGCGTGGTGCGGATTCCGCTTGCGGACTGCAAGGATATGCTGGATGTGGTGCAGGTGTTTTCGCAGGCCATACAGCAGCCGCGCACCCGGCCCCTTTGCGGCACGGGGCGGGACTGGCGCGAAGTCCTGACCGAACTGCTGGGCCTGTTGACCGGCCAGCCTGACGAGGCCCAGGGTGTCTGCCTGCTGTTTGATGGCCTGACCTCGTTTCTGCAAGCCTGGCAGGGCGGCCTGTGTGCCGGCCAGGACTCTGCCCGGCGCATGGATTTGCGGGTGTTTTTCGACATGCTGGCCCGGGCCGCCTCGCCGCGGCTGGCCGTGGTCATCCTGGCCACACCCGGAATTTCCACCCTGCTCAAATGCCATCGCGTGGAGGACGTGCTCACACCCTTTAACGAGCTGGCCATCAACGTGCCCCAGGCCGAAGTTGCCGACACCCGCTCCGATCCCGCTGCTGCCGCCGCCTGGGCCCGGGAACGCGCCGCCGCCCTTGGGCTGGCGCTTGCCCCCGAGGCGGCGGAACACGCCGTGGCTCTGGCAGGGGCGGCCTATCCGGAACATCTGGCCCTGCTCCTGGAACAGGCCGCCCGGCAGGCCCGGCAGCAGAATGCCAATGTTGCGGATGCCGCGTTTCTGGATGAGGTGGTCGCCACGCGCCTGCTCGGCCCCTTCGAGCACTTGCGCTGGCGCCGGCAGGAAGATGCGCTGTACGCCGGGCTGGATGCGCTCTTTGCGCCCCTGCTGCTGGAACTGCTGCGCCGCGCCGCCGGGGATGGGGTGACGGTGGAGGAGGCCTTCAAGCTGGCAGGCATTGGCTCGCCGTATATTCAGACTGGCGGCTCCATGCCCGTGCATCTGCTCCGCCAGCACCTGGAATGGATGGAGCAGGAAGGATTTCTGGAACGCCGCGCCGATCGGTACGTCATGCCGGATTCGCTATTCGGCCGCTGGCTTGTGGGCATACATCGCCCGTGCAAGCACGTGGAGCCAGAGCCTCGCCAGGCTCAGGAGGCTACTGGAGGCGATTCTGCACTCTGATTCCCAGCCCGCGCACGACACCCCTGATACAGGAGTGGGCACTCCGCACCCCGCGCATTCTGGTGGTGTTCCGGGCCGGTTGCGCCGCGCACTGATCCTGTGCGTGGGCGCCCTGGCGCTGGCAGTGGCCACTGCGGTCACGGTGGCGGCGCTTTGGGTCGCACTGCTTGATCCCACGGCCCACCGCGAGGAGATTGCCGGCTGGCTTTCCCAGGCCCTGGGACGTCAGGTTCAGGTGCATGGGGGGCTGCATCTGGCGGTCTATCCCTGGCTGGGGCTCCACATCGGGCAGGTGACGGTGGCCGATGCGGACCTGCCCGCTCCCATGCCCGCTCCCATGCCCTCTACCATGCCCGGCATTGCCAATGCCACCACCCAGGCAGAAGACCCGTCCCCTGTCCAATCCCCCGCGCTATTTGCCACGGCCCACGCCGCCGTGGTGCAGATGCGGCTGTGGCCCTTGCTTTCCAGAGGGGACGTGGAACTGGACCGGATTATCCTGGTGGATCCCGTGCTGCGCCTGCGCCGGGAAGCCAATGGGACGGCCAACTGGGACGATCTCCTGGCCCTTGCTGGCGGGGATCCGGATGTGGCGGCCCCCACCGACGCCCCCGCGGCGAATCCCGCTGCCCGCAAGCGCATGCGCTGGAGCGGAGTGAGTATTGTCAATGGATTTTTGGTGTTTGATGATGCCATGCGCGACCAGCGGCTGGTGTTGTCGCAAGTCCATTGCATCACCGGCGCGGGCACCCGGTTCAAGATTGCCCTGCAGGCCCAGGCCGACAGCACGCGGTTTGGTGCCGGCATGCTGGATTTGCGGGGCGACTGCGCCGTGGATGTCACCAGCGGCAATGTGCGCCTCAGCAACGCCACCCTGGCCTTCGACGGCCAGATCCCCCCGGATCTTGCCGCCGGCCTGTACAGCGAGCGGCTGGGCAAGGCCATGCTCCCCGTGCATCTGCAGACCGGACTGAGCCTGGACACTGCCGCCGAACTGGCGGAACTCCACGGCGCCAATCTCTTCATCGGGCCGGAACGGCTGCAGCTGGACATCCGGCTGGAACATTTCGCCACGCCCGAGTTGCGCGCCACAGGCACCATCGTCCGTCAGGCTGTCCCCGGCACGCCGCACTCCCGCCCCTGGGAAACCGCAGCCTTTCGCACCGGCTTTGCTGCAGATGCCTCTCGCCTGAGCCTGCAGGATTTCCAGATGACCAGCCGCCATTCCGTCCTGAATGGCAATGCCACCCTGGCCCTGGGCGAGGAACCGGCCCTTTCCCTCCAGCTGCAGGCGCCACGTCTGAACGGCGACGAGCTTGCCGCTGCCTTCGCCACACCGGGCAATGGCACCCTGACCGCGGACGACGTCATCGCTGCCCTGGCTGCAGGCACCATTCCCGGGCTGCCCCAGCCCTGGAACGCCATGCGCGTGGAGGCCGATCTGCGTATTGAGGACGTCTCCTTCAGCGGTCGTCGTTTCCAGCATACCGCGGCCCACGCCGTGCTGAACCGGGATGGGCTGGACATGCGCCTGGGGCTGGGCGAGGTGTGCGGCAGTGCGGTGCAGGGGCAGGCCGGATTGAACGCCAAGGGACTCACCGTCTCCCTGGCGGCGGAAAAAACCTCCCTGGCGCGTTGCCCGGATCTCAAGGGCGCGCTGGCAGCCGGACTGGTCCGTTCCGGCGAGGTGACGCTCTCTTTGAATGCCACTGCCGCCGGGCATTCGGTGGAGACCTGGCAGGAGGACTGGGAGCTGGCTGCCTCCCTGAACATTGAGCATGGTTCCCTGGACTGGGATCGCGTGCAACACGCCACCGGTGTTACCTCTCCGGCGGGCAATTCCGATATCGGGACCTTTGATGCGCTGTCCGTGCAGGGCAAGGCCGGGTCGGCCAAACGCGCGCGCGGTGCTGCCGCCCAGGACCCCCAGCCTGTGCAGGCCGATCTGTCCCTGCGAGCCAAGGGTCTGGTGGTGGAGGCCGGGAAGCCTGTGGATGTTGTGCTGCGCAGCACAGGCACGGCCGGCATGGCCCCGCGCAGCCTGGCGCTGCGCAGCACCTCGGGCCTGCAGATAGATCTCGCCGCCGCCCTGCCCGCAGGCCTGTTGGGCAAGGCCGCCACCACGGCAACGCTCAAGGCCCGCGGGGATTGGGACGCCTCCAAGGCCCGCCTGTCCCTCTCTTCCCTGGCGCTCAAGGCGCACAATGTGCAAGCCACCGGCAGCGTGACGGCCACCAGACTCGGCAGTTCCCCGGTATTCCAGGGCTCGGCCAGCATCGAACCGGGGACAGGGGGGCTGGCCACCCTCTGCCAGGCCCTTGGCCTTTCCCTGCCGGCCACGCGCAAGGCCGATGCCTTTTCCCGCGTGGAACTGAACACGGACTGGAAGCTGGAGGGGGATCGCCTCTCCCTTTCCCGGCTCACGGCCAGGGTGGATGACACCACTCTGCGCGGCGACATTTCCTGTTCCCTGGGCGGCAACAATCAAACCGGCCCGACGGGATGGCGGTTTCAGCTGCAGGCAGACCGGCTGACCCTGGACGATTACTTTGCGCCATCCGCAGCGGACAAATCCGCCGCTGCCGAGCCGGCCCGCCCCTGGGAAGGCCGTTCCCTGCAAGGCCTCCAGCTCAAGGGGGCGCTGCATGTGGGCTCCCTCAGGCTGTTTGATCTGCACCTGGAGCAGCTGGATATGAACCTGGAAGGCCTGCCCGGCCAGCTCCGGGCCGAGCCGTTCACCTGTCGGCTGGCGGGAGGACGGGTCAAAGGCCACCTCTCCCTGCTGGCGGACCGGAAACAGCCCGGCGTGCAGCTGGTGGTGGGCGCGGACATGGCGGACTTTGAGCTGAACACCGTGGCCCAGGCCCTGGGGGTGGGCGAGCGGCTGGGCGGCCGGACCAATCTTTCCTTTCAGCTGTACAGCAGTGGCAGCTCCATGCAGGAGCACGTGAGCCAACTGGGCGGTTCGGCCTCCCTGAAGGTGGTGCGTGGCTTCTATGGCTACTACCGGACCATCAAGCCCGATACCACCCCCTCAACCGAAAGCCATCTCATCCGCCGGGATAGAAAACCCGCCCCGCCGGAAAAGCCGCGCCGGGAGCTGACCATCCTGCCTATCATCGACGCCGCAGGGACCATGCAGTTCACCGACGGTGTGGTCCGCAACAGCGACTCCCGCATAACCAGCGACCGCTTTACCGCCACCGGCTCAGGCTGGCTGAGCTTTCCACAGGAACGCATGGAGTATGTCCTGCAGATTGATCCACGGATCATCCCGAGCTTCCCTGTGATTATCAAAGGGGCCATGGACGATCCGGACGTGGATGACAGCCAGGGCGGCACCCTGGCCTCGGCCGTCACCGAGCTCACAGGTACGGTCTTCCGCACCGTGCTGGATGTGCTGACCCTGCCCCTCAAGACGCTGGAGAACATGAAGCCCTCGGGCAAGCCGTAAGCAGGCCGCGGCACATCAGCATCCCGCCATGCAGTCGGTATCGTTGGAGATCTGCAGGGAACGCGGGCAGGGCCGGCGGTTCAACGCCCGAGAGGGGCAGCCGTCAACTCGCCAAGATCAAAGCTCATGGTTGCACAGGGGCTCCCGGGGCTGATGCTGCCCAGCAGACAGCGCACCGTCAGGTGCACCATCAGGGAGGCCGCCAGGGTCACGGCCCAGGGGGGCGCATCCTGCCCGCGGTGTGCCTCCGGAAGCGCTGCCGCCGGATCCTGATCCAGCCAGAGAACGGCCACCTGGCCGCGCTCTCCGGTTATTGACGCTGTGACCAGCGGCATGCCGGCTTCCCGCGCGGCCCGGCGCAGGGCTGCCCGCGCGTCCTCCTCCCCGAGGGTGTCGATGGCCAGATCCGCCCCTGGCAGCAGCCGGGCCATGCCTTTCTGGTCCAGCATGCGCGGGCAGGCCACCAGGGTGACGCTGGGATTGATCTCCCCCATGCGGGCCACGGCCGCTTCGATTTTGCGCCGGCCCAGCGTGGATTGCGTGGCCAGGAACTGGCGGTTCAGGCTGGCAGGGCAAAACACCTCGCCGTCTGCCGCCCTGATGAAGCCGACGCCGGCCCGGGCAAGCTGCTCCAGCACCAGTCCGCCCAGACCACCCAGACCAGCCAACGCCACACGGGCATTGCACAACCGGCGCTGATCGGCCAGGCGCAGACTGTGGGCCTGGGAAAGGTAGCGTTCCGGCAGAATGTCCACGTCCAGGGCGGCGCGGTCCACGTCCCCGGGGTGTTGGTCCAGGGTACTCGCCAGCGCCAGGGTGGCGGCATGGGGCAGCAGGCGCACGGTGCTGCCATCGGGCAGGGTGCGCCACTGGAAGAGCTGGCCCAACCGGTCGCGCAATTCAAGCATGCCGGCCTCAGCCCTGACGCTCCTGCGAGAGCTTGGGGCAATCTTCCCGGACGTGGCAAATGTCGCAGCTGCCCTTGAAGGGCGCATACGTGAGCATGGCGTACTGGCGCCCGAGCATGGCGCCTTCTTCCCAGGGCACGCCGGCTGCCTGCAGGGCCGCGCGCAGGGCCTTGGTGGGGGCGGGGACAGGGGCGCAGGCCGAGGCCGAGATGTCCGGCACGGCCTCGCGCAGGGCGGCCATGAGCAGGGCCTGGGCCAGGGAATTCAGCGTGAAGGCGCGGGAAGGAGACTGCTCCCAGGCGGTGTTGACCTCGGCCTCGACCGGAGTGTCCAGCCAGACGAGCACATAGCCTTCGGGCTTGTTCCTGTCCTGGGTATTGATGCGCAGGGCCTTGAGATGTGGCCCCCAGCCAGGAAGCACCTCTTCAATGATTTCGCCGCTGTTATGATCCACACGACGCGAACGGGTCAGCATCATGTAGTCTTCCAGGCCGAATTCAAAGGCCAGGGGAAGCTCCTCAAGCGTGAATTGCTGCTCAACGTCGGCCATGGTCCATCCTTGACAATGAAAAAGTGGAAGTGGCTGAATGGGCGAGTTCTTTACGACAGGAAACCCCGCGGCGCAAGGGCAGCCGCTGGCGCGGCGCGGGCCGCTATTGCTGCATCCTGGCGCGGTGACTGCTTTACTTCAGCATTCGAAACGCGTAGATGTGAAAAAGGACGAGCCGTTCGCTCAACATGTGTGCAGCGGGAGGGGCGCATGGGCATCTTTGCCAGGACAATGGAAGTCAGCAAGTACGCCCAGTGTATCTATACAATGCTGGAGAACTCGCCGGGCCATCCCATCCTGGGCCCGGAGGATTTGCCCCAGACACCGCCGCCCTTCCGACCCCTGCTGGACAAGGCCGCAGACATCAGCGCCGACATCGAAGCCTCGGGCGAGGCCAAGTACTCGGACGCCGCCTTTGCCGCCAGGCATGCGGCGGATATCCCGGTCATCTCGGAAACCGTGGTCAATCCTCGTCCCGAGGCCACGGACGGCACCCTGGTGCAGCTCCGGACCTGACTTTTTTATACAACCCGATTCAACCCCTGTCCGGCACGGACAGGGACGACAAGGTGACGGCGCCATGGCTGAGGGTCCCAAGTACCCCCTCAAGATCAAATACGAATACGTGGGCGCGCAGGACGTGCGCCCCTCGCTGGTACACGGCGTGTGGGGCGGCATTAACGCCCACGGCGAGATTGAGTTGAACTTCTACACCGAATCCGACAAGCTGCCCGAAACCTCCGAACAGCTGGTGCATCCCGATGGCCAGGTGGGACCGGAAATCGCGGCCATGGACGAAGAAACCCGCACCGTGGTCCGCCGCATCGACCAGCGGATTATCGTCAGCTACCAGACTGCCCGCGCGCTGCTCGACTGGCTGGATGAAAAAGTCCAGGCCCTGGAGCTGGAAGGCGAGGGCGCTCCCTACTACTTTGATGAAGGCAAAGGCCCGGCGCAGTAGCGCCGGGCCAGTAGTCCGGGCAATACCGGCGCAGTAGCGCCGGGCTGTCGCCCGGGCTTACACTTTCCGGCTGCCTTTCTGTCCGCGGTATCCGAACAGCAGCCTGAGGGCGCGGGGGGCTATGCCCTCGAAGAGCCGTGGCGCAAGCACTGCCCCGGCCAGGCGTTTGCCGATTTCGCCCCGCGTTGGATAGGGCCGGACCACTGACGCCAGCGTGCCCAGGCCCACCCTGCCGCCCAGGGCCACGGCCCATTCCCCCAACAGTTCCGCAGCCTGCTGGCCGAACACCTGCACGGCAAGCGGACGTTGCCGACCATCCAGGATGACCTTCAGCACCCCTTCGGTCTCGCCTTCCGCCTGGCTGCGGTCGTTCTGGGCAAAGGACTCCTTCCAGACGGTATGCTCCACCCCGGCGGCTGTCAGCGCGGCCTCGGTGGGGCCCAGGGCGGCGAACTCAGGCGCGGTGAAAGTGGCCCGCGGCATGCGCGTGTAGTCCGCCCGGCGTGGCAGGCGGAACACGGCATTGACCAGGGCCACCCCTGCCTCATAGCCTGCGGCGTGCGTGAACTGGTACGCGCCGGTGATGTCGCCGATGGCCAGGATGTGCGGCTGGGAAGTACGCATGCGGGAATCGACCGCAATACCGTTCGGCCGATACCGCACCCCAGCCTGTGAAAGCCCCAGCCCTTCCACATTGGCCTGCCGCCCCATGGCCAGCAGCAGGGCGTGGGAGGCAAAGCGACAGCGCTGGCCCAGCGCGTTGGTGGCAATCGCCACGGTCTGATCCTGTTCCTGGCTGACGGCGTCGAGGGTCATGCCCGTATGCACGGCCACGCCGTCCTGCTCCAGCGCAGCGCGGACCAGGGCGGCCATGTCCGGATCCTCTTTGGAGAGCAGCTGTTCCCCACGCTGCAGCAGTGTCACCTTGCTGCCGAGCCGCTGGAGCGCCTGGGCCAGCTCCACGGCAATGGCCCCGCCGCCAAGGATGAGCAGGGAGGGGGGCAGGGTGTCCATGGAAAAAAGCGTTTCATTGGTCAGGTACCGCACCGTCTCCAGCCCGGGAATGGCCGGCAGTGCCGGACGGGCGCCGGCGGCCACGATCCATCGTCTGGCAGTGAGGCGGCGGCCCGCAAGCTGGATGGTATGCGGATCCGTAAAATGGGCCTGCCCGAACAAGACGTCCGCACCAAGGCTGCGGAACCGTTCTGGCGAATCATGCGGCTGGATTGCGGCGATGACCTGCCGGATGCGCGCGGCCACCTGGCGGAAGTCCACGGGCTGGAGCTGGACGGCGGGCAGGCCGTAGCGCGGCGCGTTTTGCAGGAGATGATGGACGTGCGCGGATTTGATAAGCGTTTTTGAGGGCACGCAGCCGAAGTGCAGGCAGTCCCCACCCAGTACCTCGCGCCGTTCGATGAGCGCCACCTTGACCCCCAGCCGGGCCGCGCCGGCGGTGAAGGACAACCCCGCCGCCCCGGCGCCGATCACGCCGATGTCATAGTCAAAGCGTGGCATCATGAACCTCCTGTTGCCGCGTGCGCCTTGTTCAGCCGCCAGTCCCAGTCCGTGAACCTGATCCGCAGCCTGTCGCCGGCGGAGCGGAGTCCCTGGGCCAAAGGAGGCTCGGCGTGGTGGAGGAGGAAGGCCCGGATGCCGGCCTCATCCCCCCAGTCTTCGGCAAACCAGTCAAACACCCGAATGGCGTGGAAGGTGTTGCCTTCCAGGCGATTGAAGGCGGGATCGTTGATGTTGGCGCGGGTCAGGCGGTCCAGGGTCGCCTGGAGCGTGGCAGCCTCGAACGGCGCATTGTGGAGCCTGGGGCAGCCCATGGACGCGCAGTTGACAGCAAAGTGCAGCCGGGGATCCCGGAAGCGGGGCCGGAGGATGCCATGCTCGATGTGATCCAGGGTGACGAGGGTGGTGGCTGTGCCCGAACGCAGGCGCACCACTGTCTGCTGCCAGGGCGTCCGCCAGAGTGTTCCAAGATCCTTGATGGAATCGATGTTGGGATACCGGGTGAGGATGAGCTTGAGGGTCCAGGCGTTGTACACATTCAAATAGAAGGCGAACGCCTCATCCCGGGACAGGGCGTCGGCGTCGATATCGGCCAGCGCCCGCAGGTATTGGTCCAGCACGGCCTCGTCCCGCTGCAGGCCGGCATAATCCACGAGGCCATTGTGCACATGGGCCGAGAGGAGTGTGGCGTAGGGGCGATTGTCCACAGCCAGGGCCGGCGTCGCGCTAAAGCACAGCCCGACGATACAGTACGCCAGCAGGGCAAGGCGACGCATGGCGGTACCTCCCGTGCGCTTCAGGGCATGGCAGCCTCGAAGCGGTTGCAGGTCAGGGCATAGCCTTCCGGGGTGCCCATGTCGTAGACGCGGCCCGGCAGCTGGAAGGCGAGCAGGGGCAGGCCATCGGCCAGCATGCGGCGGCGGCCGTGGCCGTCGGTGCGTTCCTGGCCGGGAGGCAGGGCGCGGTGGCAGTGGGCCAGGGCATCCAGAAAGCGCGGGGTGGCCACGCTCAGGCCGCAGGCGCGGGCCTCGCCGGGGCGGCGGGGCATGAAGGTGCCGGGGCCTTTTTCATACACGCGGGTGATCTGCCGGAGGTCGGGGATGCAGTCCGGGTGCGGGGCCAGATCCAGGCGGCCGGAGTTGGCGTAGCCGGCCAGCTCCTGCTGCTCGGGCCGGTGCAGGGCCAGGGTGTCGGTGCATTGCCCTGTGCCGTTCTGGCTGCGGCAGGCGATTGCACGCAGGATGGCCAGGGGCGGGCGGGTGTCGGCTCCCGCCAGCCCCGGCGTGGGATCTGCTGGCGGGCGGGTGTCGGCTCCCGCCAGCCCCGGCGTGGGATCTGCTGGCGGGCGGGTGTCGGCTCCCGCCAGCCCCGGCGTGGGATCTGCTGGCGGGCGGGTGTCTGCTACTGTCTGACCCGGCGCGGGATCTGCTGGCGGCAGGTAGAGATTGTCCGGGTACAGCACGCCGAAGCAGGGGGCGCCGTCCACCACATCGCGGCACTGCAGGATGGCGTGGCCCTCTCCCAGGGGCCCCTGGGAGAAATCCTGCCAGCGATAGACCACCTCGCAACCCGGCGCGAGAGCGGCTTTTTCCTGGTCAATCAAATCCTTGAGCAGTTCCTTGCCCGGACGAAGCACCACGGCGATGGTGTCTGCCCCGGCGGCTGCAGCCTGGGCCAGGGCGTGGAGGATGACCGGCCGGCCGGCCACGGGCAGGAGTTCCTTGAACGGCGCCATGGCCATCAGGCCTGGGGCCAGGAGCGGAGCCAGACGCGAGCCCAGGCCGGCCGCGGGGAGGATGCAGGGGAAGCTGGTCATAA
The DNA here is from genome assembly GCF_054653055.1 of Megalodesulfovibrio paquesii. NCBI lineage: Bacteria > Pseudomonadati > Thermodesulfobacteriota > Desulfovibrionia > Desulfovibrionales > Desulfovibrionaceae > Megalodesulfovibrio > Megalodesulfovibrio paquesii. The sequence goes on along the minus strand of NZ_BAAIGQ010000001.1, from coordinate 244,242 downwards.
GGGCTAGCGATGCCCGAGGCTGAGGAGGAGGTCAAGTCCCGGCCTGATGCGCAGGCAGGTCCGCAGCCACCCCGTCAACTGCCAGCCGGCAAAGACTATTCATTGTCCGCATCCAGGATCTGGCTTTGACAGTTTTGGCGTCCGGTCGTACAAGGTCTTGATATGCTGTCGGGTGCGCCGCCTTGGGCGCCCGGTCTTCGGGCGAGGCAGCCGCCCATTCAAGGAGAGCCCCTTCATGAACCAGGAAATGTTTTCGCGCATGCACCGTCTGCCACCGTACGTGTTCGCGATGGTGACGGAGCTCAAAACCCAGCTGCGGCGGCAGAATGTGGACATTGTGGACCTTGGCATGGGGAACCCGGACATCCCCACGCCCCAGCACATCGTGGACAAGCTCTGCGAGGCATCCCACAAGCCCGTGAACCACCGCTATTCCATGTCCCGCGGCCTGCCCAACCTGCGCAAGGCCATTGCAGGCTGGTACCAGCGCCGCTACGACGTGCACCTGGACCCCGAAACCGAATGCATCGTCACCATGGGCGCAAAGGAAGGCCTGTCCCACCTTGCCCTGGTCATGCTCTCCCCGGGCGACGTGGTCTTCGCCACCGACCCGGCATATCCCATCCATCCGTACGCAGCCATCATTTCCGGGGCGGACGTGCGCCGCATTCCCGTGGGGGTGGACCGGGACTTTTTTGAAGATTTGCAGGTCGCCATGCAGCAGACCTGGCCCCGGCCCAAGCTGCTGGTGATCAGCTACCCGCAAAACCCCACCGCTGCCACCGTGGACCTGGCGTTCTTCCAGAAGATTGTGGATTTCGCCAAGGAAAACAATATTTACGTCATTCATGACCTGGCGTACGCCGACCTGGTGTTCGACGGCTACACCGCGCCGTCCTTCCTGCAGGCCAAGGGCGCCAAGGACGTGGGGGTGGAGTTTTTCTCCCTCTCCAAAAGCTATTCCATGGCCGGCTGGCGCGTGGGCTTCTGCTGCGGCAACCGGGAAATGGTGTACGCCCTGCAGCGCATCAAGAGCTACCTGGATTACGGCATCTTCCAGCCCATCCAGATTGCCGCCATTGTGGCCCTGAACGGACCGCAGGACTGTGTGACCGACATCTGCAACATCTATAAAGAACGCCGCGATGTGCTCTGTGAAGGCCTGAACCGCGCCGGCTGGGAAGTGACCCCGCCCAAGGCCACCATGTTTGTGTGGGCCAGGATTCCCGAACCCTTCCGCCACCTGGGCTCCGTGGAATTCTCCAAGCTCCTGCTGCGCGAAGGCCACGTCGCTGTTTCGCCCGGTCTGGGCTTTGGCCACTACGGCGACGAGTACGTCCGCTTTGCGCTCATCGAAAACAATCATCGCATCAACCAGGCCGTTCGCGGCATCAAAAAAGTACTCTCCGGAGGCTAGCCATGATCGAATCCAGCGGCAAGCCGCCACTGCGCCTGGGCCTCGCCGGCCTGGGCGTGGTGGGCGGGGGCGTGGCCCGGCTCCTTCACGACAATCGCGAGATGATCCAGGCCCGCACCGGGCGGGAAATCATCCTCAAGACCGTGGTGGACCGCACCATGTGCAAGCCCAAGATGGGCGCGGCCCTGACCGCCCACTGCACGCCCTCGCTGCTCGACATCGCCACCGATCCCGAGATCGACGTGGTGGTGGAGCTTATCGGCGGCGCCACGGATGCACGCACCCTGATCCGGACGGCCCTGGAAAATGGCAAGCACGTGGTGACGGCCAACAAGAAGCTCCTGGCCGAGCATGGGCGCGAGCTGTTCACCCTGGCGGCGGAAAAGGGCCTGCATCTGGGATTCGAAGCCAGTGTCGGCGGCGGCATTCCCATCGTCCAGACCCTCAAGGAAACCCTGGCGGCCAACAAGCTGCATTCCCTGATGGGCATTCTGAACGGCACGGCCAACTTCATCCTCTCGCACATGAGCGAGACCGGGATGGCTTTTGATGACGCCCTCAAGCTGGCCCAGGAAAAAGGCTTTGCCGAGGCAGACCCCACCCTGGATATCGAGGGCATCGACGCTGCCCACAAACTGGTGCTGACCATCATGCTCGCCTTTGGGGTGCACTTTCCGCTGGAAAAGCTGCGCATCTGGGGCATCACCATGGTCCGGCCCATGGATATCGCCTTTGCCAGGGAGCTGGGCTACACCATCAAGCTCATCGCCGGAGCCCGCAAGGTGGCCGGGGCTGTGGAGGCCGGGGTATATCCTGCCCTCATCCCCAACCATTATCTGCTGGCCTCGGTGACCGGTTCCTTCAACGCCCTGCGGGTGAACGGCAACGCCGGTCCGGTCATGCTGTATGGCCACGGCGCGGGCGATCTGCCCACGGCCAGCGCCGTCCTGGCCGACGTCATGACCATTGCCCGCGGCGTGCCGGCGCAAAACCTGGGCTTCCCCACGTCGTTTCTGCCCGAGGCGGAGATTCACGATCTGGATGAAGCCGTCTCTCCGCACTACCTGCGGATCATGGTCCCGGACCGGCCGGGCATGCTCCGGGACATTGGCGGCGTGATGGCGGATTTTGGCATCTCCCTCAAGCAGGTGGTTCAGAAGGGCGACGATGCCGGCGGCGGCGTGCCCATCGTCTTTCTGACTCACGAAGCCACCGCCACGGCCGTGCATGCCGCCATGCGCAGCCTGGAAAAGATGGGCCTGCCCAAAGCGCCCATCATTCATTACAGGATCTTGTAAATGGCTGACACCTCCTCGCGCAAATTCCTGTTCCTCATTGCGGATGGCATGGGGGACTGGCCCATGCAGGAGCTGGGCGGCAAGACCGTGCTCGGCGCGGCCAAAACGCCCGCCATGGACGCCATGGCCCGCAAGGGGATGGCCGGCCTGTGCCGGACCATCCCCCCGGGCATGCCGCCGGGTTCCGACGTGGCCAACATGAGCCTCTTGGGCTACGATCCGGCCGCCAACCACACCGGCCGCGGCCCCATCGAGGCCGCCGCCCAGGGGCTGGCCCTGGACCCGGACGACCTCGTCTGGCGCTGCAATCTGGTGAACCTGACGGCCCTGGAGCCCGATGGCATCATGCTGGATTACTCTTCCGGCCACATTGCCACCGAGGCCGCCCGCGCGCTCATCAAACAGATGAACGCCGAGCTGCCTTCGCTACAGCGCGGGGATCTGCAACTCGTTCCGGGGATCCAATACCGGCACCTGCTGGTGCAAAAGGGCGGGGCCACCGGCAAGGACGCCAGCCTGCACATCCGCCCGCCGCACGACCTCACGGACAAGTCCATCAAGGACGACGTGGCAGCCTACGCCGGCTCCGCCGCCCTGCAGCCGCTCATGCAGGAGGCCGCCGCCTTTCTCGGCGGGCCGAACAATCCCACCAAGGCCCGCTCCCTCTGGCCCTGGGGGCAGGGGCGGCCGCTGCATCTGGAGGATTTCCACACCAAAACCGGCCTCAAGGGCGCGGTGATGAGCGCCGTGGACCTGATCAACGGCCTGGGCCGCGCCGCAAACATGGCCGTGCTGCAGGCCGAGGGCATTACCGGCCTGCTGGACACGAACTACGAAGGCAAGGTCCAGGCGGCCATGGAATTTCTGGATGCCGGCGGCGAGTTCGTGTTTCTGCATGTGGAAGCGCCGGACGAATGCGGCCATGCCGGCAATGTGGATGACAAGATCGAATCCATCGAACGCTTCGACAGCCGCGTGGTCGCGCCGCTGTTTGAGCGCTATGGCCAGACGGACGCCGTGTTCCTCATCGCCTGCGACCACCTCACGCCCCTGGTCAAGCGAACCCATGTGCCGGAGCCGGTGCCGTTTTTGCTGTACTGGAAGGGCTGCCATTGCTGCGCCGGGCTGTCGATCTTTACCGAAGCCACGGCGGCCAACACCGGGCTGGTCATCGAACCGGGGCACATGCTCCTGGACTGGATCATGAATCTGGTGGGCAGCAAAATGGGCGGCAAGGAATCGCTGGCATGAGCGCCCCCGAATTTCCGGCCAACGACAGCTGGTACGCCCACCGCGTCTCCTATGGCGAGACCGATCAGATGGGTATCGTCTATTATGGCGAATACCTGCACCTGTTTGAGCGGGCCCGCAGCCAGTTTATCCGGGAACGAGGCATGAGCAACGCCGACATCGAACGCCGCGGCCTTATGCTGCCCGTGCGCGAGGCCTCCGTACGCTACCGCGCCCCTTCCCGCTATGATGAGCTGATTTACGTGCGCACCGGCATCAGCGTCTGGAGCCGGGCCTCCATGACCTTTGTGTACGAAGTGCGCGACGAGGCAAAGCAGAAAATCCTGATCACCGGCCATACCCAGCATGCCTGCGTGGGGCCGGATTTCAGACCGGTGGCCGCGCCGGCCTGGCTCAAGGAACTGCTGGGATTCTAGCCCCCCTGAATCTGATCAGATAGCGGGCCAGCTATTTGGCCCGGCAGGCCATGACGTCAGCTCAAGACGTCAGGCCGGGTCGTCATCCAGTTCCTCGGCGGGGCCGGCAGGGTTCAGCCGTTCCCCAAGGCGCAGCATGCTGTACAACTCAAAGCTTTCCAGTGCATTGGCGCAGCTTTTGAGGATGATGGTGGTCAGGGAAAGGACCAGGCTGGGCACATTGGGCTCGCCGCGGGGCACAAAGCCCAGGAACATGCCCCGGGTGCGCGAGGACGTGGCCAGCACATGATACACCAGCCGCATATGGCCCTCCTGCGAGTAAATGACGATGGGCCGGTTTTCCCGCAGGGCCACGGCAAAGAAGCCGTGCTCAATGGCAATTTTTGTCTCGTGTTCTACCATGCCACGATATTCCGGCGGGTTGCAGTAGACGAGGGCAAAGTCTGAAGTCGGTTCGTCCACCAGCCAAAAAGCCATGCCGGTGAAGTTCGTCAGCGTGGCGATGCGGCTGGCCGTCTCTTCCAGCAGCATGTCCGGCGTGTGCAGCTTGTTGATGGAGGTCTGAAAGTCACCCAGGGTGGCGGCAAGTTCCAGAATATCATGAGTAAAGCGGGCCTGCTCTTCCAGGGCGCGCAGGCGCTGTTCCAGTTCTTCCCGCGTGGGTATGGAGGCTGGGTTGAGTTCCATGCGCGTCTTCCCCAAAGGTGCCCGGCAGTCAGCCACGGGCCGGCGGTTGCAGGATGCCGGGACGGTTGCAGCAGTGCGGTCCGGCCCGATCAGAGATCTTCCAGAAAGAACCGAAACACGTCTTCCACCTGCCGTTCCATCTGCTGCATGGTCTCGCGCAGGCAGGTGGTGGTCAGCCCCAGGGTCTTCCAGGCTGCCATATCCAGGGGGGTGAGGCAATGGTCGCCACTGCCGCCCAGTTCCAGGGCGTTGGCCATGCAGTCCGCCACGTGGACACAGGCAGCCTCCTTGAAGGCGTCCGCATGCTCCAGGTCATGGTGGCAGCGCACGCTGTTCACCAGCAGGGGCGGCAGCAGCCAGGCTTCCAGCAGCAGACCGCCCAGAATATCGTGGGTAAAGCCCAGGCAGCGTTTTTCCGCCGTCCGCAGGAGAATGCCTTCGGCGTGGGCATGGGCGATGGCCTGGCGGGCCTGCTCCGGGGCAAGTTTGTAGAGGGCCAGCCGGCCGATATCGTGCAGTAGCCCGGCGACGAACAGCTGTTCGGCCTGGCGCAGGTGCAGCATGTTGGCCAGAAGCCGGGCCCCGATGGCGCACGCCAGGCTGTGCCGCCAGAAATCCCGCATGTTCACCACTCGTGCCGGGATGCCCTTGAAGGTAGACACCACGCACACGCTCATGGCCAGGGAGGTCAGCTGTCCTTCGCCCAGGATGGCCACGGCACGGGAAACGGTATCGATGCGGCTGGAAAGGCCATAGAGCGGCGAGTTGACCACCCGGAGCACCCGCGCGGCGAGGTCTGTATCGGTGGTGATGATTTCCGCCACGTCCGCGGCAGAGCTATGATCGTCGTTGATGACCTGGACAAGGCGCTGAAAGATTTGCGGCAGGGAGCCCAGGGAGAGATCGTCCCGCACAAACCGGGCAGGATCCACCTTGACCCAGTTCCCCGGCGTGACTTCGCCGGCGGTGCGGTCGTTGTTTGGGAAGATGGAATCCCTGGCGGTCCTGGTGCCCCTGGAGTCAATTGTCCTGGTTCCCTTGATGTCGCCCAGGGGGAGGTCCGTCGGCGGGCCGGTGAGGGCATACCGCATGGCAACCCGGCGAATGGCGGCGCGCATGAGTTCCCTGACCGGCGGCAGGGTGGTGTTCATGTGCCGGAACCGTTCAGTCACATGACAACGCGCCACTTCCACCAGACGTGGGTCCAGGGTGGCGAAGTCCCGGTCGCTGCAAATGAGGCTGGAGGGGTCTTCGCCATGGCCGGCCACCTGGGCTTCGGTCACGCCCCAGATGCGCATCACCCGCAGGGAGCGTTCCGTGAGCGTTTCGCCAGCGCGCAACAGCATGCGTCCGCACCCGTCACGGAGATCGGCTTCCAGAACCATGCCTGGCGCCAAGGAAGAAACCGCCACTCTGCCCATCGTGCCATCACCTCTTGCCTGTTTTTTAATTCTACCGGCAGTTTGAGGCCAAGGCAAGGGCATGCTTTCAACAAGAAGCTCCTGATACTGCAAAATTGGCAATTGGCTAGAAATAATACCGCCAACTGCGGCCGCTGCGGAAGAGATCCTTGAGGGTGACGATGCCACCCTGCCTGAGGCTGCGCAGGAGAAAGAGGAACAGATAGGCGGTTTGCAAGGCATCCTGCAGGGATTCATGCCGTCCGAACAGGGGCAGCCCATAGCGCACGGCCAGGTCGTGCAGCTGGTAGGAGACATTGCTCTGGAAGCGGTCGTAATAATTCTCCCATTGTTCGGCTTCGTACACCTGGGCCAGGCGCAGGGTGTCGATGCAGGGCGAGGCCAGCTCGCCGCCGAGGGTCCGCCGCAGGGCACGGTTGAGGAACTGCATATCCAGCCCGATATGATGGCCGACAATCAGGCTGCCGTTCAGGTACTCCACCAGGCCGGGCAGCACCTCTTCCAGGGCCGGCCGGCCCTGGACCGACTCGGGCGTGATGCGGTGCACCAGGGTGGAGGCCTTGGGCATGGCCCGACCGGGATTCACCACGGCGGCAAAGGAATCCGCCGGGGCCAGCCGCATGCCGCGGATGCGCACCGCGCCGATGGAGACAATGGCGTCCTGCGAGGGCGAGAAGCCTGTCAGTTCCGTATCCAGGACCACAAAATCATAGTCTTCAATGGGGCGGTCCTGGTCGAGCTGTCTGAAACGGGCATTGTTGGCGGCAATGGCCGGGTGCATGCGTTGTTCGCGACGGCTGCCAAACAGGCGGTGCAGAAAGGGCAGGGCGAGGGGATGGGTGTGCATGGCAGCTCCTTTAGGCGATGTGCAGCTGGAATTCTTCCTTCACGTGTGCCTGGGCCTGGCTGACGATCTGGAAACTTTGCTTGAGGGTGCGCTGTTCCAGGGCAGAGAGGGAATCCGGGGCGATGTGGTTGTCCGGCGTGTGACCGGACTCCTGTTGCTCCAGCTGGTGCACCAGACGGACCTGCATCATGAACTCGTAGGCTTCCAGCGCCTCGCGGCCCAGATCCGCGGGCAGGACCTCCTGTTCGGTCAGCAGGCGCAGGCGGGCAAAGGTGTTCGTTTCCCGCAGCCCGGCGCGCAAGGCCAGTACGCGGGCAAAATCCACCATGGGCATGATGCCCTTGGCCTTGATGTCCAGGGTGTTTTTGCGGGCCCCATCCTTTTCCACCAGAAAGCCGCGAAAGAAGGACAGGGGCGGCCGGGCCTGCAGGCAGTTGGCCGCCAGATGCCGCAGAAACACATCCTGTCGCGGGCAGCGTTCCACCAGATGCGTACGCAGGGCCTCGCCCAGGGTTTCTTCGCCAGACCCGGGCCGCAGGTCGAAGAAAATGGCTGCCTGCATGATTTCCTGCGGGCCGGGCCGGTCTATCCATTGATCAAAGACGGCCTTCCAGCGCGTGAGGCTCAGCCGCCAGGCCGGGTTGGCGGCCATGACCCCGCCGGGGCAGGGCGGGTAGCCGCAGGCGGCCAGGTGATCGCGCATGCGCTCGGCCAGGGCTTCGAAGTAAATGGCTGCGGCGCGGGCGATGATCTCGTCGCCGATGTCCGCATGCACCAGGGCGTTGTCTTGATCCGTGCGCAGGGTCTGCTCCCGCCGGCCCTCGCTGCCCAGGTACAGCCAGCCCCAGGCCGCAGGCGCGGGCCCCAACTGGCGGGAGAGGAGGTGCAGAAGCCGCTGGGCCAGGGCATCGTTGAGCACGCTGAGCAGGGAGGTGATGTGTCCGGCCTTGGCGCCTTCCTCCACCAGGGTTCTGGCGACCAACGGAATGCGTTGCCCCAGGGGATGCAGCCCCTCTGGCGTCTGCTGGGCCAGGATTTCCCGAAACAGGGCCATGGGCGACTTGCCCTGCAGCACCATGATGTCGTGGGAAGTGATCATCCCCAGCACGCGACCGTCGCGGGTCACGGCCAGATGGTGGATCTGGCGGCGCATCATGGTCATCAGCGCGGCAAAGACGCTTTCGCGCCAGTCCACGCGCTCCACGGGCGAGGACATGATCACCGCCACCGGCGCTTCGGCGTCCATGCCAAAGGCCACGGTCCGGCGCAGATCCGAATCCGTGACGATGCCCACGGCCTCGCCGGAGGGATCCTCCACCAGCGCGGAGCCGACCCGCTGTTCCATCATGCGCAGGGCGGCCTGACGGATGCTGGCCGAAAGCCCGACGCAGACGGGCGGGCCGTGCATGAAATCCCCCACGGTGGAGCCGAACAGGTACGGGCCGCCGCCCTGGCTGCCACATTCAAGGCCACCGCCGCGATGCCGCAGCGATTCAAAGGCCTTGCCCAGAAACTCATCCGACAGGCGCTGCAGGTAATGCGTTGCCAGCAAGGGATGCTGCTCCACCTGCGCCAGAAAGGCTTCCAGCGGCAGGAGCAAAAGGAAGGTATCTTCCACGGTGACGGCGTTTGTCCGGGCCAGCCCTCCCTGGAAAATGGTCAGGCCTCCCACGCTGGCCCCTTCGCCCAGCCAGTCCAGCAGGTGTTCTTCCCCCTCGGCATCGCGCAAAAACACCCGCACGCCGCCCTTTTGCACCAGCATCAGATGGGTGATGCTGGTTACCCCCTGCTGCAGCAGCACGGTCCCTTTGGGAGCAAAGTCGACCACCATCGCCTTGGTCAGCTCCCGCAGGGCCGCTTCGGGCAACTCGCTGAAGGGCAGGGTCTGACGCAGAAACTCCAGAATCATTTCGCTGGTGTGTGCATCGTGCATGCCTTTTCTCCACGACAAGGGGATCTGGGGAGACTTGCCCCCAGATCCCGTTTCCTGCCATGCTGTTAGTGGTCCGCTGCCGCGCCGGCTCCACGCGGGATGCGCACCGAGTCAACCAGATCCTGCACTTCCTGCGGCGGCGGGGCGGTGGCCAGGGAAACAGTCACGGTAACCACCAGATTCACCAACATGCCCACGGCGCCGATGCCCTCGGGGCTCACACCCAGGAACCAGGGCGCCACGCCGAGGAATTTGGTCTGGATGATATAGAAGAGGGTGAAGCCCATGCCGGCGATCATGCCGGAGATGGCGCCCGGCTTGTTGGCCTTTTTCCAGAAGATCCCCAGCAGCAGGATGGGGAAGAAGGACGAGGACGCCAGCCCGAAGGCCAGGGCCACCACCTGGGCCACGAACCCGGGCGGGTAGATGCCAAAGAGCCCGGCAATAACCACGGCTACGCCGATCATCACCCGTCCGAGCAGGAGCCGCTGGCGCTCCGAGGCCTTGCGGTTGATGATGCGGTAGTAGAGGTCATGGGAGATGGAGGACGCGATAACCAGCAGCAGGCCCGAGGCTGTGGAGAGCGCCGCGGCCAGCCCGCCGGCAGCCACCAGGGCCACGACCCAGGGCGGGAGGTTGGCGATTTCCGGGTTGGCCAGCACCATGATGTCCGGGTCCACAAAGAGTTCGTTGGGGCTGTCCGTGGGGGTGTTGGAAACGAGCTGCTGCCCGAGTCCGCCGACAGAACCGGTAAAGGCAGGCTTGCCCTTGAAGGCCTCGCCGGCGCGGTATTGCATGATGCCGTCGCCATTCTTGTCCATCCAGGCCACCAGCCCGGTGGATTCCCAGTTCTTGAACCAGGATGGCACGGCGGCGTAGGGCTTGTCATTCAGGGAATCCACAAAGTTGTACCGCGCAAAGCTCGCGATGGAGGGCGCCGTGGTGTACAGGATGCCGATGAAGAACAGGGCGTAAAAGGCCGAAAGCCGCGCGCCGCGCACGCTGGGCACGGTGTAAAACCGGATGATCACATGAGGCAGCCCGGCAGTGCCGGCCATGAGGCAAAGGGTCATGGCCAGGACGTCCAGCATGGGTTTGGAGCCCTTGCCAAAGGCCGAGGTGTATGCCGCAAAGCCGAGGTCGGTGTTGATCTGGTCCAGCGTTTCCAGCAGGAACTGCCCGGCCCGGGGACCTTCCGCCACCGTACCACCAAAGCCGAGCTGGGGCACGGGGTTGCCGGTGATCTTCAGGGAAATGGCCACAGCCGGGATGACGAAGGCCAGGATGAGCACGCAATACTGGGCCACTTGCGTCCAGGTGATGCCCTTCATCCCCCCAAGGCCGGAATACAGGAAGACGATGATCATGCCGATGACCACGCCGGTTTCCACGTCCACCCCCAGGAAGCGCGAGAACACGATGCCCACCCCGCGCATCTGGCCGGCCACATACGTGAAGGACACGAAAATGGCGCAGACCAGGGCCACGATACGGGCCGTGGTGGAGTAATACCGGTCCCCCACAAAGTCCGGCACGGTGAACTTGCCGAACTTGCGCAGGTACGGGGCCAGGAGCAGGGCCAGGAGCACATAGCCGCCGGTCCAGCCCATGAGGTAGATGCAGCCGGAATAGCCCATGAAGCTGATGAGCCCGGCCATGGAGAGGAAGCTGGCCGCGCTCATCCAGTCCGCCGCGGTGGCCAGGCCATTGGCCATGGGCGGCACGCCCCCTCCGGCCACGTAAAAGCCCTTGGTGTCCTTGACGCGGGAGGCCCAGGCAATGCCCATGTAGAGCGTAAAGCTCAGGCCAACGATGATGTATGTCCAGGTCTGGATAGACATTGTCAGTCTCCGTTCTGCTGTTATTCGTGCACGTCGAAGCGTTTGTCCAGGCGGTCCATCAGCAGGAAGTAAATGAGAATCAGCAGAATGAAGATGTAAATGGATCCCTGCTGGGCAAACCAGAAGCCAAGGGGAAAGCCGCCAAGATGGAATGCATTGAGCTCGCGGACAAAGACGATGCCACACAAATACGATGCAGTGGCCCATACGGCCAGGAGGATGGTCATGTATCGGACATTGGTCTTCCAGTACGCGTGCATGGCCCGGGCGTTGTCGGGATCGTGCATGGCCTGCTCCTGTGTCTGCGAAGGCGGCGGGATGCCACGTTCAATTCACAGTCAGCATACCAGGATCAACACAGGCTGCACGCGAAGACCAGACAGGCGAGAGGATGGGAGCTGTCAACGGCGAATGGCGGAATGCCAGCACAAATCAATGCCATTCGCCGGGATCAATGGTGGGGGGAAGTGCCCTGAGCCTGACCGTTCACCGGACGGAACGTGCCGCTTGCCGGTCAGGGCGTGGGGAGAGGTGCAGCGCGGAGACGAAGAGGGAGAGGGTCGAGGCAGAAAAAAACGCGCCCCCGGAACCCTGCCCGATTCCGGGGGCGTTGCGACCCTTGCACAGCGCGGGTCGCGCTGCGGCCGCAGCATGCTGCGACCGGCTCAGGATGTGGTAGGCTCAGCAAAAGGAAAGACTGGATCCGGCAGTGATGAACCGGTCGGTGCATTGGGCCTGCCCGGCGCCCCCGGAATTCGCAGCTGGGACTGCGGTGCCAACTGCGTGCATGTGGCGAGCGCCACCCGTGCCGTCCGGAGCGGAGAACTCGAACCCGCCCTGCCTTTCAATGAGTCTATTCAACCTGTTCATCTGGCTTATCGGATTGCACAAGAGGGAACTTTAGGGCGCTTGGAAAAAAAGTTACCACTTGAATTCCAGCCCGGCATAGGGGCCGGTATCCCCTGCGGACGTGGTGGCCACGCCCGGCGTCAGCGCCACGCGGCCGTTGTCCGCCCGCAGCCCCACATAGACCCGATCCTGCCCGAAGACGAAGCTTGTGTTCGGCTGGCCGGGCACGGCGCCGGCGGTGACCTTGAAGTGCCCGTTGGAAGAAAGGGCGGGCGGGTGCTGGCGTTCCGCCACCATGGCGTCCTGCGGCGCGCCGGCAATGGCCAGCTCGATGGTGCGGGCCGTGGCTTCGTCATCCACCACCACATTCAGGCGCAGCAAGGTGCCGGCCCCGGTCTGCACCGGCTCAAGTTCGGGCAGATGCCCCTCGAGTAGTTCAGGAAAATGGGATTTCAGCAGCTGCCAGCCGTCCACAGCGGCGGATTCCTGACGGTACAGCCCCAGCTGCACGCGATAGCTGCCGGCATGCAACGTGCCTGGAAGTAGTAAGAATGTGAGGAGGATGATGGCAATGGCCGTGCGCATGGCGGGCTCCTTTCCCTGCGGGTGACCGGATGTTCAGGGAGTGAAAGCAAGGGGCATGCCACGCATTGTGCTTGCCAGGGGGCCCGCAGTCGGCCATCATGAGATGGACTGTAAATACCGTTCGCCCCACATCGCCGGACAAGGAGGAGGCCATGCTGCAGCCGGAAAAGGACGCCCGCTTCAAATATTGCCCGTTTCTGACCACTTCGGACAACAAACTCAAATTTTGTCTGGGCAGTCAGTGCATGCTGTTCCGCTGGAAACATCCAGAGCATCGCAGCGAAGACGACCTGGGCTACTGCGGCCTGGCCGGAAAGCCCATGGGCGCGATGTGAGGAGAGGGAAAAAGAACAGGCCTGCAGAATGGGGGAACCCGGTTCCCCCAAGCCCTCTCCGGCTGAAGGGAGGTATTATTCCGGACAGCTGGAGAGAAGATTCAGGGCGCAGCAAATGGGGTGTGGCCGGGGGACGGTGCGTTGGACGATAGTCGGCTGGGGGGAGCTGGCCGGCCCGGCCTGCGCCGGTTCCGCAATCACCTCGGCCGTCACCCGGCAGCCCAGGCCATACGGTGGCAGGAGCGCCGGCAGGTCGGGGTGGTCGCCCGGAATGACCAGCCCGTCCAGCCGTGAGCAGTCGCCGCAGGCCCCAGGGGCCGCATGCAGCCGCACCGCCGCAGGCCGGCTGTTCAGCAGGGCAGCCAGGGAGGTCTTGCCGGCTTCGAACAGGTCCAGGAGCTCCTGAATCCGCGCCTCGGGCACATCCTCTTCCTGCAGCAGATAAAACAGCGCCTGCCCGGTCACTGCGCCGTAAAATGGATGCGGACGTTTGATGCTCGACTCGTCCCAGGGCTGGAAATCATTGGTGGAAGCAGTCATTGTGGCAGGTTCCAGGCAGGCTTGACGATGTCCACCAGCATGGCGTGCACCAGATGGCAATCTTCCAGGGGATAGAAAAAGCAGTGCACCATGTCCCGGCGCTGGAAGGCCCGGTACATCATGGTGTTGATTCTGCAGATGGGTTGATGCTGCGGCTGGTTGCTGTCTGATTTGCAGATTTCAGCGTACTGCTGCAGGCGGGTGGTGAAATTGCTGCAGTGGCCAAAATAGGCGATTTTGGCATTCACCAGAAAGAAATACACGCCCGGGCCGGCAAGGTCCTGCCCGGTGTCGTAGTTGATAAAGCAGAACGGCCCCCAGGTGCGCCGCTGCTGCCGCTCGTCTTCCAGGTAATATTCGATGGAATCGATGACACCCTCGCGCGTGCGCGCCGTCAACCGGCTGACATGGCGAAAGTTGCAGACCAGCCTGGCATCCACGTCGAGCACAAAGCCGGCGTCGTCCCGGCTGGTGGTGGCGTTGGAATAGAGCAGCATGGGCGTCTCGGGTATCCTTGGGGAAAGCGGCCCGTCCGCCGTGCCTGGGCAGGGCGGACGGGCCTGGCTGGCCAGAATGGTGAAGTTAGAGGTTGGCCTATTGGGCTGATGCGTTGTCAGGCAGAGGCCTCAGCCGGTGCGGCAGGTTCCCCGGCGGCCTGCGCTGCCACAGGGGCTTCGGCCAGGGTCAGCGACCAGACATCCCCGATGCGCTCCAGCGGGTGCACGGTGATCTTGCGGCGCAGCTCCGTGGGAATGTCTTCAAGATCCTTCATGTTTTCCTTGGGGATGGCCACATGCCCCAGGCCCTGGGCCACGGCGGCGAGGATTTTTTCCTTGATGCCGCCCACGGGCAGCACCCGGCCGCGCAGGGTTATTTCGCCGGTCATGGCCATGTCGCCGTTCAGGGGGCGGTTGGACAGGGCGCTGACCAGGGCGCTGACCAGGGCAATGCCCGCCGAGGGGCCGTCCTTGGGCGTGGCCCCGGCCGGGACGTGGATGTGAATGTCCACCTTGTCCGGGAATTCTGGGTCGATGCCCAACTCGCCGGCATGGCCTCGGGCGTAGGAGAGCGCCGCCTGGGCGGATTCCTTCATCACATCGCCAAGCTGGCCGGTGAGGATCAGCTTGCCCTTGCCAGCCATGGTGGTGGCTTCGATGTGCAGGATTTCACCGCCATACGGAGTCCAGGCCAGCCCCAGGGACACGCCGGGGGGCAGGTCCTTCTCGGCCTTTTCGTCGGTAAAGCGCGGCACGCCCAGGAGCTTGCGCAGGCCCTGGCTGGTGACCTTGAAGGGGCCGCTCTCACCTTCGGCTTTTTTGCGGGCCAGCTTGCGGAAGACCGCGCCGACCTCCCGCTCCAGGTTTCTGAGTCCGGCCTCGCGGGTGTAATCCTTGATGACCTGCTGCAGCACGGCGTCGGAGAATTCCACTTCCTTGGAGGTCAGGCCGTTTTCCCGGGCCTGCCGCGGGATGAGGTACTTGCGGGCGATCTTCAGTTTTTCCTGCATGGTGTAGCCAGGAATGCGGATGACTTCCATCCGGTCCATGAGGGCCGAGGGGATGGTATCCAGCTGGTTGGCCGTGCAGATGAACATGACCTTGGAGAGGTCGAAGGGCACGTTCAGGTAGTGGTCCTGGAAGCTGAAGTTCTGTTCCGGGTCCAGCACCTCCAGCAGTGCGGAGGAGGGGTCGCCGCGGAAGTCCGTGCCCACCTTGTCAATCTCATCGAGCATGATGACCGGGTTTTTCGTCTTGGCCTGCTTGATGGCCTGGATGATCCGCCCCGGCATGGCGCCGATGTACGTGCGGCGATGGCCGCGGATTTCGGCTTCATCCCGCATGCCGCCCAGGGACATGCGGTGGAACTGCCGGCCCAGGGAGCGGGCGATGGAGCGGCCCAGGGAGGTCTTGCCCACGCCGGGAGGCCCCACGAAGCAGAGGATGGGGCCTTTCATCTTGGGGTTGAGCTTGCGCACGGAGAGGTATTCGAGGATGCGGTCCTTGACCTTGTCCAGGCCAAAGTGGTCCTCGTTGAGAATGCGTTTGGCTTCCTTGATGTCCAGCCGGTCGCGGCTCTGCTTTTTCCAGGGCAGTTCCACCAGCCATTCCAGGTAAGTACGAATGACCGAGGCTTCCGAGGACTCGCTGTGCATGGTGGAGAGGCGTTTGAGCTGCTTGTCAGACTCGGCCTTCACCTCCTTGGGCAGGCCGGCCTTTTCCAGGGCCAGGGCCAGCTCTTCCAGCTCCTCGTTGTCGCCCTCCATCTCGCCCAGTTCCTTGCGGATGGCCTTGAGCTGCTCGCGCAGGTAGTAGTCCTTCTGGGCCTTGTCCATGCCTTCGCGGGCGCTGGTCTGGATTTTGGCCTGCATGGCAGCCAGCTCCAGTTCGCGGGCCAGCTGGGTGTTCACCAGATGCAGACGGTCGATGGGGTCGCGGGCTTCCAGAATCTGCTGGGCTTCCTCCACCTTCATGCGCAGGTTGGAGGCCACGAGATCGGCCAGCCGGCCGGGCTCATTCACGCTGTTCAACACGCCCATGATGTCGCCGGGGGCGATGCCGCGCAGGGAGAGAATCTTCTCGCTCTGCTCGCGGGCGGCGCGCATCAGGGCCACGTGCTCCAGGGAGAGTTCCTTGATGTCCGGCTCTTCCAGAAGCGAGATGCCGGCGCTCAGGTGTCCTTCATGCTCCTGGAAAGATTCCACCTTGGCCCGGGTGACGCCCTGCACCAGCACCTTGAGCCGGCCATCGGGCATCTTGAGCATGCGCATGATCTGACACACGGTGCCCACGGTGTAGAGGTCTTCCGGACCGGGTTCGTCCACCTGCTCATCGCGCTGGGAGAGCACCAGCAGGTAGCGGTGGGTGTTCAGGGCTTCATTGACGGCGGCCACGCTCTTGTCCCGCCCCACAAAGAGGGGGAGGATCATGTACGTGAAAATGACGATATCCCGCACAGGCAGCACGGGCATGTCCAGGGGCACTTCCTGGAGACCGCCGACGGGTTGTTCGGAGAGTTCGGGATCGTTGGGGGTGATGGGATGGTCCTGACTCATGTGGATGGCTCCTCGCCGGGTCAAAACAGGTCTGGGCGCACGCGCCGTGCCAAATTCCAAAGCAGACAGGGCGATGCAACGCCATTTGTATGCATCACAGGGCCACCTGTCCATACCGGCAGGGAAAAAATGGCGGAAACGTCGAAAAATCTCAGCGCAGGATACGAAAACCCCGCAGGGAAGGGGCTTCCGGGATGTCGCTGCAGGCCAGATTGGTCACCCGGGCCCGGGAAGGGCCGATAGAAAGAGCCTCGCGAGCCAGGGCGAGGGCGGCAGCATCGCCCTGCAGCACCGCCTCCACGCGGCCATCAGGCAGGTTCTGCACCCAGCCCACAAGGCCCAGACGCTGGGCCGTCTCCCTGACGAACCAGCGAAAGGCCACCCCCTGAACCAGACCGGTGACGAGGCAGTGTTGCGCGGGCATGGGCGGCTCCTTGGAACGAGGTGCTACAGCAAGCCTTCCTGTTGCAGGCTGAGATAGTCCTGCTGGGTGACGATGAGGTGATCCAGTACCTGCAGGCCCACAGCCTGGGCGCCCTGGCGCAATTCCTGGGTGAGGTCGATATCCTCGCGCGAAGGGCGCGGATCACCGCCGGGGTGGTTATGGACGAGGAAGATCCCATAGGCCTGGCGCTCCAGGGCCAGTTTGAGCACCTCGCGCACGTACACCGGCGCATGGCCCACGGTGCCCTTGCTGACCTGCTCCCAGCTGATCAGCCGCAGTTTGGCGTCCACCAGAGCTACCCAGAATTCCTCGGTTTTGAGGGCGCCCAGCCGGCTGATGGCCATGTTTGCCACCACCGACGGATGGCTCAGGGGAATGCGCGCTTTATGGGGCTGCTGGTCCGCGCGGGCCCGGCACTCCTGCAGCAGTTTCCAGAACAGCTCCGCGCCCTGGCCCAGGCCCTCTATGCGCCGCAGATCCTCGGGCTGGGCGGCCAGCACATCGGCCATGCTGCCCAGGCGGGTGAGCATGGCCTTGGCGATGGGCTTGGTATCCCGCCGGGGCAGGATGTAAGTTAGAAGCAGCTCCAGAATTTCATAGTCGGCCATGCCCGAGGGCGCACTCAAAAACCGTTCCCGCAGCCGCTGGCGGTGGCCGTGATAGTGCGGCGCGTTGCTCACCGGCGGCCTCCACCAGGGGCGGGTCTGCCGCCAGCTCCGGGCGAGCCAGGTCCACCAGATGAACCGGCCGGGCCGGGCGCAAAGGCCCGGGCCAGGCCGGCGATGAGCAGTTCCAGGGCCTGGCTTTCATCCTTTTCGCCGCTTTTGATGCTGCGCTCGGTCTCGTGCAGCAGCTCCAGCCCCTGGGCCAGGACCGCCGGGGCAAGGCGGCGGGCCAGGGGTTCCTTTTTGTTCAGGATAAACGGCGGCAGGCTCACGGACTCCCCATGGCGGATCTGCCAGAGTGTCCGCAGCTCCCGGGCAGTGACGGCCAGGACGCCAAAGGTGATGGACTGCCCGCCCAGGGCGCTCTCCAGGACGTGCTTCCACATGGAAACGGCCTTGGCACCGCCGCCACGCTGGACCATTTCCAGAAAGGCGAAGAGATCGAACTCCGCCGTCTCATGCACCAGGGCGGCCATCTCCGGCGTGATGGTGGGAACGGGGGCAGAACCGTCCTCGGCCACGGCCGCAGCCCGCGCGGCCAGGCGCAGCTTCTCCAGTTCGCCTTCCAGGGCCGAGGCGTTCAGGGGCAGCACGGCCTGCAATGCCTGGATTGCGCCGGGGGCCAGGCCCAGCCCTTCGGCCTTGGCCCAGTCCTGCAAGCGGCGGGTGACGTCATTGGGGGAGAGACCAGGAGACTGCCAGCTCCAGCCGCGTTCCACAGCCAGGGTCCAGCAGGGCAGCGGCGGCTTGCCGCGAAATTCCTTGAGCTGTTCCGGGAGCTTGGGCTTGCCGCGGTCCCAGTCGGCCTCCAGGCAGAACAGGGGGAAGGCCTGGGAGGAACAGCGGTTAAGGGCGGCATTCAGATGATGCCAGGCCTCGGCCTTGAGTTTTTCCGCATGCCGGATGACGAGCAGGCGGGAGGTGCCCAGGAGGTTCTCCAGGGTCAGGAGGCTCCAGAACCGCTCGCCCAGGCCCTCCTCACCCCAGAACACATGGCGCTCCCAGCCGCTGCCCGCGGGGGCATGGCGGCTGGCCAGCTGCTCCACGCGTTCCTGCAGCAGCCGGCTGTCCGGGCAGACAAGGAAGAAATATGGCGGGCGTGCGTTGGCCATGGGGATAAGGACTCGGCCCGTGTGGCCCCGGGGAGAGGGTGGCGGAGTGCAATCCGGAGGAGCGACCTGCAAGTCAGAAAGGCCGCCCCTCCGGAATCATCTCACGAAGGAAACTACCTGGCCACCACACTGACCAGTTTGCCCGGCACGTAGACCACCTTTTGCACGGTCTTGCCGTCCAGGTGCTTTTGGACATTGGGTTCGGCCAGGGCCTGGGCCTTGATGACGTCATCGGCGATGTCCGGCGCCACGTCCAGGCGGGCGCGCAGCTTGCCATTCACCTGGACCACCACGGTGATGGCGTCCTTGACCAGGGCCGCGGGATCCAGCGTGGGCCAGGGGGCGCTGGCCAGCAGGTCCGTGTGGCCAAGGCGGGTCCAGCACTCCTCGCACAAATGCGGGGTGACGGGCGAAAGCACCGTCAGCATGGTGGAGACGGCCGAAGCCAGCACGCGCGCGCCAGCCGGGGTGGCCAGCAGGGCATCCTTGCTCTGGTAGATTTGGTTGACCAGCTCCATGACCGCGGCGATGGCCGTGTTGAACTGGAATTTGTCCCCGATATCCTCGGCCACCTTCTGGATGGTCACGTGTTCCTTGTGCCGCAGGTCGGCCGCGTCGGGGAGAGAGGCCTCGGCCACGTCCGCCGCAGTGGAGGCTGCCGCGGCCATGGCAGGCAGGCTGCCCTTGAGCTCGTCGATGAGCCGCCAGATGCGCTGCACAAAGCGGAAGGAGCCTTCGATGCCCGTGTCGCTCCAGTCGAGGTCGCGTTCCGGCGGGGCGGCGAAGAGCAGGAAGCAGCGCACGGCATCGGCGCCGTAGCGGGCAGTCATCTCATCCGGGGAGACGACGTTCCCCTTGGATTTGCTCATCTTGGTCCCGTCCTTGAGGACCATGCCCTGGGCCAGGAGGGCCTTGAAGGGCTCGTCGAACTGCAGCCAGCCCAGGTCGCGCAGGGCCTTCACGAAGAAGCGGGAATAGAGCAGGTGCAGGATGGCATGTTCCACACCGCCGATATACTGATCCACGGGCAGCCAGTACCTGAGGGCTTCGGGGTCAAAGGGCCGGCCATGCTCCCAGGGGGCGCTGTAGCGGATATAATACCAGGAAGACTCCACAAAAGTGTCCATGGTGTCGGTTTCCCGGCGGGCCATCTTGCCGCATTTGGGGCAGG
Organism: Megalodesulfovibrio paquesii; assembly: GCF_054653055.1. Taxonomy (NCBI): domain Bacteria; kingdom Pseudomonadati; phylum Thermodesulfobacteriota; class Desulfovibrionia; order Desulfovibrionales; family Desulfovibrionaceae; genus Megalodesulfovibrio; species Megalodesulfovibrio paquesii. Next base: position 224,377 of record NZ_BAAIGQ010000001.1, on the reverse strand, counting down.
GAGCCTGGACAAAAGGCATGTACTCCGGCAGGGGGGAGCGGCCATCGGGGCGGGTCTTGACGTCCAGGGGCAGCACCACGGGCAGGTTTTCTTCCTTTTCGGGAACCACGCCGCAGTCGTCGCAGTACAGCACCGGGATGGGCGCGCCCCAGTAACGCTGGCGGGAGATGTTCCAGTCCCTGAGCCGCCAGGTGACGGCAGGTTCGGCCTTGCCCTGGCCCTGCAGATGCTCGACGATGGCCTTTTTGGCGTCCTCGTTGGCCATGCCGTCGAAGGAGCCGGAATGGATCAGGAAACCGGGATCCACGTAAGCCTCGGCCATGGCGGTGGGGTCCAGGGTTTCCCCTTCGGGCTGGATGACGACCTGCTTGGGCAGATCGTACTTGCTGGCGAATTCAAAATCGCGCTGGTCGTGAGCCGGCACGGCCATGACCGCGCCGGTGCCATAGCCCATGAGCACAAAATTGGCCACCCAGATGGGCATGCGCCGGCCGGTGAGGGGGTTGACGCAGTAGGCTCCGGTGAAGATGCCTTCCTTTTCCTGATCCTCCGCGCCGCGCTGGAGCCGGTCAGTGTTCTTGACCCTGGTGCAGAAGGCCCGCACCTCGTCTGCCTTGGGCGAGCCGGCAATGAGTTGTTCCACCAGCGGATGCTCGGCAGCCAGGGACATGAAGGTGGCGCCGAAGAGGGTGTCCGGCCGGGTGGTGAAGACGCGCACCTGGCTCGTGCCGTCGGCCACGGGCGTTTCCAGATCAAAGCTGACAAAGGCCCCGGTGGAGCGACCGATCCAGTTGCGCTGCATGGAGACCACGCGCTCGGGCCAGCCCTGCTCCAGGGAGTCCAGGTCGTCCAGCAGTTCCTGGGCATATTCCGTGATGCGCAGGAACCACTGGGTCAGATCCTTCTGCACCACCTGGGAGTCGCAGCGCCAGCACTGACCATCAATGACCTGTTCATTGGCCAGCACGGTATGGCAGGTTTCGCACCAGTTCTGGGGGGCCTGCTTGCGGTAGGCCAGGTCTTTTTCCAGGAATTTCAGGAAGAAAAGCTGCTCCCAGCGGTAGTATTCAGGCACGCAGGTGGTCACCTCGCGTCGCCAGTCCAGGGAATAGCCCATGCGCTTGAGCTGGCTGCGCATGGTGTCGATGTTCTCAAAGGTCCAGCCGGCGGGATGCACGCCGTGCTTGATGGCGGCGTTTTCCGCAGGCATGCCGAAGGCGTCCCAGCCCATGGGGTGCAGGACGTTGAAGCCCTGCATGCGCTTGAAGCGGGCCAGCACATCGCCAATGGAATAAACCCGTGCGTGGCCGATATGAATGCGGCCTGAGGGATACGGGAACATCTCCAGGACGTAGTATTTGGGTCTGGAGGGGTCAGTCTCGCAATGAAAGACCTTGTGTTCTTCCCAAATGCCTTGCCATTTGGCTTCAATTGCCTCTGGAGAGTAACCTTCCTGCATGTGAGGGAACCTTTGCACGGGCGGAGTTGCGCCCGCGTTTGCTTATTTTTTGAACAGGGAAGAGAGCAGTCCGCTGGATTTTTTGGGGGCAGCAGCGAGTTCCAGTTCGCGCTTGTCGAAATCGAATTCCGGCGCGATGCGCACGTGGGGAAACTGATGTTCCCAGAAGGCCACGGCCTTGGAGATCTCCTGGCGCTCTATGCCCACCTGGACGAGGATGATGCTCTCCAGATGATAGCGGGGCCAGAAGGTCAGGCCCCAACGCTTCATGGCCTCCACAATGTAGCGGTTGAGCGCCCGGCCGATGGAGTGGCTGTCCAGCCACCAGTGCATCCAGCCCATGCGTTCGAGGGTGAGGGCCATGTGCGGCGCCCACTCCTCGATGCGGTCCACCTCGGGCGGGATCTCGCAAGCCAGCTCAAAGGACTGGCCGCCGCTGGCAGTGGGGGAGGAATAGGCCGTGGTGCTGAATTGCTTCAGCCCTGGCACGGCCTTGACGTACACCCGCCGGAATTCTGGGGGGGCTGTGAGCCCGTCCTTGATGAAGCCGATTTTCGCCATGCGTCATGCCTTTGCAGCGGCATCGAGAATGCCGTTGACGAATGCGCCGGAGTTGTCGTCCCCGAAGGATTTGGCCAGTTCCACCGCTTCGTTGATGGCGACTTTTTTGGGAATGTCGCTGCGATGGAGTATCTCATGCAACGCAAGCCGCAAGATGGTCAACTCAATCTTGGCGATGCGGCCCAGTTTCCAGTGCTGGGAATGGCGGGTGATTTCCTCGTCCAGCTCTTTCATGCGGGACCAGACGCCATAGGTCAGCTCCCAGCCGAATTCCTGCGACTGCGGGCCGAGCTGCAACAATTCCTCGGCCGGGTCGTCGGCCTTGAGTTCGCCCAGGGGCGCGTGCAGGTAGCGGCGCTTGAGCTCCAGCTCGCTGTTCACCGGGGCGAAATTGAGCCCGTAGAGCACCTGAAAGGCGCGCTGGCGGCCCAGCCGCCGGGATTCCTGTTTGCCGCCAGATGCAGCGTTCGGGGTGCTCCCTGAGGAGCCGGACATGGTGGTCATTGCCTACAACTGCTCCAGCACGCGAACGGTTTCCAGCACGGCATGAGCGGCTTCCACGCCCTTGTTGCCGGCCTTGGAGCCGGCGCGTTCGATGGCCTGCTCCAGGGAATCCACTGTCAGCACGCCAAACCCCGTGGGCACGCCCGTGTCCAGCGCCACGGAGGCCACACCTTTGGAGACTTCGGCAGAGACATAGTCAAAATGCGGGGTGGCCCCACGAATGACTGCGCCCAGGCAGATGACGCCATTGTATTTGCCGCTGGCTGCGACTTTTTTGGCCACCAGAGGCATTTCGAATGCACCGGGGATGCGGATGATGGTCAGATCTTCCCTGGCCGCGCCGTGGCGAACCAGGTAATCCACTGCCCCGCCCACCAGCTTGTCCACAATGAAATCATTGAAGCGGCTGGCCACCAGGGCGAACTTGAGGCCCTTGGCGTCCAGCATGCCTTCCACGGTCTTGATGTGCATCATGTGCGTATCCTTTGAATATGCTCAAAAAGGTGCGTTGTGCGCCATTATTTGGCCCCGTTGGTTCCGTTGGAACCGTTGGGATCGATATGCAACAGGTGGCCCATTTTTTCCTGCTTGGTCAACAGGTAGTCCACATTGGTTTCGCAGGCGTTCATCTCGATGGGCACCCGGTCCACAACCTCCAGGCCGTAGCCTTCCAGGCCCACGATTTTCTTGGGGTTGTTGGTCATCAGACGCATTTTGCGGACCCCGAGATCCACCAGAATCTGGGCCCCGAGGCCGTATTCGCGCAGGTCGGCCTTGAAGCCCAGGCGCTCGTTGGCCTCCACGGTGTCCAGCCCCTGGTCCTGCAGGGCATAGGCCTTGATCTTGTTGGCCAGGCCAATGCCGCGGCCTTCCTGGCGCATGTACAGGAGGACACCCTTGCCCTCGCGACCGATCATGCGCATGGCCTGCTGCAGCTGGCCGCCGCAGTCGCACCGCATGGAGCCGAGCACGTCGCCGGTCAGGCACTCGGAGTGCACGCGCACCAGCACCGGCTCCTCGCTGTTGATTTCGCCCTTGACCACGGCCAGATGGGTGCGGTTGTCGATGTCGGATTCAAAGGCAATGGCCTTGAAATCGCCACCAAAGCAGCTGGGCAGCTTGGCCTCGGCCACGCGACGCACGCTCAGAGAGCCGGGGCGCATGCGGTAGCGGATCAGGTCGCGGATGGTGGCGATTTTCAGATCCCACTTTTTGGCGAATTCGATGAGGTCGGGCATGCGGGCCATGTTGCCGTCCTCGCGCATGATCTCGCAGATCACACCCGCGGGCTTGAGGCCGGCCAGCCGGGCCAGATCCACGCTGCCCTCGGTCTGCCCGGCGCGGGTCAGCACGCCGCCAGCCTGGGCCTTGAGGGGAAAGATGTGCCCGGGGGTGACGATGTCTTCGGGCTTGGCGTCATCCGCCACGGCAGTCAGGATGGTGGTGGCCCGGTCGTAGGCGGAAATGCCTGTGGTCACGCCCACACGCGCCTCGATGGACACGGTGAAGGGGGTGCCGAACTTGGAGGCATTGTTGGAGGACATCATGGGCAGTTTCAGACGGTCCACCATCTGGGGCCCCATGGCCAGGCAGATCAGCCCGCGGCCGTGGGTGGCCATGAAGTTGATGACTTCCGGGGTGACCTTTTCCGCGGCAATGGCCAGGTCGCCTTCGTTTTCGCGATCTTCATCATCCACGAGGATGAGCATGCGGCCTTTGCGGAACTCTTCAATGGCCTCTTCTGGCGTGCAAACTGGCATGGAATACTTCCCTTTTCTCGGAGATCTGAGGCATGCGGCAGGCGGCCGGAGACGGCTCGACGGGATCAAAACCCGTGGCTGCGCAGGAAGTCCTCGGTAATGGATGGTTGGGCCGGCGCGCCGTTCCAGGCGGCCAGCATCTTCTGCACGTATTTGGCGATGACGTCCGTCTCCATATTCACCTTGGAGCCCGGAGTCCAGCGACTGATGGTCGTTTCGGTGATGGTGGCCGGGATGATGTTTACGGCCAGCCAGTCATTTCCGCAGCCGGTGATGGTCAGGGAAATGCCGTCCAGGGCCACGGAGCCCTTGTCCACCACCTGCGGTCCGAATGCGGCGGGAAAGCTGAGGGTAAAGCGGGTGGACTCGCCATCGGGCCGGCGTTCGGTCACGGTGGCAATGCAGTCCACATGCCCGGCCACCATGTGCCCGCCCAGCCGGTCGCCCATGGCCAGGGCGCGCTCCAGATTGACCACATCCCCCTGACGCAGCGCCCCCAGCGTGGTCAGGGAAAGCGTCTGCCCGGAGGCATAGACGCCAAAACGATGCTGGCCCGCAATGGTTCCGGCTTCCACGGTCAGGCAGGCCCCATTGACGGCGATGCTCTCGCCCACGGCCAGGGCAGGCATGGCTGCGGCGGATTCGATGAATAAACGGCGCTCGTCCCCGCGGGCCTGGATCTGCGTCAGGCGGCCGGTGGTTTGCACAAGTCCGGTGAACATCAGGCAGCACCCGTGGTCTGTTGGCTGTTCGGGCGCAGGCGCGGCTTGCAGGTGAGCAGCAGATCCTCGCCCATGGGCTGGACGTCCGTGTACCGCAGGGGAATGGCGTCGTCCATCACCTGCGGGGCGCGGCCGGCAAGCACGGGGGCGGCATTGGCATCGCCAAGGACCTTGGGAGCCAGGAAGAGCAGCAGTTCGTCGGCCACTTCCTGCTCCAGCAGGGAACGGCCCAGGCTGCCGCCGCCTTCGCAGAGCACATGATGGCAGCCGAGTTCCTTGCGCAGTAGGGTCAGGCCGGCGCGCAGGTCCAGCCCGCCCACGGCCCCGCGCGCCAGAGGCAGCCCCCACACCGTGGCTCCGCAATCGCGCAGGAGTCCGGCGGCGTGTCCTTCGGCGATGGATTCCGGGGTCAGGAAAATAGTCTGGCTCGGCCGTTCGCTCAGCAGCTGGCAGGTGGAGGAGGGCGGCGGCAGGGAGGAGGTGACCACCACGGCAAAGGGCTGACAGCACAGATCATGCCCTTCCAGCCGGCAGGTGAGCAGGGGATTGTCCACCCGGAAGGTCTGCCCGCCGATGAGCACCGCCTGCACCTGCGAGCGCAGCCGATGCACATGGGCCCGGGACTCCGGCCCGCTGATCCACTGGGAATGCCCAGTGCGGGTGGCGATGCGGCCATCCAGCGTGGAGGCCAGCTTGAGCAGGCACACGGCGCGGTCCTGCTGCTGCCAGACGAGAAAATCGGAAATGAGATCAAGACATTCCTGCCGGCAGGAGTCCGAGTCAATCACCTCGGCCGTCACACCGCGGGCCTGCAGGAACTCCAGGCCTCCGGCTGCCACGGGATTGGGATCCCGCGTTCCCACGATGACGCGGGTGATGCCTGCCTCCAGGACGGCGAGGGTGCAAGGTGGGGTTTTCCCGTGGTGATTGCAGGGCTCCAGGGTGCAATAGAGGGTGCAGCCGGCAGGATCGTCGCCATTGGCGCGGGCGTCGGCAATGGCTTCCACCTCGGCGTGGGGCTTGCCATAGGCCGTATGCCAGCCGCGGCCGACGATCTGATTGCCCCGGACGAGCACCGCGCCCACGCAGGGGTTGGGGGCGGTGACAAAACGACCGCGCCGGCCCAGGCGCAGGGCCTCGCGCATGAAAAAGACGTGGGGATCGGTCTCCGAAAGGCTGGTGGTCATGGCCGCTCCGAGGGTGGTACCTGGGGCTCGCTGCGCATGGCGAAGGGCCGGCATTCCACGCCGGCTTCCCTGAGCATGGCTTCGGCCAGCTCATCGGGGTAAGGCTGGGCGTAATGGATGGTGGTCACGCCACAGTTGGCCAGCAATTTTGAGCAGATGAGGCAGGGCTGGGTGGTGCAGTACACCTCCGCGCCCCGGATGGAGACACCGTGCATGGCTGCCTGGACGAGAACATTTTGCTCGGCGTGCAGGCCGCGGCAGATTTCATGCCGCTGACCTGAAGGCACGCCGAGCTGTTCGCGCAGGCAGCCGACATCCAGGCAGTGTGGCGTGCCCGAAGGCGCGCCGTTGTATCCCGTGGCCAGGATGCGTTTGTCCTTGACCGCAATGGCCCCCACCTTTCGCCGCAGGCAGGTGCTGCGTTCGGCCACCAGAAAGCAGATGCGCATGAAGTACTCCGGCCATGGCAGGCGCGGATCCTTCTCGTCGGCGTGGGGCAGGGGATGCATGGGTCAGCACCAGGTAAAGAGGGGATACTCTCGGGCGAACTTCTCCACATCCTTGCGGATTTCTTCCAGGCGCGTCTCGTTGGAGGCGTTGCCCAGCACGTCCACAATCCAGCCGGCCACCTTTTCCATTTCCGCTTCCTTCATGCCGCGGGTGGTCAGGGCCGGGGAGCCGATACGCACGCCGGAGGTGACGAAGGGCGAACGCGTCTCAAAGGGCACGGTGTTCTTGTTCACGGTGATGCCGGCCAGATCCAGGGCATGTTCTGCATCCTTGCCGGTAATGTCCTTGGTGGTCAGGTCGATGAGCATCAGGTGGTTGTCCGTGCCGCCGGAGCACAGGGCGTAGCCGGCGTCGGTCAGGCATTTGGCCAGGGTCTGGGCGTTCTTGAGCACCTGTTCCTGGTAGCACTTGAACTCGGGGCGCAGGGCCTCGGCAAAGGCCACGGCCTTGGCGGCGATGACATGCATGAGCGGACCGCCCTGGATGCCGGGGAAGATCTGTGAATTGAGCGTCTTGCCGAATTCCTCGGACGAGAGGATCAGGCCGCCGCGGGGGCCGCGCAGGGTCTTGTGGGTGGTGGAGGTGGTGAAGTGGGCATGCGGGATGGGATTGGGATGCAGGCCCGCGGCCACCAGACCGGCGATGTGGGCCATGTCCACCATCAGCTGCGCGCCGACCTCGTCGGCAATGGCCCGGAAGCGGGCGAAGTCCAGGGTGCGCGGGTAGGCGCTGGCCCCGGCCACGATCATCTTGGGCTTGTGCTCCTTGGCCTGGGCCAGGACCTGATCGTAATCGATGCAGCCGGTCTCCTTCTTGACGCCATAGAAGACGATCTTGAAGAGCTTGCCGGAGAAGTTCACCGGGCTGCCGTGGGTCAGGTGGCCGCCGTGGGAGAGGTCCATGCCCAGGATGGTATCGCCGGGCTTGAGCGCGCCGAAGTAGACGGCCATGTTGGCCTGGGAGCCGGCGTGGGGCTGGACGTTCGCATAGTCGGCGCCGAAGATCTGCATGACGCGGTCCCGGGCCAGATTCTCGGCCACGTCCACGTATTCGCAGCCGCCGTAGTAGCGCTTGCCGGGGTAGCCTTCGGCGTATTTGTGGGTCAGCACGCTGCCCATGACCTGACGCACGGCCGGGGAGGTGAAGTTCTCGGAAGCGATGAGCTCCAGCTTGCCGGTCTGGCGTTCCACCTCAAGCTGGACCGCGCGGGCGACCTCTGGGTCTTGAATGAAGAGTTCTTCCATGAGGCTCTCCCCTTTATCCTTCGTAGCGTTGGAAGAGGATGGACGCGTTGGCGCCGCCGAAGCCGGCCGAGTTGCAGAGCACGTTCTGCACGGCCAGGGGGCGGGCCTTGTGCGGCGTGTAATCCAGGTCGCACTCGGGATCCGGCGTGTCCAGGTTGATGGTCGGGGGGATGATGTTCCTGGCCAGGGTCATGACGCTGAAGACGCTTTCCACGCCGCCGGCCGCGCCCAGGAGGTGCCCGGTCATGCTCTTGTTGCCGGTGATGGGCATCTTGTAGGCATGGTCGCCAAAGACGCGTTTGATGGCCCGGGTCTCGCACAGGTCATTGAGGGGGGTGGAGGTGCCGTGAGCGTTGATGTGCTCCACCTGTTCGGGCTTCAGGCCGGCCTCGCGCAGGGCGGCCTGCATGGCCAGGGCCAGACCGGAACCGTCGTCCGGCGGGGCGGTCATGTGGAAGGCATCGCCCGAGGCGCCGAAGCCGATCACTTCGGCATAGATCTTTGCCCCGCGCGCCCTGGCATGCTCCAGCTCTTCCAGGAGCAGCACGCCGCAGCCCTCGCCCATGACGAAGCCGTCGCGGTCCTTTTCAAAGGGGCGGGATGCCTTGGCGGGCTCGTCGTTGCGGGTGGAGAGGGCCTTGAGGGCGTTGAAGCCGGCCACGCCCAGGGGGGTGACCACCGACTCGGTGCCGCCGGTGAGCATGGCCTCCGCACGACCGAGGACGATGTCGGAATAGGCGTAGCCCAGGGCGTGCAGGCCGGAGGCGCAGGCCGAGGTGGTCACGAGGTTCGGGCCGCGGACCTTGGTGAAGATGGAAACCTGCCCCGGGGCCATGTTGGAGATGAGCACCGGGATGAAGAAGGGGGAGATGCGCTTGGGGCCTTCCTGCAGGAGCTTGGTCTGGGAGGCTTCCAGCGAGGAGAGGCCGCCCAGGCCGCAACCGAGCAAACAGCCGACGCGGTCCAGCTCTTCCTCGGCAATTTCCCAGGCCGCATCCTTGAGGGCCATCTGGGCGCAGGCCACGGCGTATTTGGTGAAATTTTCCAGCCGTTTAGCAGTCTTGGCCGGCATGTAAGGGTCGGAATTGAAGCCCTTGACCTCACCGGCGATGGTGGTGACATGGTCTTTGGTGTCAAAGGTCGTGATCGGGGCGATGCCGGACACGCCAGCCACCAGATTGTTCCAGCTGGTTTCCAGATCGTTGCCAATGGGCGTCACGGCGGCAAGGCCGGTGACGACGACTCGTCTGCGTGTCATCGAATCACCTCATGGGAAAAAATACTTCCTCGACGCCGTAAAGCAGGCACGCAGGAGAAAGATCGGCGCTGCGAGGGAAACGCGTGGTTGCGAACAAAGCGGACGTCCAGCGCCCGGCGTCGGCCATGGCCGGGCCGCCGGGGCTGGGCGTCTCCAGGGATCTTGCGTGGCAAACAGACGAAGGCGGGCTCCGCTTACTGCTTGCTTTCGATGTAGGCGATGGCGTCCTGAACCTTGAGCAGCTTCTGGGCGTCGTCGTCGTCGATTTCAATGCCGAATTCTTCTTCCATGGCCATGATCAGCTCGGTCAGGTCCAGGGAGTCGGCCCCGAGATCTTCCACGAAAGCAGCTTCCGGCTTGACTTCGTCCTCGGAGACGCCAAGCTGGTCGACGATGATCTTTTTGACTTTATCTGCTACGGACATAGGATTCTCCATGCTGCACACGACGTTTGAGGGTGAAAAAGGATAAGAAGCAAAAAACGTTACATGAACAGGCCACCGTTGACAGACAGCACCTGCCCGGTGATGTAGCGCGCCTGAGCGCTGGCCAGGAAGGCCACCGCGGCAGCCACATCGCCCGGGGTGCCCACACGCTTGAGGGGCACACGGGAGAGGAAGGCATCCTTGGCCTGATCCGAGAGGACCCCGGTCATGTCAGTCTCAATGTAACCCGGAGCCACCGCATTCACGGTGACGTTGCGGGAGGCCAGTTCCTGGGCGGCGGTCTTGGTCAGGCCGATGAGCCCGGCCTTGGCGGCCACGTAGTTGGCCTGGCCTGCGTTGCCGGTCTGGCCGACCACGGAGGCGATGTTCACGATGCTGCCGGCGCGCTGCTTGGTCATGATCTTGGCAGCTTCCTGCAGGCACCAGAAGGCGCCCATGAGGTTCACCTGCAGCACCCGTTCGAAATCGCTGGGCTTCATGCGCAGGATGAGGCCGTCCTTGGTGATGCCGCCGTTGTTCACCAGCACATCCAGCTGGACCTTGTCCTTGATGTGCTCGGCAAAAAACGCAGCCACGGCGGGCTGGTCGGAAACGTCCAGGGCAAAGGCCTGGGCCTTGCTTCCGGCGGCGGTGATTTCATCCACCACCGCGGCGGCCAGTTCGGGCTTGGACACGTAGGTCAGATAGACCTGCAGGCCGGAGGCGGCCAGTTCCAGGGCCACGGCCTTGCCAATGCCGCGGGATCCGCCAGTCACCAGTGCGGTCTTGGGCAATTCGCTCATGCGCTATCCAGTGGTTGTCGAGTTCGATGGGTTCCGGCTGTGGAATGCGAGCAATGCCGGTGCGAAGCGCAGTGTGTCGAGCGTGTTGGGGTGAAAGACCACCTCGCGCAGCGACAACGGAACCGGCTGCGTGGAATCACGTTGCTCCTACCTCAAACATCCGCGCTTCGCAAACAAAAAATACCGTGCCGTGCTGGCCTGGGCTAATACTGCACCAGGCCGGCGCCCCAGGTCAGGCCGCCGCCGAAGGTGGTGAGCAGCACCAGATCACCCTTCTTGATGCGGCCCATGCGGCGGGCCTCGCCCATGGCCAGGGCCACGGAGGCGGCAGAGGTGTTGCCAAAGCGGTCCACGTTCACGAACACCTTTTCCCGCGGCACGCCCATGCGGTCTCCCAGGGCTTCGATGATGCGCAGGTTGGCCTGATGCGGGATGAACAGATCCACCTCGTCCAGGGTCTTGCCGCAGTTTTCCAGCACCTTGTTGCAGATGCTGTCCATGTTGCGCACGGCGTGCTTGAAGACCTCGCGGCCGTTCATCTGCACAAAATATTCAGGGCCCACCACATGCCCGGCCCGGTACGGATGCCGGGAACCGCCGCCAATGACGGTGAGGCTCTCGCCCACGCCGCCATCGCAGCAAAACTCCATGCCCAGGATCAGCCCCTCATTCTCCGAGCCGGTAGCCCGGGTGAGCACGGCCGCCCCGGCGCCATCGCCGAAGAGCACGCAGGTGGTGCGGTCTTCCCAATTGGTACGGCTGGTGAGCACATCCACGCCGAAAACCAGCACCACGGCCTTTTCCACCAGACAGGCCAGCCCGCGGCCCACCTGCAAGGCATTCAGGTAGCCGGAGCAGGCGGCGTTGACGTCAATGGCCATGACGCCCTGCATGCCCATCTTGTGGGCCAGGGTGGTGGCGCAGTTGGGGCAGACGAGATCCGGCGTGAAGGTGGCAACCACCACATGGGTGACGTCCCTGGCAGTCAGCCCGGCTTCGGCCAGGGCCTGTTCCGCGGCCGGGATGGCCAGGTCCGATGCGGCTTCGCCCTCGGAAACCACGTGACGCTCCCGGATGCCGGTGCGGGTAACGATCCACTCGTCGCTGGTCTCGACCATGGCCTCCAGATCCGCATTGGTCACAACGCGGGCAGGAACATGGAACCCAAGGCCACGGACGACGATGTCCATGCTGCAGGAGGCGGGAGCGGGGGAAGTATGTGTCATGGCGATCCTGATGAGGGCTTGTCCGCAAAGCGGGAGGCCGCGCCGACGCTGGGCGCAGGGACCATGGGGACGGCAGGTGCGGCTACAGCTTCATGGCCGCCTTGCCGAAACGGGAGAGCTCCTCGTTGGCCGACAACTCGGCAATGAGGTGCTCGTTGGCTTTTTTGCGGATGAAAGTGGCGGCCATGTCGATGGCGCTGGTGATGGCGCCCGCGCTGGAGGAGCCGTGGCAGACAACCACGATCTCCTTGAGACCCAACAGCGGAGCGCCGCCATATTCGGAATAGTCCACCACGCGCTTCAGGCGGCGCATGGCATCCTTGATGAGCAACCCGCCGATCTTGGAGATCAGGTCGCGCTTGAGCTCGTTTTTGATCATCCGGGCAATGGACATGGCCAGGCCTTCGGAAAGCTTGAGGGCGATGTTGCCCACAAAGCCGTCGCAGACGATGACGTTGACATTGCCCGTAAAAATGTCCCGACCTTCAATGTTGCCGACGAAGTTCAGGGAGTTGGTCATCTTGAACAGTTCGAAGGCTTCCTTGACCTGGAGGTTGCCCTTGCCTTCCTCCTCTCCAATGGAGAGGAGCCCCACGCTGGGGTTGGGAATGCCGAGCACATCCCTGGCCAGCACGTCGGCCATGAGCCCGAACTGGAAGAGGTGGTACGGCTTGCAGTCCACATTGGCCCCCACATCAATGAGGGTGATGGGCTGCTTTTCGGTAAAGATGATGGAGGCCAGGGCAGGACGCTCCACCCCGTTGATGCGGCCGAGAATGAACATGCCACAGGCAACGGTGGCGCCGGAATGGCCGGCGCTCACCACACCTTGGGCGCGGCCTTCGCGCACCAGCTCGAAGGCCACCTGAATGGAGGAATCTTTCTTGCGGCGCAGGACTTCGGACGGCTTTTCCCCCATCTCCACCACCTGGGAGGTGTGGACGATGGAAATCTTGCCGAGCTCGCCCTTGTACTTGGCAAGCTCCGCCTGGATCTTGGCTTCATCTCCCACGAGAATCAGCTCGACGTTGCAGGCCGTACTGGCTGCAAGCGCGCCGGGCACGATCACCGCGGGGCCGTAGTCCCCGCCCATGGCATCAACCGCAATGGTGGGGACGATCGCGTCCTGCGTCGTCGGCTCCACACGGCTCCAGGGCTGGTCCTTGCGCCGAAGGCTGGTCACGCAGCGCTCTCTCCGGCCTGCAGCAGCTGACGCCCCTTGTACGTGCCGCACGCGGCGCACACGGTGTGGGGGCGGGTGGGTTCGCCGCAGGAGCAGAACACAACGGCAGGAATGGCCACACGCTGGTTGGCGCGGCGCATGCCTTTGCGGGACTTGGACTTGCGTTTCTTGGGCACAGCCATGGTGCTTCCCTCTCTTGAATCCAGAGCGTTTGAGCCGCTACGGGCGACGCCGGCACTGCCGCGTCCTTGCCCGGAGCATGCCATACATTGTTGTCAGGAGCGTTTCAACTGCCGCAATACGGCCAGACGCGGATCGCCTTCGTCCTGCGTACAGTTGCACTGCTCCACGTTCCAGTTCGCGCCGCACTGCGGGCACAGGCCCTTGCATTGCGCCGTGCACAGGGGCTTGGTGGGCAGCGCCAGCACAAACTGCTGCCACAGGTACCCCTGCACGTCGAATTCCAATCCCGCAGCGCCCTGACGCAGCAGGTCGGGTTCGGGATCCTCACTTGCCTCGACGGATTGCGCCGCCGTGCGGCCCTTGCGTCCGGCGGGGGCAGGGGCTTCCGCCTCGTCCCAGTCGTCCTCACTCTCTTCGCTTTCGTAGTCGTCGAGGGCCACATCCAGGACGGTTTCGCAGTCCTCGGCGCAGCGGTCGCACGGAAAGATGACCGATCCCTGCAGCCGGCCCCGGATGTGCACGCCGGCCCCGCCCGCACCTTCGTGCACCGTGAGGTGCAAGGTCGCGCGCAGGGGCTGGCCCATCCGGCAGGGCATGCCGAAATCCTCCCAGATGTCCGACCATAAGGTGGCGTCTGGAAAAGAAAAGTCCCGGCCTTCAGCCGGGAGGTCGTGAAGAGGCAGCCAAGTGGAACGCATATTCAACCCCGTAAGAGAGGATGCTGTACCCGCGGGAGGCGAGCGTTGTCAAGCGAAAAAGGAATGGCGGCGAAAAAACTGCTTGCTTTTTTGTGCCGAAGGGACTACTGAAACTGCTCTTCGAGTGGTTGGCTCGGCCGAAACAAGGCCGGATGCCTGCCGCCCAAGCCAGCGCGGCGAGGCCGGCGGCATGGCCGTCAACCTTATAGAGAACCTTTCGAGCCGTCATCCATAAAAAGAGGCCGGCGCTCCAGGAGCAGATACATGAGCAAGGTGTGCGAATACTGCGGCAAGGGTCCTGCCACGGGCAACAACGTGAGCCATGCCAACAACAAGAGCCGTCGTCGGTTCATGCCCAATCTGCAGCAGGTCCGTGCGGTGCTCGGCCCTGGCAAGGTCCGCAAGGTGTGCGTGTGCACCCAGTGCCTGCGTACCGGCGTGGTTGCCAAGCCCGGTCCTGCCACCCAGGCCTAAGGGCGACTTTTTTCGCGAGACGCGACAAAATGGGGGCCATCTGGCCCCTTTTTTATTGCGTCTCCCCTCGAAGTCCTGGAACTTGGAACCGGGAACTTGAACCGGGAGGCTGCCATGCTCATGCGATTGTTCCTGCTGTTCACGCTGGTCCCGGCGCTGGAATTGTATCTGTTGATCAAGATCGGCTCGGCGATCGGCGTGCTGCCTACGGTGGCCATCGTCATTGGCACGGGTGTGGCCGGTGCCTGGCTGGCCCGTCGGGAAGGCGCGGGGGTGGTCATGCGCATTCGGCAACAGATGCAGCAGGGGATCATGCCTGCCGGGGAGCTGCTGGATGGCGCGTGCATCCTGGCGGCCGGGGTGCTGTTGATCACGCCGGGCTTTCTTTCCGATCTGCTGGGCATTGCCCTGCTGGCGCCGCCCACGCGGGCCCTGCTGCTGGGTCTGGTGCTTCGGTGGTACCAGCGCGCCGTGGAGCGCGGGCAGATTCGGGTGTTTCGTGGCGGGCCGGGTGGCCGTCCGACGGAACCGCCGCCTTACGACATCGACGTCTAGTGTGATGTCCACGAAATAAGGTGATCAGAATGTCATCAGATTTCGTGGAAGATCGTCAGCCGAGATGTGCGGATTTCGGCTGACTCACGGAGCATGCTGCTCCGGGGCCGCTGTGCCAGCGGCCCGGTGTTGCGTCTATTCTGTGCGGATCATTTTAAAGGACGCAACACTAGACAAGCTGCGCCCAGGCATGCCGTTGCTGTTGCGTCCTCTTCGTTCCCGGCGGTTGCCTCGCGAGGCCTCGCGTCGTACTTCCGCAGCACCTCCTCCTGCGCCCTCCCGGCCTGTGCCGTATGTGGATATCCTGCCCGCCGTGCTGGAGCACGCCACGGCGCAGCGCCCCTTGCGCGAAAGTGTGCGTCTCTGGACGTTGGTACTGGAGGCGCGCGGAGTGGACTATCGGCTACGGGACCGGACGGCTCCGTCCGAGGATGCCGCGCTGGACTGGAGCCTGGAGGTGCTGGAGCCGGAGGCAGACCGGGCTCGAGACGAGATTTTGGCCTTTGAGCGGGAAAACCGCAGTGGCCGGCCGATGGTGCTGGCCGATCCCTCTCCCTGGGCCGTGCCGGGGGCCCTGGCCGTGGTGCTGGGGCTGATCTGCCTGCACGGATTGAGCACCGGTGCGGGCAGCGCCTGGACGGGCCTGCCGGCCGAGCATGGGCAATGGGTGCATCTCGGCGCGGCGGATGCCCGGCGGATGCTGATGTATGGGGAGTGGTACCGGGCCGCCACCGCCCTGACCCTGCACGCCGATGCCGAGCACCTGGGCGCGAATGCCTGCCTGGGTGGGGTGTTTCTGGTCCTGTCTGCGCGGGAACTGGGCCTGGGCGTGGCCCTTTGCGCCACGATCCTCTCCGGGGTGCTGGGCAATGCCTGCAACGCCTGGTTCCATGGTGGGTTCCATGGCGGGATGCATCTGAGCCTGGGCGCCTCCACGGCGGTGTTCGGCCTGCTTGGCGCGCTGACCATGTTCCGCACCCTGGCACTGCATTCGCTGGAGGCCTCGATCAGAGCCCACGAACGGCCGATGATGGCCTGGATTCGCGTCTTCGGGCCGCTGGCGGCCGGGATCATCATGCTCAGCTTTTTTGGCACGGGCGGACAGGAAGGGGCGTCGCGCACGGACCTGCTGGCACATCTGTTCGGGTTTCTGGCCGGGGTGGGGCTTGGGGCGGTGGTGCATGCCGGAGGCCAGCGGCTGCGCAGGCTGCCCTGGGCCGTGGCGTTGGGGTGGGGAAGCCTGCTCCTGGTGGCCTGGAGCTGGTGGCAGGCGTTGCAGGCGGCGTGAGGGAGGCAGTTTTTGCTGGTTCGAATCTTGCTAGAATGAGTCAGACGTACGGGGCGTTGACGCGGACCAGGAAGGCGCTGGTCCTGGCCTGATACGGGCCGGAAGCTGGCCGGAAGCTGGCTGTAACCGGGCCGTTCCGTGTGTCAGGCGATGTGTTCGGGTGGATAGCAAGGACGGAATCATGACGGGCAATGCTGGCAAGGTCGATGTGCTCATCAATGTGTGCGGCAAGCCGTATCAAACGGCGCTGGCCCTGCTCACACTGGAGCGCGAATGCGGACAACACATCGACACCATCTATTTTGTGGAAGAAAATACCGCCACGCGCCAGGTGGACGCGGATATGGGCCGTCACGGCTATATCCTGGAAGCTCTGCGCCATAAAATCGTCCACTTCATCCCGCCGCAATGGCACTACTGCTTTGCCCTGGAGCCGGAGAAACTGCAGGAAACGGCCTACCGCCATTCCATCCGCTATCAATACGGCTGGGAGATGACGGACAAGGAGCACATCCTGATTATCCACAATGACATCACCTTTCACGGCGATGTCATCGGGGCCATGCTCAACGCCATCGGGGACCACGCGGCCATCGGCCATGTGGGGCAGTGCTGGTACTGCCCGGCAGCCTTTGCCGGACTGTGTGATTCCACGCGCCACATGGAATACCGCCCCTCGTTTCGGGAGCTTGCCGATCTGTACAAGCGCACGGACCCGCCGCCCGGCAGCGTGAAGCGCGCCTACCAGCTGCCGCGCTGGCATACCATGTTTGTGCAACAGCCCTGGCCCTTGCCCGAGTGCCGGGTGAACGAGTGGTGCGCACTGGTGAACATGAAGCTGGCCCGGCGGCTGACCATTCCCCAGGGCAGGGTGACCCCCTTCGGGGCCATTGTGAATGTGGGCAAGCAGATTCTGGATGTCGGCTGCCAGTGGTTCCGGGAATTGCATCTGCGCGGACACCACTGTGCCCATTTTGATATCTCGCCATACGCCTACCACGACGTGCCGCCCACGGGGCAGCCTACCCTGTTGGATCAGGGCCGGTATCTGGACCGGGAACAGGCGGCCCTGGAACGATTGCGCACGGAATTCGGGCTCCTGACGGTGCCGGAAGTTGCGGGAGAGCAGGGCGGGGCTGCATTGCAGCAGGTGATGAATTGAGATAGGCGGACAGGACGTTCCGCACAATGCAGCAGCAAAACGTTTCCCGCGTGGTCAGGAAGGTCGGTTGGATGCGATGTGTGACTGACATGCGCGCAGATATACGCACTGGAATGCGCACTGGGGCCGCCAGACGGCCACGGCATTGGGGTTAAGGAACAGCAGGCATCAAGAGGGACGAGCATGAGCAAGATTCTTGCCCAGGACGAAGTCGATATTTTGTTGCGGGGGCTCTCCGGCGGGGAGATCGAAGTAGAATCCGATGTGGTGGAGGATGACTCCGGCATCGTGCCCTTTGATTTGGCCAACCAGGACCGCATCATCAGCGGCCGCATGCCGGTTCTGGAAATCGTCAACGACCGCTTCGCCCGCCTGTGCACCAACGCGCTCTCCAACTCCGTGCGCAAACGCGTGGAGTTGAACCCCATCTCCATCGATATGACCAAGTTCGGGGACTTCATGCGCTCCCTGCCCGTGCCCACCTCCATCAATATCTTCAAGATGGAGCCCCTGCGGGGCAACGCCATCATGGTGGTGGACTCCCGGCTGGTCTTTGCCCTGGTGGAGAATTTCTTCGGCGGTGCGGGCTCTCAGCCCAAGATTGAAGGCCGGGAGTTCACCCGCATCGAACAGGCCATCATCGACCGCGTCATCAAGATTGCCCTGGAAAACATGGAAGAAAGCTGGCGCCCCGTGCACGAGGTGCACCTGGAGCTGGTGCGCAGCGAGATCAACCCCCAGTTTGCCGCCATCGTGCCGCCTTCGGATGTGGTCGTGGTCATCACCTTTGAAGTGGAACTGGAAAACGCCATCGGCTCCATGGTCATGTGCCTGCCGTACGCCACAGTGGAGCCCATCCGTTCCAAGCTGCACGCCAGCTTTCAGACGGAACGCCTGGAAGTGGACCACGCCTGGGTCTCCCGTCTGCGGGAGCGGCTCATGGAAACCAGCGTGGAGATGGTGGTGCGCTTTGGCCGCTCCAAGCTTTCCGGCCGCCAGCTGATGAATCTGGCCGAGGGCGATATCATCATGCTGGATACCGATACCGACGATCTGCTGGAAGCCGAGGTGGAAGGCGTGCTCAAATATCATGGCATCTGTGGGTCGGTGAAGGCCAACAAGGCCTTCCAGATCATCACCGAAGAGGAACTTCGCACCACATAATGTCTCAGTGTCCTTTATAATGACAACCGCTCGCCCGGTATGGTATCCGCTCAGATGGCCGGCGCAGTGCCGGCTCTGGGCACATTGACCGGGGCGAGGGGGGACATGACAAGGCGAGACGTGCTGGTCCCAGCGGGAATCTTACTGGCCTGGACGCTGGGCATTGCCCTGGCCTCTCATCAGTTGGCTCATGTGCAGCGGCAAGCCGGCATGGACATGCTCCTGCAAGAGGGGCGTGCCCTGTTCGAGCAGGTCACGCTGGCCCTGGCCTGGAATGCCGGCCATGGCGGCGTGTATGTGTCACTGCCTCCCGCGGCAAGCCAGCACATGCCTGCGGATGGCCATGTTGCGTTGCCGGACGGGCGCGCGCTGGTGCTGGTGGATCCCCCGACCATGGCCCGCCAGCTCTCCGCGCTGGCCCAGGCCAGGAATGCCGGTCACAACGTGGTTATTTACGGAACAGAGGAGACAGGGCCAGGCCATGGCGCCAACTCCCGGCATTCGCCTGATGCCTGGGACCGAGAGGCCCTTGCGCGCCTGACTGCCGGTGCCGGGGAACACTGGGGGATGGTAGCCCAGGATAACGGCACACTCTGCTTCCGCTACATGGCTCCGTTAGTTGCGGATGCCAGTTGCAGCCCCTGTCATCCACACCACTGCGCCCCGAACGAGCGCTGCGGCGTGGTGCGCATCTCCCTGCCGGCAGCGCTGTCCAGCGGAGCGGCCGGCAAGGCCATCGACAGCATGCTGCGCTGGTTTCTGATCATCTGGCTGGCGGGAGGAGTGGGCCTGGTGGCAGGATCCTGGCTGCTGCTGCGCGGCCGGCGGGCAGCCCTGGAAGCCGTGCGGGCCAAAAGTGATTTCCTCGCCGCCATGAACCACGAGCTGCGCACGCCCCTCAACGGGATTCTCGGCCTGACGGACCTGGCCCTGGCAGAGGCCGAATCCGACACCCAGCGCGAGTACCTGCAGACCACCCGCCAATCCACACAGCGACTGTTGCGACTGTTCACCTTCATGCTGGAATACGCTCGTCTGGATGTGCGAGAGCGCAAGACCGGCCTGGGTGAGCCGTTTTCGCTGGACGATTGCCTTGGCATGCTGCGGCATGAGTTTCTGCCCCTGGCCCGGGCCAAAGGGCTGACGCTGACAATGGAGGTAGCCCCCGGGGTGCCGCCGGTGCTTGCGGGCGATATGAACATGCTGGCGGTGGCGGTTTCCCAGTTGCTGGACAATGCGGTGAAGTTTACGGAAACCGGCAGCGTACGGCTGTTGCTCGAAGTGCGCGCCTGTCCGTTCCCCAGATTCCGGCGTTTCCTCAAAGGTGAAGGCGCCGTGTGCTGCCTGCAGGTCACGGTGGCAGACACCGGCCCAGGCATTCCGAAAGACCTGGAAGACAAGCTCTTTACGCCATTTTTCCAAGGGGATGCCACCCTGGCCCGCAAGCATGCCGGGGTGGGGCTGGGGCTGGCCCTGGCGCGCAGGCTGGCCCGGGCCATGGGCGGCGATGTGGTGCTCCGTCGCGGTGTTGCCCAGGGAACCACCGTGGTGCTGACGGCGCAGTTTGCCTTGCCGGAGTAAGGAGAGAGCCGCGTGAAGAGGGGCCGCTTTTTCAAAAGAGGTTGTCCCCTTTGAAAAAAACGTGCATAGGTCGAACATCTCAATCCCTTTTTTCTTCAGGAGTCGACCATGCGACGCATTCGATTGTTTTCCCTATGGAGCTGCCTGTTGACGATGATCTTCTCTTCGGCAGCTTTTGCGCAATCGGCAAAGCCATTTGATATTTTTACGCAATCCACCCTCAATCAGGTTGTCCAGCGCGGCACGCTGCGGGTGGGCATGGAAGTGGAGTTCTGGCCCTTTGAATTTGCCGACGAGCAGGGCAAGCCCACGGGATTTGATGTGGAAATCGCCACGCTCATGGCCCAGGAGCTGGGCGTGACGCTGGAAATCAAGGACATGGAGTGGACGGGCCTTATCCCGGCGCTCCAGGGCGGGCAGGTGGACATGGTCATCTCCGGCATGACCGGCACCCTGGAACGGGCCAAGTCCATCACCTTTTCGGACCCTTATTTCGTGACCGGCCTGTGCGCCCTGGTCTCCACCAAGAAATCCCCCGAGGTCACGGACGTCAAACAGCTGAACGCCAAGGGCAAGGTCCTGGCGCTCAAGACCGGCACCACGGCGGATCTGAAGGCCGCGGCCCTGTTCCCTGAGGCCGAAATCCGGCGCTTCAAGGACGAGACCGCCTGCGTGCGCGAAGTGGTCACCGGCAATGCCGACGCCTTCTTTTATGACCAGATTTCCATCAACAAGCACCAGAAGCAGAACGCCGGCGCCACCAAGGCCCTGCTCAAGCCCTTCACGTATGAGCCATATTCCATTGCCATGCGCAAAGGCGATTTCGACTTCTGGAGCTGGACCAACAGGTTCCTGCAGACCATCAAGGCGGACGGCCGCTATGAGGCGCTGTTTGAGAAATACTTTGCCGATCTGCCCAAGCCTGCAAACTAACCGGGACTGCGGACCTGCCACGTGAAACCATTGCACAAGCGCCTGCTGGTGCGCGCTCTGCTGGCCGCGGCCCTGCTTATCGGGTTGTGGCAGCTCCTGGGCGGCATCGAATATACCTGGAATTGGGAAGTGCCCTGGCGGTACCGGTCCCTGTACATGCAGGGGATGGTGTACACGGTGGTGGTGTCCCTTGCGGCCATCTGCCTGGGTCTGGTCGTCGGCATTGCCGCCGGCCTGGCCCGGGTCTGGCCGAGCCTCTTGCTGCAGGAGGTGGCCGCATTGTACGTGGCCTGCTTCCGCGGCACGCCCCTACTGGTGCAGATTTACATCTTCTACTTCTGCCTGGCGGCGGTCATTCACTTGCAAAATGCCCTGGTGATCGGCACGGTCTGCCTGGCCTGCTTTTCCGGGGCCTACATTGCGGAAATGGTCCGCGCCGGGGTGGAGTCCATCGATGCCGGGCAGTGGGAAGCCGCCCGCTCCACAGGCATGCGCTATGATCAGGCCATGCGCCACGTGATCTTCCCGCAGGCCTTCCGCCGGATCATCCCGCCGGTAACAGGGCAGTTCGTCTCCCTCATCAAGGATTCCTCCCTGCTCTCGGTCATTGCCGTGCGGGAGCTGACCAAGGCCTCGGAAGTGGTCAATGCCACCACCTACAAAACCTTTGAGGCGTATCTGCCCCTGGCCGTGCTCTATCTGCTGCTGACGTACCCGCTTTCCCTGCTGGCCCAGCGCCTGGAGCGCAGCGTGGGCAACGGCGCGCGGCAGTAGGGTGGGGAGGATGTTGTGGCGGCCAGTGGTGGTGCTTTTCCCGGAAAGGTGCGGAGAGAGGGTTTGTCAGCCGCGCGGATCTGCGCTACACAGTCACCGAATCGGCATTTTGGTCGCGACCGCAGCACTCCGGCTGCAACCTGAATCCAGAAGGAAGGCATTGCCATGCAACCCAAGGTCATGCTTTACGCCTTGTCCACCTGCATCCACTGCAAAAATGCCAAGAAGTTTTTGGAAGACAATGGCGTGGAATATGATTTCATCTATGTGGACAAGCTGGAAGGCGACGAACGCAAGGCGACCATTGAGCTGATCAAGGCCCACAACGCCGCCTGCTCCTTTCCCACCATTCTCCTGGATGACGGGCAGCGGGTGATCATCGGGTTCAAACGCGATGAACTCAAGGAGGCGCTCGGGATATGACGCCGGAAAATCTCTACGAAACCCTGCGCAAGCTGCAGGAGCCCAAGGGCTTCTATTTCAACAATGACAAGGAAATGACCCTGGCCTTGATGAACAGCCTGCTGGAGAACAAAAAGACCTACGGCTACATGAGCTGCCCCTGCCGTCTGGCCTCCGGCGACTATGAAAAGGACAAGGACATCATCTGCCCCTGCGTGTACCGCGAGCCAGACGTGCGGGACTACGGCGCCTGCTTCTGCTGGCTGTACGTCTCCAAGGCCTGGAACGAGGACAAGATCGAAAAGCAGTACGTCCCCGAACGCCGGCCGCCGGAAAAAGTGATCTAACCCCGGCCCGCCCCGGAAGACGTGTTGCAAGAACGCCAAACAGCCGGCCGGCGCCTCCCCTCGGAGTTGCGCCGGCCGGCTGTCTTATTGCTGCGCGATGCCCACGTCCCGCGTGGGAGTTACACGCCTCACGTCCCCCCAAAGCCCATGGTCACGGTCTCGCCATCCACAATCACGGGCACCTGCCGGACTCCCTTGGTGACATCCAGCAGTTTGGAAAGATGCCTGGGATCCGCCTTGACGTCTATGTACTGATGGTCCTGATAGGCCGCACGGGCATTTTCCGTGTACGGTCACCCAGCCTTGCCATAGATGGTGATGCGCGCAGTGGCCATGATGTCCTCCAGGAAAGCAATCGATTGAATTACCTTGAGAGATTTCTAATATAGAATAGATAGTCTCGATATGTGCGTCAAGGCCCGAGTGGGCAGCTCGCTTGGGTGTGCGCGACAATACCTCTCTCCATTGGCCGATTGACGGGGTGGCGCAATCGTTACGCCTGCGGCGGACCAGAACGTGGGGGCGCGGCACCTTCCTCTTCGGCAGCAAGGACCAGAAAAACTGGTTCGATTCCTTGCGCAAGTAGCGGACAGCAACCGGCCTGTGTATGCGTTGTCCTGCGCATTAGGCCGCACAAACTCCCAGTTGATTGACTCGCCAATCAACCGGGTGTAGGCCACGCGGCATGCGTACCGATTTTCATACCCACGCCTTTCATCCCAAGATTGCGTCCAAGGTTTGCGAGCAGTTGCATCATCATTACGGCGCCAGGCCTTCGGGCGATGGCACGGTGGATGATCTCCTGGCCCGCGCCGAGGCCGCCGGTATCGAGCAGGTGGTGGCCCTGTGCGCCGCCACGGTGCCGGCCCAGATGGCCCCGGCCAACGACTTTGCCATCCATCTGCAGACCACCTACCCGCAGATCTGCGCCTTCGGCACCCTGCATCCCTATGCGCCAGGCTGGGAAGGCGAACTGGACCGACTGCGGGAGGCAGGGGTGAAGGGCCTGAAATATCATCCGGAATTCCAAGGCTTCTGGATGGACGATCCCAAGCTGCACCCGTTGCTGGAAGCCAGCCAGGACTTTATCTGGATGTTCCACGTGGGGGACGTGCTGCCGCCGGAGAAGAACCCGTCCTGCCCCATCAAGATGGCCAAGATTCTGGACATGTTCCCCAAGGCCCGCGTGGTGGCCGCGCATCTGGGCGGATACCGGCAGTGGGATGTGGCGGCGGAATATCTGGCCGGCCGGGACGTCTGGTTCGACACATCCTCGTCCATGCCCTTCATCCGGCAGGAGACGCTGGAAACGATCCTGCGCAAGCACGACCCCGAGCGCCTGCTCTTTGGCAGCGATTACCCGCTCTTCGACCCCGTGGAGTCCATGGAGGCGCTGCAGCAGCGGGCCGGCGTGGACGACGCCACCCTGGAACGCTACTGGAACAACGCGGACAGGCTGCTGGCCAGCTGAGGGGCGAGGCGACGATTGTTTTCGGGGGGAAACCTTTCTTCAAGAAAGGTTTCCCCCCGAGCCCCCCATCCAAAGAGAACAAGGGGGCTGCGGCCCTGCCAGCGTCTCGCGTCGGGCCGTGTCGTTATTCTTTACCCAACTGCTTTCACTAAGAAAAATCTTGTGAAAGAGGGGTGGGGGAAGAACCTTTCTTCAGAACGGTATTCCCCCGAAAGCCTGCTTCTTACTTGCCCAGCCAGGCCTTGACCTTGTCCGGGTGCTCGCCGAGCCACTTCCTGGCGGCAGCGTCCGGGGCCATGCCGTCTTCGATGGCAATCATCACGGCGGCCATGTCGTCGGCAGTCCATTCGAAGCGGTCCAGGATGGCGTGGACCTCGGGCTTGTCCTTCTTCAGATCCTTGCGCACGATGGTGTGGATGAACTCGTCGCCACCAAAGATGTTCTTGGGATCCTTCAGGTACTTCAGCTTCCATTTGGCGAACATCCAATGGGGGGTCCAGCCGGTGACCACCACCCACTGCTTGTTCTTTTCGGCATCGGCCAGGGCGGCGGTCATGGTGGCGCCGGAGCCTTCCATCAGGGTCAGCTTGTCGAGCTTGTAGTCCTTGATGGCGGCTTCGGTTTTGGACATCAGCCCCGCGCCGGGATCGATGCCCACGATCTGGCCCTTGAACTTGTCGGCATTGGCGTTGAGCTGGTCAATGGAGTCGATGGTCACATACTCCGGGACGACGAGGCCGATGCGCGTGCCCGTGAGGTTGGGGCCGAGATCTTCGACCTTGTCCTTGACCTTGTCCAGGTAGTGGCCGTGGGTGGTGGGCAGCCAGGCGGCAACAAGGCCGTCCACGGATTCATCCGTCGCCAGGGCCTGCCACATGGCGGCGGCGCTGACCGGGGTGATCTCCACGGTATAGCCGGCCTGCTCCAGCAGGGCCTTGGCCACGTTGGTGGAGGCCACTTCGGAAGACCATTCCACATAGACCAGATTGACGGCCCCCTTGCCGGCCGCCTTGGCCGGTGCGGGGAAGGACAGTGTCAGGGCCAGGGCGGCCACGAGCAGCGTAAAGGCAATACGTTGCATGCGTTCTCCTGTGTTTTTCGAGTGGATAAAAAAATCTGCGCAGCCGTGAGGTTTTCTTGAACCCGGGCCATCAGGGCTGGGTTTTGCGGCCCACGCGCTGAAGGATGCGATCCAGAATCACGGCCACGATGACGATGCACAGCCCGGCCTCGAAGCCCGCGCCCATCTCCAGGCGCTGGATGGCCTTCCAGACCTCGCCGCCCAGGCCCTTGGCGCCGATCATGGCTGCAATGACCACCATGGAAAGGGCCAGCATCACGGTCTGGTTCACGCCGGCCATGATGGTGGGCGCGGCCAGGGGCAGTTGGAGTTTGACGAGCTTTTGCCAGCGGGTGGAGCCGAAGGCCTCGGCGCATTCCACCAGCTCCTTGGGCGTTTGCTGAATGCCCAGGCAGGTCAGCCGGATGGCTGGCGGCATGGAAAAGATCACCGTGGAGAAAATGGCCGCCACCTTTCCCAGGCCGAAAAAGGGAATGGCCGGGATGAGATAGACAAAGGCGGGCATGGTCTGCATCATGTCGAGGACAGGCATGATGCTCTTGTTGGCCGTCTGGTACATGGCCGCGGCAATGCCCAGGGGCACCCCCAGGCCAATGGCCAGGCAGGTGGCCACGCTGACCAGGGCCAGGGTGGAGATCATGGCTGCCCAGAGGCCGAGGTTCCAGATGAGCGCCATGCCCGCGGCCGAGGCCAGGGCCAGCCGGGGGTTTCTGGTGAGCCGCCAGATGCCCGCCGTGGCCAGCAGCAGAAAGGCCCAGGGTGGCAGCCACAAGAGGCCGAGTTCCAGCCAGCTGAGGGCCTGGCCGGCCACCACGGAAAAGGCTTTGGTGGCAAAGGCACAATGGGTGGCAAACCAGTCCAGCAGGTGTTCGATGCCATCGCCAAGCGGCAGTCTCCAGCTCATGCGGCCCTCCCGCGTTCAGCCATGGCCCCCAACAGCGTGCCCCGGACGATGACGCCCTTGAGCCGCTGGTCCTCATCCACCACGGCCAGGGGGTAGGGCAGGTTGTAGATGATCTGGATCAGTTCCGTGGCCGGGGTGTTCAGGTGCACGCGCTTGCAGTCCAGGCAGATGATCTCGCCCAGGTCCTTCTTGCCTTCCTCCACCAGCCGCACACAGTCCTCGGCCTTGACCACGCCCACCAGCCGGTGTTCCCTGTCCAGGACAAAGAGGTTGGAGAGCCCGCTCTGGCGCATCTTGCGCAGGCAGCTGCGCGGGCCATCGTGGTGGATGTAGGCCAGGGCTTCGGTACGTTTCATCACGCTTTCGGCGGTAAGCACCTTGGTGATGTCCACTCCTTCCACAAACCGCTCCACGTATTCGTTGGAGGGATTGGTCAGGATGTCTTCCGGCGTCCCCACCTGGACGATGGCGCCGTCCTTCATCAGCACGATGCGGTCGCCAAGTTTGAGGGCTTCATCAAGGTCATGACTGACGAAGACGATGGTCTTCTGCATGGCTTTCTGCAGGGTGATCAGTTCATCCTGCATGTCGCGCCGGATGAGGGGGTCCAGGGCGCTGAAGGCCTCGTCCATGAGCAGGATGTCCGGGTTGAGGGCCAGGGCCCGGGCCAGCCCGACGCGCTGCTGCATGCCGCCGGAAAGCTGGCGGGGCAGGGAATCGCCATAGGCGCCCAGGCCCACCTGCTCCAGGGCGGTCTGGGCCAGATCGCGGCGTCTGGCCGGGGCAATGCCTTGTATTTCCAGGCCGTATTCGGCGTTCTGGCGCACGGTGCGGTGCGGGAAGAGCGCAAAATGCTGGAAGACCATGCCCAGCTTGGCCAGGCGCATCCGGCGCAGGGCCTCGCGGTCCAGACCGGTGATGTCTTCGCCGTCAATGAAGATGCGGCCGGAGGTGGGCTCGATGAGCCGGTTGAGACAGCGCAGGAGGGTGGATTTGCCGGAGCCGGAAAGGCCCATGACCACGACAATCTCGCCGGCATCCACATGAAAGCAGGCGTCTCGGACGCCAACTGCGCAGCGGGTTTTCTGGAAGACCTCGTCCTTGGACGCGCCCTGCTTGAGCAGGGCGAGGGCCCGTTCGGGGTGGTGCCCGAAGACCTTGAACACGTGTTCGATGTGCAACTTGTGCATGGTGTCGTCTCGGGAAACGCGTTCGGCGTGCCTGGGCGCGAAGAAAAAAACGGGGCAGGCCGGGAGCGTCTCGGGGCGCGCAATGCACCAGGATAGCAGTGAATAAAAGAGCCACGCAGCACCGGAAGCTACGAATGCAATACCGGTGCAGCAAAATCGCGCCATGTGGCATGGCCTGTCTATAACTCAATAAGATTAGCATAAACTCGATTCATGTCAAATGTGGCGAGTAGTATTGGTATAAACTATGATGGTGTGATGATACTGGACAGGTTTGAAAAAATGTTTTGCAAATCTACAATTGCAGTCTCATGCGTCAGACGTAGTTTAGTAAAAGTGAATGATGAGCAAAAAAAATATTACGGTATCCAAGGAATGTACTTTGTTACGTTGATTTCAGAATCACTATTGAGTAGTGCACCACTACCTATGCATCGCGGGTTTCTCGCCAGGGTTTCCACATAGACAGATTTAGTAAGTTCAAAAATGTCAGCTAGTTATGGCGTTGCACAACAATGTGCATCTGATTGCACAGGCTGCTGGGTTTAGAAACCCGTCAGGGGGCGTCCCAGCTCGGCAAGGGAAGCCGGTGGGCGGTGCGGCGCAGCAGTGGCCACCCCCCTCGCGGTTTGGCCGGAAAGTTGCTACCAGTTCACCCATGCAGTTCCTCCCCGCCAAAAACAAAGGCCCGCTGCTGCTGGCCCTGGCCACCCTGTTGCTCATCGCCCTGGTCCTGGCCGCCTCCAGTCTGCAGGCCCTGCGGCAGCAGCGGCAGTCCCTGGACAGTCATCTCCTGCTGGCTGCCCGTTCCGTGCATGCTGCCCTGGCCGTGGCCCTGCGCCGCCGGCCGCTCCAGGAAGGGGAATTGCAGCTCATCCCCGGCGCGGCCGCTCTACTGCAAGAATTTCGCAACGATAACGGCGTGCATTTTCTGGGCGTTTACTCCCCGGATGGCGAACGGCTCTTTGCCCCTGTTTTTGATGAAGATGCCCGCCGCTTCCGGCTTCCGGAAGAGGCCCTGGAGCGCATCGTCGAGGAGGGTGAGTTCAAGGGCGTGCAGCCGGCCGGCGATCTGCAACTCTTCGTCTACGGGCGGGACATGGGGCCAGGGCCGTTGCGGGAGCGCCTGGAGCGTCATTTGAACCCGCAAGACCGCCTTGACGATGGCCTGCCGCCACAGCCCCCCCCTGAAGGTGCGCGGGCGCTGTCCCTGCGTCCGCCAAGGGATCGCCGGTTTCTGCTGGTCGGGCTGGACATGTCCCCGCATCTGGCCACCTACCGCAGCTTCATGCGCGCCGCGCTGCTGCAGTCCGGTTTGATTTTCCTGGCTGCGGCCGGGGTCTGGGTGCTGGGGGTGGTCCTGCTCAACCGCCGCGAGCTGGCCCGCAAAACCGTGACCCTGGAACGGCTCCAGTCCCGGCTGCTGGACCATCTTCCCGATGGTCTCGTGCACCTCGACGGCCACGGCGCCGTCCTGGCAGCCAACCCCGCAGCGCATGTGTTGCTGGAGGTGGAGGAGGGCGCGCTGGTCGGGCGCAACACCTTGAGCCTCGGGCCCAGGGCGGCCGCCTTGCTGGCGGATGCGACCCACGCCCCCCTGGCCGGGATCCAGCCAGGCCCGCAAGCTCCATCTGGCCAGCACAACGCCCCCTTGCCGGTCATCTGGCGGCAGCAGCAGAGCGGGGATCTGTTCATGGAAGTCCTCTCCCTGCCCATGGATGACCCGGCGGAGACGGCGGATGCGCCTGAGGGACAGGGCGCGTCCGGAGAGCGGCTGGTTCTGCTCCGGGACCGCACCGAGCTGAAAAAGCTGGAAGAACGTCTCTCGGACGCCCGGCGGCTGGCCACGGTGGGCGTGCTGGCTGCCGGCGTGGCGCATGAGATTCGCAATCCCTTGAGCGCGTTGCGTGGATTTGCCCAGTTCTTTGCCAAAAAGCTGGCTGGCAGGCAGCCAGAGGAGCAGTACGCCAACACCATGGTCAGCGAGGCCGACCGCCTCAACCGTGTGGTGGGGGATCTGCTGAACCTGGCCCGGCCCCGGGTGCTCTCGCCCACCATGGTCGATCTCCCCGCCCTGGGCGAGGAGCTGGCCCAGCTGGTGGAGCAGGATGTGGCCGCCGTGGGGGGCTCCTTTTCCACTGATTTCCAGACCACCCTGTGCTATGCCGATGCGGACGCCATCAAGCAGTGCCTGTTGAATCTCATCCTGAACAGCCTGCAGGCCATGCGGCCGGAGCGGATGGCCGGCACGCCCGCCGTGTGCCTGGGCGCTGCGATTCAGGAAAATACCGAGGGCCGCGGTGTGGAGGTCTGGGTCCAGGATAATGGGCCGGGCATGAGCGAGCTGGACCGCCGTCACGCCTTTGACCCGTTCTACACCTCCAAACCCAAGGGGGCCGGGCTGGGCCTGGCCATCGTGGAGAAAACCATGCGTGAACACGGCGGCAGCGCCCGCATCGACACCCCCCCGACCGGCCAGGGCGTCATGGTGCGGCTGGTGTTCCCCAGCCCTTCCCCTGAACACGCTGGCCGCAACGACGCAAGGGAGCCCGCGGCATGAAGCGGTTGTGTATCATCGACGACGAACCCGGCCACCGGCTGATGGTCCGGGCCATCATGGAAGACGCCGGCTGGAAGGTGGTCGAGGCTGGCAACGGCGAGGAAGGCCTGACCCTGCTGCGCGACGAGGCGGCGAACGAACGCGCCGGCGTGGTGCTCCTGGATATGCGCATGCCCGGCATGGACGGCCGGGAGACCCTGCAGGCCCTGCAGCGAATCCGCCCGGAGTTGCCCGTGGTCATGCTCACGGCTTATGGCAGTGTGGATTTGGCCGTGGAAGCCATGAAACGCGGCGCTTACGACTTTCTGACCAAGCCTGCGGACAATGAGGAACTGCTCTCCACCCTGGAAAAAGCGCATGAATACGGTCGCTTGCTCCAGGAAAGCGCCGTTCTGGCCCGTGGGGCGCTGGGGAGCCTGGAGGGCCTGGCCGAAGGGGTTGCCCGCCCCCTGGTGGGTGAGAGTCCGGCCATGCGCGAGGTGCAGGAACTCATCGCCAGGGCCGGCCCCAGCGAGGCCACCATCCTCATTCTGGGCGAATCCGGCACGGGCAAGGAGCTGATTGCCGAGGCCCTGCACGCAGCCAGCCACCGGGCGGGCATGCCGCTGATCAAGATCAACTGCGCCGCCCTCCCGGAACAGCTGCTGGAAAGCGAACTCTTCGGCTACAAGAAGGGCGCCTTCACCGGAGCCATGAAGGACAAGCCCGGCCGGTTTGCCCTGGCGGAAGGCGGCACGCTCTTTCTGGACGAAATCGGCGAACTGCCCCTGACCCTGCAGGCCAAGCTCCTGCGCGCCTTGCAGGAACGGGTGGTGGAACCCCTCGGCGCGGTCAAACCCGTGCCCGTGGATGTGCGGGTGCTGGCCGCCACCAACAAGGATCTCAATCAGGCCATCGCTGAAGGATCGTTCCGCGAGGATTTGTATTTTCGGCTGAACATCCTGGAAATCACCGCACCGGCCCTGCGGGACCGGCTGGAGGATCTCCCCCTGCTCACCAGCCATCTGCTGGACAAACTGGCCAGAAAAAACCGCCGGGCTGCGCCGGCCGTCTCCGGACTGTTTCTGGATGCGTTGCGTTATTACCCCTGGCCCGGCAATGTCCGGGAACTGGAGAACGTGCTGGAGCGGGCGCTTATCCTTTCCGGGGCAGAGACGCTCCAGCCGGCGCAGTTGCCCCCGCGGGTGCTTGAGGCCAAGGAGAGCATGGGGTTTCGCTCGGCGCGCTCTGGCGACCCCATGACCGGTCCGGCGGCTATTTCTCCGGCCCTGTTGGAGGAAGCGGAGCGCGAAGCCATCGTCAAGGCCCTGGACGCACACGGCGGTCACCGTGAACGTACGGCCCAGGCCCTGGGCATCAGCCGGCGCACCTTGCAGTACAAAATTTCCCGGTTCGGCCTTGCCAAACGCCGCGACACCGCGGACAGCGAGTCCTCGTCATGAAGTCTGCCAATTCTGCCAAGCTGTTGCAGTGTCTGCCGTTCACCCTGGATGAGCGTACTTTTGCCGTGCCGCTGGACATGGTGGAGCGGGTGGCCAGAATGGTGGCCGTCACGCCACTGCCCGGTGCGCCGGAGGTAGTGCGGGGGATCATCGATATTGCCGGGGAGTTCGTGCCGGTGGTGGACCCGCGCCGCCGTTTCGACCTGCCTTTGGTGCGCATCCTGCCGTATCAGCAGCTGGTGGTGCTGCGGACGCCGCGCCGGCGCATGGCCATGCAGGTGGATGGCACGGGGGAGGTTTTCGAGTGGACCGGCAGCATGCCAAGTATCGAGGATTGCACCACCTTGTGGCCCGGGCTGGAGCTGGTGGCCGGGGTGGCCCGACTGGGAGAGGAAATGGTCATGCTGCATGATCCCGACCGCTTTTTCCTTCCGGAAGAAGAGGAAATGCTGGACGCGGCCATGGCCGGGACGCAGGCGGAGAACAGCTGATCCGGGAGAAGAGCCGGGGTGGCTGTTTGTCCGCATAAAAAGGAGGGAATTCCCGGCGCAGGTAGCTGTTTCGGCTGGCTTTTGGCAGGCGCGTATGGTAGCGGAAATCCATGCCGCGAGTACAGGAGAATTCCTCAAAGCCACGTCCCGCATCGCCTCGCTGCCAGCTTGCGCCGGTGCTGTATCGGCAGGTCGCCAAAAAGATCGCCGACCACACGGGCATGGCTTACCTGACAGAGCGGCAGCTGGACTTTGAACGCCGTCTGGGCGCCGCGGCGGCAGATCTGGGACTGGAGCTGCAGCCTTTTGCCGCGGCTGTGGTGGCCGACACCCTCACCCCGGCCCAGTGGGACGTGCTAGCGGATCATCTGGCGGTGGGGGAGACGTATTTTTTCAGGGAAATGCGCACCCTGTCCATGTTGGAATCCCATGTGCTCCCCGGCCTGGCTGAACGCGCCGAGAGCCAGGGGCGCGGCCTGCGCATCTGGAGCGCCGGCTGCTGCACCGGGGAGGAGCCGTACACCCTGGCCATGATGCTGCACCGGGCCGGGCTATGGCGGAAGGGACGGGAGAATCTGCTCCTGGCCACGGACCTGAATCCGCGTTTTTTGCATAAAGCCAGAGAAGGCGGCTACCGGCCTTGGTCCTTTCGCGGTGCGCCGGATTGGTTGCTGGAGTATTTTGTGGAGGAGCCGGGCGGCCTCAGGCGCATCGCCCCGGCCATTCGCAAGATGGTCCGCTTTGAGCAATTGAATCTGGCGCATGCGAGCTGGCCAATCGAGCCGTATCGGGATCTCGATCTTATCCTGTGCCGCAATGTCCTGTTGTACTTTACCAAAGAGGGCATGCGCGCCGTCACCGGCCGCTTTGCCGAGCGGCTGTTCCAGGGCGGCTGGCTGGTCACGGCCCCGGCTGAGGCAGCGCATGTGCTGGATTTGGGGCTGTTGGCCCCAGTCCGCCTCGAAAGCACGCTGTTGTTTCAAAAAGAGGGCACCGGCACCGACCGGTACGGGCTCTCGGCCCACCCTTCGCAGCCAGCTGCGCGGCCGGGCACTGCACCTATGCCCATGGCGTC
Organism: Megalodesulfovibrio paquesii; assembly: GCF_054653055.1. Classification (NCBI taxonomy): domain Bacteria; kingdom Pseudomonadati; phylum Thermodesulfobacteriota; class Desulfovibrionia; order Desulfovibrionales; family Desulfovibrionaceae; genus Megalodesulfovibrio; species Megalodesulfovibrio paquesii. The sequence goes on along the minus strand of NZ_BAAIGQ010000001.1, from coordinate 191,760 downwards.
ATCACCGGAATCAGGGCCGGAGGAGGGCAGGCCTGGGGCGCCGGCGTCCGTCTGCTTCCTGGCGGAGGGCGCGCCGGCACCTGCCGCACCGTCCCAAACCATGCCGACAGGTGTGCGCGGTGCGTCGGAAACGCAGGCCCTGCCCTTACAGGAACGCATTTCCCAGGCCGCAGCCCAGGCCAGCCGTCTGGCTGATGCCGGATGTCTGGAAGAAGCGCGGCGCTGGGTGGAGCTGGCCCTGGCGGAGGCGTCCATGACCCCTGCCTTGCATCATCTGGATGGCGTCATCCGCGCCGCCGCGGGCGAGCCGGATGCGGCGCGCAAGGCCTGGCGGCGGGCGCTGTATCTCGATCCCGGGCTGCTGGCCACGCGGTATCTGCTGCTCTGCCTGGAGCGCGAGGCCGGCAATGCGCCGGCTGTGGCCACCCATGGGCGGGTGCTTCTGGAGCAACTGCGGGATATGTCGCCGGATGCTCCGGCGCCCGGCACGGAGGGGCTTACGGCCGGCCGGCTCAGAGAGCTTGTGGAACAGGTCCTTTTCATGGAATAGTGCATCCGCATGTCTGCCACACTTTGCCTGCTCACTTCCAATGCCGATGCCGTGCTCGCCCGGCGTGCCCGAGAGCTTGCGCGTTCCGGAATGCCGGATGACCTGCAGCCGCATACGCTGACGGACGATACGACGCAGATGGCGCTTTTTTTTCGGCTGGGCGAAGAGTACTTTGCTGTGGATGTGCGGCATGTGCTCGGGGCCGGGCATGAGGCGCATGTGCTGCCCCTGCCGGGTACGCCATCGTTCATTCTGGGGGTCATGCTTTGGGAAGGCCGCATTCTGGCGGTGAATGACCTGGCGCAACTGCTTGGCCGGGCAGGAGAAACCTCATCCGAGACCACCGAAGGGGACCAGAGCCGGCACACACGGCTGGTGGTGGCACTGCAGGGGCCTGATCCGGATGCGCCGCAGTTGGAACTCCTGGTGGAGGTGGATGCCTTGCTGGGCGTGGGCGGGCTGCGCAAGGATGTGCTGCCCGGCGGGGAGCGCTGGCGGCCACCGCCCCCGGCTCCGGGCCGGCTGGGCCACTGTCGCTGCGCCCTGGTGACGCAGGAAATGGTTCTGGAACTGCCTCCTCCGCCTGCGGCTATTTCTGTGCTCGACATGGTCACGCTTCTTTCGGACCCGGAATTGCAGCCAGGCGGTTGGAGCTGAGCACACCGCCTGTGCGGTCTGCGCCCACAATTCGGCTTGTCCGCAGCGAGGAGAGCTTGCATGCATTGGAAAAATCTGTCCATCGGCTCCAAACTTGCCCTGGGCTTCGGCCTGGTGCTTTTGCTGCTGGTGCTTTTGGGCTTCAGGGCCGTGCGCAGCACCGAGGAGGTGTTGTCCGGCATGCACGACGCCATTGATTCCGCTGCGGATGTGTATGCGCTCAAGGCCGTGGAAGCGACCCACATGGCCTGGTCCGCCGAGGTGAATCAGGGCCTCATCCTGGGACGGCTGGACACGGTGCAGGCGCAGACTGATCACACCCTGTGCGAATTCGGCAAGTGGTATTACGGCCCGGACCGCAAAACCCTCGAAGCGGATCATCCGGAACTGGGGCCGGCCCTGCTGGCTCTGGAAGGCCCGCACCGCGCGGTGCATGAATCCCTCATCGAGATGCAGGAACTGTATGCCAGGGAAGGCGAGGCTGGCTTGCCCCGGGCGCGCGAGATTTTTCTGAGTCAGACCCTCGTCTCCCTCGAAAAATTCAGGGGTGGCCTCAAGGCCCTGGAAGGACAGGTGATGGGCATTTCCCACTCCGTGCGGCAGCAGGTGGAGAAGGAAGCCCAGCAGGATCTCTGGCTGATGCAATATGGTGCGCTGATTGCCGTGGTGCTTGGCGTGATCATGGCCATTGGCATCGGCAAGAGCATTGCCGGCCCGCTCACCCGCGTGGTGACCGCCGCCGATGCCATCTCCCTGGGCCACCTGCACCCCGAGGTGGGCGACATGACCCGCAAGGACGAACTGGGGCTTCTGGCCCAGTCGTTTCAGCGGATGATTGGCTCCTTGCAGCACATGGCCAAGGTCATGGAAAGCATTGCCTCCGGGGATTTGCGGCATGAAATCCCCATCCGTTCCGCGCAGGACGAGTTCGGCAACAGCCTCAAAACCATGAACGGCAAGCTGAGGGAGCTCGCCAGTCAGATTCAGCAGGCCATGAGCACCCTTGGCGCATCCATCAACCAGATTTCTGTCACCACGGCAGAGCTTTCCTCCAGCGCTGCGGAAACCGCCGCAGCCATGAGCGAAACCACGGCCACGGTGGAGGAGGTCCGCCAGACGGCCGCCCTGACCCACCAGAAAGCCAGGGGCGTTTCCGAACGCTCCAAAGACGCCGTCCGCGTGGCCCTGGAAGGCAAAACAGCCACGGACGCCGTGTTCCAGGCCATGTTCCAGATTCGGGAAAAGATGGATTCCATCGCCCAGGGAATCATCGTGCTTTCCGAAAAAAGCCAGCGCATTGGCGATATCATCCTTGCCGTGAATGACCTGGCCGACCAGTCCAACGTGCTGGCTGTGAACGCGTCCATAGAGGCCTCGCGCGCGGGCGAGGAAGGCCGCGGCTTTGCCGTGGTGGCTCGGGAGATTCGCAGCCTGGCCGAGCAGTCCAAGCAGTCCACGGCAGAAATCCGCGCCATTCTGGAAGAAATCCGTAAGGCCACCACGTCCGCCGTGCTCAGCACCGAGGAAGGCGGCAAGGCTGTGGCCCGCGGGGAGACCCAGGTTTCCCAGGCCGCGCAGGCCATCCAGGGGCTGGTGGACGTGGCCAGCAAGGACGCCCAGGCTGCGGCGCAGATTGCCGCCTCCAGCCAGGAAGAACTCGCCGGCATGGAGCAGGTGGCACAAGCCATGGAGAGCATCCGCCTGGCCTCGGACCAGAATGTGGAAAGCGCCCGGCAGCTGGACCAGTCCCTGCACGATCTCGGAACCCTGGCCGAGCAGATGACCTCGCTGCTGGCCAAGTACAAGATTTAGGGACCGGAACCCACCGGCATGGACGAGGCACGGTTTTTTCAAAAACTCAGGGCTGCGTTTCAGGCGGAAGCCGCGGAACGCATCGCCTCCCTGGAGGCGGCTCTGGACGTGCTGGACGATGCCCTGACCCTTTCGGATTATCGTCAGCATCCCGAGGCCCGGCCGCGTCTGGAGGCCATGTACCGGGAGTTGCACAGCCTCAAGGGAGCCGGGCGCACGGTGGAGTTGCCTGCGCTGGAGTCCCTGTGCCAGGGGCTGGAGTCGGCGCTGTGGCGCATCAAACGTGATGAGGCGGTGCTGGAATATCCGCTGTTGCAGCAGCTGCGCGAGGCCGTGGTGCTCATTCGCAGCATTGTTGCCGCAGCGGCCAGCGAAGCCGCCGGTCCGTCCGTGGCCATGGTGAAGACCTTTTTGGGGCGGTTAGAATCTCCAGAAAATTCAGCTGTTTCTGTGGTGGGCGCATTTGCCGTCCCCCCGCCTGCGAGCGCAGAGGCGCCAGACAGCTGCTCCGCCTCGGGGCCCGAGCTGGTCGGTCCGCCTTCTCTTGCCTCCCCGCCGCAACCCCTGGGTTCTCTGGATACCGCCACCGTCCGGCTGCCCACCGCCGCCCTGGAAGCGCTGCTGGGCCAGGTGGAGGGCCTGCTCACCTCCAAGAGTGCTGCCAGCCTGCACACGGCGGTGGCGCGCTCCTTGCGGGAAGATCTCGGCGGCTGCCTGCGCGCGGCGGAGGGGACAGGCCATCAGGCAACGCTGGAGCATCTGGTCCGGGAGAGCGAATCCCTGACCAAGGCCCTGACGGTGCATCAGCGGACCATTGCCGCGGTGGTGGACGAGTTGCTGGAATCCATCACCCAGACCTTGCTGCTGCCCTGGAATGCCTTGCTGGAGGCCTACCCGCGCATGGTGCGGGAAATTGCCGCATCACAGGGCAAGCAGGTGCAGCTGGTGGTGCAGGGGGCAGATGCCTCCATTGACCGCCGTATCCTGGAACAGCTTGGGGATGCGTTTTTGCATCTGCTGCGCAACGCCGTGGATCATGGCATCGAAACGCCGGAAGCGCGACTGGCTGCCGGCAAGCCGGCCCAAGGGCGCATCGACATCCGCATAGAGGTCCTTGGCGGCGACCGTACCCGCATCGTCATTTCCGACGACGGCCGGGGGGTGGATTTCGAGGCCATCCGTCGCAAGGCCGTGCAGCACGGGATTTTTTCGGCGGAAGAAGCTGCCCAACTGGATGAATCCTCCCTGCTGGAGCTTATCTGGCGGCCGGAGTTCAGCACCAGGGATCATGTGGACAGCATATCCGGCCGTGGCCTGGGCATGGATATTGTCCAGAGCAAACTGGCCCGGGTGGGCGGATCGGCCCAGTTGCGGTCCACCCGTGGTCGGGGCAGCGTGGTCTCCCTGCATCTGCCCCTGACCCTGATGCGCTTTGAGGGGCTCGTCATCATGAGTGGCGGGCGGCGTTTTGTGGTTCGCAAAAGCGAGGTGCTCCGGGTGGTCCAGGCGCCACGCGCCCTGGGAGAGGCCACGACAGAGACCGGAAGCTCCACCTCCTGCGCTGCCTGCAGTGGCATGCTGGTGCTTGATGGGGCCTTCATTCATGTGGCGTCCATGGCCAGACTGCTGGGACTGGAGCAGGAGACGGCCCAGCGGGAAGGGCGCACCCTGGCCGAGGAGCGCCGGCCCGTGCTCATTGTGGGTGAAGATGCAGATGCCCGCGCCGCCGGTTCGGCCGTGAGCCATGGCGCCGATGCCATGGGCTTGATGGTTGATGCCATCATCGGGGAAACCGACGTCACCTTGCGCGGACTGGGCCCCCAGCTGGCCGGTTTGCGCGGGGTGCGGGGCGTGGTGCTCATGGGCGATGGCGCCCTGGCGCCCGTGCTGAACATGATCGACCTGCGCCGCATGGCCAGGGAAGGGGTTGCCGTGGGACGCCGGCCAGCCAGGATACCCGGCCGGCCGGGTGCCATGGCCGACCCGGCCCGTCCGCGCCGGCCGCGGCGGATCATGGTGGCGGAAGACTCCATCACCTCCCGCATGCTGCTGAAAAATGTTCTGGAAACAGCAGGGTATGTGGTGCTCACCGCCGTGGATGGCCAGGAGGCCCTGGAACGCCTGCACAGCGCAGCCAGACGGCAGGACGCTGCCGGCACGCCAGAGGCTGTGGACGCATTGGTAAGCGATGTGGAAATGCCGCGCATGGACGGCTTTGAACTGGTGCGCCAGCTTCGCGCTGATGCCCAGCTGGCCGCCCTGCCTGTGGTGCTGGTGACCTCCCTGGCCGATCCTGCCCATCAGGAGGCCGGCATGCAGGCCGGGGCGGATGCCTATATCGTGAAAAGCCGGTTTGATCAGAGCGATCTCCTGCAGACCTTGGCCAGGCTGCTGCCGGCCGGTTGATTGATCCTTTGCTTAAAGGATGGTGGGTGATGATATCGGCTTCACCGGCCCCTCGGGGCGACTCCACATCTGGACGCGGTTCTTCTGCAGAAACGCCGCCCGTTCGCGTGCTTGTGGTGGACGATTCCGCCTGTGTGCGCCAAGCCCTGTCCGACATGCTGGAACAGCACGGCCGCATGACCGTGGTGGGCCAGGCGGCCAGCGGCGTGCAGGCCGTGGCCCAGGTCAAGGCCCTGCACCCCGATGTGGTGACCATGGATTTCCAGATGCCGGACATGGACGGCCTGGAAGCCACCCGGCACATCATGGAGGAATGCCCCACGCCCATTGTACTGGTGAGCGCCGTGCTCAATCCCCAGGAGGCGACCTCCCTGTTCATGGCCCTGGACGCCGGCGCGCTGACCCTGCTGCAGAAACCGCGGCTGGGGGAGGCGGAATACGCTGCCTCCGTGGCCCATCTGGTGGAAACTGTGCAGCTCATGAGCGAGGTGCGGGTGGTGCGGCGTTTGCGGCGCAGCACACGCGGGGGGACGAAAGGACGAGACGTCCGCCCGCCCGCCCGTACGCCCGCCCAAAGGCCTGCCCATGTCCCCGGCGGCGTTTCCGCCGGCATCTCCGGCCAGTCTGTGCTGTCCGAATCAGGTCGGCAGGAGCCTCCGCCCGCCCACTATTTCGATGTGCTGTGCATCGGCGCCTCCACCGGCGGTCCCCAGGCGCTGGAGCAATTGCTCTCCAGGCTGGATCCTGGGTTTCCCCTGCCCGTGTTGGTGGTGCAGCACATTGCCCCGGGATTTTTGCCAGGGCTGGTCAACTGGCTGAATCAGACCTCCGCCCTGCCGGTGCGCATTGCCCAGGCAGGCATGCCGCTGCGTCAGGGGGTGGTGTATTTTGCTCCGGATACCCGGCACATGGTGATTTCACGAGCCATGACCGTGGCGCTTGAAGACACCGCGCCGGAGGAGAGCGTCAAACCAGCCGTGAACAGACTGTTCCGCTCGTGTGCATCGCTGTTTGGCAAACGCGCCATTGGAGTGCTGCTGACCGGCATGGGACGCGACGGCGCTGTCGGCCTGAAGGAACTGAAAATTGCCGGGGCCATGACCATTGCCCAGGACGAGGGCAGCTGTATCGTCTTTGGCATGCCCGCCCAGGCCGTCAAGCTGGGTGCCGTGCAGAAGGTGCTTCCGCTACAGGAAATTCCCGGCTTTCTGAACTGGCTGACGTTGGGGCGGTAGCGCGCAGTGACTTGCCTGCTGCTGCCAGCCAGACTTGCCAGCCAGCCATGCCATGGCGCCACCCCGCGGCATGTTCTCCCCCGAGTGGCACGCAACCGATGAGCCGCAGAGAATGAACACACACTCCACATCAGCATCAGGATCAACGCAATGCCCGGCGCCCGTTGTCCTGCTGGCAGAAGACAGCCCCACCCAGGCGCTCAAACTGCAGTTTCTTCTTGAAGACGCCGGGTACACCGTGCTGCAGGCCAGCGATGGCGAACAGGCACTCGCCCTGGCCCTGGACCGGGAGGCGCCGCATCCTCCCTCCATCGTGGTCACGGATATCCTCATGCCCTGGCTGGATGGCTACCAGCTGACCAAGGCCCTGCGTCAGCATCCGGCCACCGCCAGGCTGCCGGTGCTCCTCCTGACCACCTTGCGCGACCCTAAAGACATCGTCCAGGGCATGGAATGCGGGGCCGACGCCATCGTCACCAAACCATATGATGATGAGCACCTGCTGGATCAGATCGCCCGACTCCTGGAAAACGCCAGCACACAGGCACCTCCCTGCTTTGAAGGGCGCGAGCTGGACGTGCCGGCGAATCCGAACCGGCTCTTTTCCCTTCTGCTGTCCACCTACGAAAGTGCCATGGCCCAGACCCGCAAGCTGGACATGGCCTACAGCACCCTGCGGCAGCAGGAGATGCTGCTGCGGGAAATTCTGCGCTCCCTGCCTGCCGATCTTGCCGTGCTGGACAAGGAAGGCCGGGTGCTGGCCTCCAATGTCAATCCGGATCGTTCCTGTTGCGAGGCCGGCTGGTGCGCCATTCTGGGCCGGCAGGGCGTCAACGTCCTGGAGCGGTGGTCCGAATTGGATTCCTCGGCCACCGCTGCCGAGGCGGGAGACGCAGGCGACAGTACGTTAGCCAAATCTTGCCTCATGTGTCGTGAATCCCGCAGCCTGACCGAGGAAATGCAGCACTTGCTCCAGGGGCAGCTGGCCTCGGTGTCCCGGGAGGTCGCCTGCCTGGCGCCCGGCCTGTCCGGCCGTGCCTGGACCCTGCTGCGCGCCGCGCCCATGGCCTGGGACCAGGGCGGCGCCGTCATCTCCCTGACGGACATCACGGATATCAAGAGCGCCCAGCACGAAATGCAGGCCCAGCGCTCCCTGATGGAAACCATTCTGGCCAACACGCCCGATGGCATCGCCCTCAAGGACCAGCAGCTCGTCTATCGTGTGGCCAACAAATCCTTTTGCGACATGGTGGGCAAGCCCAGCGAGGAGATCATCGGCAGGACCGATCGTGAGATCTTCCCGCTTCCCATGGCGCTGTTGTTGGAGGCCGCGGATGAACGGGCCATGGCCCGGGCCGGCGCAGCCCCATCAGATGAGGACGTGGAGGATCTGGAACTGCCCGCCGCAGCCGAAGGCCAGCCGCCGCGCTGGGTACAGCTGCTGCGCGCGCCCATGCTGGACGGTTCTGGCAAGCCGGGCGGCGTGCTCTGCTCCATGCGCGATGTCTCACAGCGCAAACGCATGGAAGAGGAGCTGACCCAGGCCAAGGAGCTTGCCGAACGGGCCGCCCTGGCCAAAAGCGAATTTCTTTCGAACATGAGTCATGAAATTCGCACCCCGTTAAGCGGCGTCATCGGCATGGCCGATCTGGTGCTTGCCGGTTCCCTGGACATGGAGCAGCGCGGGTACATGGGACTGCTCCGGCAGTCCGCCCAGGGGCTGCTGGTGTTGCTGAATGATATTCTGGACTTGTCGAAGATTGAAGCCGGCATGCTGGAGATACGGGAGGCACCGTTCAACCTCTCGGAACTGCTGGAAATGGTACGTCAGGCCTTCGAGTTGTCTGCGCGCACCAAGGGGCTTTCGCTGGAGGTGACTGCCGCGCCGGAGCTGCCCTCCCATCTGGTGGGCGACCCGGTCCGGCTCCGCCAGATTTTGTTCAATCTGGTCGGCAATGCCCTCAAGTTCACTCCGGCCGGGCGCGTGTTACTGCGGGTGCGCTGCGAGCCGGCAGAAGCCCCCTCGTCTGAAGAGGGCCTTTCCGACTCCCTGGCCCTGATTCTGGAAGTGGAGGATACGGGCATCGGCATTCCGGAATCCATGCTGAACAAACTGTTCCGCCCCTTCTCCCAGGTGGATGCGTCGCTGACCAAAAATCATCAGGGCGTGGGATTGGGGCTGACCATCAGCCGGCAGCTGGCCCTGCTCATGGGTGGCGACATTTCGGTCCAAAGCCGGGAGGGGCAGGGCAGCCGGTTCTCCGCCCGGGTGCTGGTACGCGAGGCAGACACGGCGAACCTGCCCGCCACTCGCAGCGGGCAGGATGCGGCAGGGAGACATGCCGCGGTCACCCTGGAAGAAGTTGACCAGCTTGAGGAATTTGCCGCGGCCATGGCCGGGAAGGCCAGGAGTTCCCGGGAGGAACGGCCTCCCTCCCGCCGCCTGGCCGTGCTCCTGGCCGAGGACCACATGGTCAACAGTCTCCTGGCCGCACGACTCATTGAACGCCAGGGCCACACCGTGGCCACGGCCGCCAATGGGGCCGAAGCCTTGCGTCTGCTGGAAAAGTACGACTTTGACTGCATTCTCATGGACATCCAGATGCCCATCATGGATGGCCTGGAAGCCACCCGCCGGATTCGCGCCGGCAAGGGGGCGTTTGCCGATCGTCCGGGCTTTGACAGAAACCTGCCCGTCATCGCCTTGACGGCCCACGTCATGCGCGGCGACCGGGAGCGGTTTATCGAAGCAGGAATGGATGACTATTTGGCAAAACCCCTGGACAGACTACAGCTTCTCAATATATTGGAAAGAATATCATTGCGACGGGCTGGTGATGGTCGGTTTCTGGATGCATCGAGAGACGGAGCGCTGCAAAAGCATGGTACTGCAGCCTCACCTGGGGAGGGCATTCTTTCGGGGCACGAACACAAGATTCCTTCACTTCGCCATGCCCCGGCAAAGGGGGAGGATGCTATGGATACAAATGCTCCCAGGGAACAGGCTCCGCAAGGAGAACAACCCCTGGTGCTGAATGTTGCGGCCACGTTGGCCCGCATTCATGGGGACGACGAGTTTCTTGCACTGTTGTACAAGACTTTTCTTGACGACTTGCAAACACGCATTGCCAAATTCCAGACCACCCACGCGCAGGGGGATTTCGCGGCACTGCAAAAGCAGGCGCATTCCCTCAAAGGTGCGGCGGCCACGGTGGATGCCGAGGCCGCCCGGCTGGCGGCCCTGCAACTGGAACTGGCCGCCAAACAAAAAGACGACGCCGGCACATCCGAGGCACTGCAGGAACTGGTGCTGCAACTGGAGCTGTTGCAACAGGCCATGCGCGACATGCTGGCGAAATTGCCACTCCCATGAACACGCCGTCCTGAGGTGGAGTTTGTCCCGCGTTTCTTGTCCAGGGGGCCAGGAAGCGCGGGGTGAAGCGCCTGGGAATACTGTCCGGCGAACTGGACGTGCATATGGAATGTTGCCTTGTTCTGGAAGAGAGTGTGGTGGCTGCCGCAGTGCCGATGTTGCGGCAGCGCATCAGTCAGGCGCTGGAATCCGGCACCACGCAGCTCGTGTTGGACATGCGGCAGGTGCGGGATCTGGATTCCATAGGGCTTTCGATGCTCATTGGTGTTGCCGTTGCCCTGCGGCAGGCTGACGGCGGGCTGATGCTCCGGAATGTTCAGGACGATGTCTTCAATATTCTGCATTCCATGCGTCTGGATCAGCACATCCTTGTGCAGCGTCTGCAGGCATCCTCGAATGCAGTGGACGCCGCTGCTGCCGCAATGGACGCGGACTTGCTGTGAGACATCAGCTGGCTGCGCATTTTCCGCTCTTATATCTGGACCCGAAGCAGTGCCATGTGGCCCGCAGCCCCACGCTCATCAGCACGGTACTGGGCTCCTGCGTGGCCATTACCATGTTTGATCCTGTCAGCCAGATCGGGGGCATGGCCCACGCCTTTCTCCCCACCAGGGCGGATTATCCCAATGACCGCGAAGCCCCGTGCAAGTTCGTGGACGATGCCGTGGAGCGATTGCTGTCACATCTGGCCAAGGGCGGGGCGGAGTTGGACTGCGTGGAGGTCAAGCTCTTTGGCGGCGGAGAGATCATGAACCGGGACGCAGGTCCCCAGGCTCGCTCCACCATACAGATCGGGGCGCGGAATGTGGCGATGGCCCGCAAGCTGGTGGCCAGGCACGGCCTGACCCTCGCCGCGCAGGATGTGGGAGGCAAGCAGGGCCGCAAGCTCTTGTTTTTGAGCCACACCGGCGGTGCGTGGGTCAAAAAGCTCTGACGTGATGCAGGGCGGGCGCATTGGCCGTGTCGCCGATGCGCCCGCCCTCATGTGATCAGGTTCTTGCGATCAGGCCATCACTCAGAAGGCCGCCACCAGTTCGCGCGCTGCGGTCATTGCTGCATCGCGGGAGGCTTCGGCAATGTCCTTGCCGGCCAGGGTGGGTTCCACAAACAGGCTGGTCACGTCCGTCACCCCGATGAATCCCAGGATGAACAACACATATTTGCTCTGAAAGTCGTAGGCTTCGGCCGGGGTGCCTGCCGGATAGGCTCCGCCGCGGGCAAACACGCACAGGGCCTTCTTGCCCGTGGCCAGGCCCTGGTACTGCCCTTCGGGGGTGACGGTGAAGGTCAGGCCCGGCTGGCAGAGCAGATCCAGGTACTGCTTGAAACGGTACGGAATGGAAAAGTTCCACATGGGGGTGGCGATGACGATGCGGTCTGCCGCCTTGAACTCGTCGGCCACGCAGGAAACCCTGGCCCAGGCTTCGCGTTCGTCGGCGGTCAGCAATTCTGGCTGCCGGGCGTGGTAGCGGGCGTTCAGGGCGTGCCCGTCAAAGGGAAGCAACTCCGCATCAAACAGATTTTTGACGGTCACGGTCGCGCCAGGGTTTGCGGCGCGCCAGGCGTCCACAAACATGTCGGCCACCTGGGTGGAATAGGAGCGCTCCTTGCGCGGGGAGGCTTGCAGATACAGTAACGACGCCATGTTGCTAGCTCCTGCAGGATGATGGGTGAAACAGGAACTCATCATAGCACAGGGATAAAGAAAATCCCAGCCCTGGCGAAAAGCAGGCTGCGCCCTGCAAAAAACAGCAGCAAATCGAGAAGCATGATCTTTGCAGGATGCTAAGGAAGCCGTGTGCGACGGGGAAAACCGTCACACCTTCGACACCACCAGGAGTGCTGCCATGCGAATCGAAACTGCTCCCCTTCGTCCTGTTCCCCTGTTTCTGGGTGCCTTGGTCATGGCGGCCACGCTGTTCTGGGCCGGGTGGAAGTACTCAGAGAACATTGCCCGCATCAGCCAGGGGGCTGAGGGCGCGCCACAGGCGCAGCAGGAGGGTGTCAGCAAGATCTGGTCCGACACCCTGGCCTGCGCAACAATGCCTGCCCCCCGCTTTTAACGGCCGGCCATGGCCCGGAGCCGGCGCACGCGCTCTTCCATGGGCGGGTGCGTGCTGAAGAGCGAGGCCAGCCGCGAGGCGGTGAACGGGTTGACGATGAACATATGCGCCGTGGCCTCGCTGCCCAGGTGCATGCGGCCCCGGGCATTGTAGGCCGCCAGTTTTTCCAGGGCCCTGGCCAGGGCCAGCGGATCATGCGAAAGCTCGGCGCCCGTGCTGTCGGCCAGGTATTCCCGGGAGCGGGAGATGGCCATCTGGATCAGCGAGGCTGCCACCGGGGCGATGAACGCCAGCAACAAGCCGACGATGGGGCTGGGGCGGTCCTCGTCATCGCTGGATCCAAATCCTCCAAAAATGGCCGCCCACTGGGCCATGTTCGCCAGCATCATGACCACCGAGGCCAGCACGCCGGCCACAGTCTGCACCAGAATATCCCGATTCCTGATGTGCCCGATCTCATGGGCCAGCACGGCCTTGAGTTCATCTCGCGAAAGCAGGCTGACGATGCCTTCGGTCACGGCCACAACGCCATTGGCCGGGTTTCTTCCTGTGGCGAAGGCGTTGGGCGTTTCCTCGGGGACCACACACACGCGGGGCTTGGGAATACCTGCTTCCCGGGCAAGTTCGGCCACCATCTGATGCAGGCCCGGTGCCTCGCTGGGAGAAACCTCCCGCGCCCGGTACATGCGCAGGACCAGCTTGTCGGAAAACCAGTAGCTGCCGACGTTCATGGCCAGGGCGAAGACAAAGGCGATCATCAGGCCGCCTCGGCCACCCAGGGCGCCACCGATGAACAGAATCAGCCCCGTGAGCAGCCCCAGCAGCAAAATGGTTTTAAGTTGGTTCGCCATGCGAAGCAAGACCTCCTGTCTTGATGAAGTGCAGTGCGATGAATCACTGTTCAGGTAACACAGCCTGCCAGGCTGGCAAGGTGCTCCAACCGGGATTACCACATTGTAACCTGCCGCCATGGTACGAAATTGCCGCACCTCAGCATTTGGGGATCTGCCGGCCATGGTGCGGGACTGTTCACCCTGCCCGCGGAATGGCTTGCAGTTTTCACGCAGGTATGCAAAGCTGATACACAGTATTATGTATGTTGTACTGCTGCAAGGCAGGCTTGGCGTGTTGCCATCTGCCGCATCCGCTGCGTACCGTGAGGAGGCCCACATGCCCAACCAGTATTTCCCTCTGATGTATCACCCGCACCGGATGCAATGCACTTGTCTTCCGCTTTTTCTTTTGCTGGTTCTGGCTGCAGGTGTTTTCTGTGGCGCTCCGATTGCCGTGGCCCAGCAGCGCGAGCACTTCAGGCAGGAATACAACGGGTTAAAGTATGATGTGGACCCGTATCTCGAAGGAAACTGCCGGGAGGGCGATTGCATGAACGGCCGGGGCGTGGTGCAGCTGGAGGATGGCGCGTTGTTTATTGGCGAGTTTCGCAACGGGCTCAAGGATGGAGTGGCGGTGCGGATCGGCCCCAACGGGGATCGCTACCATCAGGTCTGGAGCAAGGGCGAACTCAAGTATAACAAACGGATGAACGCCCTGCGGGAACAGGCCATGCAGGAAAAGTATGGCGAAACCCGGGGCGGCCGGCGGGACACCAATCGCAAACGCCAGACCGACAGATCTCCGGGCATTTACTGAACAGCCTGGATCAGCCTCAAAATTGACAACGAGCCAGCCGCGCTTGAAGTGCAGCTGGCTCGTTGTCGTATGGAACACTGGGTCAGGAGAGGAGCTGTTCAATCATCTGCCGCAGCCGGAGCAGCATGCTGTGCACATCCAGCCCCAGCTGCGGACCATAGAAATGCAGGCTTGCCAGCAGGGTGGCCAGGGATGCGGCCAGCAGAAACAGCGGAGTCAGCCATCCGCGGCGATGGCCGGATGATCTGGATGCGGATTCCACCTGCGGAGAGGCCGCCGGTCTTGCCGGCACGGCAATCCTGGTGCGCGCGGTGGGCTTGCCCGCTGCGGGGGCTCGTTCCTTGGGCTGGTCCTTCGCAGAGGTGGCAGGCGCCGGGCCTGACGCGTTTTCCGCGGAAGAAGGCGCGCCACTTTGCCGGACTTCCAGGGCCACTTCGGCACGGATACGCGAAGCCCAGGCTTCCAGATCCACTTCCTTCAGGGCTTCCAGCTGTTCCGCACCGGACACGTTGATCAGGTGATGCAGGGCCTCTGTGCCCAGGCCCAGCTCCTCGGCAGCGCGGAACACTTCCTCGTAATCCACCGTGGTGGCCCGCCTGATGAAAGCATTGCGCAGGGCGATGTTGCACAGGGTGTTCACCAGCCTGGGCGCGCCACTGGAAACATGGGCCACGGTGTCCAGGGCCAGGGGGGTGAACAGGTCCTTGCTGCCGCCGGCCAGTTCCAGCCGGTGCTCCACATAGGCCCGGACCATGGGTGGGGTCATCTGGCCGAGGTTGATGATAGTGGAAATGCGCTGCCGCAAGGGACGCATGGCAGGCGCTTCCAGGGTCGCCAGCAACTCGTCCTGGCCGATGAGCAGCATGTGGACCAGCTTGTCCGCACCCTGCTCGAAATTGTTCATGATGCGCACCCCTTCCAGTACTTCCGGGGTCATGAGGTGTGCTTCATCCACAATAATCAATGTTCTTTTCCCCTGGGCGCGCAGTTCCACGAGGCGGTTCACCAGATCGCGGATAATGAACAACCGCTTTTCGTGCGAAAAGGGGATGCCCAGCTCATGCGCCACAAAGAGCACGAAATCCCGCGCGGTGGAGGGGGGCTCCACCAGCCAGATGAGCTTGATGTGTTCTGGCAGCTTGCGCACCAGCATCTGGCTGAGGGTGGTCTTGCCGGTGCCGATGGGCCCGGCCACCACCAGCAGCCCGCGGTGAGCCGCAAGAAAATCCTTCATGAGATCGAGAACTTCCGCATGTCGGCCGTGGTTGAAGAAAAAGTCGGGATCCGGGGAGTTCTCAAACGGAAGGTTTTTCAGGCCAAAGTGCGTGGTATACATTTGCTCCCTCCAGCCGGTTGCCGCAGGGCGTGCGGCAGGGCGGGACATGTGTTCAGGGCATGACCAGCCAGATCTCCACCCGACGGTTGCGGGCGCGGCCTTCGGGCGTGTCGTTGGAGGCCAGGGGCGACCCGGACCCATAAGCAGTCACCGTGACGGCAGTGGCATTGACACCGCCGGAAATCAGCCGGTCCGCCACGGCCTTGGCCCGCTGGTAGGAAAGATTGAGATTGTCGCCAAACTGATCAAGCCCGGTCCCGGTCAATGGAGCGCTGTCCGTGTGGCCTTCCACGGAGACCCGGCTATTGGGAGCTTTTCGGATGGCAGCCAGAGCCCGGTCGATATTCCGGCGGGATGTTTCCTGAAGCGTGGCATTCCCTGGGGCAAAAGTCCCTTCATTGAGGGAGATGACCAGAGACCTTCCGGAAGGTGCCGTGCCGGCGCCTTCGGGGCTTGCCGGCACGGCGCGGCCAGCGCGGCCAGAACCATTGGGCAAGGCTCCTTCCAGGGCCGCCAGGGCCAGCCTGGCGCGTTCCTCCAGGGAGCGCAGCCGTTCATCAATCCCCGGAAGCTGGGATTGATACGTGTCCCGGTCCTGTTCAAACCTGGCAATCTGCAGTTCGGCCTCGGCCAGGGCTGAGTCAATTTCATCAAGCTCGGCGAGATAGATATCTGTTTTGGCAAGGGATTCTGCCTGGCTGGCGCGGGCCTTGGCATTGGCGTTCAGGGCCTCCTGGGCGGTCTGGCGCTGGGCTTTGGCCTTGGCGAGCGCGGTTTCCAGCGCAGAGAGAATGTCCTTGCCAGGAGGAGGAGCGGACTGCAGGGCCCTGGCGTCGTCGATTTCCCGTTGCAAGGCCTGCTGCTCGGTGGTGTGCTTGTGGATGGTGTCTTCCTGAGTGGCCAGGGAGGCCTCCAGCTCCTGGAAGGCGCGAACGGCCTGCTCCTTGGCCAGCTGCTTCTGCACCAGGGTGGCGGCTGCCTTCTGCGCTTCGGCGGTCGAGGGGCGCGCGGGCTCTGCGGTTGCTGGGGGAGTCGTGCCATTGGCGGGAACAGCCTGGGCCGCAACGGGCTGCAACAGGGCGATTGCATCTTCCAATACAGCAATTTCTTTTGTTTTTTTGTCTATGGCAGCCAGCAGTTCGGCGCGGCGTTTGGCGCTTGCCTCAATTTTGGGTTTGAGTTTGTCCAGTGCCACTGTGGCGGTTGCGGCGCGTTCCCTGGCCTGTGCGTGGCGGGTCTGCGTATCGCGCGCCGTGTCCAAGGCATGGGCCTTTTCCACCACCTCTTGCTCGGCGGCGTGCAAGGCTTCCTCCAGGCGTGTGCGTTCGGCATCCAGCGTGGCCAGTCCCTCACGCTGCCGGGCTGCCTCGGCGCGATGTCCCTGCAGGGATTCCCGGCGTGCCAACAGCGCCAGCCGTTCGGTGAGTATCGGCTCCAGGGCTGCGGAAAGCTCCTCCACCTGCCGGGCATAGAGAGCGCGTTGCTCGGCCAGGGCAACCAGTTGCTCCAGCTCGCCAGACGCTCCGGGCGCCGCGTCGCTGGTGCGATTAGCCCGCGGCAATTGCCCGACTGCCATTTTGCGAAACACTTCGTCCGTATCCACTGGTGGCTCGTCCGGAAGGGGCACTGGTGTGGCTGAGGCGCCATGCACACCAGTGGGAGAGGCCTGTACTGCTGGAGGTGGCGCGGTGCCGGCATGTGGGACCTCCAAGGCAGAACCGAACAACACGCCGGAGAGATGCTGTTCCAGAGAAGCCTTGTAAAACACAAAGCCTGCAGCCAGAAAGATGCTGATGGACAACACCAGAATGCAATTTCGAATCATCGCATCGAACCCTCACGTGGCGTCCCTGGTGCGGGCGCGGCGGAAGTCGTCTGGTAGGGCCGGGCAGGGCGCAGCAAAATGGCCCGGACCAGCCCCGCGCGCTTGCGAGATGCAAGACAATCCTATGCTGCTATGGTGAGCGGGGCAGCATCAGGCTTCGCTGCAGTGGGAATCGCTACATATTCTGTCCGTTTTTCCAGCAGTTGGCAAGGCTGCGTTGCACTGCGCGGGAACCAATTGCGTTGGCGCAGGTTCTTGCGGGATACCGCCAGAAAAAATGCGCTAAGGAGATAGTGTTGCGAGCGGATTATGATTGGAGGCTAGATGTAAAGACGCGCAACTGGCAAGACTGACGGATTTCGTTGCAGCGTCATCAAAGGCAATGCACTTGCCTGCAATGCGCCATGACCAAAAAATGCGGAGGAATGTTGTTTGGATCGTCGCTCATGCACTGACAGTACGATGAAACAGGTCTCGTATCATCAGTTTTGTCTCAGTCTGGAGTGATTGTTTTTTCTGTAATGGTACATTTTCCGCATGAAAAATCTCTGTAAAAATGTCCATGTTTATGCAATTGCAATACATAATGATTGTCATGCTGGCTGTAATGCTGTTCTGTATCTTCATTAGATAAAATCTAGATTTTTTGCACCATGCAATATTTCCTTTTAGCTGAATGCGATGAGGTAAGTGTTGCTTGTTTTCAGTGATGATGTGCTTTTCAAAATATTTTTTTGCATTTGAATGCATACAATTAAATAAAAAAATCCTGTACCCTGTTGACTCAAGAGTTTGAATTGATGTATTGCAATCAAAATTACCCTCGGAAGGTAGTGTTTCAACGTGCCTGGCTGGGTAAGCTGAAGCAGGATTGCGAGCGCGAGGGGATGTTGTCGGCGGCTCTGCTCGGAAGGTCAGAGTGAGCCCATCAGAGGCAGGCCCTGCCAGGGCAGGCAGCAATATAAACGCCTGCAGTATGACGAAGTGGCCTCTGTAGCGCAGGTGCACGATGTCGGGGGAGTGACGAGGGCGAAGCGGAGACGTGGTGTGGGAGCCCGAGGGGTGGAAGCTCTGCATGTCATCACCACGTGTTTGCTGTTCTGGAAAGAGCAAAAGAAGGAAGGAGTCATGGCTGCACAAACTATTGGGAGACTCCCTGAAGCCATCAAGGCAAGGCTCGTCAAAAACATGCGAGAAATGTCCATGGTGGAGGGAAATCTCTTGAGCGCAGGCAAGGGGGCCCGCTCGTTGTTCGTCACCAGCAGCTTCAAAGGTGAGGGGAAGACCACCGCAGCGCTGTCGCTGGCCTATGGCCTGACCATCAACGGCTCATCCACCGTGCTGCTTGTGGACGGCAACTCGTGCTCACCGGTGCTGAACCAGCTGTTTCAGCTCGATAATTCACCGGGTTTCACGGAATTCCTGCAGGGAAACGCACAGCTGGCCGATCTTATCCACGGCACGGAAATCCGCAACCTGGCCGTGATGTCGTTTGGCGCCAGCGGATTTGACCTTGCCTCCATTCTCAAGGGCAACCTGCTGCAGGATCGGCTCGCCTCCCTTCTGGAGCACTTTGACTACGTTATCATGGATGGCTGCTCAGTCATGACTTCCTCTGAAGCCAACGTCATGGCCGGGCAGTTTGACGGCATTGCGCTGGTAGTGGAATGCGAAAAGACCAAGTGGGAGGTGGTGCAGAGTGCTGTGGAGCGGCTGCGCCTCACCAATGGCAGAGTGCTGGGCGTGATTCTCAACAAGAGGCGCTATTACATCCCTGCCTCACTCTACGGTAAAATCTAGGCGACAGCACGGAGGAATGCCATGACCATGCACCGCCGAATCCATGTCCTCTCACTTTGTCTTGGACTTGCACTGCTGGCCATGGGGCTTGCCAGTTGCGGCCCCAGATTGAGCGACGGGCAGGAACGGGTGATGAATTCCACCACCTTTGACAAAGACAAAGCCAACTATCCTGCGCCGGACTTTATCTTTAAAGAATACCGGCTCAAGCCCGGGGATCAGTTGGATGTGCTTTTTCAGATTCGCACCTGGGAGCTCAAGGAAAAGTTTACGCTGACCGTGGATGATCTTGTCCAGGTCAAGTTCGTGGATTTGCCCGAGTTGAATGAAGAACAAAACGTCACCCCGAACGGGTACATCTATTTGCCATACATTGGCGGCGTGCTGGTGGCTGGCCGTACCGTGGATGACGTGACTGCGGAGATTCGCGGCAAGTACAAGTCCGTGCTGCGCAGTCCGCAAATCTACGTCACCGTGCCGGAATTCAGCTCCCACATCCGCGAACTCAAGGCCGACCTGCATACCGCACCTCGCGGCTTGTCGCGACTGGTGACCATTCGGCCCGACGGTATTGTCACGTTCCCCCTGGTCGGCGACGTGATGGCGGCGCACAAGACCATTCCCGAACTGCACAAGGAAGTTGACAAATTGTATGACAGCTTCCTGGCCGGCCTGCATGTGGATTTGTTCCTGGAACAGTCCACCGGTGCGGTGGTGTACATCATGGGTGCGGTGAACACCCCGGGATCCATCGAAATTCGCACGCCCATCACCGTGCTGGATGCCGTGGCCCGCGCCGGTGGCCTGGAGAATACGGCGCGGCCCTCCAAGGTGGTTATCTTCCGCAAGCCGCTGCCCAACCGCCGCGTGGAGGAAATGCCTCCGGCCGAACAACCCAAGCGGCTGGTGCTCTGCTGCCCGGGCAACGACGTGGAAATGCCCGAAACCCGCGCCGTGCAGCCCCAGGAAGAACTCCCCGAACGCACCCTTGTTGCTCGCGGGTATGATCTGGAAAACGCCATGAACGGCCGCGAAGGCGGCGAGCACTTCTGGCTCAAGCCGGACGACATCGTGTACATCCCCCGGCGCGAGACGGCCAAATGGGCAGAAATCATGCGGGAAGTGGCCAACATCTTCCTGTTCAACGGCTGGGGCATTGGCTTTGGCGCGGACCTGCTTGATGATCCGCTGTTCGATCTGGTGCCTGGCAAGTCGGAGTACTATTCGCAGTCTCCTGACGGCAAGACGGAAAGCAACCAGAACGTGATTAACAACCAGGGGCTTTAGGACTGGTGCGTTGTGGCAAGGAAGCCCCAGGGCGATTCACCCTTGGGGCTTCCCCCCTGGGCGCAGTTGTGCTAAGAGAAATTTATCCCTGCAACATCAGGCGGGTTCGAGCATGATACGCACGGAAGATTACCTGAGGGAGTTTGTGCAGATTTGTTTCGCCCAAAAGCGGATCATCATCGGCACAACCATCCTGTTTACCCTGGCTGCCGTCGCCATCTGGCAGTTTTATCCTCCCACGTATGCCGCAGACGGCTCCATCCTGGTGAAGAGCAACCGCGTGCAGACTGACCTCGGCACGCTGGAAAACGTGCAGGCCCGGGTGATGGAAATCACCATGCGGGAGCTGAACACGGAAAAGGAAATGCTGCTTTCGCCCGACGTGGTGGGGGAAACCATCAAGCGCATGGCGGCGCAAAACCTGTACTTTACCCAGGACGACACCAAGGGCGATATGCTCAAGGAGCGCGTCTACCAGGTACAGACCGGGCTGCGGACGGAAATTCTGCCCGAAACCAGTGTGCTGAAGGTGCGTTTTCTGGACAAGGATCCGCAGCGCGCCCAGAAAATTCTGGATAACCTGTTTGCGCAGTACATTGCCTTCCACACTGGCGTGTACAGCCCTGCCGGCGCCGAAGGATTTTTTGACGATACCGCCAAGGGCTTCAACACCGAGCTCAAGGTCAAGGAAGATCAGCTGCTCAAGCTGGCCAAGGAAGGCAACACCGCCAATCCGGTGGCTGAAATCCAGAACAACATGGAAATCAAGCGCGCCGTGGAACAGCAACTGGACGTGGCGCGTGGCCAGTGGATCGAAAAGGATCTGTTTGTCAAACACTTGCGCGAAGTGCTGGCTTCGCCTGAAGTGCAATTCTATTCCTTCATCGACAACCAGTCCATCCGCATTCTGGGTGACAAAGTGCAGACCCTGGTGCTCGAACGCGGCCAGCTCCTGCGGATCTACAGCGAAAATAGTGAAAAAGTGCAGCGGATTGACGAACACATCAAGACCGCTTATGCAGCGCTCAAGG
Organism: Megalodesulfovibrio paquesii; assembly: GCF_054653055.1. NCBI lineage: Bacteria > Pseudomonadati > Thermodesulfobacteriota > Desulfovibrionia > Desulfovibrionales > Desulfovibrionaceae > Megalodesulfovibrio > Megalodesulfovibrio paquesii. The sequence goes on along the minus strand of NZ_BAAIGQ010000001.1, from coordinate 170,735 downwards.
CCGAGGTGGTCGATTATACCAGTGGCCAGGAAACCCAGCTGAACACCTTGCGCGATCAGATTGAAACCCTGGAAGCGCGCGTGGATGAAATCAACAAGCGCAATCTGGCCCTGCAAGAGACGGTCATTGCCAGCCAGCGGGTGCAACGCGAGGCTGATCTGCTCAAGCTTTCGTACGACACGTTTGCCCGTCGCCGGGAGGAAGCCAAAGTGTCCGACGCAGGCGGGGATATGCTGTTCAGCGTGAGTGTGCTCTCGCGTCCGTTCTTTGGCGGCGCTCCTGTGTTTCCGCGTTCGAACATTGTGTTCGTGGGCGCGCTGGTGGGGCTTATTACCGGGTTCAGTCTTGGGTTTTTGCGGGAATACTTTGACCATACCTTCAAAAAGCCTGAGGACGTGGCCAAGTTTGCGGATTTGCCAACCCTCATGTCTATCCCGCAGTGGAATGGAAAGTAGGCTGGCCCAACACTGCTTGAAAAGTTGAGAGAATCCTGTGCGGCGCGCCCTGGCAACGTGCCTGGGCGCGCCGTCATGCTTGAAAAAGGACCTTTTCCATGCCGTCGTCGTACATACAGGCCGCCACACAGAACAGCCCGCGCCCCTTTGCCAGCCCGGCCGGAGTCCGGCAGTTCGGCTATTCCAAGGGGTCCTTTCTGACGATCACCGCGTTCAACATGGTGCTCGCCAGTGTGCTGCTTGTTGTGGCTTTGCCGATTATGTGCCTCATTGCCGTGGCCATCAAGCTGCGCGACTACGGCCCCGTGCTGTATTTCGGGACCCGCATGGGCCTTGGTGGCCGGACGTTCAAGATGATCAAATTCCGCACCCTGCCAGTGGGGGCGGAACAGCTCATCGGGGGCGACCTGCTTTCGCATAAGCATAAGCTGACCACACCCTTCAGCCGCCTGCTGCGGGATACGCGCCTGGATGAGTTGCCGCAGCTGTTCAATGTGCTCAAGGGCGACATGGACTTTGTTGGCCCGCGTCCGGAGCGCCCGGAAGTGTATGCCAAGCTGTGCAAGCAGATTCCCAATTACGAACAGCGCTTCACCGTGCGTCCAGGGCTCATCGGCTATGCCCAGCTCTTTACCCCGCACAGCTGTCCCAAGCGAATCCGTGCGTTTATCGACAACAAATATGTGCACCTGAAGCGCAGCCTGGTCTGGGATTTGATCATCGTCGCCTTCACCGGGCTGGTGCTGACCCGTTCCGTGTTCATCAAGGGTGGGGCATATTTCTGGCGCAATGTCGTCAAGGGGTGGCTGCTGCGCGAGTATCTGGAGCGCCGGGAGCTGGAGCGTGTCCGACAGCAGCATGCCTCCATCTGCCTGCGTGTTTTCGGCAATGATCGGGAATCCTGCCAGGGGCAATACCTTCTGGCGGATATGAATGAGGAATGCCTGAAAATGCATTCCGATGTGGACCTGGCCGATCAGAGTATCCGCATCTACCGTCTTGAAACGATTTCCCGCCGCCTAGGCAAGAAAAAGACCAAGCGTTGCACCGTGATGGGTGAGGTTGTCCGAAAGCGGATGGTTCCCGGCGAGGAACTCCCCTTCATTTATATTATCCGGTACAAACCCATCAGCCAGCTCAATCAGTATTTGGTGGATCAGTACTTTCTGCACAAAAGTATTGTCTGAGGAGCCGCCCCATGCATCGCTCGCCGCGTTTCTCTGTTGTTATTCCATGCTGGAACGAGGCTGCCAATCTGGCTCGCTGCATCGAGGGGATTCGGGCTGCTGCTGCAGACAGGCATGCCGTGGAAATTGTCCTGGCAGACAACGGCTCCAGTGACAGCTCCCCCGCCATCGCCCGCTCCCTGGGGGTGCAGGTGCTGGAAAACCACGCCGGACGGGTGGCCATCGCCGCCCTGCGCAACCGCGGCGCCGCGGCCAGCCAGGGAGAGATGCTGTGCTTTTTGGATGCGGACATGCGCGTGCCGCCCAACTGGCTGGATATGGTGGAGAAAATCTTTCGCGCCGGGCATGCCGGGCTCCTGGGATTTGTGGAAACAACGCCAGACACCTCGGTGCCAGGAGCCCCGTCTGTTCCCTGGGTGGCCCGCGTCTGGGGCGAACGGTATCGCCTTCGCCGGCCAGGAGTGCGGGCTGTGGATTTTCTTCCCGGCCGCAACATGAACATCCCCCGCGCCTCGTTTGTGCAACTTGGCGGGTTTGATGAAACCCTGCGCACCAGCGAAGACAAAGACCTGACCCTGCGCGCCCTGGACGCCGGGTTGGGCGCCATTTCCTCCGACGAAGTGGTGCTTGTGCACACTGGGTATGAAAAGGGCCTGGGCGAATTTGTACGCAAGGAATTCTGGCGGCAGAGCGGCAGCCTGGCATTTGCCAGGAAGCACCATTTCCGCAGTCGCGTGCTGCGCCAGCCGCTCATGTCGGCCTGGCATCTGTGGTGTCTGGTGGTCATGTTTGCCTGTCTGCTGGGGTTGGGATCCGCGCTGGGGATGGCGTGGCTGGCACTGCTGTGGGTGGCGCCCTCTGTCCTGACCACCTGGACCGGTCCGGCGCGGCGGCACCCCTGGCTGGCCACCCAGCTGACCGCCCTGGTGTTCTTGCGCTGGAACGTGGCGGCGGCGGCCCTGGTGCGGCAGTTGTATCAGGAGTTTGATCCCAGCAAGCGCCGGAGCTGAGTGCCCAGGCCATGAGCAGCACGCCATCGTTCACCATTCGTCGGCTCCCCAGTTTTGAGGCGGCCCGTCCCCTTGCCGCGAGCTGGGATGCCTTGGTGGCCCGCAGCGGCGGGCATATTTTCATGACTTTTGACTGGCTGGACTGCTGGTGGCGCCACTTTGGTCAGGAAGGGGGGCTGCGGCTGTATGTCGTCGAATCCTCCGCAGGCGACGTGCTGGCCGTGGCGCCGTTGCACGTGGCGCGCAGGCGGGTGGGGGGCCTGCCCGTGCAGGTGCTGGCTCTGCAGGGCGACCGCGACGCTGCCGGGGATTTTCTGGGCATTCTCATCACCCCAGGACAGGAAAAGGCCATCGCCCGCCAGCTGGCCGAGACGATCTGGCAGGAGGCGGACTGGGATCTGTTGGACTATGCCAATGCGGACCCAGGAGACCTCCCGCTGACTCACCTGCGGCACTGGCTCTTCGCCAATGACCTCCCGTTTCAGCTCTCGCACTGCCACATCTGCCCCGTACTGGCCGTGCAGCCGGCCACGGTGGAGAGCTTCCGGGCCATGCCCGACATGATCTACAAGAAGATCATCCTGAAAGACCGCGACCGCTACGCCAAAAAGCATGGCATGGTCCTGTGCCGGGCTGAGGCGGCTAGCCTGGAGCAGGATTTGTCACGTTTTTTCGAACTGCATGCCGCCCGCTGGGAGGCCCTGGGGCTGGCCAATACTTTTGTGGAACCGCGCCGCCGTCAATTCTTTGAGGACATTGCCCGGCGGTGCATGGAACAGGACCGCCTGCGGCTCTTCGGCATGCAGGTGGACGGGCAGGTGGAGGCCATGGAATTTGGCCTGGCCTTTGCGGGCCGGCATTACTTTCTGCAGTCCGGCCGGAGCGAGGCCGGCTCCAGGGTCAAGGCCGGGAACATGCTGCAGATGGAAATCATCGAAAGCTCCCTGGGTGAGATTCGGGAGTTTCATTTTCTCTGGGGCGACGAGCCGTACAAATACCAGACCGGCGCAATGCCGCGCATGACCGTGACCCTGCAGGCTGCCCGCAGCCGGCGTGGTCGGCTGGCCCTGGCTGCCATGCAATGCCGCACGGCGGGCAAGGCGCTCGTCAGGGCGCTCTTCAGGCCAGGACCCAGGCCCGCGAACCGCTAGTCTTCTGGCGCTCCCCAGGCGCCCCCAGGCAATCCCCCTTGATCTTTTCGCCATCCAGCGCGTACAACCCTGGACGGTTATGCGCCCATGGTCGTCTCACGGGCGGATTCTGCATCGCACCAAACACAAGGCAGGACGTCATGCACGGCGCTGCGCTCATCGAAGGCATCGGCCTTTCCATCATTGCCGCCACGGGCCTGGGCATTGCGGCCAAAGCCCTCAAGCAACCGCTTTTGCTGGCGTATATCGCCGCCGGCATCCTGCTTGGCCCCAGGCTGGGGCTGGGGCTGATTGAGGACGAGGCCAGCATCCAGACCATTTCGGAAATCGGCCTGATCCTGCTGCTGTTCATCATTGGTCTGGAGATCGACGTCAAAAAGCTGCTTTCCTCGGGCTCCAGCCTCATTGCCGCCGGGGTCAGCCAGTTTGCTCTCTGTGTCCTTATGGGGCTGGCCCTCTTTCCGCTGCTAGGCTTTGCCCTGGGCGGCGGAAAATTCGACGCGCTGTACATGGCCGTGGGGTTGGCGCTTTCTTCGACCATGATTGTGGTCAAACTCTTGTACGACAAGTTTGAGCTTGGCGCGCTGCCAGGGCGCATTACCCTGGGCATTCTCGTTTTTCAGGACATCTGGGCCATTCTTTTCCTGGCAGTGCAGCCAAACCTGCACGATCCTGGCCTTGGGGTCATTCTGCTGAGTTTTCTCAAGGGCGGGTTGCTGGTGGTGGCGGCCCTGGCCGCCAGCCGGCATCTCCTGGGCCGGCTGTTTGCCTTTATTGCCAAGATGCCGGAGCTTGTGCTGGTAACGGCTGTGGCCTGGTGCTTCCTGGTCAGCGAGGCGGCCGGCGCGGTGGGGCTGTCGCGGGAGATGGGCGCGCTCATCGCCGGGGTGTCCCTTTCGACGTTTCCCTACAATATTGACGTCATCGCCAAGGTAGTGAACATTCGGGATTTTTTTGTCACGCTGTTCTTCGTTGGCCTGGGCTTGCAGATTCCCATGCCCAGTGTGGGCATGTTGGCTCTGGCCGTGGTGGCCACGGTATTCCTGGCGCTTTCGCGATTTGTGTCCATCTTTCCGGTGCTGTACCTGCTCAAAAACGGCATGCGAACCAGTCTGCTGCCGCCCATCAATCTTTCCCAGATGTCCGAATTCTCCCTGGTCATCGCCAGTATCGGGCTGGGGCTGGGGCATGTGCAGGCCGAAACCGTGGGGGTGCTGACTTTCGTGTTTGCCATCGCCGCCGTGGGGTCCACGTATGCCATCAACGCCAACCATCTGCTGCAGCAGCGTCTGGCCGTTCGGCTGCGGCGGCTGGGCCTCAAGGACCTGGACGAGCGGGACGAGACCCAGGATGACGGCGGCAAGGATGTGATCTTTCTGGGATTTTATCGCGAGGCCAGCTCCCTGTTCCATGAACTGGAGCAGATGGATATCGCCAATGCAGCCGCAGACACCGAAGGCGCCGGCATCCTGCGGCGCAGCCTGGTCATCGACTTCAACCCCCAGGTGCATGCCGAACTCAAACGCCGTGGACTGGCCTGCATGTATGGGGACATTGCCAGTCTGGACACCCTTCACCACGCCCACATGGGGCATGCCGCGGTGATTGTGGCCACCATCCCGGATACCATCCTGCGCGGGGTCACCAACATGCGGCTGCTGGCCGCAGCCCGGCGCGTGGCGCCGCACGCCAGGGTGATCGTGACGACCAATACCCTGGCCAAGGCCACGGCCCTGTACGAAGCCGGGGCGGATTTCGTCTTTATTCCGCGCATCCACAGCGTGCGTGAGCTGGCCCTGGCCATTGCCGAAGCCCTGCATGACAGCGGCGCGGACGGGGTGGCAGGGCAATTGGCCCTGCGCCGCGAAGCCGAGCAGGAGAGCCTGGCCACGCGGCGCGAGGTGTTGGGATAACTCCGGGAATCAATCAATCCCGGCAGAGCACCTCAAAGCCAAAGGCCGGGTCCACACGGCGGGTCATGGGCACGTCCACCAGTTCCAGCAGCACCACTTCCGCCAGCTTCCAGATATCCACCCCGCGGCGGGTGCAGCCGACCACGGTCTCGTCACCGCGGCCGGCGGCCAGGTGCATGTGCAGCCTGGGCGCGCCTTCGGCATCTGGAAACAGAGTGCCCAGGGCCGCCACTTCATGCACATTGCCCAGGGCCTTGAGCAGGGGGGTGATGATTGCCGCCGTGCCATCCTGTGGCCCCACCACCAGCGAGCCGGAGCCAACACCGCCCAGCAGGGCGCACAGCGCACGGGAAAGCCCGCGTTCCGCCGCGAAGGCTTCGATGATGTCGGGGATGCGATCCCCATCCTCCAACCGCAAGACAAACACCCGACCAAGCCGGCCTTCTGCCGCCTGCATGCTGCGCTCCAGTTTTTTGGGTTGAGACAGGATGGTACAGCTGGCGTTCTTCTCTGGGATTCCCGCACGCCTGCACAACTGCTACTGCATGACGGGCATGTCCACATAAAAGACGCTGCCCTGGCCCTGGACGGACTCCATCCAGAGCTTGCCACCATAATGCTCTACAATGGTTCGACAAATGACCAGCCCCAGGCCCGCGCCCTGGGGTTTGTCATGATCCTGCGTGTCGATGCGGCCCTGGTAGAATTTCTCGAAAATGTGCGCTGCGTCGTCAGGATGTATCCCCCGGCCAGTATCGCGCACCGTGAAGCGGATCCAGGATGTTTGGGGAACGGGACGGGCTGCGTCCGCTTGATTGCTTTGAATGGCCTGCACGCCCAGACGGACTTCGCCACGGTCCGTGAACTTGTGGGCATTGGAGAGCAGATTGATGAGCACCTGCTGCAGGCGGTCCGGGTCGGCCACGATCCTGGGAAGATCAAGTGGCGCGTCCACACGCAGCGCCACTTTGGGTTTTTCCAGGAACAACGCGCGCATGGCCTGGGCCGCATGGGTGACCAGCTCGGCAGGGTCCAGTGTTTCGCAGCGCCAGTCCATGCGTCCGGCTTCGATGCGGGTGATATCCAGCACATCGCTGATGATGCGCGTCAGGCGTTGGCCTTCCTTTTCAATAACGCCCAGATTTTCCTGGATCCGTAACCCCTTGGCTTCGAGGGATGGGGTGCCGTCGCAAAACGGCATAAAATGGCGCAAAAAGTCCTTGCGGATGAGTTTGGCGAAGCCGAGCACGGAGGTCATGGGGGTGCGCAGTTCGTGGGAAACAAGGGACAAAAAGGCGGACTTCATGGCATCCAGCTCGGTCAGGCGCCGGTTGGTGGCTTCCAGCTCCAGATTTTTCGCAGCCAGCTCACGGGTGCGGGAGTCCACGAGCGTTTCGAGATCCTTGTTCAGGATTTCCAGGGCATGTTCGGCCTTGCGGCGCTCCTCCACCTCCTGAAGCAGGTCGGCATTGGCCTGATTGAGGGCCATGGTGCGGGAGCGGATGAGTTCTTCAAGATTGTGGCGGTAGAGGCGGTTTTCCTCCTCCAGGCGCATTTTTCGATCCAGAAGCGCCTTATGTCCCAGGGCCTTTTCCAGCACCAGAAAGAGCACTTCCTTGCGGACAGGCTTTGCCAGATAGTCGAACGCTCCCTGGCGCACCGCCATGGCGGCACTTTCGAAGTTGGGTTCGCCGGTAATGAGGATAACCGGCACATTCAGCTGCATGGTGTTGATTTCTATGAGCAGGGCCAGGCCTGACCGTTCGCGGAGCAGGATGTCGCACACCACGGCATCCACGTGTTCGCGTTGCAGGATGGTCAGTGCAGAGCCAACGTCTTCTGCCGTGAACGTGTGGAAGCCCTCCTTTTCCAGGAGCAGCTTGAACGATTCACGGATGTGTTCCTCGTCTTCTACGACCAGAATGACGCCAGCCATCTACAGAATTCCCCCCAGGCTGGTACCCGTGCAAAGGGCAGACTGCTAAGACTTTCTGTGTCGCGCTGCACGAATACGATGTAGCCACCCTGATAACGCACCCTTCAATAAAAATGAAGCCCGGAGCGAATTCTGCCCAGCCATGCCCAGGGCAGATGTGTTCCCGCAGAACAGACTACTTGAACACGATGGAATCGATAATCTGCTGCATTTCCGCCTTGGCATTCTGGAAGTTGGCAGGTTCCGTGGAAACCATGAAGTTAAAGTAATAATTATCCTGGTCGTAACATTGCCAGATGATGCGCTGGAATCCTCCGGAGCCTTTTTCGGATTCTGTCACTTCCCATCCGATAACCCTGGGAGAGCCAGGGGCTTTGACACCACCATCACGCCGTTTGGCGGAAAGCAACTTGCGAATCTGAATTTCTTCCTTGGCCTGCTTGAGTGAGGCGGAAACGCTGGCCTCCGCAGGAAAACTGGGGACCATTTGCGTCATATGAAAGAGGAATGACACGGAGCGGTCGCCCTTTTGGAACACTGCGCCGGATTCATCCTGCACATTGCCGGATTCCTGCATCCAGCCAGCGGGAAGCGTGAACTCGAACCGTCTGCCGGTATTCCGGAATGTGGTGGGCTGGGAGAAGGTTTTGGCGGTGGTGACAGCCGCCCCGCCTTTTGGTTTGGCCAGGGATTTGAGGTCGGGTATGGGCAACCCGAGTTGCGCGTGCGCGATGCAAACAGGCGCAAGCATTGCGAGGCAGACGAGGAGTGCCGGAATCTTCAATTTCGAAGTAACCATACGTTTCTCCTGTGGTGTAATGTGTCTTCGAAAAAGCACACCGCCTTCTTGCAACAGGATTTTGGACAACCCTGGTCCACTATGGGCTATATATCACATGAAGCGGAGTTGCTACAATGGGGTCATCATACTGTTGCGATGGAGCAAAATTAATAGAAACCCCCACTTGCTCAGGCCCTGGGGCCATGCTATAAAGGAGCGTCCTCGTTGTTGGGTAGGGAGAGGAGAGATTCTAGAGAATCTCAAGAAAAATGTTGCCAATCCCAGACCCCTTGCAGTACTGTAACAAGCTGTTGATGCAGCGCGTTATGTGTTGAACATGAGGGCTTTTTGCTCGAATACAAGTTTGGTCAAGGAGAACTACCATGAAGAAATTGATCCTGCTCGCCTGTCTGGCCCTCGCCCTCTTGCCGGGCGCCGCGCTGGCTCAAGGCACCACCGCCACCCAGGCAGAACGCTTCTACATTCAGCCTGAGGTCGGCCTGTACGGCACCAGCTCCAAGGACGTGTCCACGGTCTTTACCTACGGCCTGTCCGCCGGTGTCTTTGTTGTGGACGGCTTGTCCCTGGGCGCCGAATTCCTGGGCTATTACATGTCCATGGATGGCAGCGGCGGCGATTACGACTTTGCCAATGGCTTCGGCTTCAACGGCTTGATCCGCTACTATCCTTTCTCTGCTGAACAGGCTTCCTTCTATGTTGGCACCGGCCTCGGCGGCTTGTTCACCGATGATGAAATCTCCTACGGCGGCTACCAGAGCAATCTTACCCTGCCTGTGGATCTGGGCGTGGTGGTGCACATCACCGACCAGTTTTCCCTGGATGTTGGCGGCCGGTACCAGCGCATCGGCTTCAACCGCCATGGCTTCGACACCTGGGGCGGCAACGTTGGCCTGAGCATCGGCTTCTAACTGTGCCCCTTGTGGCTGGCCTGGCCACCTGAGTTGTCCCATAAGCGCCTCTTCTTTGACGGAAGGGGCGCTTTTTTATAGGGTGTCTGACACAGTTGCCGGGCACAGCCAACAGGAACAGTTAACAGGCCCAATGAACAGGCCCAATTGCCTGACCCGCATCCTTCACACGCGTGGTCTGTCCGGAGGCATCGCGCCTGCCCACTCATGCGACCTTTTGCCATGCAGGAGTATTCCCGTGCGTTTTACGGAAGAGGATTTGCTGCACATCGCCGCCAGCTGCCGGGAAATGGCCGCCGGTCTGGCCGCCATTCTCGAAGACGAGTCGTTGGAAGAGGCGGATCGCCTGGAGCTCATGGGACGCCGGGAGCTGCTGCACCAGTTCAGCGAAGCCGTCATGCCCGTTTCCGGTGCAAGTCTGGTGGACTTTGAAAGCGAGGATCGCTTTGAGCACCCGCGCCGCACCCGGGAAGCCTTTCAGACCATGGCCCGGGATCTCAGTGCCTGCCGCATGCTGGCCATGCGCAAAATGCTGGCCCACGGCGCCGTGTCCCTGGCGGCAATCCTGGCCGACGGCGACGTGAACGCCCTGGAGGATCTGCTGACCCGGCTCGGGTTCCTGACGTTCAACGCCTAGGGCGACGTCCCCGTAATAAGGTGATGCTTGCATCATCTTATTACGTGGAGGATCGCCCGACAAAATGCGTGGATTTTGGCGGGCTCACGGAGCCTGCGGCTTCGGGGCCGCGGCGGAACCGCAGCGGGCGCGGCACTCAGCTTCTGCTCAGGCACCCTGCGCTGACCGGGCAGTGCCGGCAGCCATCGCCGGGCAAGGCGGGGAAGATTTCGGCGCGCAGCAGGTGGCGGACGAGAAAGGTCAGCAGGGTGGGGATGTGTGACTCCAGAATGCGGTCCCGTTCCTCCTCGTCCACCTTGGGGCCAAAGAGAGCCAGCTCCTGCCCGCCGCGAGCCAGATCCACCAGGGCTGCATCCAGCAAGGCGCGGTCGCCGTGGCCGGATTGCCGGGCGCAATGCAGGTAGAAGGGCAGCTGCACGCTGCGCACCTGACTGGCCAGAGTCTGCAACAGGGCGTCCCCTGCTGCCTGGCGTTGCGGGGCCTGGGCGTCTTCTTCATTCCCCCAGGATTCCAGGGCCTGCCAGTCCAGCGTCTCCCACATGCGCCGGACAGGCAGCTTGAGGCTGCCACCGGTCTTGTAATCCAGAATCCGCAGCTCCTCGCCCGCAATATCTGTGGCGCTGCGCTGGTCCAGCCGATCCAGACGGCCCATCAGGCGGAATGTTTCGCCATCCACCTCCAGGGAGCCGAAGAGATCGGTTTCCAGTGACAGGATGGTCGTGTCCGGGAACACGGCGGCATAGTCCCGGAGGCGTTTTCGGCCGGCCAGCTCCGTGGCGGTGCGGTGGTCGAACCGCAGGACCGTGGCCAGCTCGTGTCCGGCCAGGGTCTGGACGAACAGCTCGCCCAGCTCGTCACCATCCACATCCGCCGCAGTCAGGGGGCGGTTCAGGCGCGGTTGGAAATAGTGTTGCAAGGCGCTGTGGACGATTTCGCCAATGGCTTTCATGTCCCCCTCTTCCTTGACTTCTTCCTGCGGCTTGAGCCCGAGCACCTTTTCCTGCAGGCAGCGCGCCGGGCAGTGCATGTAGGCGTCCAAAAAGGTGGGGGAGAGGGGGCGGCTGTGCAGCCGGCGCTTCAACCGCGCCCGCAGGGCCGGGGTGGCCGGCAGACCGCGGCGGGTCCGCGGCGGCGCCACGGCCGGAAACTGCACCTGCACCAGGGGCGGTTCACCGGGTTTCAGGAGCCGGCCGAGTTGCTGTTCGCGGGCCCAGAGGGCTTCTTCCACAAACCGGCTGCGGCGTTTTTTTTCGTCCATCAGCCCGGAAGAGGCCGCGCCTGTTTGCGTATAAAGGGTGGCTGCTCTGGCTCCCTCCACGCAGCGGAAAAACACCGCCGCCTGCCGTCGTTCCAGCTGCCAGGCATCGGGAAGCTGCAGCAGGTGTCGCAGGGCGTCTGGCAGGAGCGGATCCGCGCCGGGCCGGCCGGGCAGGGCGTCATCCGTGGCGCCGATCAGATGCAGACGGGACACGGGCAGGAGCCGGGATTCCAGCACGCCCATGACCTGCAGCCCGGTCAGCGGTTCGGCCTCAAAGGGCACGCGTTCCTCGGCCAGCATGGTTTTGAGGATGGCGAAGAGCAGGCTCTCGGGCAGGGGCTCGTGGCAGAGCGTGGCTCCGGAGAGGGTGGGCAGGATCTGGTGCAGCAGCCGGTGCAGGCACTCGCCATCCACGGGAAAGCGCCGCCAGAGGGCCAGGCCGTGACGCAGCAGCAACTCCACGCAGCCGTGCAGGGTCTCGGCCAGTTGGGCCAGGGTACGGCGGCCTTCCCAGGCGGTCAGAAAGGTGGAGCAGACCTGTGCCAGAAATTCGAGATGCGCCGCAGGTGGCGCGGCGCCCTCGCCAAGCCCCCGAGTGGCCAGGGTGGTCAGGTCCTCGCGTCGGACCATGGGCGATCCCAGCCGCAACTGGCGTTCCAGGGCATGGAAGAGGGGCCGCAGGGCCTGATCCGGCTCGCTGGTCTCGTCCTCAGGATCCTCCAGGGAGAGCATTTTGAGGTAGGGATGGCGGATGAGGGCCAGCAGGTCGCGCCAGTGGTACAGCCCAGGGCCGGCGGCGGTTTCCTGCAGGGTCATGCACAGTTCGAGCAGCTGGGCCAGGGTGGAACGGACCAGAGGATAGCCGAGGCTGACGTTGACATCCACACTGCCGCCATCGCGGGTGGGGGCGCCCAGGGGCAGGTGGTGCAACACGGGCAGGAGCATGGCCGGCTCTGAGATGACCACAGCCACGCCGTCCAGGGAGCCATGCTCTCGCAGTTCCTGACGCAGATTCTCACCCAGGGCGGCCAGCTGGGAGTGCAGGTCATAGCCTTCATACAGCATGGGGACGAGCATGGGCGCGGCGGCCGGCGGTGTATTCATCGGGCCCTCGGGCGCCCCAGGGGTGCCGAGCAGTTCGGGAGCCGGCGCGCCCCAGCGGGCCAGCAGGGCCTCCATCTGCCCCTGGGACCAGTGTGGGCGGCGGGAGGAATCCTTGGCCAGGGCCGGATCGCCATGCAGGATGAGGTCGGCCCGGCCTGTTTCCCAGAGGTGCCTGAAGAGCAGCTCTTCCACCCCAAAGCAGTCGTCAAAGCCAACGAGCAGCACCGAAGGCTCTTCGATCAGGGCCGCGGCTTCCTCCACCCGGTCTGCCAACAGGAGCGCGTCCCGGCCGGGCGTGGACCAGTTGCGGGCGTCCAGGGTCTCCACATAACGGGCATACACCGTGTCCAGGGCGGAGAGAATGCCGGCCGCGAAGGGCTGGACCTCCTCTTCCATGTACCCCAGGGCGCGAGGTGGTGTGGCCGCCAGGAAGCATTCCTCCAGCAGGGATTCCAGCCGCACCCCCCAGGGGAAGAACTGCTCGGCCGAAACGCCTTGCAGCGCGGCAATACCGGCTTCGCCCAGCTCCTGGATAATCTGTTGCAACAGGTGGATGCGGTCCAGCCGGCTCACGGTTTCGGCAGGCGGGGCGTCGAGCCCGGCCCGCAGGCGGGCCAGCAGCTCGCCACCGGCCAGCATGCGCGGGGTGCGCACGGGGGGGGCGTCCGGTCCCAGGGATTTCGCCAGGATGCCCAGCAGGTGCCGGGCTGGCCGGCGGTGCGGAAAGACGAGCAGATGCTCGTGCAAAGGCCGCGAAGACGCTCGCAGATACGCAGCCATGGCCTCCATGGCATCAATATTCCAGGGAATCAGTAATGTCCGGCCATGCGACGCCATCATGCCTGCACCAGCCTCACGGGTTGAATGACCTGCATATCCAGGTAGATCAGCCGTCCCTCAGGCTGCGGCAACTCCGGATGCATGGCCGCCAGAAGCTGCAGATACCGGCGGACCTGGGCGGTGTCCTTGTCGCGCGGCAGGCCGGATTTGTAATCCACGGCCAGGGGCGCGGGGGCCTCAAGAACGATCAGGTCCGGCTTGTGCAGGTCGCCCTGGTTGTCCAGAAGGGTGATTTCGCGCAGCCCATGGCACAGCCAGGGCCGGGCTTCTTCCTGGGCCAGAAGCCATTCCAGCCGCTCGCGGACCTCCCCGGCCACGGTGTCGCGATCCCGGGCAAAGGCCGCGGGGTCGTGGGGGTTGGCCAGGCCGCGCAACCCGGCGTCCAGGGCCCGCTGTATGGCCTGGGCCGCCTCCTGGGGCGTTGGTGCAGGGGAGGGCAGGTGCAGATGCTCCAGGCACCGGTGCAGCATGGTCCCGCGGCGGCGGTTGGCGAAGTTGGCCGGGGCCAGCTCGTTGCGGAAGACCTTCAGGCGCGGCAGCCAGTCCATGGGCCGGAACGCTGCAGCCGGCTCGGTTGATGCAGGCGCGAAGGGCGCGGAATCCAGTGAAGCGTCCGGTTGTTCCACCGTGCCAGGCCCATCGGCCAGTTCCCTGGTCGGTTCCGGCGTTTGGCCCATGCGCACGACGCAGGCTTCGGTCCCGGCGTTTTCCAGGATACCCAGACAGGGCAGCAGGGTCAGCAGGGCCTTGGTCATGGGCGACTGGGAAGCTCGCGACGGGGCCACGACGCAATGCAGCTCTTCGGCCGCACGGGTCCAGGCCACGTACAGCACGTGCAGGGCCTCCATGAGCGAATCCCGCCGGGCCTCCTGGAACACCGGCCCCAGCTCCCGCCGTCGCCGGGCCAGCAGCGCCGCTCCCTCGGGCTCGGGGGGGCGGCTGGGCTCTTCGGGATCCACCAGGAGCAGATCCTTATCCAGGCGGGCGGTATCGTGGTGAAAGGGAATGAGCACGGCCGGAAATTCCAGCCCTTTGGCCTTGTGGATGGTCAGGATGCGCACGGCGTCGAGACCATCGGGCAGAGGGGCGCGCTCGGTGTCGCCCTTGGAGATCCAGTATTCGAGGAAGGCGGAGAGGGATTGCTGGCCGGACGTCTCGGCCAGATGGGCCACCTCCAGCAACCGCCGCAGGAAGAGCTGGTCCCCGGGACGGCGATCCAGGAGCCGGAAGCGTCGGCAGAGCTCGGCCAGGCAGTCATACGGGCCGAGGATGCCAGCCTGCCGATGGAAGGGCTGCAGCCAGCGTTGCCAGGCCTCGGGGAAATCGCGCCGAAAGCAGATGAATAACGGCGGCTTGGGGAGGGGGGCAGAGCCGCCGGAGGCATCGCCTCCCTCGCGCTCGCTGCGGACCCGGGCCAGCCAGTCCACCATCTCGCGATGCGTCAGGCCGCTGGCGTCCAGAAAAAGTTCCTGGCCGGAGATGACTTCCCAGAAGGCCAGATCATCCGGTGGAAATTCCAAAAAAGCCAGGAATTGGAGCAGTTGCCTGATGAGCGGATGGGCATTGAGGAGCAGGCTGTTCTCCGTCACCACGGGCACGCCGCGGTCCAGCAACCACTGGGCCACGGTCTGGGCCTGATCGTTGCTGCGGACCAGCACGGCGACTTCGCCATAGGGCCGGCGGGCCAGGACATCATCCAGCACGGTTTCCACAGCCTCGCGCGTGGCCTGGAGCACGGCGTCGGCATCCTCACCGGTGACCGTCAGCAGCTGGAAGAGGCCGGCGTTATTGCTGCGGTAGGGGGTGGGAACGTGCTGGGCGGTGTTGTGGAAGGAGGTCTGGATGTCCCGGGCGAGTTGGGGAGCCAGGTCGGCATCGGCCTTGGGGAGCATGGCCGTGGCCACGTCCAGGGCCACATCCGCATCTTCCAGCAGGGAGAAGAGCTGGTTGTTTATATCCACCACCACCGGGGCGCTGCGCCAGTTTTTGTCCAGGCTGCAGGGCTGAAAGACCGAGCGGAAGCCTTGCAGTTCCTCGCGGTGGGGGAGTTCGTCGAAGAGCCTGGCGTCCCCGCCGCGCCAGCCGTAAATAGCCTGTTTGACGTCGCCCACATAAAAGAGTGAGCCGCCCTTGGCCAGGGCTTCCACGGCCAGGGGTTCCAGGGCCTGCCACTGGCTGCGGCTGGTGTCCTGGAATTCGTCGATGAGCAGGTGCGTGAGCCGCACACCCAGGCGGCAATACGCCTCGCTGACGCCAAAGCCGTCCTCAAACAGCCGGCAGACCAGCGGTTCCCAACGGCTCTTGGGCAGCAACGACAACCGGCGCTCCATGGCCTGCAGTTCCGGAGCCAGGATCCCGGCCAGGGCGGCCATGGGCAGGAGTTCCCGGGCATCCTTATAGATGGGCTGCCGCTCCCGGTACCGCCGCAGGCGGGCCTGCAGTGCGGCAAAACTGGCCTCGGCCGCGGAACCGGCGTGGCCTTTGCTGGCCTTGTTCAGGCAGTCATCCAGGGTGTCCTTGTCCGGCCAGACGCCGGAGGGCAGGGCCTCAAAGACAGACATGCCTTGCACTTTGTCAAGATAGTTAAGAAAATTCTTTTGGGCATTCAGGCCGGCGGCGGCGATGTCGTCAACCATGCGCCGGGCGGCTTCCTGGCAATCCAGCCGCATGGCCTCCAGCCGGCGGACCAGGGATTCCTCATCGGCATGCAGGTCAAAAGGCTGGGGCGAGGCAGCCAGGAAGGAGAGGATCTCAGCCAGACGTTCCTTGAGGCTCAGGGCCGGGGCAAAGCCTTTGGCCGTGCCGTAATCCAGGGCGTTACGGCAGGCTTTCTCGAAACGAGCGGCCAGGGCAGAATCTTGCCGGGCGCGGTCCACGAGACGGTCGTAGAGGGGTTCAAACAGCGCATCCTCTTCAAACACCGGCTCAATGTCCGGCGCCAGACCCAAGGGCAGGGCAGAGAGCCGCACCAGCTGAAAGAGCAGGCTGTCGATGGTGCGGATGTTCAGCCGGCTCATGCGATGCAGGATGATCTCGCACCAGCGGCGGGCCTCGGACGGGGTCCAGGCCTGGGCGGGATGGTCCGGATGCTGGCTTTTTTCGAGGTTGAGGGCGCGTTCCTTCAGGGCCCGCAGCACGCGTTCCTGCATTTCCGCGGCGGCCTTGTTGGTGAAGGTCACCGCCAGGATGGCGGACCAGTCCAGCGGCCCGGTCTGCCGGGCGCAGGCCTGGGAGGGCGCAGCGACGGTATCTGGAGACGCACCGTGCAACAGCCGTAGAAACCGGCTGGTCAGGGCGTAGGTTTTGCCAGAGCCGGCGCTGGCGCGCAGGGCCAGGAATTCCAGACCGCCTGCGGCGGAAGGGAAAGCGGAAGGAGAGGACTGCATGCCCAGGTTATAGGCCAAGCGCCGGGGCAGGTAAAGCCGGTGGTTGCGGCAGCGGTGGGCCGGGAGCGGGCGGGATGGAGCGGGCGGGGATCAGTCGCCGCAGTAGATATCCTGCAGAATCCAGCCCTCCACCCCTTCGCCTTCGCGCAGGCCGGGCATTTTGGCCAGGACAAAGCGGCAGTCCACCGGGGAGAGGGTTTGCGTGGCGTTGACGAATCCATGCACCCCGGCCACCTCCACTTCATGCCAGAGCAGGGGCTCGCAGCCTTCGGCCGTGGCGTTTGGGGCTTCGCCAAACACAGAGGATTTCACGGCCACGGCTTCATGGGACAGCTGGCCCACCACTGGCGAGTCGGCAGAGGGCTCCGCATGCATGGGGACGCTTGCGTCCACAGCCACCACCGTTTCGAACAAATCCATGGATTCCGGATAGTCCGAGGCAATGAGATACGGACAGAGATAGACCTTTTCCGGCCGCGGCCCCTCGGATTCCTCATCGGGC
Source organism: Megalodesulfovibrio paquesii (assembly GCF_054653055.1). Taxonomy (NCBI): domain Bacteria; kingdom Pseudomonadati; phylum Thermodesulfobacteriota; class Desulfovibrionia; order Desulfovibrionales; family Desulfovibrionaceae; genus Megalodesulfovibrio; species Megalodesulfovibrio paquesii. Next base: position 153,646 of record NZ_BAAIGQ010000001.1, on the reverse strand, counting down.
AACACGGCATCGGTGATGCAGCCCAGGGTGACGGCGCGGGCGAGTTCATTCCAAACACCCTGGCCGCAGGGGTCGGCCGTGAAAAAATCCATGATGGGAGTGAGGCCGAAGCCGGTGGGACGGTTCTCCACCACCAGGCGGGAGAGAAACTGCTGGTCGCGCTGCTGCATGGCCGGCACAAGCTGGGCCTTGAGGGCCTGAAAGGAGGCGTCCTGTGCTGCATCATCCACGGGAGGCACGGGAACGCGCGCGGGCTGCGACATGGCCCGGGCGGGCGCAAGCAAGGCGATCAGGCACAGGGCGGAGCACATCATCCGCACCAGCCCGCTGTGCACGGGCGCGGTGGCGGGCAGGCCGGGCTTCGTGCGGACAGTCCGGCGGGGGAGGCCACGAAAATGTCGCCGAAGAAAACACCATGGGCGCATGCGCTTCTCCTGGGTACGGCCGTGTCACGAACCGGGCCGATGGGGCAAGGGCGTCGCAGGCACGAGCTTCTCGGCGCGATGTACTCTCAGCCATGGCTGCTGGCAAGGGGCAGGATGGGGGAAAAGGGCGTAGTGGTCTGGGATAGGGCAGGGCAATCACAAGACAAAAAAGATTCACCCCAGGTGTGCGCGGTGTCCGATGCCAGGACCTCGTCTGAGGAAGGAAGCCTGCAGACGCGTGGCGCTCCAGGGTGAATCTGCTTGGAATCCCAAAGGATTCCTGGGCATGCATCAGTATGGCTGCATCCTGACGACGCGTTGCCGACCGCGCATGCAGGGCTCGCAACAGCCCGCTATGGGGTTGAAAGTTAACGAGAAATACCCTCCGTTGCAGTGATGGCGTTTTCCAGAGGGAACTGCGCCGGGAGGTGAGCAGGGCCGTCCTGCTCTTGACTTCACTCTTACTGGGTTGTGATCTTCTTGTAAAGATGGTCAACTGTGAATAATACTTCATGAAATCAATGTTGCGCCGCTTGATCGGCGCAACAGGGCGCAGCTGCGGATGTTTTTGCATGAAGATTGTGTGAAATCTGTTTGAAGCGCGATCCCAGGACCTCAAGGGGCGGACCAGCGCCAGGTGGGCCGTAACCGGGGCGGCAGCCGGGGCAGCGCCCCTGGTGCTGGTGTCCGATGCACAAAGGCCAGCACCGCTGCGGCGCGGGTCCGGCAGTCCTGCACATCCAGGCCCTGGCAGGCAGGGACAAAGGGCGCAAGATAGCCCGGCCCCTTGGCCAGCAGGGAGCACGCCCCGGCCCGGTTGCCGCGGTCAACGTGGTACAGCCCGCCGGCCACCTGGATCAGTCCTTTATAGAAGTCTCGCGCCGGGGATGGCTCGGCCAGCCAGAGCGGCTCAAGGATGTTGTGGCAATCCCAGTATGCTGCGGTATTAAAAGCCGCCACGGCCTCAACAAAGGCGGGAACCGGCGAACGCCGGCAAAACATGGTCAGGCAGTGGGGGATTGGGGAAGACACAAGCTGCGCTGGCAGGAGCGCAGCTGCAGCTCCTGAAGGATGATACGCTCGTATTCGAGGGATTCCTCGATTTCGACGGTGTATTCCTCGTCCAGGAAGCGTTCCAAATATTGGGTTTCTTCCCAGAAATCCAGGAGTTCATCGTCGGCAAGCGTTTTGAGCTGGTCGGCCAGAGGATATTCACCGGCCAAAAGGAAAAATCGAGCCATGGAAAGCCTCGCGAAAGGGAGCTCCGGGATCGTGTCGGGCCTTGCCCCCCGGGTTGTTCGTGTTGTACGCGATGCCTGAGACGAAGACAACCGGCAATGCGGGAAGACCCTTAAACAACTGGCCAGTTGACGCATGACACAACAGGCGGTTGCCATTCGGATAGGATGTGAGTATAACCGGTTGCATCAAGAGCCCGACGTCAGAGGCCGCTGCAGCAACCCGGCAGCAGCAACCCGGCAAGCCGGGAATGACCGCGCCCTGTTATGAGGTGTGCCTTGCCGTGGCAGGCATGACAGCACCCAAGGGGAGCTGGCAACCGCGATTTTTCGAAGAGGGCAATTCATGGAAGAGCTACACAAGCGTCAGGACGCCGAGCTGCTCCAGCTCGTCACGTTCAGCATCGGGGACGAAGAGTTCGGCGTGGACATCCTCAAGGTGCAGGAAATCATCCGCACCATGGAAATCACCAAAGTGCCTCGCGCGCCGGAGTTCGTGGAAGGCGTGATCAACCTGCGCGGCAAGGTGATTCCCATCCTGGACCTGCGCAAGCGCTTCGGGCTGTCCTCCCGGGAGCACGACAAGCACACCCGGATCATCGTCATTGAAATCAACAATATGATTGTTGGTTTTGTGGTGGATTCCGTTTCCGAGGTGCTGCGTATTCCTGCCAGCACCGTGGAACCGCCGCCGCCGGTGGTGGCCGGGTTGGAGTCCGAATACATCAGCGGCGTGGGCAAGCTGGAAGACCGGCTGCTCATCCTGCTGGATCTGGACCGCCTGCTCTCCCGAGAAGAGAAATCTGCCTTGAACAAGATTTAGTCTGTTTCTGCGGCGGAATGCCGGATGTGGAGCAAGGGGGGCGGCCGTGCAGGCCTCACCCCCCTTGGTTTTCCCCTGTGGCGCCGATGTGGCAGTGGCAGGGGTGCGGTGTTTCCGTTTGACCAGGAGGGCTGCCCGATGCAGGCCCTTCCGGTGTTTTTTGTGTTGCTGGTCCTCGCCTCCGGACGGCGCATCACGCCGTTGCGGGGCTCTTTTGCGTCCCTGTATTTCCTGATGCACCACCATGATGTCTCCCAGCTTCCCGTCCAGTCCTCCTCCCGGTTCCTCCTCCGGCGTCTCCTCCATTGCCGACACCTCCGCCCCGGTGGGACGACTGATCCGGGCCCTTTCCGGTCGCGGCAAGACCGAGGCCGCCCTGTACAAGACCGGTCCGGCCACACGGGCGTATCTGGCCCATGAACTGCTGCTGGCCGGTGCGCGGCCCGTGCTTGTGGTCCGCGGTGCAGCGGAACTGCATGAAACCATGGCGCTGTTGCAGCTGTTTCAGACGCAGGAAGAGTTCATCCGCCAAAAAGCACGCTGGATTGTGCTGCCGGCCTTTCTCCTGGGCGGTAGCCGGGAGCAGGCCGCCTTGCGCAAGGACGCCTGGGCCCGGCGCATCGCCGCCCTCTGGGCCCTGCAGACCCACGAGGGCCGGGTGGGGGTGGTCTGCACCGTGGATAACTTCCTGCCCTGGTGGCCACCGCGTAATTTTCTGGACGCCAATCACCTGGTCATCAAATCCGGAGAAGAACTCTCTTCGGAGCTGGTCATCGAACAGGCCATCGCCTGGGGCTATGAGCGGTCCACCCTGGTCTCCCGGCCCGGCGAGCTCTCCCGCCGCGGGGACATTCTGGACATCTTCACCCCTGGTCACGACTACGCCCTGCGCCTGGAATTCTTCGGGGACACGGTGGAGGAGATGCGTCTCTTCGACCCGGTGAGCCAGCGGTCCCACGCCATGCTCAAGGAAGCGGTGCTGCTGCCCGTGCGCCCGGTCGCCGTGACGGCCCAGGCCCTGCAGGAGGCGCGTTCGCGCTTCCGGACCCTGCGGGTGGAGAAACGCATTGACACGGAAGAGGAAAAGGCCCTGCGCGTGGCCCTGGAAGATGGCGGCGCAGGGCTGACGCCCGGCCTTTTTTACGAAACGCCGGCCGCCTTCGAGGACTGGCTGCCCGCGGACCGCACCTGTCTGCAAGCCTCGCCGGAACTGTTCCCGGCCGTGCTGGAGGAGCAGGCCTGGGCCTGGGAAAAGCGGGCCGAGGAAGGGGCCATGCCCGTGCTGCTGGCCAGGCGGCGTGGCCTGCACCTGCGCACGCCGGAACAGGCGCTCAAGGGCCTGCAGGCCTCGCGGACCCTGGCCTTCCAGTCCCTGGTCATGGGCCTGGAACGGCGGGGGGACGAGGCTCCGGAACGGGCCATCGACAGCTTTGAAGAGCTGATGCGCCTGGAGCGGACCGAGCGGGCCGACCTCCCCGAAACCGAAGACGCCCGCCAGCTGGAAGAACAACGCCTGCGCGACAGACCCTGGCAGACCCTGGTGGAGCGACTCAAGGAATGGGGCCGCAGCCGGCGGCAGACGCTTTTGTGTTTCTCGTCCGAACAGGGCCGCAAAAAATTCCTGGCCCTGGCTGCCCAGGAAGGCGTGACCCCGGCCACTTCCTACGCCGCCACGGGACACGGGCTCTTTGCGCTGTTGTCTTCCTTTGCCAAGGGTGCGGAGTTGCAGTGGAACGGCATGCGCGTCCTGGGCGAGGATGTGCTCCAGCCCCGCGGGGCCGTGCGCCCCGGCGTCTCGCGCAAGGAGTTCATCGGCCTCAAACAGTATGAGGAATTGACCCCGGGTGATCTCCTGGTGCATCGCGATTACGGCCTCGGCCGTTTTCAGGGACTCATCCGGCTGGATCTGGCCGGCGTGGGCAACGATTTTCTGCTCATGCACTACGCCGGGGACGACAAGCTCTACCTGCCCGTGGACCGGCTGGGGCTGGTCCAGCGCTTCAAGGGACCCGAGGAAATCGAGCCGGCCCTGGACAAGCTGGGCGGCCTGGGCTGGACCCGCACGCGGGAGAAGGCCCGCAAGGCCGTGGAGCAGATCGCCGGGGAACTGGTGGAGATGTACGCCTGGCGCAAGGTGGCCAAGGGCTTCACCTACGGGCCGGAGAACGAACTGTTCCGCGAATTCGAGGCTTCCTTTGGCTTTGAGGAAACGCCGGATCAGGCCCGGGCCATTCAGGATGTGCTGGACGACATGGCCAGGCCGGAACCCATGGACCGTCTGGTCTGCGGCGATGTCGGCTTCGGCAAGACGGAAGTGGCCATGCGCGCTGCCGTGCGCGCAGCCCTGGAAGGCCGCCAGTCGGCCCTCCTGTGCCCCACCACCGTGTTGGCCGAGCAGCACTACCAGAATTTCAAATCCCGGTTGAAGGACCTGCCCATCAACGTGGCCATGCTCTCGCGCTTTGTCACGGCCCGGCAGCAAAAGGCCATCCTGGAGCAGGCCCGCCGCGGCCAGGTGGACATTCTCATTGGCACCCACCGTCTGCTTTCCAAGGATATCGAACTCCCCAACCTCTCCCTGCTTGTCCTGGACGAGGAGCAGCGTTTTGGCGTCAAGCACAAGGAACGGCTGAAGGAATTCAAAAAAAACGTGGACGCCCTCACGCTGACGGCCACGCCCATTCCCCGCACGCTGCAGCTCTCCCTCTCGGGCATCCGCAGCCTTTCGGTCATTGAGACTCCGCCGCGCGAACGCAAGCCCGTGGAAAGCGCCCTCATCGAGCGCGATCCCAAGCTGCTCAAACGCATCCTGGAGCAGGAGCTTTCCCGCGAAGGTCAGGTCTTCTGGGTCTACAACCGAGTGCAGGGCCTGGAGCAGGTGGGCGATTTCGTCAAGCAGCTCGTGCCTGGCGCGCGGGTGGCCATGGCCCATGGGCAGATGGCCGAAAAGCAGCTCGAGGAAACCATGCACGCCTTCTGGCATGGCGAGCTGGACATTCTCGTGTGCACGTCCATTGTGGAGTCCGGCCTGGATTTTCCCCGCGCCAATACCATGGTGGTGGATCAGGCCCAGCTCTTCGGCCTGGGGCAGCTGTATCAGCTGCGTGGCCGGGTGGGGCGCTCGGACCGGCAGGCGTACGCCTATTTTGTCACCCCTTCCATAGACCGGCTGGCGGAAAAGACCCGCAAGCGGTTGCAGATTGTCATGGATATGGACTACCTGGGCGCGGGATTTCAGGTGGCCATGGAGGATTTGCGGCTGCGCGGCGCGGGCAACATCCTGGGCGAGAGCCAGTCCGGGCACATTGCCAAGGTGGGGCTCGATCTTTTCCTGGAAATGCTGGAACAGGAAGTCTCGCGCCTCCGGGGCACGGTGCAGGAAGAGGTGGTGGAGCCGGAACTGCAGATTGGCTTTGCGGCGCATATTCCAGAGCAATACATGCCCGACGCCCGCGAGCGGCTTAAATATTACAAAGGGTTCACTTCCCTTCACGCTGCCGAGGTGCGACAGGAGCTTGAAGCCGAAGTCCGCGACCGCTTCGGCCCCATGCCCGAGGAGCTCAGAAATTTTCTGGCCGTTCTGGACTTCAAGCGGCATCTGGGGCGGCTGGGCGTCATCAAGGCGGATTTGTTTCCCGGCAAGGTCAAACTCGTCTGGGGTGAGAAGTCCAGAGCCCTCGACCCCGGGCGGCTCGTGGCCTGGGTGGCCGAGCAGGCTGGCAAGGCACGCCTTTTGCCGCCTTCCACCCTGGAGTTGCGCCTTGACGAAAACGTGGATATGGTCCGGCGTCTGCAACTCGTTGGCGATGCCCTCTATTCCCTCAAGGCCTGAATCCGGATGCAGCCTTTGTCCCGCACTTTCGTTTCTTCCGTTTCCCCCCTCGCGATCGGGGCCGCCGGCTCGTCCGCAATGCTGTGGCGTGCCCGACAGTATTGCGGAGCCTTTTTTCTGTTGAGCTGCCTGCTGCTGGCCGCCTGCAGCATGGACACCAAGCCCGAGGGCGTGGTGGCCGAAGTCAACGGCCAGCCCATCACCGTCAAGGAACTGGAAGCTGCATACGATCTGGTCAGCCTCGGCTGGGGCGGGCAACCCGCCGTCACCGTGAGCGCCTTGCGCGAGCAATACGGCGAGGTGCTTGGCCAGATGGTGGTGCAGACGGTTATCGAGCAGGAATTGGCCCGACGGGGGGCGGAAGTGACCCAGGACGAGCTGAACAAAGCCGAGGCCCTGGTTCGCATGGACTATCCTCCCGGCGAGTTCGAACGCATGCTCCTGGAAGAGTACATTGATCTCGCCGTGTGGCGCAGGCTGCTCAAGGCCAATCTGGCCCTGGACAAGTTCATGCGCAAGGTGCTGCGCGCCGAGGTCCGGCTGGATCCTGCGGAAGTGATGGCCTACTACAAGGCCAATCAGGAAAAATTCATCCAGGCGGCCCAGGTGCGCGTGGTGCACGTGACCGGCCCGGGCAGAACCCAGGTGCGCGATGCGGCCCTGGCGTATGTGAAAAATCCGCAGCCCGCCGCCATCCAGGCGGTGCTCCCCAAGGTGTTCCTGCAGGAAATGACCATGCAGGAAAACCGGCTGCCCAAGATTTGGGTAGAAGACCTCGCTGCCGCTCCACTGTTGACCCCCACGGTGGTTCGTGCCAATCAGGCCGGGTTCGAGAGTCTGATTCTCCTGGAACGGCTGCCGGCCAAAAAGCTTGATGCAGGGCAGGGCGCCCCCCATGCGGAACGGCTGCTGCTTGAGGAGCGGCTGGATACCGCCTTTCAGGACTGGCTGGCAGCAGCGGTGAGTCAGGCGGATATCAAGGTCAGTGCGCATCTGCTGGCCAAGGCCCGCGAACGTGAACGCCTTGAGGAACAGGCGGAGCAGGCCGAGCAGGCCAAAGCCCAACAGGAAAGCGCCTCGGGCAATGCCTCCCTCTCTCTGGAAACCATCCAGGAACAGGGCCTGCCCATGGGTGAAGAGGAAATGGATCTCGGCGAAAACGCCACCCTTGATACGGTCATGCCAGAGGCGTCAGACCCCTCGGAGACTTTGGAAGACGGGGACGAGGCCATGAAGCCGGACCAGTTGCAGGACGAAGTCCCGGTGATCGCCCCCAAGACGAAGAACGGTTCGGGCACACACAATTGACCACAAGCCCGGCAGGCAGAGCCTCTCCCGCTGCCGCCGGGCAACATGCTTGAGGAACAAGGAGCCGATCGTGGCGTACCGCACCCTTTCTTTGATGCTGTTTTTCCTGTTGCTGGCTGCCCCTGCCGCGGCCCAGCAGGTGCTGGACAAGGTGGTGGCCGTCGTCAATGGTGAGATGATCACCCTGGGCGAAATCAATGGCAAACTGGCGCAAATCGAAGACCAGCTTCCCATACAACCCAGCCCGCAGGCACAGGCGGCCATGCTGCAGCAGGTTCGCGAATCCTTGCTGCAGGCGCGCATCAACGAAATCCTTGTCCGCCACGAAATCGAACGGCTCAAGCTGACTGTGGAACCCGCGGATATCGAGAGCCATATCCGGGCCATGCGTGAGGAACGCGGCATCACGGAAGAAGAACTGCGCTCCCAACTGGCCCTGCAAGGCAAGACGCGTCAGCAGCTCATGGATGAGATCAAACAGGAAATCCTGAAAAACCAGCTCATCAACTATATGGTGCACCGCAAGGCCATGGTGACGGATCAGGATATCGACAATTTCATCGCTTCCGGCGGCCGGGCCTCGGCGCTGCCTTCCAGCGCGTCTTCTCCGGCCGCCCAGATGAACACCTCGCGGGTGCATCTGGCCGTGATTATGCTCAGGGACGAAGCCACGGCCACCCGCCTGCACAAGGAAGTGACCGGCGGCAAAATTTCCTTTGCCGAGGCTGCCCGTAAAAACACCGTGGGCCCGGCGGCGGAATCCGGCGGCGACCTCGGCGTGCTGGCCCTGGTGGATCTTGGGCCCGAGCTGCGCAATGCCGCCCAGAACATGAAGCCCGGTGACATCTCCAAACCCTTCAGACTGGGTGATGGCTACGCCTTCGTGCAGATGCTCGACCAGGGCAGTGCTGCAGGCTCCCCTGCAACCTCCCCCTCGATTCCTGCATCGAACTATGATAGAGATGCCATCCGCGCACAGCTGAAGAAAATGAAGACGGAAGAACTGTTGCTTGAGTACCTTGCCAGACTCAAAAGCAAGGCCCTCATCAAAATCAACTGGTAGTCGAGAGAGACGGGCAAGAGAGACATGACACACGGCGACGATTTCGACAGCCAAGCCCCGAGCCTCCCTGATCTTACGGATTTCAAGGACGTAGGGCAGGCGCTCATGCGCCGTCGTATGGAGCTTGGTCTCTCCATCGATGACGTCATGGCTCGTACAAAACTCGGCAGACGTACCCTGGAAATGCTGGAGCAGGGCGATTTGCAGGAGCTGCCGCATCCGGTCTACATCAAGGGCTTCATCAAAGCCTACATTGCTGTGCTCAATGTCGAGATGGAAGACCTGCTGCCCGGGCTCGACGGGGTGCTGGACAGTTCCGCCCCGGCTGAGGCGCCGCCCCGCGTCAAGCCGGTGCGTTCCCTGCAGAATGTCCAGCCCTACAGCGTGCCCTTGCCCAGCGCCAAGCGCGTCAAATCCATCATTCTTGTCCTGCTGTTGCTCCTGCTCGCCCTGGGCGGGCTCATCTGGTATTCCCTGGAAGAGGAACCGGCCCTGGACAGCGGCTCGCTTCTGCCGCGCGAGGAGAATTCCACCCAGGCCCTCGGCGCTTCCAATGTCACGAGCCCGATGCCTGCGGCGAAGCTTGAGGAGGATCAGCCTGAAGTCGCCGAGTCGGCCGAAGAGGCGCTGCAGGCCCAAAACGCGCAAGGAAGCGCTGCAGCGGGACTGCAGGAATCCAACACGTCGGATGCACCGCAGGCTTCGGCTGCGCCTGGCGCCCCCCTGGCCAACAACAGCACTGCAGCCGGTGTCAACGCCACCCCTGGCACTGCAACTGGCACAAATGCCTCCAGCCCGCTGGCGGCCGTGAATGCCACCAACGCCCTGGGGGATCTGGGATCCGAAAAACCCTCGGTGGAGCTCAAATCCCCGGCCGGTACAGGCAAGACCCTGATCGTCAGGGCCAAGGATCAGTGCTGGGTGGGCCTGACGCTGGATCTGGAAACGGCCAAGGATTTCTACCTCTATCCCAACCAGTACGCAGTGATTCGCTTCCACGAGACCGTGACCCTGCGGCTGGGCAATGCCGGCGGCGTGAGCTTTGTCTACAATGGCAAGGAGTTCCCCACCAGCTTCGAGAAAGGGGTGGTCAAGACCCTCACGTTCCCGCCCGGCAACTGACGCGGGCAGGCGAGCCATGGAGTACACCGATCAGGCGCTCGTGCTGCGGGTGGGCCGGTTCAAGGAGGCCGACTGCTGGGTCAAGGCCTATTCCCCGACCCAGGGCGTCTTCACGGCCTTTGCCTTTGGCGGCATGAAAAGCCGGCGGCGGTTCTGCGGCTGCCTGGACCCCCTGAACATGCTGAGCCTGCGGCTCAAAAAAGAAAAGGGCGGCCGCTACCTGAGCCTGATGGAAACCGGGCTCATCGCTGCCCCGCGCCGCCTGCGTCGGGACTCCTTTCGCCTGGGGATGATGATGAACTGCCTCAAGTTCATGGAAGCCCTGGCCCCTGGCTCGGAAAACGCCGCCGCCGCCTTTGCCCTTGCCGCGCAGACGCTGGAGGCCTTTGAGCAGTGTGCCACTCTGCCCCGCGTGTTCCCGGCGCTGTTCCGCTGGCGCATGACCCTGGAGCAGGGCTACCAGCTGGGTCTGGACTCCTGCCAGGGCTGTGGTTGTTCCCTGCATGAGGGCGAGGAGAGCATCCGTCTTTCCCTGCGCGACGGCCGCGCCTTCTGCATCCGCTGCGGCTGGACCCGCGGGGCCGAGGCCAGCCACTGGCTGGCCCGCCCGGCCTGGGAGGTACTGTGCCAGGCGGCCGTGGCGCCGCCCGCCCGCTGGGGCATCCGCAATGCGTCGACGCCCCCCGACCAGCCACCGGGATCCCAGGCCGCTTTGGAATCCACATCCTCCATCGAACTCTTTACCGTTGATGCGCTTTCCGCCGCAGCCCGCGCCGCGGACCGGTACGTGGTCATGCATACCGGCGTGCACTGGGACCGCTTCGGATACCGCCGGAGCTGACGGCTTTTTTTCCCTTTCAAGGAGATTGGCATGCATTTTCAGGATGTTATCCTTACCCTTCAGCAGTTCTGGACCTCCCGCGGCTGCATCCTGCAGCAGCCTTTTGACGTGGAAGTGGGCGCGGGCACTTTCAATCCTGCCACCTTCCTGCGCTCCCTGGGGCCGGAACCCTGGAATGTCTGCCATGTGGAGCCTTCCCGCCGCCCGGCTGACGGCCGTTACGGCGAGAACCCCAACCGCCTCCAGCATTACTATCAGTTCCAGGTCATCCTGAAGCCATCTCCGCCCAATGTCCTTGAATTGTATCTGGAAAGCATGGCCGCCCTTGGCATTCGCCAGGAAGAGCACGACCTGCGCTTTGTGGAAGACGACTGGGAATCCCCGACCCTGGGCGCCTGGGGCCTGGGCTGGGAAGTCTGGTGCAATGGCATGGAAATCACCCAGTTCACTTACTTTCAGCAGGCCGGGGGCATTGACTGCAAGCCCGTCTGCGCCGAAATCACGTACGGCCTTGAGCGTATTTGCATGTATCTCCAGGAAAAGGAATCCGTGTACGACCTGACCTGGAACGACAAGGTCACCTACGGCCAGGTCCATCACCAGAACGAAGTGGAGATGAGCCGCTATAATTTTGAAGCCAGCAATGCGGACATGCTCCGCCAGCTCTTCGACATGTTCGAGGCGGAGAGCAAATCCCTGGTGGAAAAGAAGCTCCCCTGGCCGGCCTACGATTATTGTCTCAAATGCTCGCATGCCTTCAACATGCTCCAGGCCCGCGGTGTCATCTCCATCACCGAGCGCGCCGGCTACATCGCCCGCGTCCGGGCTCTGGCCTCGGGTGTGGCCCGGCTCTATGCCGACCAGCGCGAAGCCATGGGCTGGCCCCTCCTCAACGCCTAAGACTGTGAAGGATCACGAATATGTCCTGCTTTGTGCTTGAAATCGGGTTTGAGGAGATGCCGTCGCGCTTTCTGCCAGGGATTGTGGAACAGCTGACGCAGTACTTCAGCGCCGCCCTGGCCGAGGCCGAGTTGGCCCACGGTGCGTTGACCTGCCACGCCACCCCCCGCCGCGCCGCCATCCTGATTCAGGATCTGGCCGATTCGCAGCCCCTGCGTGACGAAACTGTGATGGGGCCGCCGGTCAAGGTGGCCCTGGACGGCACCGGTGCGCCCACCAAGGCCGGCCTGGGCTTTGCCAAGTCACAGGGGGTGGAGTTCGAGCAGTGCATGGTGGTGCCCACGGACAAGGGCGACTATCTGGCCGTGCAGAAAACCGTGGGCGGCAAGCCCACCCTTGACGTGTTGCCCCAGTTGTGCGCCACTGCTCTTGAATCATTCCACTTTCAAAAGAAAATGCGCTGGGGCGATGGCGACTTTACCTTTGGCCGCCCCGTGCGCTGGCTGCTGGCTCTGCTGGATGCGCAGGTTGTGCCGTTTGAGGCGGCCGGTCTCAGCTCCGGCCGCCAGACCCGCGGCCATCGCGTCCATGGCATGGGCCCCTGGGAGGTTCCGGCGGCTGGGGAGTATCTCCGCATCCTGTCCGAGCAGGGCAAGGTGGTCTTGGAGCCCGCACGCCGTAAGGAAATTGTCCGGAACGAGGGCGACACTCAGGCCGCGGCGGCGGGCGGCAGGGTTGTCTGGCGGGAGCGGCTTCTGGATGAGGTCTCCGGCCTGGTGGAGCACCCCAAGGCGCTGCTGGGCAACTTCGATCCCGCCTTCCTGCAGCTCCCCCGGGATGTGCTCCTGACCAGCATGGAGACCCACCAGAAGAGCTTTGGCGTGGAAACACCCACCGGCGAGCTGCTGCCGCACTTCCTCTGCGTGCTGAACCTGGAACCCAAGGAGCTTGGCAAGGTCCGCGCCGGCTGGGAGCGTGTGCTCAAGGCCCGGCTTTCCGATGCCATGTTCTTCTGGAATACTGACCTCAACAGCTCCCTGGAACTCTGGAGCGAGAAGCTGGAAAAGGTCACGTTCCTGAAGGGGCTGGGCTCCATGGCCGACAAGTGCCGGCGCATCGAGGCCCTTTGCGGGTTTATTGCCGGGCAGGTGGATCCCTCCCTCAAGACCATCACGGCCACGGCCGCCCGCTTTGCCAAGGCCGATCTGGTTTCGGAAATGGTTGGTGAATTCGCGGAGTTGCAGGGCGTAATGGGCGGTATTTATGCTGCCGAGTTCGGTGAGGATGCCGCCGTGTGCCAAGCCATTGCCGAGCAGTATCTGCCCGCCGGGCCGGATACCCCCGTGCCCTCCGGCACCGCCGGGGCCGTGTTGGCCCTGGCCGATCGCATGGACACCCTGGCCGGCTGCTTCGCCCTGGGCAAGATTCCCACCGGCGCGCAGGATCCCTTTGCCCTGCGCCGCGCCGCCCTGGGCGTATGCCGCATCTGCATTGAGCATGCGTTTCGTCTGCCCCTGGGCGAGCTGGCCGCCCAGGCCCTGCAGTGCTACACCGGACAGGCCTGGACCCGCGAACCGGCGGACATCATCAAGGATCTGATGGAGTTCCTCCGTGAGCGGCTGCGGCAGATGTTCATCGGCCAGGGGGCGGACACCCTGGTGGTGGAAGCGGCCCTTGGCGCCGGCTTCGACGATCTGCGTTGCCTGAAGGATCGTGTGGACGCCTTGCAGAACTTCCGCCAGGAAGCCGACTTTAACCAGGCCGTGCTCACCTTCAAGCGCGCCGCCAACATCATCGCCAAGAGCGGGCCCGTGGATGCGGCCTTTGATCCGGCCCTCCTGCAGCAGGAGGAGGAAAAGGCGCTGGCCGCGGCCCTGCAGGAAGTCGCCCCCCGCTTCGACGCCCTCTGGGACACCGAGGACTATCCGGCCCTGCTGGGCCTGCTGCGGGAACTGCGTCCTGCCGTGGACGCCTTCTTTGATCACGTGATGGTTAACGTGGAAGACGTCGCCCTGCGCGCCAATCGTCTGGCCCTGCTGGCCGCCCTGGTGGCCATGCTCGGCCGCGTGGCCGACTTTGGCGCACTGCAAGTCTAGGAAAGGGTGAGGGGGACGCTGCTCCCCCTCACGTCATCCCTCCTTCTTATGAGGTGCGGGTGGGGCAAAAAGGATTCTGTATTCAGAGCTCGCGAAGGCGGGTTTTTCGGGAGTAGCATGAGTGCATGAACACTCGACATCGCCAGATTCTTGAGGCCATCCGCACGGATTTGCATGCGGTTCCCGAGGTCTTTGTCCAGCGCAGCGCCTGTGCGGCCATGGGGCATGGGCAGATGGTGGGGATTCTGGCCGAGCATGCCGGTCTGGGCGCCATTGCGCCAGAGGTACAGGGCTGGCCCTGCACGCCGCCTCCTGCCGGGGAGTCCTGCCGGGAGTTGGGGCAGGCCTTGCTTTCGGGCGAGGCGGTGACCAGTCATGCGGCCAGCTGGGGCCTGGCGGCCGTTAACGCCAGCTTGTCCACACCACCCGCAGCCCTGGAGCAGAAGGGCCAGGAGGTGATGCACCGTCTGGGGGCTGGCATGCGCGTGGCCGTGGTGGGACATTTTCCGTTTGTGGAGCGCATGGCCGGGGAGTTCGCCAGTTTTCAGGTGCTGGAGCGCAAGCCGCGCCCCGGAGATGTGGACAATCGGGACGGGCAGGCAGCTGCGGCGATTCTTCCGGAGGTGGATGTGGCGGTTATCACCGGTACATCCCTGCTGAATGGGACGCTGGGGGAACTGCTGGAACTGGTGCCTCCGGGCTGCAAGGTAATCCTGTTGGGCCCGTCCACCCCCTTTGCGCCGTCCTTGTTCGACTGTGGCATTGATGTGCTGGCTGGTGCCGCCGTGTGCACGCCTCGGGAGACACTGGACGCCGTGACCCGTGGCAGCTGCTTCCGCAGCCTGCCGGGCGTGGTGCATCTGGCCTGGGAGGGCCGGGGGTAGGGGCTTTTCGAGAGGGCGCGGGCGCCCCGGCAAGCGCGCAAGGTCTCTTTCGCTCCCGGCGGCGCGTCCTCGGGCCGCCGGGGGGAGTCTTTTCACATCCACAAGGCCGGGGGATGCCTCCGCGCACATGCCCCCGGCAGTGGGAAGAGCGGGCTACACCGTGATGTTGGCCAGGGCGCCGATGCCGGTGGCGTAAGACCCGAGCACATCCTTGTTGAAGGAGTAGCTCTGGGACATGGAATCCATGCCCCCGCCTGAGCCAAACGAGGGGGCGTTCATGTAATCCAGGGTCTTGGAGACCACGGCCGCGCCGAAGGTCTGCTTGTCCACGGGCGCGAAGGTGCTGGACGAACCTTGATTGTTCATATAGTCCAGCGTCTTGGATACCACACCTGCACCGAAGCTTTGCTGGTCCCACACGGTGGCGGAGCTGGCGCCGCCAAGAGAACTGATGGACATGAGCGCCTCCTTGGAAAGTGGGTGGATGGATGGCCGGAACTGGCGGTTCTCCGCTCATCAGTGCTTATCGGCAGCATGGCATAAAATGATGAGGGTGACGAGGGGCGGAAAAGAAATTTTAGAAAAATGAAACCGTCTGCTTGACAGATGAGGCTGATCTCTGTAGACCCACTTTCTCTGCACGCGGGAGTAACTCAGTGGTAGAGTGCAACCTTGCCAAGGTTGAAGTCGCGGGTTCAAATCCCGTCTCCCGCTCCAGCAGAAAGGCGGCATAGCCAAGTGGTAAGGCAGAGGTCTGCAAAACCTCCATCCTCCGGTTCAAATCCGGATGCCGCCTCCAGGGCGGGAGTAACTCAGTGGTAGAGTGCAACCTTGCCAAGGTTGAAGTCGCGGGTTCAAATCCCGTCTCCCGCTCCACTCCCTGAAGCGTGCGCAGCCGGTCCAAAAGACCGGCTGCCTTTTTTTATGCCCTTTTGAGTTTCAGATTAACCAGGTAGGAAATCTGCCCATGCATCAGACCACTGACCTCGACGTCCTGCTTGCCGAGCTGGGCCGGGCCTACACCGTGGCCTTTGAACCTGTGACCCTGGATGGACTGACCCTGCAGGTGCTGCAGATTGCCGATTTGTCCGCCTATCTGGACCGCATGCTGGAACAGCCCGGCGTGCAGCCCGGGGATCTGCCGCTCTTTGCCAAGCTCTGGCCCGCGGCGGTGATGCTGGGCTTTCTGGTCAAGCGCATGCCGCTGCCGGAAGAGGCGCGGGTGCTGGAGCTGGGCGCAGGCATCGGCCTGTGCGGCATGGCTGCTGCGGCGCGGGGGCTGAAGACGGATCTGGCGGACGCGCACCCACAGGCCCTGGGCTTTCTGCAGGCCGGGGTGCTGAAAAACGGGCTGGCCGACACGGCCCGCGTGCTGCCCCTGGATGGCAGCTTTGACGCCATGCCCGACCGCTATGACCTCATCCTTGCCGTGGAGCCGGACCTGGACGACGGCTCCCAGCGCGGCCTGGCCAAGCGCCTGGCGCGCAAGCTCGCACCCAGGGCCACGTCCCAGTGCATCCTGGCCTTCAATTACAGCCGTAACGTCAGGAAACTCCTCAATCATCTGGAAGCGGACTTCCACATCCAGCAGCAGGTGGTGGGCGCCAAGGCCGGGGAAAAGGTCGAGGACAAGCGGCTGGTGGCCCTGTATCGCTGCACCCCCCGCAAGGTGATTGCCTAATAGTCTTTCCCAAGGAGGCCGGCATGACGAGCTCCATCAAACATATCCGCATCGGTGCCTCGCCCAAGGGCGTTTCCAAGGATCTGGACAAGGCCGTGCCACCCGCCGAAACCGTGGCCCGCGTGCTGGGGCTGCTGGAAGGCAAGGCCATTTTGCAGGAACTCAAACGCATTGACGTGGGCCGACTGGGCATTCCCGTGTACCTGAGCGTCTGCGGTGCGGCGGCCAAGGACGTCATGCCCACCAGAAAGCAGATGGGCAAAGGCTCCTCGCCGGAGCAGGCCCAGGCTTCCGCCCTGATGGAGCTGGTGGAGCGCTACAGCTTTTTCAGCTACTGGGACGATCCGGCCAACCTGCTCGTCGGGCGGTACAGCCAGGCCCTGGCCGGCACCCTGCCGGGCCAGACGCCCGCGCATGGCAAGGCCCTGCCCATCGCGCAGGTGCTGGCCAGTGTGGGCGAGCCCCTGGAACGGTTCGGCGATGAAGCTGCCGTGCTGGCGCTTTTGGATTTGGTAGACATGCAGTTCGGCACGGCCACGGATCTGGTCACGGGCGAGGACGTGCTCGTGCCTCTGTCCTGGTTCCGACGACTGGGTGAATTCAATGGCACCTCGGCCGGCAACACCCCGGAAGAATCCATCCTCCAGGGCCTGTGCGAACTGGTGGAGCGGCATGTCTGCTGCCTGGTGGACCGTGAACGCCCCACGACCCTGCCGACCATTGATATGAGCGATCCGGCCAGTGGTGAGGATCCTGTTTTGGCAGAACTGCTGCGGAAATTTGCGGACAATGGCATCGAGATTCTGCTGAAGGATTTCTCCATGGGCCTGCCCGTGCCCACAGTGGGGGCGGCGGCCTGGGATCCCGAAACCTTTCCGCAGCTGTCCGAAGTGGTCTTCACTGCTGGCACGGCCACTTCGCCAGCCAAGGCCGCGGTGCGCGCGCTGACGGAAGTGGCCCAGCTGGCCGGGGATTTCATCACCGGCGCCTGCTACGAGGCCTCGGGCCTGCACAAGCCTGCCAGCTGGGACGAACTGGCCTGGCTGCGTCAGGGCCCCGTGGCGCCGCTCAAGAGCCTGCCGGACATCCGCAGCAATGACATGGGCGAGGAACTGCGCACCCTGGTGCAAGGCCTGAACGCCCAGGGCTGGCAATGTCTGAGTGTGGACCTGACCCTGCCCGGGCTGGGGCTGCCGGCGCATTACAACATCGTGCCCGGCATGGCCTTCCGCGAACGCGACCGGCATGCCAGCGTGGGGATGTTCATTGGCCGGCAGCTGGCCGAGGAGGCCCCGGCTGATGAGGCCCGCGAGGGGCTGGCACTGCTGGAGCAAGCCTATCCGGACGCGCACTTTGTGCCCTTTTTTCAAGGGTTGTTCCATTTGCGGGAAGGGGAGTTCCTGGCTGCGGCAGGCTGCTTTGAGGAGGCCGAGCCTCTGCAGCCCGACGAGGAAGCCCAGGCCCTGGCGGCGTTTTACCAAGGCTACGTCTGGACGCTGCTGGAGGACTGGTCCGGCGCCGTGCCCTGCCTGGATCGGGCCCTGGGGCTGACGGACGAGGTGAAAGAGTATTTCAACCTGCGCGGTGTCTGCCACTTCAAGCAGGGGCGGTACGAGAGTGCGGCGACGGATTTCGAAGCGGCCCTGCGCCTGGACAAGGGCTCGGCCATTGATCTGGCCAATCTGGGTTTGTGTAAAAAACACCTGGGATTGCAGGAAGAAGCCTGCGAGCTGCTCCGGGCGGCGGTGGCCCTGGATGCCGGATTGGACTTTGCCGCCAGGGCACTTCAGGAGCTTGAAAGCGCTTCCAGGTAATGGAACCGCATAATATTGCGTCGATTGGCTGATCTAGTCCGTGCTCTCACAAATTCGTTGACAACTGCAGGGTGCTCCCAGTAAATACGCATGACTGCAGGGCGGTTCCGTGAAATTATCAATGGGACTGCGTTGCGTCGCAGGGGCAGGGGGAATTCCCGCATCATCTTGATGAAGTCCCTGATGCTCTTTCCGTTGTGTTCTTGGTCCCGGTACTGGGGCCAGACCATACAAGTGTCGTGGCAGCATGACGTCACCCTGGTTGTATCGTGGCGGCGTCGTCTCCCAACCATTCCAGCGTCCCTAAGGAGGACCCTACATGGCTACTGTCGAATACGCCGGCAAGTCTTTTGAAGTGGATGAAGACGGCTTCTTGCAGCGCTTTGAAGACTGGAGCCCCGAGTGGGTTGACTACGTGAAGGAGTCCGAAGGCATCAAGGAACTGACCGACGACCACCAGAAGGTCATCGACTTCCTGCAGGACTACTACAAGAAGAACGGCATCGCCCCCATGGTGCGCATCCTCTCCAAGGTCACCGGCTTCAAGCTGAAGCAGATCTACGAACTGTTCCCCTCCGGCCCCGGCAAGGGCGCCTGCAAAATGGCTGGCCTGCCCAAGCCCACCGGCTGCGTCTAGGTCATACCGGATCCGATTCAAAGCCGGGTGCTTCGCAAGAAGCACCCGGCTTTTTTTATGGCTCTTGAACAATACAACAAACGAGCCGGCTTCCAACAAAAACGGGAGGGAACATGCGTTCCCTCCCGTCCCTCTCGCCTGAGTGCGTAGCTGTTGCCTGTGCACAATACGGTTACAGGGCATTGATCAGCATGCGCGTGCCCACCACATACAGCAGGATGGCAAAGGCCTTCTTGAGCTTGCCCACGGGCAGGCTGTGCGCCAGTTTTACGCCCCAGGGAGCGGTGATGACGCTGACGATGACAATGCCCAGCAAGGCCGGCAGGTAGATGTAGCCCAGGGAATAGTCCGGACGCGCCTCCACGCCGGCGCCGTTCACAATGTAGCCCAGCGTGCCGGCCACGGCGATGGGGAAGCCAATGGCCGCAGAGGTGCCAATGGCCCGGTGCAGGGGCACGTTGTGCCAGACCATGAACGGCACGGAGAGGGTGCCGCCGCCGATGCCCACCAGGGCAGATACCACGCCAATCACTCCGCCTGCGCCCAGGAGCTTGCCAAGGCCCGGAATTTCCCGGGTGGCCTTGGGCTGCTTGCCCAGCAGCATTTGCGTGGCCACATAGTACAGGAAAATGACAAAGAATACTTTCAGCGTTGCGGTGGGCAGGGCAGAGGCCACGAAAGACCCCAGAAAGGTGCCCAACAACACGCCGCCGGCAATGCCTTTGACGATGTTCCAGTCCACGGCGCCGCGGCGATGGTGTGCCCGAAAGCTGGAAACCGAGGTGAAACAGATGCTGGCCATGGACGTGGCCAGGGCAATCTGCATGATCACATCATTTGGAATACCCTGCCGCGCAAAGCAAAACAGCAGCATGGGGACAATGACCAGCCCGCCGCCAATTCCGAACAAGCCTGCCAGCAAACCCGCCAGCGCACCGACAATGACGTACATGATGATGAGTTCGAACACGAGGTAACTCCTTGCAGTTTGGCCCACGCACCGGGGCTATCTTGTGCTGCGGAGATCGTCAAGAACTCGCGACGGTTGCCCCCTCGGGGCGAGGCTTTACTTTTGTACTCGAATTGGGCTATGAACACCGATTCTTTCCAGGCTGCAATTGGAGTGTGTACATGGACCCGAAAGATATTGAGTACTTCCGGAATCTTCTCCAGAACATGCTTGAGGAGGCCCAATCCAAGGGGGAAGCCACCTTGGAAGACATGAACGAGGTGGAAGTGTTTGCTGATCCGGCTGACCGCGCCACCGTGGAATCGGATCGGACCTTCACCCTCCGCCTGCGCGAGCGTGAGCGCTATCTTATCAAGAAGATTCAAGAAGCGATTCAGCGCATCGAGGATGGCGAGTTCGGCGTTTGCGAGGAATGCGGGGAGGACATCGGCGTGCCCAGGCTCAAGGCCCGGCCCGTGACCACCCTGTGCATCCACTGCAAAAGCAAGCAGGAAACCGAGGAGCGCCTGCGCGGCGAGTAGTTGCCTGGCTTCTGCTGGCTTCCCTGGCCGCGCGGCCTTCCGTGATGAAGGAGCGTTGCGACAATCATGGATGCCAGTTTTTTTCGTTGCCTGATCCGGGGCCTGCCCGACCTGTTTCACGGCGCGCTCATCCGCAAGGTGTTCGGACCTGCGGAC
This sequence comes from Megalodesulfovibrio paquesii, assembly GCF_054653055.1. Lineage (NCBI taxonomy): Bacteria > Pseudomonadati > Thermodesulfobacteriota > Desulfovibrionia > Desulfovibrionales > Desulfovibrionaceae > Megalodesulfovibrio > Megalodesulfovibrio paquesii. The sequence continues at coordinate 133,335 of NZ_BAAIGQ010000001.1, read as the reverse complement.
GGTGTGTTTGTGCTGGCCTTCGATCGCGGGGGGCTGGCGTCCTCGCTGGTGCTCCGGGTGGGCCGGCGGGAGCCATGGCTGTTTCCCTCCGTGGCCACGCCGCCAAATCCCCCCTCGCCCTCGGCCCTGGTCATGTGGTTGCGCCGGCAGCTGCAGGGGCGGCGGTGCATGGAATTTCTGGCCGACTGGCCAAACCGGTCCCTGGCCATCCGGCTGGGCCCGGATGCCGGCGAGGGTTGGTGTGTCCTTGACCTGCGGCACGGCATCTTTCTGATGCTCGATCCGCAGGAACCGCCGGAGCAGTGGACCATTCCGCCCCAATCCGGCTTTGTCCCCCCTGCTGCAATGCCGGCCTGGGGCAGGGAGCCGCTCTGGCCCTCCCTGGCAGACGTGCTGCACGAGCCGGACATCTGGCGCACCTTTCCGCAGATATCGCCACCCTTGCGCCGGATGCTGCTGGCCTTGCCGGAGGAGGTGGCGGCGCCGGTGTATGCCACTGTCCAGACTGGCGGCTGTGGGGCCTTCTATTTATATGATGCTGCAGGCCCCTTCGTCTGGGCCGACCCCACCGCGGAAACACCGCCGCAGGTGTTCACCTCGGCTGCCGAGGCTGCGGCCGAGGGCGGTCGGCTCTCGGTGTTGCCGGCGGTGGTCACCGCGCAGCACAAATCCGAGACTGACGCCGCCAACGCCCGCCGCAAGCGGCTCACGCGCAATCTCAAATCCCTTGAACAGGAAGAACGCCGCCTGGAAGGATTGCTGGCCCAGCGGGACGAAGCGCTGTTGCTGCAGGCCAATCTGTTTGCGCTGAACAGTCAGGACAAATGCAAGGTGCTCAAGCTGCAGGATGCAGACGGGGTGGAGCGCCTGCTGACCCTGGACCCGCGGCTGACCATTGCCGAGAACATGGCCCGCCGCTTCCGTCAGGCCGCCAAGGCGGAGCGGGGGCTGGAAATCGCCACCCTGCGCCGGGCCACACTGGAGGCGGAACGCGCCCAGATTTTGGCCACCGGCGAACTGCCGGCAACCTCGCCCAGGCCCGCCGCTGCCCCGGAGCCACCGGCCAGACGCGGCCGCAAAGCGCAACAAAAGGTGGATGCCGGCGGCTTCAGGGTGTTCCGTTCCTCGGATGGGTTCCGCATTTTGCAAGGAAAAAATGCCAGGGCCAACCACGCCCTGGTCACCCGCGAGGCCAATCCTTTTGACTATTGGCTGCACGCCGCCGATGGGCCCGGCAGCCATGTGCTCATTAAGCGTGACCACGCCGGCCAGGAGGTGCCCCGCCGGACCATCGAGGAAGCCGCCATCCTCGCCGCCTTGCGCAGCTGGCAGGCCGGGGAGGGCAAGGGACGGGTGATGCTGGCCCTGGCCAGGGACGTCCGTCCGGTCAAGGGAGGGCCGCCGGGCATGGTGCATGTGGACAAAATGGTGGAGACGGTGCAGGTAAGAATTGAGCAAGGGCTTGAGTCGATTCTGCAAGCCGGATAGGGCGTTCTCAAGCCTCCTTACCACCAACCCGCCGCCGGCGGGCCTCCGCCACTGGGAGAAGCCATGGCCCGCACCCCGTTGCCCACCCTTCCGTCGCTTAGCCTCCGGGCTCTGCTTGTCGCCATCTCCGTCTCGCTGGTGTCCCTGTGCGCCGGGCTGCTTCTGCTCATCGTGAGTCACATTGCCACGTCGCAGGTCAAGGACGATGTGGGCCGGTATCTGGCCGAACAATCCTATGCCTATGCCGACAAGCTGGACCGCGACATGTGGTCCAGGGCCAAGGAAATCGAAGTCCTGTCCCGGCTGGAAGTGTTCCAGGAACTGACAGATCTGGATGAGCTGGAAACCATCATCCAGCAGCTGCATGCCGCCATCCCGGCGTATGCCTGGATTGGCGTTCTGGATATGCAGGGCAGGGTGCTCGTTTCATCAAACAATATCCTCAAGGGGCAGAGCATCGCCAGCCGCCCCGTGTTCCACGAGGCTCTGGACGGCCTGTTTGTGGGCGACGTGCATGATGCCGTGCTGCTGGCCAATCTGCTGCCCAACCCCACGGGCGAGGCCATGAAGTTTGTGGACATCGCCATGCCCATCCAGGACGAGGCAAACCGCACCATCGGCGTCCTGGCCACGCATTTGAGCTGGAGCTGGGTCAACGAGATCGACAAATCCATTTTTCAAAACGCGCGGGATGATCAGATCGAGCTCTTCGTTGTCGCCAGTGATGGCACCGTGATTCTGGGACCCAAAGAGAGCATGGGGCACCGGCTTGATTTTCCCATCCTGCAGGCCAATGCCTCCAGTGGCCGGCAATGGACGATTCAGCAATGGCCCGATGGCGGGCAGTACCTCACCGGCGCGGCCCTGGCAGACGGGCACCTTTCCTACGCCGGGCTGGGTTGGACGGTGCTGGCCCGGCAGCCCCTGGTACAGGCCTATTCGCACGTGGCGCGGATGGAGTATGTCATCCTGGGGATCGGGCTGTTTTTCGCGGGCCTGGTAGCCGCTCTGGGCGCGGCATCGGCGCGGTGGGTCACGCGGCCGTTGAGCGGCTTGGTGGAAGTGGCCCGGCGCCTCAGGCGCGGGGTGGCGGTGGTGTTTCCGCCATACGCCGGCATCCGGGAAATTGAGGAGCTGTACGCCGCCCTGCAGGAAATGCTGAGCAACCTGACCTCCACCAGGGCCGAGCGCGACGACATGATGTCTCTGGCCTTTGAAGACAAGCTGACGCGCCTGCCCAACCGCCGGGCCTTTGAGGACCGCATTGCCCGCCTCCAGAGCCAGCCCCCGCGCCGCAACCAACTCCAGGCCATCCTGTTTCTGGATTTGGACGGCTTCAAGCACGTCAATGACACCCTGGGCCACGATGCGGGCGACCTGGTACTGCAGGCGATCGCCATCCGCCTTCAGGGAAGCCTGCGCACGGGAGACACCGTGTACCGCCTTGGCGGGGATGAATTTGTCATCCTCTCCACCGTGGAGTACACGCAGGCCGAGGCCGAGACGAACACCCTGGCGGACCGTATCCTCCGGGCAGTCAACCTGCCACTGCACATCAAGGATACCCCGGTGCACGTGGGGTGCAGCATGGGGGCGTCTTTTTTTCCGGCGCACTCACCGCACGCTGCCGAAGTGGTGCACTTTGCGGACGCCGCCCTGTACACCGCCAAACTCGCCGGAAAGAACCGCCTCAAACTGCACGAGCCAGCCGCAGCGCAGGTCGCAGCCCGGGAATCCATGAGCCGGTGACCCGCCCGTTGCAGGCTCTCGTGAGGGTGTCTGGCAAGAAAAAAGAGTTTTTTACAGCGCGACTCGATTTTTGCTTGACTCTCCCCGCCCCCGGGGATAGACACGTTTTCTCGCGTCGGGATGTAGCGCAGCTTGGGAGCGCACCTGAATGGGGTTCAGGGGGTCGGAGGTTCAAATCCTCTCATCCCGACCAGAAATTTCAAGGGCTTGCGGTGAAAATCGCAAGCCCTTGGTTTTTTGCGCACTACAGATTTGCACTACAAGCACCTTTGGATTTGAGCTCACAGAATAGAACGCGCAACTTACTTTGAGAATTTGCGTAAGTTAGTTTGAGAATTCGCCGCTTATCCGTTCATCCCCTCTTCCGCCTGTCTAATGCGGTCTGCCGCCAGGGCCGCGTACTCTGGTGACAGCTCCACGCCCACGAACTGCCTGCCGGTCTCGATGCAGGCCAGGGCCGTGGTACCGCCGCCCAGGAAGGGGTCCAGGACGGTGCCGCCTTCGGGCGTCACGGCCAGGAGGTCCTTGAGCAGGGCCACGGGCTTGCCCGTGAGGTGCACCTTGCGTGAGGTGTCCACGGCGTGGCGCAGGACGCCGGGGTGGCAGGTGCGGTTGAAGGTTTTGGCCGGGGGCTTGGCGGCGTGCACGATGAATTCCGCGTCGCGCCGGAAGCTGCCCAGCATGGGGCGGGCGCTGGGCTTGTGCCAGACCACCACGCCGCGCCACTCGAAGCCTGTAGCCTGCACGGCGTCGGTCATGGCCGGGAGCTGCCGCCAGTCGCTGAAGACCAGGGCCGGCGCGCCGGGCCTGAGCAGCCGCCAGCACTCGGAGAGCCAGAGCGTGGCCCAGGTGATGAAGCTGCGCTGGTCCTTGCAATCCCCCAGCATGGGCGGGTAGCTGCGCTTGGTGCCGGTGGTTTGGTATTTCTTGGCCGGATCGGCGCACCGGGTCGAGGCATGCAGGCCGCCGCTTGAGTACGGCGGGTCCGTGACCAGGGCGTCTACGAAGGAGTCTGGCAAGGTGCGCAGCACGGCCAGCGCGTCGCCCTGATACACGGTTCCGAGGTCAAATTGAATGCTCACGTGATGTCCCCTGGTGGGCCTCTCGGGCCTCGGGGCTGGGGCTCGCGGCCCGCACGTGATTCATGGCCCCACAGCGGGGGCATTTGATGGCGAGGTTCAGGGCCTCGCCCTTGGCCAGCAATTTGTTACAGCATCCGCATCGTATGTCCTGCATGTGTCCTGGTTGTGGGTTTGGCTTGATCCTGCTACGTCCATGCGGCCCTGGGGTTGCCACTCCGGGCTCTCATGGCGCAGCGGTTTGAAGCCGTGGTCCGGTGTTTGCGCACCGGGCCGGTGGGGTGTGCGACCACCCCGCCTGCGCCTCCGTTTTTGGGGCGTTAACTCCCTGCTAACGCCCCTAACACGCCTCGCATCATGCCAGCACCTGCGCGGCCCTTGCTTCGGTCAGCACACCGGCTTGCACGGCCACCTGCAGTCCCGCCTGGGTTTGGGCGTCGTCCAAGTCAATCTCCGCTGCTGCCAGCACCAAGTCGGTGAAATACATCACCTCCGGGACGCTGCTCGTCTTGGCCGTGGCCCATTCCTGGGGCGACAGACGGCGGATGAATTCCACGCGCGTCAGGATGCGCGAGCGGTCTGCGGGTGCTGGGGCGGTCGTTTCGGGCTCTGGCTCCGGCTCCGGAATGGCTTCCAGGATCCAGGCCCCGCCGTTCTCTCCGGCCTCCCCATTCTCCCCGGCCTCCCCGGCCGCCCAGCGCGCCCGCTGGCCTTCGGGGATGGCCGGCGGGGGCGTTGCCACGCAGCCGGCCGGGATGAGCCATACGCCAGGCTCCAGGGGCGATTCGTCGGCCACGGCCTTGCCGAGGTAGCAGCCGGCGGCGTCCAGTTGGTAGACGATCATAAGAGGCTCCTTGAAGAAGAGAGATTGGGGAAACTGAGTTTCCCCAAACCCCTTCCAACTATGGGTTCACGTACAACACTTGCCTTTCCTTCCCCCCCTATCCGGGGGGTTCGGGGGGACAGTGTTCCCCCGATTATCCTTCTTCTGCCGTTTCTTCTCTTCCTGCGCCGCTTCCTCAGTATTTCACACAAAACAACAATGCGACGTTGCGGGGGCGGGTTTCAGTGGCGGCATTGCCGGTGGCGATGTTGCCGGTGTTGTACGTGCCGTAGCTGCCGCCGGTGCCCATGAGCAGCCCGTTTGGGCCACCGTTATAGCCCAGAGTGTTAAAACAAAACGTCTGGCTGCTATGCACGTGGTTCTGCAGCGCATGGGCCTGGGCGCTGCCCAGCGTGCGGGAGGCGTCCACGCCGCGGCCGTCGTCGAGACCGCGGACGAACTCGCCGCGCAGGTCGGGCAGGTTGAAGGTGGTGGAGCCGTCGCCCGCGCCGAAGGTGGTGCCCAGGGCCGCGAACAGGGCGGCGTAGGTGGTGCGACTGACGGCCGCGCCGTTGCACTTGAGCCAGCCGGCCGGGGCGGCGGGCATGGCGAAGGCCAGCACCGCGCCAGCGGGCAGGATGGCGGCCAGGGCCGCGGCGGCGGCCTCTGTTGTGGCAAGCGCGGTGGTGACGGCGGCGGCCACGTCCTGCCGGGCCTGGTCCACGCAGGCGGCCACGTCGGCCTGGGCCTGGGCGGTGGCTGCGGCCAGGTCCGCCGTCAGCTGGGCCTGGGCGGCGTCCACCTCGGCCAGCCTGGCGTCCACAGTCGCGCCCCAGGCGGCCAGGGAATCGGTCACGGTGCCGTTCCAGGCCTCCAGGTTGGCGTTGCCCACCTCGATGAGGGCGTCCAGGTCCGCGGCCAGATCGTCCACCAGGGGGATGACGGCGGAGTTGATGCGTTCCAGGCCGGCGTTTTGCAGCTCGGCCACGGCGGCCTCCCAGTCCACCTTGAGCTGTTCCAGGTCGTGGAGCCGGCGGACCAGGCTGTAAAAGCGCCGGTTCAGCTCCTCGGCACTGAGGGGCGTCTTGCCGTCGATGAAGACGAATTTTTCCAGGTCCAGCGTCATCGTGGCCTCCTACAGCGCCACGTCCATGCGCTGGGCCACGTGGAAGCAGCTCAGGGGCGTGGTGGTGGTGCCTTCGATCTGGATCTTGTAGGAGGCGATGCCCGCCGGGGCGTTAGGGGTGAAGGTCACGGTGCGGCGGATGGGTGGTGGCGTCCAGGGCCTGATCCTGCACCGTGCCGGTGTAGGTTTCCGCGCCACTGCGCAGTTTGACCTCGCAGGTGTGCCTGGCCGCGTCCCAACCTTCCAGACGCAGGATGACCTGGATTTCCGCGCTGGGTTGGGTCAGCGCCCGTTCGGTGGAAATGTGCCGGAAGGAGGTCCCGGCGCGCCTGGCCCTGAGCTTGCTGCCGGAGCAGCCCAAGGCCGGCATGACGTCGGAGGAGCCATTGAACACGGCCCGCAGGCGGCACATGGCCGGCAGGCCCAAGAGGCCGTCGGTGGTGCCGTCCACCAGGCGCACCCATTCGGCGCTGCCGCTGGCCTGGTATTCCAGGGTCAGGTCCGTGGCGTCGGGCACGATGGCCTCGTGCAAGAGCGAGATCACGGCGATGCCGTCGGACAGGGAGACCGGGGTCAGGTCCAGCACCGTGCGCGGGTTCTTGAACTGTGCATAATACAAGGAGAACATCAGATCCTTGGTGAAGTCGCCCTGGAAGTATTCGCCGTCGGTGCTGTAAAACAAGGTCCCCTGACTGTACTGGGTGCCCGAGACCAGGGCCACGTAATGGTTGCCGCCGGTGACCAGCACCAGGGCGTAGCGCCGGCCGTTCTGGAGATACACGGGTTCGGCGAACTCGAAGCGCGTCTCGCTGCCGAGCTTGATGGCCTCGGGCTGGACCACGGCCCGGCCGATGGTCCGGTGGTGGTTGGGCAGGCCGTTAAGCGTATCCATCAGATAGAGGTAGACCGGGCCGCTCGCGGCCTTGGCCGTGAAGGTCAGCCCCACGCCGGTCAGCCAGCCGTTGGACGAATTAAGGAAGGTCTGGGCATTGGTGCTGCCATTGACGCTCTCGGTCACCGAATCGATGACCGTGTACTGCTCCTGCCAGGTGTGCACCCAGACCTGCCGGCCCTGGGTCAGCTCATGGCCCGGGCTGCCGCCCGCGCCCCAGGCCTCCATGTAGGTGGCATCGCCCAACGTGACCCCCGCGGGCACCGAGCCTTCAAAGACTTCCTCCACCACCCGCGCCTGGTCCACCTCGGCCCAGTACTGGCCATTGGTGCAGCTCTGCCAGGTGGGCGAGTACTCGATGCGCCGCCGGGTGCGGGTGCACTGGCGGGTGGTCACGGTCTGGAACTGGTACTGGCTGAGCGCCAGGCTGCCGGATTGGCCCGTGAGCTGCACGCGGGGCACCACCTCGTAGGCCGGCAGGATCAGGCCGTTGTGGGATTTGATGCCGGTATCGTTGGGGTTGAAGGGGGCCAGCTGCATCTCGGTCTCCCCGGCCCAGGGGAAACGCGCCCCCATCTGCACCAGGGCGTGGAACTCGGGATTGGTGGTGTCGGATTCGTCCTTGACCAGGAAATTGTCGGCCTCGTACTCCATGAACGTGGCCGGCAGGGCCAGCTTGTCCCGGATCACGGCCACTTCGGCGGCCAGTTGGGCCAGCAGGGGGCTGGTGGACTGGCTCTTGATCAGGGCGGCCAGGGCGGCCAGGTCGCTCATGATGGCGGCCAGCTTGGGGCCGGCCTCGGCAATCCAGGCGGCATTGGCCAGGGTCGATTGCCAGACGTCGAAGAGGCGCATGAGCCGGGTATTGTCCGCAATGCGCACGTCCTGGATGCCCGAGACAGAGAGCAGCACGGCGGCCACCTCGGTGTACCCCGTGGGGGCCACGGGCTGCTGCGGGTCCGTGGACTCCAGGCCCGGCGTGACCAGCACGGCGATGGTCCGGGCGCGCTCCATGGCCACCACGCTGGGCTCGGTCTGGCCGCTTTGCAGATCGATGAGGAAATCCCGCGGCTGCAGGTCGGTTTCCACCTCCTGGCCAATCACGGAGAGGGTCAGCCAGCGGGAATCCTGCAGGGGCAGGTGGCTAAAAATGCTGATGGTCTCGGCCTGATCCTTGCGGTAGATGATGCCGGCCTGGCCGTCCCAGAGGCGGCCGGCGGCCATGTCCAGCTCCGTGGCGCTCTTCTTGGAAACGGTCAGCCCGACGAACATGCGCTCGGCGGTGATGGCGTCCATGACCAGATGCTGGTGCATCTCATCCATGAAGGTCTGGGCGTTGTTGAGGTCTGCGGCCTGGAACTCCTGGCGGTCCCGGAAGACAACGAATCGGGATGGCATGTTAGACAACCTCCAGTTGTCGCTCGCCCACCACCGTCGCGCCGGCCTTGAGGCTGGCGCTGCAGGTCACGGTGCGGCGGTTGGTGATACGGACGTCAATTTTGTCCGAGAGGCGCACGGCCTCGCGGCCCACGCGGCGCATGCGGTCAATCCAGCCCTGCGCGTCCAGCCCGGCCAGGAAGCGCCGGCCGGAAAAATGGCGGCCCACAAAGGCAGAAGTGGCCCCGGAAAACTGGACCACACACTAAGGTGGACATAAACTCGCCCCAGGAGGGCTTGCATGTCCAAGAGGAGAAGACGGTTCACGGCTGAGTTCAAGGCGCGGGTCGCGTTGGAGGCCCTGTCTGGCGAGCACACCCTGGCTGAGCTCGCCAGCAGGCACGGCGTGCACTACAACACCGTGCGCCCCCACTCCAGCCTGGGCAACATGCCCCCGACGGCCTACAAGGAAACAGCCGCGGCAGGCCAAAACCGGAGTGCCACTCTCAAGTAATCTGTGGTCCGAAGAAAGCCGGCAGGTCAACACCTCGGGGCATGTTTCAATGCGATCAGCAAGGCGGGTATTCCGATGGCGGCGGAGATTGGCATTATCGACCACGGTCCGACGTGATCGACAATCACCCCCCCGGCCAGGGCTCCAGCGGCGATGAGACCTCTGCACGGCCACCGCATATTTTCTCTTCAAATCCAGCATGATATCTGCTATTCTTCCTTCACCCCAAGGAGGATAACATGGCAGAGCGCAGCCCCAAGGCCCCGTTGCTTGGCGATTACTTCATGGCCCGGCGCAAGACCAAGCGCACCTTCCTGGACGACATTGACGCCCTCATCGACTGGCGGCCTATCCGTTCGTTTTTGAACAAGAAACTTACCCGCAAGGCCGACGCCGTGGGCAACCCCGCCTACCCGGCCCTGGCCATGTTCAAGATTCTGCTCCTGCAACGGTGGTACAATCTCAGCGACCCGGCCACCGAGCAGGCCCTCTACGACCGCCTCTCCTTCATCCGCTTCGTTGGTCTGTCCTTCGAGGGTGACGTCCCCGACGAAACCACCATCTGCCGATTTCGCAACGGCCTGATCAAGTTGAATATTCTCGATAAGCTTCTGGATCGCCTCAACGAGCAGCTCGAAGCCAAGGGCCTGCTCGTGCGTGAGGGGACCGTGGTCGACGCCTCGGTGGTCGAATCTGCCCGCCGCCCGCGCAAAATCATCGACATCCTGCCCGAGGATCGCGCGGAGGAGGCCGAACAGCAACCTGCATCCCCTGCGAAATCAGACTGTTCGGTCAAGGTCAGCTTTTCAGACGATGCCGACGCGGCCTGGCTCAAGAAGGGGCGTCGCTGTCATTACGGCTACAAAATCCACGCCGCCACCGATGCTCGCGACGGCTTCTTCCTCGGCGGCCACGCCACCTCGGCCAACCGGTCAGACATGCGCGAGTTCGAAACGCTGCTCGATGAAATCCATGTTATTCCAGGGACCTATGTCTATGGCGACAAGGGGTATTCCAGCGGCGCCAACCGCGACGCGCTGCTGGCCCGCGGCCTCAAGGACGCCACCATGGACAAGGCCACCCGCCACGCGCCGCTCACGGCCTATGAACGATTGCGCAACCGGCTCATCAGCAGCGTGCGCTGCGGCGTGGAGCGGGTGTTCGGGACCTGGAAACGCGGCTACGGCCTGGCCCGGGCGCGCTATCTGGGCCTGAAAAAGGTCTGCGCCGAGCTGTATCTGGTGGGAATGGCCTTCAATTTGAAGAAAGCCGTGCGGTTGATGGGCACTTGAGGGGCTGGTGCGTCCAAAATTTGGAAGGAATGATGAAAATGAGGGAAAAATGATGAAAACGATGACAGATTAGACCAAAATCAGAGGCCGAGAGGGCCATTTCCTCGGCGAAGAGTCGTTCGGGTGGTGTTGTGCAGAGGTCTCGGCGATTGCCCCGTTATAGGCAGCAACATACATAGATGAAGAAGCTTCTGGCCCATTCAGGTGCGCTGCCGCCTTGAATACCCATGTCTGCATCAGCACCGGCAAGGCCGTGTATGCGGCTCCCCAGAGCAGAAGAAGCGTGATGACTAGTGACTGGCTTGTTCCAGCAAAGGTTAACACCGCAAGACTGCCGATCAATACAATCATCGTCGTGAACAGTGTTGGCCGGTATCCGTGCGCCATAATCGGGGCAATGCCAAAATTACCAAACAATCCCGCTACACCATAAGCAAGTAACAGGCCGCCAATCCACCGGCTATCAAAGCCGCTGACCTGCTCAAGGAAGGGAGCGATATACGTAAATGCGAGGAAATTAGACATCATGATAAGTGCTGTTACATAAACCGCTGCGCGCAGCTGACGTTCCCGCCAGGCTTCGGCAACCGTGCTGTGTTTACCCTCGTGCCCCGCTGCCAGGCTGGGCAGTGTCAGCCACATTTTGATGAACACCGCGAAGGCAAGAATCGCGAGCGCGACAAAGACAATCCGCCAACCTGAGTAACTTCCCAAAAAAGTACCCGCGGGAATGCCAAGCACGGAAGCAAACGCAAGCCCACCGTAGACTGCTGAAGTCGCACGCACGGCGTGCTTTTCGGGCACGATCCGTACCGCTATGCTGGCGGCCGTCGACCAGAAAATGCCGATTGCCGCCGCCACGATGAGGCGACCAGCCAAAAGAGTCACGTAGTTTTGGGCAAGACAAGTCAGGATGTTGCCGAGCGCGCAGGCTAAAAGAAGGCCGAGCATCAAGCACTTACGGTTCCAGCGCCGTGTGGCTGCGGTGAGCGGGGTCGCCGCAATCGCGACAAGCACCGCGAATCCCGTGACCAGGAAGCCCGCCTGGCCAAGCGAGACGCCGATGCCCTCCGCCAGCTGGGGCAGGATGCCGATTGGCATCAGCTCCGTGCTGACAAAAGCAAAGGTTCCGAGGGACAAGGCGACAACAGCAAGCCCCCCACAAGTGGAAAACGCTGTTTACCCTCACAGGCAACTGCAACGGATTGTACAGCTTGCTCGTGTGGCTGTGTAGCAATAATTTCGCTCATGCTGCTCTCCTGTTTCAAGTTTGACCCTGATATACAGAAGCGGTATTGATGCTTCAAGCGACCATGTGTCGTATCATTCATGACAAAAAATCATGTGAACCTGGAATGTGACCAGTCACAACACATGGGGTGTTTCAATGAGTTTTGATGGACGCATTCTGTCTGGGGTGGGCGTGCTGGCTGCCGTTGTTGAAAGGGGATCGTTCGCAGGTGCCGGCGACCTGCTTGGGCTGACTCCATCTGGGGTCAGCCGGTCAATATCGCGGCTGGAGAATCGGCTGGGAATCCGCTTGTTTGACAGAACAACCAGAGCTGTACACTTGACAGATGAAGGGGCGCGCTTTTACGAAGCCGTCGTGTCGCACCTGGAAGGCATAGAAGAAGCTGCAAACGACGCCTCGGGTTCCGCCAACATGGTTCGTGGTCGCTTGCGGATCAATGTTGATCCTTTTTTTTCTGGCCTTGTCCTCGCTTCGCATTTGTCAGCATTCACCGCGCGCCACCCGGAACTCCAAATAGAGATACATACTCGCGACGATGTCGGAGATCTGGTTTCAGACGGTATGGATGTCGCTGTCCGTTTCGGTCCCCAACCATCTTCTTCACTCATTTCCCGTCTTTTGTTGAAGACGAGAATTATAACGGTAGCAGCACCTTCCTATCTCAAGGCGCATGGCACACCACAAAAGCCCCAAGACCTGGCCAATCATGCCTGCATACAGTTCCGCAATCCGCAGACGGGCCGACCTTTTGAATGGGAGTTCCAGCGTGGGGCCACGATCCTTCCAGTTCAAACGAAAGGGCAACTTCTGCTGACAGATGTCAACACCATGCTGCAGGCATGCCTTGCCGGTGCCGGTGTGGCGCAAGTCATGTCACTCGGAGTCGAGCAATGGCTTGCCAGCAGCGCACTGGTCGATCTCTTTCCCGACTGGCCGGACGAGATCTTCCCGCTTTACGCGGTGCATCCTTCTCGGCGCCATCCCGCGGCAAAGGTCCGAGCCTTTTTGGATTTCTGCACAGAGTTGGGGAGACAGGCCGCTCCCTAGTGTGATGTCCACGAAATAAGGTGACAAGAATGTCATCAGCTCTCGTGGAAAATCGTCAGCCAAAATGCGCGGATTTCGGCTGACTCACGAAGCACGCTGCTCCGGGGCCGCCTTGCAGGCGACCCAGTGTTGCGTCTTTCATATATGGACATATGTTGAGAGCGCAACACTGGGGCCAGGATACACCGGCGCTCGTGGAGGTGGCTGAAGATTGAACCACCGTTGGAGCAGGTGAGTCGAGAACAGGAGAATCGGCGGGCAGGCTGGTTACCGGCGGTATTTGCAACTAGAGACCTCCGCACAACACCACCCGAACGACTCTTCGCCGAGGAAATGGCCCCCTCGGCCTCTGATTTTGGTCTAATCTGTCATCGCTTTCATCATTTTTCCCTCATTTTCATCATTCCTTCCAAAATTTGGGCGCACCAGCCCCTCAAGTGCGCATCAACAGCACGGCTTTCTTCAAATTGAAGGCCATCCCCACCAGATACAGCTCGGCGCAGACCTTTTTCAGGCCCAGATAGCGCGCCCGGGCCAGGCCGTAGCCGCGCTTCCAGGTCCCGAACACCCGCTCCACGCCGCAGCGCACGCTGCTGATGAGCCGGTTGCGCAGTCGCTCATAGGCCGTGAGCGGCGCGTGGCGGGTGGCCTTGTCCATGGTGGCGTCCTTGAGGCCGCGGGCCAGCAGCGCGTCGCGATTGGCGCCGCTGGCATAGCCTTTGTCGCCATAGACATAGGTCCCTGGAACAACATGGATTTCATCGAGCAGCGTTTCGAACTCGCGCATGTCTGACCGGTTGGCCGAGGTGGCGTGGCCGCCGAGGAAGAAGCCGTCGCGAGCATCGGTGGCGGCGTGGATTTTGTAGCCGTAATGACAGCGACGCCCCTTCTTGAGCCAGGCCGCGTCGGCATCGTCTGAAAAGCTGACCTTGACCGAACAGTCTGATTTCGCAGGGGATGCAGGTTGCTGTTCGGCCTCCTCCGCGCGATCCTCGGGCAGGATGTCGATGATTTTGCGCGGGCGGCGGGCAGATTCGACCACCGAGGCGTCGACCACGGTCCCTTCGCGGACGAGCAGGCCCTTGGCTTCGAGCTGCTCGTTGAGGCGATCCAGAAGCTTATCGAGAATATTCAACTTGATCAGGCCGTTGCGAAATCTGCAGATGGTGGTTTCGTCGGGGACGTCACCCTCGAAGGACAGACCAACGAAGCGGATGAAGGAGAGGCGGTCGTAGAGGGCCTGCTCGGTGGCCGGGTCGCTGAGATTGTACCACCGTTGCAGGAGCAGAATCTTGAACATGGCCAGGGCCGGGTAGGCGGGGTTGCCCACGGCGTCGGCCTTGCGGGCAAGTTTCTTGTTCAAAAACGAACGGATAGGCCGCCAGTCGATGAGTGCGTCAATGTCGTCCAGGAAGGTGCGCTTGGTCTTGCGCCGGGCCATGAAGTAGTCGCCAAGCAACGGGGCCTTGGGGCTGCGCTCTGCCATGTTTTCCTCCTTGGGGTGAAGGAAGAATAGCAGATATCATGCTGGATTTGAAGAGAAAAGATGCGGTGGCCGTGCAGAGGTCTCGATGGGGCGAGCACTCTCGTTCAGGAAGCAACCATTATGGTTGCGGTGAGCGACAACCTCATCAGCAATACTGGAGAACTGCGTTCGTAGCCAGAAAGGCCGGGCATGCCCGGCCTTTCTTCAATCAGAGAGGACAATTCCTGAGTACTGAAAGCAAATATCCAAAATCTGTTCTTGTAACCCCTCGTTCATAGCGCCTGGGTTTGGGTCGATCTGCCGCATATGGTAGAAATAACGGCCTGAGACTCGAGCCGACGCAGCTTCGCTGACGGCTAGCCACGCTTGGGTGCGGTACCCCTGATTCAGGTCGTCCCGCGCTCCCGGGCCGCCCATGCGTGTGGGAACCCAGCCCGGTTCCAAGGCGTTCGAGAGCGTTGACGGCCATCGTCTGGCAACGGCGAAGGCGATCATGGCGTCGTAAAGCTTGCTTTCCGCGTATGCATCCGCCCCGTTCCAGCGTCGTTTCTCCCACACCGGGTCCTCCAGACAGGCAGTTGCCCCCCTGTGCATGCCCGAACTAAGGTACACCAGCCTGTCCGGTTTTTCGAGCATTGCGGTGAGGACGTACGGGGCCAGGACATTCACGGCAAAAACATGGGAGAGACCGTCGGCAGTGACGATGCGCTGAGGTTCGCGGTAGCCGACGCCGGCGTTATGGATGATTGCATCAAATCGGCCAAGCCCGGCCGCTTGGTCTGCAACTCTTCGCATGCCGGCAATCTCGGTGAGATCTCCCGTGACGACGGCTTCCACCCGAGGCATGGCTTGACGGGCGTCCTCGGCCCGGGCCCGATTGCGGGCATGCAGGACGACTTGATGGCCTTCCTCGGCAAGCAACTGGCCGGCCATAAGCCCAAGCCCCGTAGATGATCCAGTGATGAAAACCCTGGGCATGGTCGCTCCTTATGTTTTCGCATGCAGCCGGTTACGCTCTCCAGCCCTGGCCTTGCTCCCAAGCCTCCTGCATTCGCACTGCCAAGCCTTCGGGGTCTGTCAGCACCTGATGACGAAGTTGCACGGCATGGTCGTCGGCATAGACATGATGCTGTCCCCGCCGGATTCCTTCAAGGGTGCGTTCGGCCACTTGGCGGGGCGGTGTCTTGGCCCCGCTGACCTGAGCAGCCATATCGGTGTCGAGAAAGCCCGCGTAGACGCCGACGACGAGCGTTCCCTGGCGGTGCAGCTCTATGCGCGCCGCCTCGGTAACAGCCAGGGCTGCTGCCTTGGAAGCACAGTACGTGGCGTTGAAAGGATAGACATACCAGCTGACCACGGACAGCATATTGGCCATAGCGCCACCGCCGTTGGTGGCAAGCACAGGCGCGAAGGCCTGGATCATGGCCCGCAATCCAAGGACATTAACCTCAAGCTCTTCACGCAGGGCCGCCTCACCCTCTTCGACTAAGAGAGGGGTGCTGCGCATTATGCCGGCATTGTTGATTAAGAGATTCACATCTCGACAGGCGACAGATGCCGCCGCGACCTGTTCAGCGTTGGTAATATCCAGGCGCACGGGGAAAAGCCTCGGGTCCGTGATGGCCGAAGGATCTCGGCTGGCTGCATAGACCTTCGCCGCCCCGGCGTCGAGCAGCGCTTGAGCATATGCTTGTCCCAGCCCGCGATTGGCCCCGGTGACCAGAGCGATACTTTCTTTGATTTCCATGACGCACCTCCATTTTGGCGTTCCCGCTTGCTATACGGCTTGTGCCGTGATGCTGGAAGCACCACCCAAGAAAAACACTCGTGACTAAAAATCATGAATATTGCGCATACGGTGCGGTTCGCGCCGCTGGTAGTGGCGTTGCCGCTGCGTGCGCATGCGGGCCAAGGGCGAATCTCGAACCGGGAGTCAGTATGGATTCTTCCGATCAGTGCGCCGTCGTCGCCTTGTCCGAGGCAGACGTCATGAGCGCCATGCGTTCCATGCAGAGTTATGTGGATATCACACCCGGCACCTTTCGGGAGATATATCAGCTGGCTTACAACCATGCGGTGCAGCGTCTGCGCGAGGCGGTGCCGGCGCGGAAGCTCATGAGCGTGCCTGTGCACTGTCTGCAGTATGACATGCTCGTCGTGGACGCCATCGGCATGCTGGCTGCCCATGGCATCAGCGGGGCGCCGGTGCTGGACGCCGACGGCGTCGTGTGCGGGGTGCTTTCGGAAAAGGACGTGCTGCGCAACATGGGCGTGACCGGCAAGGCCACGTTCATGAGCATTCTTGCGGCCTGCCTGCGGACCCCGGGCTGTGCTCTGGCGAGCATGAAGGGGGTGCGCGTGGAGGCGTTCATGAGTACACCGCCCCTCACTGCGACAGAGGACACATCCGCGGCGCAGCTCATGGCCGTGTTTCGGGAAAAATCCATCAACCGCATGCCAGTTTGCGATGCTGCCGGACGTCCCCTGGGCATCGTCACGCGGACCGATCTGCTGGAGGCGGCCTCCCGTCAGGGGGGCGGGCTATGAACTTCCTGGACAAACTGCGCTGCACGTCCCAAAGCCCGCCGCGGGTGAGCACGCGTGAGGTGTTGTTATCCTGGCTTGGATCGTTTCTGGGCATCGCAGCTCTGGGGGTGATGCAGCAGGCATTGTTGGATCCTACCGCTCAGACATTGTTGATCGGCTCCTTCGGGGCCACTGCCGTGCTGGTGTATGCGGCCTTTCGCAGCCCCCTGGCTCAGCCCCGAAACGTGCTTGGCGGGCATGTGCTCTCTGCAGTGGTGGGCGTGCTCGTCCAGCAGCAGCTGGACGCCGTCCCCTGGCTGGCCGCGGCCATGGCTGTGTCCCTGGCCATTGCCCTCATGCATGTGACCAAGACCCTGCATCCACCCGGGGGTGCCACGGCGCTCATTGCCGTGATTGGCGGGCCCTCCGTGCACCGGCTTGGCCTGTGGTTTGCGCTGTATCCGGTGGGCCTGGGCGCGGTGGTGTTGCTGGGCATTGCCCTTGCGGTGAACAATATTCCACGGTCCCGACGATATCCCGAGTTCTGGTGGTGATCCCTGGGGGAATCGAGGGCTCGCGGGACAGCTGAAACGTCCGGCCGTCTGGCGCCTTCTGGTTCCCGATTGGCGTGATGCCGACACGATGCCGCAGCGCGGTGGCGCGGCTGGCCGCGATGTTATTGTCCACCTGCTGGCTTTTCCGCGCACAGTGCGGTGTAGGCTGCTTCCAGCCGTTCAAGCATCGCGGCCAGCAGGGCGGATCGTGAAAGGGGAGCGCCTGCTTCGATCAGGATGGAGGTGGTGGTTTCACGCACGGCGTCCGGGAAGTCGTCCGGCAGGGAATTGACGTTGCAGCCGACGCCGATGACGGCCCATTCGGGGTCTCCGCCGCGATAGCCGGTCTCCACCAGCACACCGGCAATCTTCTTGCCGTGTATCAGCACGTCATTGGGCATTTTGAAGACGGCATCCAGCCCCGTGAGCGCGCGCACGGCATCGGCAACTGCCGCCGCGCCCTGCTGCATGCAGGCTTCGGCATTCCAGCATGCGGCCTCCGGATAGAGCACCACAGAGCACTGGATGCCGCGCGGCACGGATATCCAGGTGCAGCCTTTCCGCCCCCGTCCCTGCGTCTGGGTCTCGGCAAACACCACATGCCCTTCCCGCGCGCCTTCCCCGGCCAGGCGGGCCGCCACCAGATTGGTGGAGGGGGTGCTCGTCAGATGCGTCCAGCCATGCTTGCCAAAACTGCGGGTCTTGAGCGTGGCTGCCAGCGCTTCGCCATCCAGCCCGTCACGCCTGGCCAGCAGTCTGTAGCCCTTGCGTGTGGCTGCCTGGATGGCGTTCCCGTCATTTTTAAGTATTCCCACATGCTTGGCCACCGCGGCCCGGCTGATGCCGAGTTCGCGCGAAATGGCCTCTCCGGAAATCCAGGCCTGCGCCTGCTCCAGAAGCGTAAGGATTTTTTCTTTTGTATTCGGTATGTTCAATCTATTGTAAACCGAATTGATAAGATTGAAGGTTTACAAAACAAAGGCGATTCTCTACCACAGGCAGCGGATCAGGGAGAACGCCATGCCAATGCCCCATACCCAGGCCGAACGAGCGGATACCGCCCAGGTTGCGAGAAAGAACTCTAGCAGGAGGACCATGGGCCGGTCCATGCCCGAATGCGCGCCCGAATCTGCGTCTAACCGCCTGCCCCCGATGCTATGCATCACCGGCACAGATACCGACGCCGGCAAAACACTGGTCACGGCGGCGCTGGCCAGGGCGGCCACGGCGGCGGGTAAGACGACGGGCAAGGCGGTACTGGTCATCAAGCCGGTGCAGACAGGCTGCACCAAAGATAGCGCCGGCCAGCTCCAGGCGCCGGATGTGTATGTTTGCCGCGAGGCCGCTCCAGAGGCCGGCGCATGCGCCCTCGTCCTGCTGGAACCGGCCTGCTCGCCCCACCTGGCAGCGCGCTCGGCCGGGCTCAGGCTTTCTCCAGGCGAGCTGGCAATCCGCGTGCGTCAAACAGTGCTGGCCGGGGAGGCGGATCTTGTCCTCATAGAAGGCGCTGGCGGGCTCATGACCCCCCTCAACGAAAAGGATGTGCTGGCCGACCTGTTTGCCGAGCTGGATTGCCCTCTGCTGCTGGTTGTGGGCAATCGGCTTGGCGCGGTGAATCATGCCTTGCTGACCATTGAAGCTGCCCGGGCCCGAGGCCTATGCCTTGCCGGATTTGTGACCACGGAGCCCACAGCAGCGGTAGATGACGCGGAACGGGCACTGCGTCAGGACAATCTTGCCTGTATCGAGAGACTGGGCGGCCTCCCGCGTCTGGCGGCCATTCCATATCTGGAAGGCATGGCCGGTACCGGGGCACAGCGTGTGGCGGCCTGGGCGCAGGCTGCCCGGGCGGTGGAACCTGTCCTGGAAGCTCTGGGGAAACAAGGTCCGCAGCATGCCGGGCGGGACTCCGCCGAAACGCTGCTGGCCTTTGACCGGGCGCACCTCTGGCACCCCTACACCTCGGCCCTGAACCCCCAGCGGACCTGGCAGGCCATCAGGACACGCGGCACCCGCATCACCTTGCGCGACGGCCGCGAACTGGTGGACGGCATGGCCTCCTGGTGGTGCGCCATCCATGGCTACAACCATCCCGCCCTGCTCACAGCCCTGCGGCATCAGGCCGCACAGATGCCCCACGTCATGTTTGGCGGATTGACCCACGAGCCTGCCGTGGCCTTGGGGCAGGCCTTGCTGGGTGCGGTTCCGCCCGGGCTGGAGCACGTGTTTCTGGCGGATTCCGGGTCAGTGAGCGTGGAAGTGGCCGTCAAAATGGCGTTGCAATACCAGACGGCTCTGGGCAGGCCCGGGAAAACGCGGCTGCTGGCCCTGCGCGGGGGCTATCACGGCGACACCCTCGGCGCCATGAGCGTCTGTGATCCGGAAACAGGCATGCATCATCTTTTCCGTAATGTCCTGCCGGCCCAGCTCTTCGCCCCCCGGCCCGCGTGCCGCTTTGATGGGCCATACGATCCCGCTCCGTTCCATGCCTTTGCCGCCCTGCTGGAGGAGCACGCCGCCACCCTGGCCGCGGTGATTCTGGAGCCCATCGTGCAGGGGGCAGGGGGGATGTGGTTCTATCACCCGACATACCTGCGTCAGGTGCGGGAAGCCTGCGACAGACACGGCTGCCTGCTGATAGCCGACGAGATCGCCACCGGCTTCGGCAGGACGGGCAGGCTTTTTGCCTGCGAGCACGCCGGGATCACGCCGGACATCCTGTGTGTGGGCAAGGGACTCACGGGCGGGGTGCTGAGTCTGGCCGCCACCCTGACCACCCGCACGGTGGCCGAAGGCATTTCCCATCGTAGCGGCGTACTCATGCACGGCCCTACGTACATGGCCAATCCCCTGGCCTGCGCCGTGGCCTGCGCCAGCCTGGCATTGCTCGCGGACGGAGCCTGGGCTGCGGAGGTGGCCCGCCTGGAAGCGGGGTTGCGGCAGGGGCTGCTGCCCTGCGCCAGCTTGCCGGGGGTACGGGATGTCCGGGTGCTCGGGGCCATTGGCGTGCTGGAAATGGACACGCCGGTGAACACCACTGCGTTGCAGGCGTTTTTTGTGCAAAAAGGGGTGTGGATACGTCCCTTCGGGCGGCTCATCTACGTGATGCCTCCCTATGTGTCCACCGACGAGGATATCACACTGCTGACCCGCGCCATGCGCGAAGCCGTGGAGGAGGGCGCATGGCGCTGACCTTGCTTGGGGTATATGTCCTGCTGGTGTTAGGCACTGGAGTGCGAGCCCGCTCTCACAGTGTGGAGTCGTTTTATGTCAACAATCGGGCAAGTGGCGCCTGGGCCGTGGGGCATTCCATCATTGTCTCCTGCGTGGGGGCCTCGGCCACCGTGGGCGTGATCGGCCTTGCCTTCACTGCGGGCACTCCGGCTTTCTGGTGGCTGGGGGCGGGGGCCATCGGGCTGTCCCTCCTGGCGGTGCTCTTGGCCCGGGCCGTACGCAGAAGCGGTGCCTACACCTTGCCGCATCTGGTGGAAACCATTCTTGGCCCGCAGGTGCGTCCCGTTATTGCGGCGGTGATTGTGGTGGTCTGGACCGCCATTCTGGCCGCGCAGTTCTCCGCGCTGGGCAAGGTGCTGGGTTCGCTTTCGGGACTGCCGCCCCTGGCTTGCCTGGGCCTCGGGCTGGTGCTCATTTGCGGGCATACCATGAGCGGGCAGGCCGCCGTCATGCGTGCGGACAAGCTGCAGGCCATGATTCTGCTTGCCGCGTTGGCGGTTCTGCTTGCCTGGCTCACGGTGCAGCATCCCGCGTGGATGCAGGCGGTGCGCCTTGAGGCGGTGAATACGGCCTTCCCACTGGAAACATTGATCTATTATCTGGTGGTGGTCGGGGCGAACTACCTTGTGTGCCCCATGCTGTTCGGCAGGCTGCTGTCGGCCCGGGATGAGCGAAGCGCCATGCTGGGGGGACTGATTGGCGCGGGTGGCCTGGCTGTGTGCGCGGCGCTGATTGTCGCCGTGGGTCTGGCCTGCAGGGGGCTGGTGCCGGCAGAGACCCCCGGCGACGCGGTGCTCACGTCAATCCTTTCCGGCATGATGCCACCGTGGATGCATCTGGTCGTCTCGTTTGCGTTGATCAGCGCCATTGTCTCTTCGGCGGATTCCTGCCTGGTGACGGCGGCCACGGTGTGCAGCCATGACCTGCTCGGTCTGCAGTCGCCCGCGGCAAGGCGCGCCAGTGTGCTGGCCCTGGGGGTGGCCGGAGCGGCCGTGAGTTTGTGGGGTAAAGGCATTCTGGGATTTTTGCTCATGGCCTACGATATGTTTGCCTGTGGCGTGGTCATGCCCTGCGTGGTGGGGTTGCTGGTGGCTCCAGCCCGACAGGTGGCTCCGCGGCAGGCCTGCACCGCGGTGGTGCTCGGGGGACTGTTCGGCCTGGCGGCCGCCATCACCGAAAACCGGGTGTTCAATTATACGGGCATGAGTGTTTCGGCCATAGTGGCCCTCATGGGTGTTGCCCGGCGTCCACTGCATGCTGCACGAGCATGACCTGCGGGCGTCCTGTCGAGACGGGCCAGCATCTATTGCAGGGCCTTGATCTTCTTGATGTCCACGGATTTGCCCAGGATCACCAGGATATCCGAATCCTTGATGCGGAAATCGGCGGGCGGGACCAGGACGAAGTTTTCGGGCACCAGCTCCTTGATGGCGATGATGTGCACGCTGTACTTGGCCCGCAGCGGCTCCACCTGCACCAGGTCGAACTCCTCGGCCAGGGGAATGAAGTCCAGGATGTTGGGACGCGAGAGACTGTGGGAAATGCGCAAGGCCATGTCCCGCTCGGGATGGATGATTTCCGTGGCCAGGGGGAGTTCCCGGCCCCAGTGCAGGGTCAGCAGGGCTGCGCCGGCAAGCTCCACGCCCAGGGTGAAATGGAAGATGCTTTTGACCAGCCCCAGAATGACCGCCGCAGGGTGTGGGAGAATAGAATCTGCATGGCCAGACGCTGCCGGAAGGAGACGCTCCGGCCCAGCCACTGGAACAGGGCCACCGGAGATGGTCACCACCCCCAGCCCGCCAATTTGGTCAGGCCCAGGAGCACCAGCTGGCCAAAGCGCGTGAACACGCTGCCATATCCACCACGGCCAGCCCGGTGACGCAGACGGCCGCGGTGGCGGTGAAGAGGGCGTCCACCCAGGAGATCTGCGCCTGGGTGGACGCCTGGGTGATGGCCTGGGGCAGGCGCAACAGGCTGGCCCCGAGCAGAATGGTCAGCACAAAGGTACCCCGCACCAGGGCGGCCTGATCGATGCCCTGAAACCGCAGCCTGTTGCAGGGAAGCAGCCTTGGCCGGCACGCGCACGCCGACCATGCGCACGCCGACCATGCGCACGCCGACCATGCGCCACACCAGAAGCCGCAGCTGCTCCGGCGTGAAGGGCTTGGCGATGAAGCCCGTGACTCCGCGGCGCATGGCCTCCACGGCGCGCTTGATGGCGGCGTGGGCGGTAATGACCACTATCTTCATCCTGGGGGAGCCAGCTAGCAGCTCTGGCAGCAGCTGCATGCCGTCGTCCTCCCCGAGCTTCAGATCCACAAAGGCCAGATCAAACCCATGCCGCCGTGCTTCATCCAGGCATGAGAATGCCAAGGGTGGCAACGGGGGGCGCGTCACTTTGCATGAGTTGCTCGGCCGAGAGGCAAGGGGGCGCAATACCGGATTGTGTTGCCGTGTAGGTCCGCGGTCAACGATCCGCTGATGCCTTTGCCCGTTGCAGCGTGAGACATCCAGGCAAGGGAAGTATATTTCCACCGGAGTTTCAGCCGGGTAGGCAAGGATGCGGGTTCTGGCAGGGCCGCCGGCATGATGAGAGGTAATAAATGATATTGACTTTCATTGTCTTACACAGTATCTGAACATAGTTCTATTTTTTGTGATTACAGCTATCTGTGTCCTCACGACCTCAAGTCCTTGAACGTCTGCGCGGCAGGGTGGATGGGGGCTGGTCAACGGGAGATGACCAGAGGCATTTGGGCATAATATCAACGTTTTTTTAGGAGACCGCTCGTGATCAGATCGATGTTGTTCATTATCGCCTGCGCAGTGTGGTTAGTCGTCGCGCAGCAGGCTGAGGCGCACAGCCGCAAGGACCTGAAGCGGATTACCCTGCAAGCGGAAACGCTGGTTCCCGACCAGGTGGCGTACTATTTGGAACCCTATGTCAACGACAGGGCCGATGAGGAAGGAACGCGCCACCGTTTCGCGATCTGGGAGTTCGGAGAGATCGTCCACCAAGGCGACCTCGCCTCGGTGCATGTGCTGGTCTATGACCAGAAGACATCCCAAAAGACCCCTGAGGTGCTCTACCTCAGGCGCAATCCCGACCAGACCTGGAATCACGTAACCGAGGCCGGCGAGGTTATCGCGGAGCGTATATACACTTACGTCAACCCCGACGGCTCGGTTTCCAGCGGCGGTCACAAGCCCAGCCAGGCCGATGACCCGATAATGACCTATGTCAGGGCAGGCGGGGTGCTGGTCCTGGGTGGGGGCGTACTGGCGCTGATGCGGCGCAGGAACAAGAAAAAGACGTCCTGATAAATAGCTGTAAGGACATGATGCAGACCCTGCGTAAAGATTTTGAAGTTCATTATCAGTATCGCGGGGTGGCTGCAAGTGTTGTTGTGAGAATGTGTCGCCCGGCGCAAAGTGGGATGCGTGTGATGCCGCGTCGCGCTGGTCAGCACAGCTTGGGGATTTGCCAGTTCCGTCGCCAGGCGATCAGTCTCAGGGCCAGCGCTGCGGCGGAAACGCACAGCAACGAGGCTGAAGTCATCAGGCTGGCGCGATGCAACCCATAGATGGCCAGTCCCTGCAGCAGTGCCACGGTGCCGTAAAATCCGCTATGCAAGACGGCAGGCATCTCCTTGACCAGGATGTCGCGGATGACGCTGCCGCCCACTGCAGTCAGCAGGGAAAGGGTGAGCACGCCGAAGCAATGGGTGTGCACTTCCAGTCCAATCAGGGCGCCTGTCAAGGCAAAGGCCACGAGACCGATACTGTCACAGACGATGAAATACCAACGGTTTTCAAAGCACTGTACCTTGTACACCCGGAAGACGGCAGCAAAAAGCAGAGCGCTTCCAGCGATGAGGAACGGTTCCGCATCGCGTATCAAGGCCAGGGGGCGGGAAAGGAGCACGTCCCGGACCACGCCGCCGCCATTGGCCGTGATGAAAGCCAGAATGAACAAGCCCATCAAATCAAGCTGCTTGCGAACGCCGATCAACACGCCGGACAGGGCAAAGGCCACGCCGCCGACGAGGGAGGCAATATAAATTATATGATGATGGTATGGTACATCCATACTGGCTCCGGATTCGGAACAGTCTCCGGGGAGTGTTTCACGGCAGGGAGCCTGCAGGGCGCAGGCTCCCAGGACAAGGTGGCGACGAGTACCAGTTTTTCTACAAAATGACGCGCACTTGCGATGCAGTGTGGATGGCCTTGGCCTTGGCGTCCTCAATGTCCTTGCCCAAAGCCAGGGCCACGCCCATGCGCCGGAGGCCGTGGACTTCGGGCTTGCCGAAGAGGCGCAGGGCGGTGTCCGGTTCGGTCAGGGCCTCGGGGGCGATTTCGTAGCGTGGAGCCGTGGAGTCGCCCTCGGCCAGGATGACGCGCGAGGCAGCGGGGCCGTACTGGCGGATGGTCGGCACAGGCAGGCCGAGGATGGCTCGGATGTGCAGGGCGAATTCGGAAAGATCCTGGGAGATCAACGTCACCATTCCCGTGTCGTGCGGGCGGGGGGAGACCTCCGAAAAGATGACTGCATCGCCTTTGATGAACAGTTCCACGCCGAACAACCCGCGTCCGCCCAGGGCCGCGGTGATGGCCTCGGCCATGCGCCGGGCCTCGGCCAGGGCGACCGGGGACATGGGGTGGGGCTGCCAGGATTCGCGGTAGTCTCCCTTTTCCTGCCGGTGCCCGATGGGGGCGCAAAAGCTGGTACCACCGGCATGCCGCACGGTGAGCAGGGTGATTTCATAGTCGAAATCCACAAATCCTTCCACAATGACCCGCCCCGCACCAGCCCGGCCGGCGGTCTGGGCGTAGTCCCAGGAGGCTTCGGCCTCGGCCTCGCTGCGGGCCACGCTCTGGCCCTTGCCCGAGGAGGACATGACCGGCTTGACCACGCAGGGGAAGCCCACGGCGCGGCAGGCCTCCTGGAATTCGGCCTTGGTATCAGCAAAGCGATAGGGGGAGGTGGTCAGGCCCAGTTCCTCGGCAGCCAGCCGGCGGATGCCTTCGCGGTCCATGGTCAGGCGGGCGGCGCGGGCCGTGGGGATGACGGTGACGCCCTCCTGCTCCAGGGCCAGCAGCTCTTCCGTGGCGATGGCCTCGATTTCCGGCACCACGTAGTCCGGTTTTTCGGCCGTAATGATGGCCCGCAGGGCGGCGGCGTCCAGCATGCTGATGACGTGGGAGCGATGGGCCACCTGCATGGCCGGGGCGTTGGGGTAGCGATCCACGGCAATGACCTCGACGCCCAGCCGCTGGGCCTCAATGGCCACTTCCTTGCCCAGCTCCCCGGCGCCCAGGAGCAGAATTCTGGTGGCAGACGACGTCAGGGGCGTGCCGATACTGGTCATTACGACCTCCGGATTGGATGTGGTGGGCACAAGAAACGTGCCCCGGGATGGCGGAGGCTACAAGGGACCGGGACGGAGGGCAAGGGGGGAGGAGGGCTTGGAGTGGGAGAAGCAATATGATCAGAAAATTGAGTCAGTTGACTAAAAATATTCATGTTGAATTCTAATATAGAAAATAATATAGTGGTAATGCTTATGATATGTTCGCGCTACAGGTGAGGCGGCCTCCTTGATGACCGACTGGCTTTGAGTTGATCCTCCTCACCGCTTCCGCCGCCGGCCCTCTGCGTCCGCAGCCTTGAGCGCGGCCAGGATCAGGGATGGGGTGGGGGCGAAGGGTTCGTTGTGGATGCTTTCGTCCGGCGCGCAGGTTTTGGTGGCCACTTCCAGGAGGGCGTCGTCGGTGATGCCGGTGGTGCCGGGGCCGGTCAGACCAAGGTCGGCAAAGGTGGTGGGCAGGCCCAGGGATTCGCACAGGGTGTAGACCTCGTCCACCAGGGCCAGGGGCCGGTCCGTGAGCACCAGCGAGGCCAGCACGCCAAAAGCGACCTTTTCCCCATGATACAGGCGGTGTACCGCAGGCAGGACGGTGAGGCCGTTGTGGATGGAGTGGGCCGCGCCCAGGCCGCCGCTTTCAAAGCCCAGGCCGCTGAGCAGGGTGTTCGCCTCCACGATGCGTTCCAGGGCCGGGGTGACCACGCCGGCCTCACAGGCCGTACGCGCGGCCAAGCCCCAGTCCCGCACGGTCTCGTAGCAGAGCCGGGCCAGGGCCAGACCGGTCATGGAGCTGGAATCCCCGGCAATATTGCGACCGCGGCCCTGGCGGCAGGAATCGGCCTCGAACCAGGTGGCCAGGGCGTCACCCATGCCGGAAACGAGGAACCGCGCCGGAGCCTTGGCGATCACCGCCGTGTCCACCAGCACCAGATCCGGGTTGCGGGGCAGGATGTCTGCCCGTTCAAACACGCCGGCAGCGGTGTACACCACGCAGATGGAGCTGCAGGGGGCGTCTGTGGAGGCGATGGTGGGCACGATGGCCACGGGCAGGCCAGCCTGCACGGCCACGGCCTTGGCGGCGTCCAGGGTCTTGCCGCCGCCGATTGCAGTCACGGTGTCGGCCCTGAAGTCCCGTACCAGACCGAGCAGCCGCTGGATTTCCGCATCCGTGCATTCCCGGTTGAAGCGCTCCACCCGCAATTCCCCGTCCTGCTCCAGCCGGGGCAGGAGGGTGGGCAGCAGATTGGCCAGCGGATGTGGTGAACTGAGGATGAAATGCCGGCCGCCCAGTCGGCCCAGTTCCGGAGCCAGACGAGAGAGGGCGCCTGCGCCCTGGATATACCGTCCTGGAAACAAGGTGGTGGTGAGCATGGGCATCTCGCTTTCCCGGCTGGATACGCAGGGGCGGAAAGGGTGTTGGCTGTTCGATAAGGTGGCCGCATCTCTACCACAGGACCGCGCCGGGCGCAAAGCACTCAGGAGGTGAAACACAGACGGCGCGCTGGGTGGCTGCGTTTTTTGGCAGCTCCGGGGAGAACTGCACCCTCAACATCCCTGCAACCATGCGTAAGTTTATGTGGCTGCCTTTGCGCCCCTGTGATATTTTACCTATATCGATGGAATCGCGAAGCAACCAGCCTGGAAAGAGGGTGTGGAATGGTGCGGAGATTCTCCCGATTGCTGCCGGCGTGCCTGTGGGCGGTGCTTTGTTTCTGGCTGTACCCGTTGCCTGCCCTTGCGCAGCAGGATGTTTCCGACGGCAACGCCACCGGCCCTGCGCTCCCTCTGCGCGTGGCCATTGAGGCGGACTATTCGCCCTTCACGGTCATCGGTCCCGAAGGGCAGCCGTATGGACTGCTCGTGGATTTGTGGAATCTGTGGTCCGAATATTCCAACCGCCCCATCGTTTTTGTGCCGGGTTCCTGGGAACAGGGGCTTCTCAAGCTGCGCAATGGCAGTGTGGATGTGCACTCCGGCGTCTTTGAGAATCAGGAGCGGGCGCAGTGGATGGCCTTTTCCAGTCCTCTCGGGCTGGTGCGCACGGGGCTCTTTGTCCGGTCAGGCAGTGAAACACCGAAGGATCTTGCGCAATTACAGGGCAAGCGCGTGGCCGTGATGGCCGGTACGTACCACGAACGGCATCTGCGGGAAGAGTATCCGGGCATAACGGTAGTTTCCAGACCGGCGCTCAAGGGCGTGGTGCGGGCCTTGCTCTCCGGGGAGGCCGACGCCCTGCTGGGAGAATCCGCCCCTGTTGAGCAGGAGCTCTCCCGCCTTGGGGTGCAAGGGGCAGTGGCGCATTCCACCGAAGCGCTGTTCACGAATGTGCTCAAGGCCGCGGTGTTACGGGAGCAGGATTCCCTGCTCAAGGAAATCAACGCCGGTCTGGCCGCCATCCCCGTGGAACGCCTGGCCGCCGCGGAGCAGGCCTGGCTGTTCAATCGCGAGGACAGGTTCTTTGCCTCCCAGCTGCTGCCGGCACGGGATGCCCTTGCCGGGACAGCGCCACAGGCGGCGGTGGCCCTCTCGGAGGCGGAGCGGGCCTGGATTGACGCGCATCCAGGCATACGGGTGGCCGTGATGGACGCTTGGCCTCCGCTGGATTTCATGGGACCCAGTGGCGAACCCGCGGGCGTGGGCGTGGATATCATGAAGCTCCTGGCCTCCCGGGCGGGGCTCACCGTGCATATTGAGGCCGGCCCGTTCAAGGAGAATCTGGAACGGGTGGGGGACAAGACCCTCGACGTGCTCATGGACGTCACCCCCAAGCCGGACCGCATGGAATACGTGCACTTCACGGCACCATATCTGGTCATCCCGCATGTCATCGTTGGCCGGGAGGGGGGGCCGATCTTCACGTCCGAGGAAAGTCTGCGCGGAAAGGTTGTAGCCTTGGAGCGCGGATTTTTCAGCGTGGCCTATTTCAGAAATAACTATCCGGACGTGAAGGTGATGGAATTGCCGGATACGGCCGCCTGTCTTGCGGCGGTTTCCCGCGGCGAAGCCGATGCCTATGTGGGCAACCGCGCCGTGGCCACGTATCTTATCACACAACAGTTGTTGACGAATCTCAAGTCCATGGGCCGGGTGGATCACCCCGGTTCCGTCCTGGCCATTGGCGTGCGCAAGGACTGGCCGGAACTGGCGGCCATTCTGGACAAGACCCTGGCCTCCCTGAGCCCGGCAGACATGGCCGGTGTGCTCCAGCGCTGGGCCGGCGAACCCGGGGACGGCCCCCAGGTACGGCTCACGGCGGAGGAGCGGACGTTCATTGCTGCCAATCCCGTGCTGCGTGTGGCTGCCACCAAGGATTGGCCGCCGTTTGAGTATCAGGATCCTTCCGGACGGTATGCGGGCATTTCCGCGGACGTGTTCCGGCTGGTGGCCCGGCGTCTGGGGCTTAATGCGGAATTCACCGTGGAAAGCTGGCCTGTGCTGCAGCAGAAGCTTGAACAGGGGGAAGTGGATGTTGTGCCCGGCATGAGCCCGACGCCCGAGCGCGAGGCGCAGTTTTTGTTCAGCACTCCATACCTCTCCTCGCTGATCGGGATCTGGGTGCCGGAGGCCAATGCGCGGGTGCACGGTCTGGCCGACCTCAAAGGCAAGAAAGTGGCCGTGGAAGAAGGATATTTCATGGCAGAGGTGCTGACCAGGGAGCATCCTGATATTGTGCAGCAGGTGGTGCCGTCCTCGCTGGAAGCCATCAAGGCCGTGGCCATCGGCAAGGCCGATGCCTATCTTGGTCCGCACGCCGTGGCGGCGTATCTGATTGATCGATACATGATTCGGGGGGTGAAACTCGCCGGGTATCTGGATCAGACACCGTTGCAGCTGGCCTTTGGCGTGCGCAAGGAGTTGCCCCTGCTGCGGGATATCCTGCAAAAGGGGCTGGAATCCATTCCGGATCAGGAAATCCGCCATATTCAGGATCTCTATACGGGCAAGGAGGGGGACTATCAGGAAGAATTCCGCCTCACCGAGATGGAACGCAGCTGGCTGGCCGAGCACCCGCAGATACGCCTGGGCGTGGACCCGGCCTGGTTGCCGTTCGAGGCCCTGGGCGCCACGGGCGAGTACATGGGGGTGGTCTCGGAATACGTGCACTGGGTGAGCGAAAGGCTGAATGCGACCATGGCGCCAGAGCCGGGCCTGAGCTGGACGGAGGTGATCCGCAAGGCCAGGGATGGAGAGCTGGACGTGCTCCCCGGGCTGACCCGCACCCCCCAGCGTGAGCAATTCCTGCGATTTACCCAGCCGTACCTGAGCATGCCCATGATTCTGGTCACCAAGGAGCAGGCGCCCTTCATCGCCGGGCTGGAGGATCTGGCCGGCCGGCGGGTGGCGGTGGTGGAAGGTTACGCCACGCATGAGCTGCTGGAGACGAGTTATCCGGCCATTGCCGTGCAGCCGTACAAGACACTAGCCCTCTGCCTGCAGGCTGTGGCGGCGGGGGAGGTGGACGCGGCGTTCGATAATCTGGGCTCGGTCACCTACACCATTCGTTCCAATAATCTATCCGGCCTGAAAGTTGCGGCCACCACGCCGGAACGGTTCGAGCTCTCCTTTGGCGTGCGCAAGGACTGGCCGGAGCTGGTGACCATTCTGGACAAAGTGCTTTCGGCCATTCCCCGGCAGACGCGCCAGTCGTTCTATGATCGCTGGGTCAATGTGCACATCCAGTCCGAGGTGGACTGGGGCGCGGTCTGGCGGGTGGGGTTGTACGTGGCCGGGGTGGCCCTGTTCATCCTTGGCGGTACACTATGGTGGAACCGCAAGCTGGCCGCGGAGATTGCCGAGCGCAAACGCGTGGAGGAAATTGTCCGCGTGGTGCGGGAGGAACTGCAGCAGATTTTTGATAATGCCCAGGTGGGCATCCTGTACCTGCGGGGCGGGGAGGTCGTGTACCGCTGCAACTCCAGGCTGGCGGAGATTCTGGGGTACGATTCTCCCAAGGATCTCGTGGGCCTGACCATGAAGGATCTGCATCCGGACATGGCGCGTTACCCAGCCTTCATCGCCCACTGTTGTTCCGAACTGGGGCATGGTAAGCTGGTGCAGACCGAGTATCAGCTCCTGCGCAAGGATGGCTCCCTCGTCTGGTGTTCCCTCTCCTGCAAGGCCCTGGACACGGTGTGTCCTTCGGACCTGGACAAGGGCGTGATCTGGGTAATCGACGACATCTCCAAGCGCAAAGCCACGGAGCAGGCCATTCAGGATCAGCTCATGTTCCAGGTGGCCCTTATAGATACCATCCCCAATCCCATTTTCATCAAGGATACGGAAGCGCGCTTCATCGGCTGCAACAAGGCCTATGAGGACGCCTTTGGCGTCACCAGGGAATTCATGCTCGGCAAGACCGTGCTGGATCTGGAATACCTGCCCATGCAGGACCGCCAGAACTACCATGCGGAAGACACCCGGCTCATCATTGATGGCGGCGTCCGGCATCATGAGTTTCCCCTGGTGTATGCCGACGGCCTGCCACACCATACCTTGTATTGGGTGGCCAGTTTTGATCTGTCCGATGGCCGGCGCGGCGGCATTATCGGCGTCATCGTGGACATTTCCGAGCTCAAGGAAGCCCAGGAGCAAGCCGAGGAAGCCACCCGGGCCAAGAGCGATTTTCTGGCCCGCATGAGCCACGAGATCCGCACCCCCATGAACGCCATCATTGGCATGAGCCACCTGGCCCTGCATACGGATCTTTCCCCAAAACAGCACGATTACGTCTCCAAAATCCGCACGGCGGCCCTCAATCTGCTGGGCATCATCAACGATATTCTGGACTTCTCCAAAATCGAAGCCGGCAAGATGGATCTGGAGCGCGTCCCCTTTCAGCTGGATGAGGTGCTGGACAACCTCGGCACCGTGGTTTCCATCAAGGCCGAGGAAAAGAATCTGGAACTCCTCTTCAAACGCCAGCCGGAAGCGCCTGCCGCCCTCATCGGCGACCCCCTGCGCCTGGGACAGGTGCTCATCAATCTGACCAATAACGCCATCAAATTCACCGAGGCAGGTGAAGTGGTCGTGACCGTTGACGTGGAAGAAGAGGGCGAGGGCAGCGTGATGTTGCGCTTTGCCGTCTCCGATACCGGCATTGGCCTCACCCCCGAACAGCAAGGCCGGCTCTTCCAGTCCTTCTCCCAGGCCGATGGCTCCACCACCCGCAAATACGGCGGCACCGGCCTGGGCCTGGCCATCTGCAAGCGGCTGGTGGAGATGATGGGAGGCCGCATCTGGGTGGAAAGCACGCCAGGGCAGGGCAGCTCCTTCCTGTTTACGGCCCGGTTTGGACTGGCCGAGGCCGCCTTGCGCAAAAACCTGATGCCTGCGGTGGATCTTCGCGGCCTCAGAGCCCTGGTGGTGGACGACAACCCCGCCGCCCGCGAGATCATGACCCAGACTCTGGAGAGCATGACCTTTGTCGTCAGCACGGCTGCCGATGGCATTGCCGGGTTGGCCTTGCTCGATGAAGCCGCGGCAGCTGGCGCGCCCTTTGATCTGGTGCTCCTGGATTGGAAAATGCCCGGCCTGGACGGCGTGGAAACGGCCAGACGGCTGTCGGAGAATCCCCGGCTGGAAACCATGCCCAAAATACTGATGGTCACGGCCTATGGGCGGGAGGAAGTCCGCACCCAGGCGGAACAGGCTCATGTGGACGCTTTTCTCATCAAGCCGGTCAAACCCTCCCTGCTGTTCGATACCATCATGGAAGTCTTCGGGCGTACGCCGGAAGGGGAGCCCGCGGCACGCTCCGGCGCCTCGCCACTCGCGCAGGTCAAGGACATGGATGGCCTGGACAAGCTGGCCACCATCCGCGGTGCGCGGGTACTGCTTGCGGAAGATAATGAAATCAATCAGCAAATTGCCGTGGAAATGCTGGAGCAGGCCGGCATGGTGGCCGTGGTGGCGGCAGATGGACTGCAGGCCGTGCAGGCCATGCAGGCCGGCGCGTTCGATCTGGTACTCATGGATATTCAAATGCCTGAAATGGATGGTCTTTCCGCAACCCGTCGCTTGCGGGAACTGGGCGTGACCACACCCATCGTGGCCATGACCGCGCACGCCATGGCCGGCGACAAGGAAAAAAGCCTGGAAGCCGGCATGAACGACCACATCACCAAACCCATCAACCCGGATGAGTTGTTGCAGACCTTGCTGCGCTGGATTCCACCGGGGGAACGTGCCTTCCCCAGCGGCTACACCCCGGCCTCCACCCTGCGCGATCAGGCCTTGCAGGACGATGGCCTGCCCCTTGACGGTACGCCGGGGTTGAACATTCGCTCCGGGCTGGCCAAGGCTTCAGGCAATCGGACGCTGTATCGCAAACTGCTGCGTCAGTTCCGCGAAAAATACCCGTCCGCCCCGCAAGAAATCCGCAGCCTCCTGCAGGCTGGCAACACCGGCGATGCCGCCCGCGCAGCCCACACCCTCAAAAGCGTGGCTGGCAACCTCGGGGCCGAGGAGCTTTCCCGGGCCGCCAGTGCCCTGGAGCGTACCCTGAAGCGAGAAGCCGCTCCTGGGCTGGCGGCGGACGCCGAACCATTAATTGAAGCCCTGGATGCAGCCCTGGGCGTGGTCCTTGACTCGTTGGGACAACTGGTCCTCGACGAGGAGACTGGTCAGGGGCCGGCTGCTGTGGCGTTTGACGCGACCGAAGCCCTGCGCCTCCTGGATGAGGTGGCCTCCACCCTGGACACCAATCTCCCTCAGGCTGTGGCGGCAGGGGAGGCCTTGCGACCTCTGCTGGCAGAAGCGGGTAGCGAGGTGCAGGATGCCCTGCGCCGCATGTGGCGCGCCCTGGATGAATTTGAATCCGACGAAGCCGCGGCTGCCGTCAACACACTCAAAGAAATGCTGCAACCGCACTAAGCGGGCGGCCAGCACCGGGGAATGCCATGATCCGACACAAAATTCTTATTGTGGATGACACGGTCGAGAACATCCAGGTACTCATGGAAACCCTGAAGGACGATTACGCCATCGTGGCCGCCAAAAATGGGGAAAAAGCCCTGACCCTGGCCCTGGCCGAGCCTCGGCCGGATCTCGTCCTGCTTGATGTGATGATGCCCGGCATGGACGGCTACGAGGTATGCGCCCGCCTGAAGCAGGATGCCCGCACCAAGGCCATTCCCGTGCTCTTCATCACTGCCCTGAGCGAAGAGGAGGATGAAGCCAAAGGCCTGGCCCTTGGCGCGGTGGATTATATCACCAAACCCTTTCGCCCCGGGCTCGTCAAAGCCAGGGTTCACAACCAGCTCGAACTCAAGCGCCACCGGGACCACCTGGAAGAGCTGGTGGAGGAGCGCACCCGGGAACTGGCCCTGACCAAGGAAGTGACCATCGAAAGTCTGGCCACCCTGGCCGAATGTCGGGACCCGGAAACCGGCGGGCACATCAAGCGCACGCAAAACTACGTCCGCCTGCTGGCCGAGGCCGTGGAGAATCATCCCCGCTTTGGCCCGGCTTTGAACAAGGACATCATCCACCTCATGTACATTTCCGCCCCGCTGCACGATGTGGGGAAAGTCGGCGTGCCGGATGCCATTCTGCTCAA
This sequence comes from Megalodesulfovibrio paquesii, assembly GCF_054653055.1. Lineage (NCBI taxonomy): Bacteria > Pseudomonadati > Thermodesulfobacteriota > Desulfovibrionia > Desulfovibrionales > Desulfovibrionaceae > Megalodesulfovibrio > Megalodesulfovibrio paquesii. The sequence continues at coordinate 98,970 of NZ_BAAIGQ010000001.1, read as the reverse complement.
GCCCGGCAAGCTTACTCCCGAGGAAATGACCACGATGAAACTGCATACCCGGTACGGCCGCGATACCCTGGCCAAGGCCGAAGACCGCCTGGGCGGGAACTCGTTTTTGCAATGCGCCAAGGAAATCGCCTATGGACACCACGAAAAGTGGGACGGCAGCGGCTACCCCGAGGGCTTGGCCGGAGAAGCCATCCCCCTTTCCGCCCGTCTCATGGCCGTGGCGGACGTATACGATGCCCTCATCAGCCGCCGGGTGTACAAGCCACCCTTTCCGCACGCCCAGGCCATTGACATCATTCAGGAAGGCCGCGCCACTCATTTCGATCCCGACTTGGTGGATGCCTTCCTGGCCATTCAGGACGACTTCCGCAAGACAGCCCTTGAGTTTGCGGACTACGAAGAAGAGCGCGTGCTGCTCTCCCGCCCCGCGTGACCCTGTCGCCTGGAGTTGGGCGGGACTGTAAAATCCATCGACAATTTGTTGGAAAGGTTTCCAGTTTTTCAGGGACTCAGGTTGTTTTTTTGCAGGTTAACTCTTGAGATAAAAGAAAATAATTTTTGGCCCCGCTTTTGCTTAAGAAGAGGCATCTTCTTGAACTCAATGCTGGAGGTCGATATGTCCCGCCTTACCACAAGCTTCCTGACGGCACTTCTGCTGATCTCCCTGACAGCCGGCCAGGCCTTCGCCGCGGCCTCTCTGCCGGGGAATGACAGTGTCTCACTGTACTTTTTCAACTGGGAACAGGTCTACCGGACCGACACTACAGCAACAGGGCAGTATGCAGTCGGTGACATTGTGTACGGCCTGCTGAATATGGATTCTGTCGGGAGCTCCATTTCCGGACAAATTTCTGGAGCATTTTTGCTGGAAGTTACGGAAATTAAGGATTCCGGCGAGGTTGTGTACGGTGCAGTGAGTGATGCTTCGTCTTTGATCGGGCTTGACACCATTGCTACTGGGATTTCAGCTGTGCTGGCAGACCTGTTCTTCTCTGATGGCGCTACTGGCAACAATGATGTCATGATACTGTTTGACGGAAGCTCCTTGAGCAAGCCTTTCTCTGGTCAGGCTGGCGCCATGGAAGCCTTTACGGATGGCACCCATTTTCTCACCTACTCCATGCTGGGGGACGACTACTGGTATGGTACAGGGACTATTGATGCCACGACAAACGGCTTCCTTTCTTACTACGGTCTGAGCATTACCTCGTACCTCGGCTCCACGGTCGACCCCGATTTCTTCACCTTGCTGGACAGCCCTTACGATACCGTGGGGACCCTGCATGAGATGGTGGGGTACACGGCTCTGTTCCTTTCGGACAAGTACAAAGGTAATCCCAACGGAGAAACGAATGTGCTTTCCGAATTGTTCCCCTACCTTAGCCGCGACCCGCAGCTTCTGGCCACGCCTGAGCCCGGCACCCTGGCCCTGCTTGGCAGCGGCATGCTGGCCCTCTTCGCCGCCCGCCGCCGCCGCCGCAATCAGGCCGCGTAACGCAGACGCAGGCTGAAAGAGACGGAAGACTTTTCAGACGGCCTCCAGACGCTTCCGACCAATCACCACGCGCCCTGCCGGCAAACCGGCAGGGCGCGTGTCGTTTTGAGTGCCGCAACACTGTGCAGCTCTCGGCTGAGGAAGAAAGTGTCAGAGTGGATCAGTCAGGCCGGGGCGTGGTCAGGACGCGTCTGGCTGATTGCTCAGGGTCTGCTGCACGGTGTGGATTTCCTGGCGCAAGGCTTCCAGTTCGTCTTGCAGGGCTGTGGCGGCCAGGGACACAGCCTCCCAGGAAGCCTGTCCCTTGGCCAGGGTTTCCAGGGTCCGGCCCAGCTGGCTGCCCCGAACCCCGCCGACCGTGCCGGCCACGGACTTGATAGTATGCCCCAGCCTGGCCAGGGTTGTCCGGTCCTGCGTGTCGAGGGCGGCGTCCAGGCCGGCATGCAATGCGCGCGCGTGGTCCAGAAAGCGGGAGCAGGCGTATTGCAGGAACTCTGCCTGGTTGCCCAGATTGGCCCGAAGCAACTCCATGTCGAACCTGGGCAGCGCAAGGGCTGGCGCGGGGGACGGCTCGGGAATATCCGCCGGGGCTGCCTGGTCGGTGGGGCGAGGTGATGCTTCGGGACTGGAGGCGGCCGAAGGGGTGGACTGCGGGCTCTGGGAGAAAAGGCCCTGGGCCTGACTGCTGCGCAAAATGGTGTGCAGCTCCTGCAATCGAAACGGTTTTGCCAAAAATCCCATCATGCCGAGGGCTTCGCATTTGGCAGGCACATCTTCCTGTCCATGGGCGCTCAGGGCGATGATGGGCAGGCTGGCAATGCGGGGATTGGCATGCGCCCGGATGCGGCGGGTGGCTTCGAAGCCATCGCAGCGCGGCATTTGCAGATCCATCAGCACCAGATCCGGGAGAAAGGCCGAGAGAAGCTCCAGCGCCTCAAGCCCGTCTCTGGCGCAGCGCACCACATGGCCTTCAAGCTCGGTCATGGCCACGATCATGTCCCGGTTGAAATCATTATCCTCCACCAGCAGGATGACCATGGGCGCAATGGGGGGGGGATATTCTGGCACATCGGACGCGGGCAATGGTTCCGGCCAGCGGGCACGCCGCAGGGGGATGGTGAAGTGGAAGACACTGCCCCGGCCGGGCGTGCTCTTGACCCAGATGCTTCCGCCCATGAGTTCCACAAGATTCTTGCTGATGGTCAGCCCCAGCCCGGTGCCTTCATACCTGCGGTTTTCCGCGCCTTCCACCTGGACAAAACGCTGGAAGATGCGGTGCACGTCGCGCTCGTGGATGCCGATGCCGCTGTCGGTTACGGCAAAATGCACCCAGAGCTGTCGCGGTTCTGTCGTCTCAGCGCCGGCCACGTCTTCGGAGAAGATCTCCTCCACCTCGTCCGCGTTCACCTCAATGCCCACGGCACCGTGGTTGGTGAATTTGATGGCATTGCTGACCAGATTGAACAGGATTTGGCGCAACCGCAAGGGTGCGCCGAGGAGGCAGTCCGGGAGCGAGGCGTCAATGGTGAAATGAAAGCCGATCTGCTTTTGTGCTGCCTTGAGGATGAACGTCTCCTTGATTTCGCTGAGGAGCGCGGCCAGGCTGAACGGTTCCTGCTCGATGCCAAGCATGCCCGCTTCCAGCTTGGAAATATCCAGCAGATCCTTGATGAGATTATCCAGCATGGCTGCGGCGGAGAGGAGCAGGTTGACGTGCAGGCGCTGGGAGGCATTGAGGGAGCCCTTGCCCAGCAGATCGGCAAACCCGACGATGGCGCTGAGGGGCGTGCGCAGTTCATGACTGATGTTGGTCAGAAACTCATTCTTCATCCGGATGCTGAGTTCCATGGCCTGCCGGGCTTCGTCCAGATAGGACTCCAGCCGCCGCAGCTCACTGTCATCGCGCCCGATGCATAATACGGCCGGGGTGTTGTTGATGCACAGCCGGCTGACGCGCAACCCCATGGGCAGGGTGCGGCCGTCCTGGACCCGGAATTCCGTGTCCAGACTCTGAAAGGCTTCCGTGGTGGCAACTGCGGCCAGGTAGATTGCCATATCCTGAGCCAGGAACTGGCCCATGGACAGTTCCCCTGCCTGCTGTCTGGGCACGCCCAGAATTCTTGAGGCCGCCTGATTCATGCGCAGGATGTCCCCATCCAGGTCATGGATGATGACCGGCTCCGCAGCATGCTCGAAAATGGCCTCGAACTGGCCGCGCGCGTCCTGCTCCCATTGTGCTGCCGGGCCGGGGCCGAGGGGCGCCAGGGCCAGAAGCGCAGCCGTCTCCACCTGGTCGGTGGTGGGGAGCAGCGGGAGCACATTCCACTGGGTGGCGCCGCCGGCCGCAGGCAGGATGACATATTCCGGCTGTTCGGAACGCAGGCAGCGTGTAATGGCGCCGTGCAACTGTTTGAAGCTTGCGGCAGGAAGGTGTTGCTGCAGGGGGCTGCCGAGCAGCGGCGCAGGCGGGGTCTGGAGCGAGTCCGCCCAGCTGAGGGAACAGGCTTCAATGCACAGGGCATTGTTGACGAGGATTAAGTGGCGGACCTCCAAATCACCCGGCAAATCACCCGGCGAATCCTGAGGGGTGGGCGTTGAGGGAGTGGAAGGCGGGGGCGCCGGGGGCGGGAGATGCATTTCCGGCAGGCGCAGCCGTTCGGTATCCTGCTGCATTTCCTGGGTGAGAGACTGCAAGGATTCCAGAATCCTGCGGGCATCTCCGAACGAAAGCCCGGGAGTATCAGCAGCATCTGGCGCTGCCAGCACATCCAGCTCGGAAGCCAGCTGTTGCAACAGGGCGTGTTGGTTGCTGAGGTGCAGGGCCTGCAGCCGCTGGGTGGCGCGGCAGCTTTGCAGCAGTTGCCGCAGCAAGGCGTTTTCCTGCGCCAGCTTTCCCTGCTGTGAACGCGGGGCGTCTGCAGCGTCGGTCATGACCAGTCCATGAGAAAACGTGCAGCCCTTTTGTTCCGCTATGGCAGCAGGGAACAGTGCGCGCGGGCCTGTTCTTCCAGGCCACTGCGGAGGGTAAGGTTATGCTTTTTGAGCAGCTGATACAGCCGCGCCCTGGAGACGCCGGAAACCTTGCAGGCTTTGTCCAGATCTGCGCCAATGTGCTGGAGCAGGCGTTCGAAATATTGCTTTTCGTAGGCGTCCACCACTTGCTGCCGGCCCCCTTTGAAGGTGGGGATTGTCTGAGGCGCCAGCAGGCAGGCAAAGGGAGTAGCCGGTGTCACCTCAACATCGCCTTCCTGCGAGGTGCGGTGCAAGGCATCCTTTTTGAGCTGGATGCGCAGGGAAACCGGCAGGTGAAACACCTCAAGCTGGCTTTCATCCGTGGCGAGTGTGAGGGCGCTGGTGATGGCATTGACCAATTCCCGCACATTCCCGGGCCAGCTGTAGGCAACAAGCGCGGCTTCGAAGGCCGGGGAGAAGGTTTTGGCTGGCAGGCCAAGTTCCTTGCAGGATTTGTCGGCCGTGTGCCGGGCCAAATGCAACACATCGGTACCGCGCTCCCGCAAAGGGGGCAGGGCGATGACGGCCGTGTTCAGCCGGTAATAAAGGTCGCGGCGGAATTCACCTGCTTCCACCATGGCCTGCAGATCGCGATTTGTGGCAGCTATCAACCTAAAATCGCTATGGATTTCCATTTTGGCGCCAATGGGGCGGAAGCGCTTTTCCTGCAGCACGCGTAGCAAGGATTTTTGGATGGAAAGATCCAGATCGCCGATTTCATCCAGAAAGAGGGTGCCCTTGTCCGCCTGTTTGATCAGCCCTTCCCGACTGTCCCGCGCATCAGTGAATGCGCCTTTCATGTGCCCAAAGAGCACACTTTCAGCCAATGATTCTGGAATGTTGGTGCAATCAACCACCACGAAATGTCTGTCCCCCCGGCTGCTGCACTCGTGCAGGGCGCGGGCAAAAAGCTCCTTGCCGGTGCCGGTTTCGCCGGTGATCAGGCAGGCGGCGGGGGTTGGGGCAATTCGGGCCAGGGTGGACAGGCAGATCTTGAGTTTGGGGCTCTCGCCAATAATAGAAAGACGGCCATTACCGCGGCCGTCTTCCACCAAATGGCGTTGCTTGGTGCGCTGGGTGAGCGCCTGGGTGCTCAGGCGGACAACTTCTTGCGAGGAAAACGGCTTGGGGATGTAGTCCCAGGCGCCGTGGGAAAGGGCGCGCTCCACATCCTCGGGATCGCCAGCACCGGTGACCACCACGATATGCGGCTCGCCTGGGGAAGCAAGGAGTGAATCCAATGCGGAAAGGCCATCCCCATCGGGCAGGACTACATCCAGAAAAACCAGATCGTATGCCGCTGCCGCAGCCATGCGCAAGCCTTCAGCCAATGAATGGGCTGTGTCGACTGCCATGTCATGATCAGAAAGCAGCCTGGCGACGAGATCGCTGAGGAATGCGTCGTCGTCAATAATCAAAACCCGCGACATATGCCCCCGCTAATCGCATTGTTTTGAATATGTTGCTGGTGGTTTCAGAAACTGGGATTCATGCCACTGAGGTATGGAGTGTCTGGTTGTATGAGAAATGTAAAATACGCTGATCAAAAAATAAGGCAATGGGGGGAAGACCCGCATTCAGACGCGAATGGAGGGGAAGAAGAACTGCACGGGCGGGGCACCGCAACCCGCGGCAGGGAAGGGATCAGAACGTTTTGGAGAGAAGCAGTTCCCAGGTATTGGTATCGTAGTGGTCGGAGTCTTCGGAGCCGGTGTTGTACTTCAGCTTGTAATTGGCCCCCAGCTTCATGTCCTGGGGCAGGGCATAGGTAAGGCCAAGGTTGCCGTAGATTGTTTGCCGGTCTGAGTCGCTGCTGTCTCGGTGCTGCAGCCGTGCGGAAGTGGCCAGGGCAAGGCGTTCGGTCAGGTCGTAGTTGAGGCCAAGCGAGATGCCATAGAGTTGGGAGGATTTTGTGTCCTCGCCCCCATAGGTGTCATACGAGATCTGGCCGGTGAGCTTGGTGCGGTCCCAATTTTTGGCAATGGTCAAGTAGGACTTGGTGTTGAGACTGGAAAGCGCTGTGGACGCGCTTTCGATAAAGTCCGCGTTGGAGCCGAGGGTGAAGGTGGTTCGGCCGAGCAGGTATTCCAGGCGGACGTCCCAATATGGCTGTAATTGCTGACCATTTTCGTCATATTCTGTCCAGATGCCGCCAGCCTTGGCGTTCAGGGACAAAGTGGAGGACATGGCCCAGGCCCAGCCGGCATAGCCCTTGACGCGGTGGAAGCCGTTGTTGTCAGACTGCTGTACCGTGCTCAGGGTCCCGAAAATCAGGTCAAAGGTGGGGGTGCACGCATGCGTCACTTCCGCCAGGAGGGAATGTGCCTGCTTGTTTATGAGCCCTTGGCCGTCATAGATTTGGTTTGTGTAGGAATATTGGAAGATTGGCGTGGTGCGGGAATGGGAGAATGGGGTGAATGCCAGGGAAGCGGTGAAGAGATTGGAGTTGACCTGGGAGGAGACGGAATCCGACTCTGACGTCTGGCCTTGTGAGGGATCGGCGAAGACGGACTTGAACTGATCGGACAGCCGCAGCGTCAGCAATTCAGGGAACAGCTGCAGTGCGCCATTCAGCAACGTGTCCGTGCGGTATTCCCGGTCGCGTGTGCCGAGGGCGTAATCGAGCACGGAAGTGTGGCTGGTGGCGGTAAAGCTGGTCCTGCTGCCGATGAAGGAAAAGCTGCTATCGATATTGAGGGACGTGATAAAATCCGCCTCATGGCGGGTGTTGTCATTGACGTTATCCGTGTATGTTTCCTTGAGCTGGACATCAAGCTTGCGTGTTGTTTCTGCAATGGCCGGCCGGATGCACTCCGGATGTGCCAGCAGGGCAAGCAAAATGGGCAGTACATGGAGCCAACGGATGCTCATGATTTGCCCCACAGAAGCCTTCGCCAGAAACCTGGCCGCCCTGATGGCCGGGGGGACTGATCAGGAAACAGGGTGCTGCGGAAAAAGTGCAGTTCCTGCTGCAGGAGATCAACAGAGTGCTGCAGTGCCCGCACTTGCTGTTGCAGTTCCTGGTGCCTGGCATTCCACTGTTCCTCTTGCATGGCAGGTGCCGGGGGCGGCAGGAGGGCTGCCTGCGCGGAAGCGGTTTCCTGCTGCAGGTGTTCCAGCCTTTCGAGCCGGGTTGTGAGTCTGGCCAGCGCATTCCCAAGCGCCTGTTGTTGTAGAGGGGGAGTTTGCGAATCCTGCTCCTGATGAGGCGAGGCAGGAGCAGGCAGGCTGGCCTCTGCGTCCGGGGCGGCGCTGGAGTGCGGCGCTGTCGGGGCGGTTGCTGCGGTGCCTGGCGGCGTGTTCCAGTATTGGGCTTCAAAGGACAAATCCTGGGCCACTGCATGCACGGCGGCCGGACCGATGGAGCGCGTGTCTGAGGCGTAGGCATCCAAAAAAAGAAAATCAAACAGGATGTTTATCAGCCGGGGAACACCGCGGGTGTATTGAAAGGCGGCCTGAAACAGGCCGGGTTCAAACCGGGCGGCGTTGCGATTGCCGGCCATTTCCAGTCGCCTGAGCACATAGGATTCCAGCTCTGCAGCCTGCAGCGGTTGCAGGTGGCAGGAGATCTGGATGCGCTGACGAAGCTGGCGGAGCTCCGGTCTGGCGAGCAGGGCGTTAAGTTCTGGCTGCCCCACCAGGATGATGCGCAGGAGCTTGTGCGTGTCGGTTTCGACATTGGAGAGCAGGCGAATCTCTTCCAGCAGCTCCGGAGTCAGGTTCTGGGCCTCGTCAATAATCAGGACACAGGGCCGGCGCATGGCGAAGCACTCAATAAAGTGCGCGTACAGTGCCTGCAACAGATCCGGCTTGTCTGCCTCATACTGCGCAATGCCGTAATCATCACAGATCATGCGCAGAAGTTGCAGTGAGTCTACCTTGGTATTGTAGATTTTGGCGATGGAGAATTCGGCCAGATGCTTGTTTTCAATTTCCCTGAGCAGCGTGGTCTTGCCGGTTCCGACCTCGCCCGTCAGCAGCATGAACCCGGTATGCTCCCGGAGACTGTAACTCAGGTAATTGAGGGCACGCTGGTGCAGCTTGCTGAGAAACAGAAAGCCGGGATTTGGCGTCAGATCGAATGGTCTTGCGGCAAGCTGGAAGAACGATTCGTACACTGCCCCCCCTTTCTACACCTATGCCAATCAGACATTCTGTGCGGCATAATGGCCGTAATAAGAATCATCATTCAAGGGAGGATTTACGGCACCGTTATACACAACGCCAAGCAACTTGTCTCCCATCAGATTGGCTGCATCAGACGCTTCCTGTAATGAGGTTTCTCCCTCCCGCACCACAAGAAGAGAGATGTCACTCAATGACAACAGAAATCGTGTTTCAGCATACAAGAGGATGGGAGGAGTGTCCATAATGATGTATCTGTCTGCATACCGGTTTTTCATTTCCAGCAAGAGATCCCGCATGTAGCGTGAGGAGATCAGCTCCACTGGATTATGCACGGGATTGCCTGCCGGGAACAAGGTGAGCTTGCCGATACCGGTTTTGATCAGTGAATCGGCAATGGTCGCTTTGCCCTGCAAGCACTCAGAAAGGCCGGCAGTGGCAGCCAAGCCAAGGTATTCATGGCAGACCGGGCGGCGGAGATCGCAATCCACCAGGAGCACGGTGTGGTCATATTGCCGGGCCAGATTGATGGCCAGATTGATGGACGTGACGCTTTTCCCTTCCCGTGGCCTGGCTGAAGTGACCAGGACCATGCTGCCGCGCGGGTTGGCAGCGGTGGCCTTGAGCACGACTTCCATGGCTTTCTTGTATTCCTCGTTGCTGCAGCTGTTGGGCAGGCTGCCTGCAAGCACCATGTGTTCCCGGATAGTGTTGGGAACGGAACCCGGGCTCATGGACTGTTGCCGGGCTGCCGCATTGAGGCCGGAGGAAGGTTGAGGGATGGACGGTGGAGCAGCTTCTTCGCTGCGTCGGGCCTCGGCCTTTGCCAGGGCGTCCGCGATTCGACTCATGGATGACGCTCGCGCGGGGTTAGGATGCCTTGATCAACAGCAGGAGCTGTTTCATAGGCAATGAGTGTTCTAGAATGTAATAGCCGGTTAACGAAAGCACGACATACAGCGCGGCCACGGCAAAGACAATTCGCCCCCTGCGGGCACGGCGCCGCTCCTGTTGCTCATCCACCACGGCAGGAATCACAGCCAGCACAGGCAAGCCCATGGCTTTGATCTGCTCTGAGGATTTCAGCTTGTTGCGCAACATGTCGAACAGGAACAGCAACCCCAGCCCCATCACCAACCCTGCCACGGGGCCCAGCAGGGCGATGTGCCGCTTGGAGGGAGGCATGGGCGCAAAGGGGGTGACAGCAGGATCCAGCACCCGGAACGTGACAGACTTGTCCTGGAGTTCCATCTGTTTGGATACCTCCGATTGCCCGTAGCGGGAAACAAGCTGATTGTAGATGATCAACTCGTTTTCCTTGGTGCGCTCCAGTTCGGCCAGGGTGGCTCTGGTGTTTGGAATCTCAGATAATAGCTTCTTGTTGCGCTCAATGGACTCTTCCTGCCGCGCTTCCAGTTCCTTGTACGCGTCAATTTCAATTTGCAACAGTTCAGGAGTCATGTGCCCGGAACCGGTGTCCACGGGCAGGCCGGCGGCCTGGTGCCTGGCGGCGTTCAGTTCGGCGCGGGCCTTGGCCACCTTGGGATGCTGGTCCGTGTATTTCTGACGCAGCGCGGCCAGCTGGGCCTGCAGCTGGGCCACCAGAGGAGAAGTGGTTTCCGTGGGTTCGCCCTCAAGGCCGAACAGGCGTTTCTTGGATTCCAATTCCCGGCGACGGATGGTCAGATCTTCGAGCTTTTTTTCAGAGTTGGAGATTTCCCCACGCAGAAAGGTCTCGTCCACTGCCAGGGTCATGCCCTGCTCTGACTTGAAGGTGTTGATTTTTGCCTCTGCCTGATCGATGCGTTTTTTGAAGTACTCGATCTGTTCAGCCAGAAAACGGGTGGCTTCCAGGGAGTCATCCCGTTTGTTGGTGATATTTTCTTCAATGTATTTGCGGACCAGGGCATTGGTGAAATCGCGGGCGAAAATGGGATCGCCATCAAAAAAGGAGATGGTGTACACACTGTCTTTTTCGCGGGAATCGAGCCGTAAACGCGTGACGAGGTCTTTGAGGTAGGCATCCTTCTGCAGTTCGTTCATGCCCACATCTTTGTTCAGCTCGGAAAGCACCTTGGAAAGCATGGTCCGGCTGGTCATGGAAACACCCAGCATTTTGGCCTTGGAATCCACCGAGGGGGTGACGGCAATGCCTTTCACCAAATCCGTGACCACGCTTTGCTCAAGATAGACTGTGGTGGAAACCTGGAATTTCTCCGGCTTCATGTACGCAAAGCCAATGGCAATGGTAGTGAAGAGGCAGATGCAACAAGCCAGAAACACCTTGTGCGTGCGAGCCAGCACCAGCAGGCGTTTGAGAATTTCCTTGATGTCCATCACAGTGCTCCGGAAACGACGACGCGTGTCATGTCCACGAATAAGGTAATACGAAGATCATCGGATTTCGTGGAGGATCGTCAGCCGAAATCCGCGTTGTTCGGCGGCCCGGTGTTGCGACCTGAGTACGAAAGAATTTTAAGGACGCAACACTAGAAGAAACTTTCTTCCACGATGATCATGTCGCCCCGCATCAGGGGGATGTTCTGCGTCATGTCGCCTTTTTCCACCAGCTTCTCTCCTTTGACCGGAATGGTCTCCTGCTTGCCGTCGCGGGTGCGGACAATCCTGGAGGAGTCCGGGCTGGCGAACTTGTTGAAACCGCCGACGGCGAGCACGGCATCCAGAAAGGTCATGCCTCCATGCCAGGTGAGGGTTGCGGGCTTTTCCACCGCGCCAACCACATACACGTTGGCATCTTTGGCCGGGGGCAAAAAGACGATATCATGCGCGGCCAGGGGCAGGTTGGCGCTGGCATTGCCCTGCTCATACAGCGTGGTGAAATCTCGGGCAATTTCCCTATTGTCCCGGATCAGCCGGGCCTGGGCCAGATCCACGGTGTTCAGGTCGCCCAGGGCGGCCAGAAGCTCCAGCAGCGTTCTGCGGGTGCGGATTTCGAACAAGGCCGATTTGACGCCGCCGCCAATGACAAACACGGCATCATTCGTTGGGGCGGCAACGGCAACCTTGACCTGCGGGTCGGTGAAATACTGCTTCAGTCGGTCCTTGAGTTCTTGAGAGAGCTGCTCAGGAGTCTTGCCGGCGGCTTCTGCCTCGCCGATGTAGCTCAAGGTGATTTTGCCGTCCGGCCGGACAATTGCCGTCCCCGAGAAGTCAGGCTCCTCGGGGATGACGATGGCAAGCTGGTCGCCGGGGGCGATGATGTAATCCTTGGCCTGCACTGCAGCGGAGCAGCTCAGCACCATGACGACTGCAATGCACCATGCGGCAACGAATTTACCTGCGGTCACGCCCATCTCCTTCGTTTACCTGCTGCCCTTGCGCAGCAGCACCACTGAGATGGTTTTGAATATAATCAGCAAATCGAAAATAAGCGAGATGTTTTTGATGTAGTACAAATCATACCGGAGCTTTTCCAGTGCGTCTTCCACCGACGCACCGTACGGGTAGCACACCTGCGCCCAGCCGGTGATGCCAGGTTTGATGAAGTGGCGTTCCGAGTAATAGGGAACCACTGCATTCAGGTTGGACACGAACTCCGGCCTTTCCGGGCGCGGGCCGACGAAGCTCATGTCTCCCTTGATCACATTGATAAGTTGCGGGATTTCGTCAATGCGGGTTTTGCGAAGAAAATTGCCCACACGAGTCACGCGCGCGTCGTTTTTGCAAGCCCATACGGCGCCATTGCGTTCGGCGTTCTGGCACATGGTGCGGAATTTATAAATGTTGAAGTCCCGTTCCCCACGTCCGACGCGGATTTGGCGGAAGAAAACCGGCCCTGGCGAGTCCAGCTTGATGGCCAGAATGACGAAGGGGGCGAGGGGTGCGAAGAGCAGCAGAATGATTGCCGAGCAGATCAGGTCCATCATCCGCTTGCCCAGACGCAGCAGCGGGGTGACGCGGAAGCCATCGCAAAAGATAAACCAGCTTGGCGTAATGTTTTCCAGGGCCAGCTTGTGGGTGAGCCGCTCATACATGCTGGGGGCGTCCAGCACTTCGATGCCGCAGAGTTTGCAGCTGAGCATTTCGCGCAGAGGGAAGGCCCCCCGGCGTTCCTTGAACGAAATGACGATCTTATTGGCACCGAGGGACTTGGCGCGTTCGAACAGGTTTTCGCAATGCTTTGCCGGGTTCAGCGGAGAGTGCGCGTCCACGTCCTGCTTGGATGCGGCAGGGTCTTCCAGAATCAGGTACTGGTGTGGGCGGGACTGCAGCAACGTTTTGATTGGCGTGATGAGGGAACCATCACCCACGAGCATCACTCTGTCCGCCACTGCCGGAAACAGCATGGCCCGCTTTTCCCGCAGGTCATACAGCAGCCGCAGGATGGTGAACATGCCTATGGCCAGGACAAGCTCAAGATACTCGACATGTGTTTGCGCATGCACGTGCTGCATTGCATCCAGCAACATCAATGATACAGCCAGGGCTGCCAGGGGCTTCAACAGCACGCAGGTCAGGGGTTCTGGCCGCAATACCGTGGCCATGAGGCGATTGAGCAGAAACGAAGGCATCACCGTGATGGCGATGTACAGGAGCAGCTTGTTGGTGTGCAGGAGTTCCTCAACGGCAGCAAGGCTGAGCCCGGAGGATTGAAAGGCCATGACCGTCAGCAGGGATATGGCGGCAAAGAGGATTTCCGAAGCCCACTCGCCAAGAAAGGGCTTGTCGTCAAATGTCTGGGCAGTGTCGAACATCATGGTGAAGCTCCTGGATTTGTCCGATTCGCCTACTGGACGGGGGCAGGGGCGGTGACGCTGGCCACGCTTTGCATGCGGGCTTTCAGGGTGGCGTCATTGGGATAGAGTTCCAACGCCTTGGAAAGAAGCTGCCGCGCCTCGTCCTGCTTGCCTTTTAGGATGAGAATGTACGCCAGGGTATCAAGCACAGCTGGGTTGTTGCCTTCGGCCTTGTAGGCAGAGATGGCCAGTTGCTCGGCCTTGGCCAGGGTGTCCTGGTGATCCGCGTAGATCATGGCCAGATTATTGAGGACCAGCCCGTAGTTGTTGCGCAGTTGCAGGGCTTGTTCATACATCTCCACAGCTTCCTTCTCCCTGCCCAGCGCCTGCAGCACTGCGCCCTTGGCGGCCAATGCCGGGACGGGTTCGGGTTGGGTGCTGATGACCCGGTCAAAGGCCTGCAAGGCTTCTTCCGAGCGGCCCTGGGTATGGAGCAGCTTGCCCAGGGACATCAGGGCATCCGGATTGTCAGGTTCTGCGGCCAGGGCCCGCTGCAGGATTGCTTCGGCGCCAGCCGGATCCTTTTGGGATTCTTTGACAAGCACCAGAGGGAAGTAGTGCCGGGCAGAATTTGGGGCAAAGCTGATGAGCCGTTCGGCTTCCCGCTCGGCGGCCTGCGGCTCATTGAAGGCCATGAGCAGACGGATGCGCTCCATGACCCCGCCTTCCTGATCCAGGGCTTCGAGCCGCTGCAAGGTATCCAGGGCCTTTTCCTTGTTCTTGGCCGCGGTCAGCAGCTGGGCTTTCTGGGCCAGCAGCGGTTTGTTGTCTGGATGTGTGGCCAGGAAGGTGTCCAGCAGGGCCACCGAGGCGTTAAAATCACCCTGGCGGGCATGCAGGGCGGCGGCTGCTGCAAATCCCTGGGGCGCACCAAGCTCCATGGCCCTGGCCAAATGCCCCTGGACAACCTCGAGATGCCCCTGGCTCTGGGCGCAGCTGGCGGCGCGCATGATCAGGTCAAGATCCTTGGGGGCCTGGGCCAGACCGGTTTCGAGCTCTGCACACGCTTCCGCCACCTGTCCTTTCCGCATGCGCATGGCGGCGAGATTGATGGAAGAAAGCGGCAGTTCCGGAGCGAGCTGCCGGGCCTCCTGCAGTAACGTTTCCGCATCCGCTTCCCTGCCTTGCCGCAGCCGGATCTTGGCCAGGGCATTCTTGGCCATGGCTGCGTTACGCCCTTCCAGGGTCGGATCGTCCAGCAGGGTTGCGGCATCGTCCAGGCGGTCCTGCCGCAACAGCAGCGTCATGAGCACCACCCGGGGTTCAAGATCCGACGGCGCCGCTGCGATGGCCAGGCGGAAGCACGCCTCTGCCTCAGCCAATTCGCCCTTGCCGGCCAGGAGCAGGCCGCGCTTGATTTGCAGCCGCGGATCCGCAGCATGCGCACTGCTGAGTTCCGTGAAGACTTCCAGGCTCTTGTCAAACTCTTTGCGGGCAAGAAAGGCCTCGCCTTGCAGAAGCTTGCCAGCCATGCTGTCCGGATTGTGGGACAGGAGCCGGTCGGATTCCCCCAAGGCCTCATCCACTCGCCCCTGCTGCAGATAAATGGCGGCAACCCGCTGACGCACAAACTGATTGTCCGGGGTGGCGCCGAGGACAGTATGAAAATGACTCAGGGCCTGCTCCAGTGTCCCTTGCTTTTGAAAAGCAAGGCCCAGATAAAAGTGCGTATCCAGTTCCCGACGAATGGTCAGGGCGCGTTGCAGGGCGGTGATGGCGGCAGCATAGTTGCCATCATGCAGATCGGCCAGGCCGTTGAGTTTGAATGGTTCTGGGATGTTCACAAACTCCTTGCCCAAGGCATCCGCTGTTGCGCGGGCCTGGGCGGCGTCCCCATTGCTTTGCAACCGCAGTCGTGCTTCCTGATATCTGGCAGCAACATCTGATTTTCGCAGTGCACCAAGCTTGGCATAGGTTTCAATGGCAGCCTGCGTTTGCCCATCCTGCAGTTGAAACAAGGCCAGTTGATGCAGCCCCTGTTTGCTTTCGGGATGTTGTTGCAGCAGTTGCTGCAGAGCGGCCCGGGCTTCATCGCCGCGCTGCATGGCAATGAGGGCACTCACTTCGCCAATGCCCGCCAGTTCATTGTTCGGACTCAACTCAAGGGCGTGCCGGAAATCGGCAAGGGCCTCTTCCAGCCGACCCTGCGTGCCCCGGGCCACACCGAGCAGCTCCCAGAGTTCCGAGTTCTGCTTTTGTTGCTCGACCGCCTTGAGGAGAAGATCCTCGGCTTCCTTGGTTTTCTTTTGCCCAAGAAGCAGCTTGGCCTGCAGGGAAGGCTTGTCGGGGTGTTCATCCTTCAGTTGTTCCAAATCCGCTGCAGCCTGGGTCAGCTTGCCCAACTCGATCTGCACCAACACCACCTTGGCCAGCGCTTCCTGGTTTTCCGGGTGGTCCTTGAGCAGGCTTTTGTAAACAACCAATGCCCCCTGCCTGTTGCCATCGGCCACCATGGCAGCGGCCTGCTGCATCAGGTCATCCTTGGATTGACCGGAACACCCGGTAACGCACAAGGCCATTGCAAGGGCAAGCGACACAAGATTCCACATCCGCCACCTCGGTACGCGTTGGTTGACAAGCTGGGTGGGCTTGGGGCTGGGAGTTTCACAGCTATGCATACACACTGCTGCGAATAGTGTTCCATGTGCGAATATTATGAAAAAGTAGGTAGATAGAACAAAATATGGAGCGAGTCCCTCAGAAAAGGAAGAGTCAGGGAGCGCGTGGCGTGCGAAGCAGCCACAACATCTAGCAGCCGATTTTGCTGCATCTTCCCAAGATGGCGCACCAATCTTGCTGAACGGTGCCGTGGTCCAACTTTTCGAGCCTGTCCAGCTTTCCTGGACAATGGAAGAGGCAATACTGGAGCGAAAAAGATTTTGTTAACTATTATAGTGGGATTACGTGAGTCAGACCCAAGAGAGGCAAGGACGCATCCCCGCGGGAACATGGCGGAGGGCAGAATCCGAAAAAACTGGACAAAAAATCAGATACAGCCAAGCAGGCCGGAATGACGGGATTTTTCTCATGGCGCGAAACTTGCGTGGTAGCAAAGAGTCCCTCGACTCTGAACTCTTAGCTGTTTGGAAGGACCGCATGAAGCGCACCATTCTTGTCACTGGCGGCTGTGGCTATATCGGGAGCCACACCTGTCTCGATTTGCTCCAGCACGGGCATGATGTGGTAGTGGTGGATAATTTGTGCAATAGCAGTCGGCAGGCTCTGGGGTATGTTGCTGATATTGCAGGAAGAAAAATTCCACTACATGAGATAGATTTGCGTGATGGTGCGGCACTGCGGGCTCTGTTTTTACTCTACTCTGTTGATGCGGTGCTTCACTTTGCCGGACTCAAGGCCGTTGGAGAGTCCATTGAAAAGCCCTTGGAGTATTACCACAATAATCTGGTCGGCACGTTGGAACTGTTGCAGGTGATGCGCGAACATGGCGTCAAGAGATTTGTCTTCAGTTCTTCCGCCACGGTATATGGGGTTCCGGATGCAGTCCCCATTGCCGAAGACGCACCTGTGCGGGTCACCAACCCCTATGGGCGGACCAAGCTGATGGTGGAAGAAATACTCCAGGATGTACACCAGGCAGACCCAGAGTGGAGTATCGCCTTGTTGCGGTACTTCAATCCCGTTGGTGGTCATGCAAGCGGCCTCTTGGGTGAGCGGCCGCATGGTGTGCCAAATAATCTGATGCCGTACATCTGCCAGGTCGCTTCGGGAAGGCTGGCGCAGTTACGCGTGTTTGGTGCCGACTATCCCACCCGGGACGGTACCGGGGTACGCGATTACATCCACGTGCAGGATTTGGCAGAAGGCCATACCCTGGCCGTGGAACAACTCATGGCCCAGCCAGGCCTGCGTATCTGGAACCTTGGCACTGGAACAGGCTATAGCGTGCTGGAAATGGTTCGGGCTTTTGAGCAGATCAATAACGTTGCGGTACCATATCAGATTTCCCCCCGCCGCGATGGCGATGTGGCCGAGTGTTATGCCAATCCGAATAAGGCCCGCACGGAATTGAAATGGGTCGCAAAACGCGGCCTGGAAGAAATGGTTCGCGATGCCTGGGCCGGGGAACGGATGCAGCAAGTGGCGGAAAGAACGCAAGAGGTGTGATGTAATATGCATGATTCAAGATATGGAACGTTTGCGCATACACTAATCCTTCTTCAGGTAGTATTATGGCTGATTGCAACGCAGACGGCACAAGCAGAAGTCACTCCCATAATTTGGGCAAATGACGGGCATGACAAAATCACCCAAGACGAGATGCGCGCTTCTGAAGGCAGAAATGTACGAAACAGCATTTGGGATGGCAGCCGCGTGCATGTCTTTGGTGCGAAAAATGAAGTCGTATCATTCAATATTATTATTGAAGAAAAGGACTCTTCACAAGGGTATTACGCGGTTGAGGCAGAAAATCTGGATCATATCAATGGCAAGGACTCGATCTACAAAAAGCAGACCAGTTCAGACGTATTTTCTTATCAAGGTCGGAATATCGAACTGTTTTATGTGCGGTATCTACAAATAAAAGGTCTTTCGCAGCTGACTTATACTCCGGCCTATGATGAACGCCACGTCCCAGCACGCTTCCGACTGCCGTTTTCTTTGCCAAAGGGGACTTCCCGCGGCAGGTTTGTGGACCGTCCTGATGCGAACAAGATGTATCCTGATATTGCAGTACCTATGGAGCTGGTGCAGTTTTTCCCCATCGCACCACACACAAACCAAAGTGTCTGGGTCGATATTTACATCCCGGAAACGGCAACGGCCGGTGACTATGCGGGGAGTATCACAATCACGCGAAATGGAAGATCAATTGCCACTGTTCCCGTATCGTTGGAGGTACTTGATTTCGCGTTGCCCAATACGATGTCTGCCAAGACAATGGTGTGGATGAACGAGCCTGATGTAAATGCGCGTTATACTGGCATTCGTTGGTATGATGCCGGAAGTGTAACCCCTGCAATTCAACAAAAAATGCACGAAGTTTGGCTTAACCATCATCTTGTTGCAAGGAGACATCGTATCTCTTTGATTACAGACGGCAATGACTTGTTTCAAAATAAAAGAATGCCACGTTGGGCATCCATTCTCGACGGGTCACTGTTCACAAAAGAACACGGATATGTCGGCCCTTGCATGGGCGCGCCTGCGGATGTGTATTCCATTGGCACCTATGGGAGTTGGCGCTCTTTCGCGGACTGGGGCAAAGGCGAATCTGAAGAAAAGATGCATGCAGGCGCAGACAAGTGGTTGCGCTATTTCGCAGACAACTACCCCAGGGCAGAGCTGTTTTTGTATCTCCTGGATGAACCGCGACAACAGGACTTTGAAAAGGTGGAGCGGTGGGCCTCCTGGTTGAAATCCAACCCGGGCCCGGGCCGCGCCATGAAGTCACTGTGTACGACGTCATTGGTCAAGAAAATGGAATTTATGCCTTCACTCGATATTTCATTTGTTATGTGGGGAGACGCAGATCAATGGCGTGCAGTGTTGAAGCGCGAACAATCAGCACCAGCTGAAACAATGATATACAATGGATGGCGCCCTGCCTCTGGGACGTTTATGACGGAAGACGATGGAGTAGCCCTCAGGGTGAATGGCTGGATACAGTACAAGCATGCCGTCTCACGTTGGTTTTATTGGGCCGGTACGAATTATAAAAATCCATCGTTCGTCAATAAAGAGGTTAATGTATTCCGTGAAGCCGTGACATTCGGAAGGGTTTCAGAAAAGTATCATGAAAAATATGGCGAAACAGGCGCCAACTACGGGAATGGCGACGGGGTGCTCTTTTATCCGGGCACGGATGTGCTGTTTCCCGCGGACAGTTACGGCATCCCGGGGCCAATTGCCAGCCTTCGTTTGAAAATGTGGCGAAGAGGGCTGCAGGATTATGAATATCTCAAGCTCGCAGCAACCAGGCAACCCGCTGCCGTGGAGGAACTGGTGCGGCAAATGGTGCCCAAAAGCATGTGGGAACTCGGCGTGACCGACAAGGCAGATCCCTCCTATGTGCATGCGGACATCAGCTGGTCGACGAATCCTGATGATTGGGAGGCGGCACGTAGGAGGCTGGCCGAGATGATTGGGGCGAGGTAGTAAAATAGTCAGATTGCGTAATGGTATGGTTACATTGTAATCGTCTGTCTGAGAAGGAACAGTATCTTCTTTGGCATCAGCACCATTCCAGCCAGTGCATATGCGCCTATTCCAATTCCGAGTTTTATCAGTACAGCACTCCAGGGAGAGGCTGGCAACACAGGCCATATGCCGGCCAGGGCGGTAATCATCACTAGCTGCGCCACAAAAATTGGCCAGACTACGCGTAAGACCTCCCGCCAGCCCAGACCAATGATACGCATGAGGGTGCGGGTGAACATGCAGCTTAAGATCGGATAGATTGTAATCCACACATACATGGACGCTTCCGCGTTCTGTGTGGCCCAGAGCAACAGCATTCCTGCACTGATGCATGCGAATAGCAACAGCATGTATCGTATTTGGGCTGATATCTTTCCGATGGCGGTAAGGCAATTCATGTTGTAGCTTTCCGCGAGTTTGAATATGTTTGCGATGCAAAATATCTTTAATGGCAATACAGCTCCAGCCCAGCCGGCGCCCAGAAGAATGCCGACGGCTTCTTCAGCGCATGCAAAGAGCAAAATGAAAAACGGGGTAATGAACAATAACTGCAATTCCGCAACACGGATGGTCCAGCTTCTGATGGCCGAAAAATCTCCCTGCATTTTTGCGAGATACGGGTACAATACCTGGTTTATAATACGAATGATTTTTTCAAACGGCAAGTTGGTGAGCTGCTTGGCGAATCCATAGGCTCCGAGGAATTGGGCAGAGGCGATTTTCCCGAGGATGGCTGTGTCGGCCATAAAATACAATTGGCCAACCATGCTTTTGATCATGACTCCCACGCCGAAACGCAACACTTCGCGAAGTTCCGAAATATGCAATTGCCTGGTTGGCCTGATGCGTTTGATCCGGACGAACAACACAAACTGAAAGAGTTCGATCCATAGCCCTTGTGCTGCGATAGCCCAATAGCCTGCCCCGAGCCAGGCCAGGAGCAGGGTGACTCCCGATGTGGCGATGCGGGAAATGGTTTCTGCTTTGCCTATTAGGTCAAAGCGCGTCTCCCGAACCAACAGATTGCGTTGCATGGATTTGGCGGCAGTCAGTACAAATACGAGACTTTGGAATGCAACAAGATTGCTCAGCCGCGGTTCTTTAAAAAACCACGCCATAATTGGACCGGCCAACACTCCCACTCCAGTCATCCCGAGGCCGATAAGGAGCGAAATGCTGTACAGCGAGGCGCACTGCGATTCTGTAATGTTTTGACGTTGGATGACTGCAGCGCCTACTCCCATCTCACTCACCGTTTGCGCAAAGACTGTGAACAGGCCGGACAATGCCACCAAGCCATAATCTTCAGGTGTAAGCATGCGCGCCACCAGAATGGTGGCAGACCAGGTGACTATCTGGCCGAGGAGGGCGGAACCTCCCATCCAGGCCAGACTGGAAGCAATGCTGCGTTGGCTCATGATCACTGCATACCAGAGTTACGCACGGGAAGTAACATTGAGGTTTGCTGACTCAAATCCGTTGAACAACATTCCGGTTTCTTTGAGGCCATCGCGATGCACAGCCTCAAGCATCGCTGTGACGTGCCTGGAATACTGCTCCTCTGAAAAAGTCGATCTGGCCAGTTGAGCGCCAGCGGCCCCCATGCGCTCCCGCAGGAATGAATCTGCAAGTAGTACATGGAGTTTCTCTGCCAATGCATCTACATTTTCTGGCTCCACAAGAAATCCATTGATTCCATCCTGGATGACATTAGGAATGCCGCCCACTCGCGTTCCTACCAGTGGTTTTCCGCAGGCCATGGCTTCAATAAATATCCGCGGCACTCCCTCTGTTCGCGAAGGCATGGCAAAAATATCACAAGCTTGCACGGTCCCAGGCATCTGATCATACGGTACCGGCTTGCGGAGTTCCGCCCCCGGCACGGCCTCAACCCTGGTCCGCCACTGACTCAACTCTGGTTCCCGTCCATGGCCCATGACGACGAGCCGCGCATTCGGATGGGCGGGTTTGAGACGCGCAAAGGCATCTAGAAGCAAGTCCACGCCTTTCAGTTGAAAGGGAAACCCTGCTGTGAGGATGGTGTGTCCTTTGCTCTCCTGTTGAGGAAAGAAAGAGACGGGAACAAAATCGTGAAAGAAAACATATTTTTTTCTCGATAATATGCTGTGCCATTCGCATAATTGTTCTGGGCTGAGCAATTTGACCAGATCTGCGAATGACAATACAGTGCGACAGCAAGTGTTAAAGGCCATTTTTGTTGCCGAAGAAGGCGTTTGACCACTTAAAGTAAGAGCTTTGGCATCACGATAATGTCCATTCACTTCCACAATCAGCTTGCAGCCGGTCATCAGTTTGATGGCGCTGGCGATGAGTCCCAACTTTAACGGGTCATAGGCTATGACTGTGTCAAGTCCTTCCTGGCGCACGATGCGGGCGCCATGGCGAATCATGCGCAGCGTGTGCAACAGCTTATGCGTGACGTTGTGGTGCTGCAATGGCGGGAGCACATGCAGAGTGCCCCAGGGAAAGCGTGTATTGTTCAGGCTCGGGTCCCCGGTAAAGAGAACATGGGATTCAACGGTGTCCTGCAAATGCTCAAATCTGGACGTGAAGTGTGGCAGATGGGCGAAGTAACAGTGCGGAAGAATAAATAATACTTTGAACTTCATTGTAGTTCCTCTGCCTTTTTCACATCGAGGGCAGCCAGATATTGATCCACCATGTGATCCCAGGAATACCGCTGTCTGATACGGTGCATGGCTTCGACACCGAGGGAGGCCGCTACTGCCCGGTTTTTGGTGAGTCGCCCAAGGGCTTCGGCCACTGCTTCGGCATCTCGTTCCCGCACCAGAGCACCGACCCTGGCATCAACCACTCTGGCCACGGAGCCCACATCCACAGCAACCACAGGCAACCCCGAGGCCATGGCCTCCATCAGCGAAAGGGGCAATCCTTCGTTCTGCGACGTCAGGGCGTAGGCATCGCAGGCATTGAGCCAGTCTTGCACATTGTCTGCCATGCCGACAAAGTGAACGCGTCCGCCCACCCCAAGTTCGGCCGCAAGCCGTTCCAATGGGGCACGCTGCGAACCATCGCCCACCAGGAGCAGTTGCAATCTGCCGCTGCCGTGCAGGTGTGCCGGAAGCAGGGCAATGGCCTGAATCAGCAAATCGAGCCCTTTGACCGGCTCCAGCCGGGCGCAGCTGCCAATAAGAAAATCGTTGTCCTCAAGCTGCAGCCGGCTGCGATGACTGGCACGGACTGCAGGATTGGGATGAAAGCGGCTGGTATCCACCCCATTGGGGATGGCGAGGGCCTTTGGAGCCATTTGTGGCAGGCGTTCAACAAACCATTTTTTAATAATTTCAGATACAAAAACGAAACGGTGCACCAGAGGGGCCATCAGCCCCATCTTGCGTATGATATCCGGTCGTTTTTCATATGAATGATAGTCATGCTCCACATGCACCAACGGTCTGCGCAGCAGGGTTGCCGCGGGCAGGGCATGTACCAGTTGACGGAAATGATGCGTCAGGATGCCAGTGCTGTGATGGGTCCTCACGAGCTGGCCGATGCGGAGCATGGCCCGGGGCTGGATGCCAGTGGGACAATCGAGATTCAGTGTCGGGATCTCTTGTTCATCCAGCCTGTTACGCAGAGGTCCGTCCTGTCCTAGCCCGCAAACAAGATTGCGGTGGCCCCGGATGGTGAAGGCGGTGGCCAACGTGGCGGTCAGGGATTCGGAACCGCCGATGTGCAGTGAATCTATCAGGTGGAAAACATTCACGAATGCAGTCCCCCTTACCTGGAAACGGTGTTGCAGGTCTGGTCGTGCGAAGATGCCTGCTGCCAGAGACTTCCGCCGCCAAAGAGCCAGTGTTTCCAGGCCAGAACCACCGCGGCATTGAGCAGCAGAAAGCCGGAAAGCGCCCGCCATGGAGTGCTTGTTGCGCCTGTGCGCCATGCGAGCGCCGCAGCGATCCAGGTGAACAATTGCATCATTCCAAACGCGAAAAGCCAGCCATGGCCAACCAGGCTTGCAGTCAGGCTCAGCGCCAAGAACCATGGCAGGAACAGCCGCAACAGTTTGTGCGAAACAAAGCGAAACCAAAGTGGATTGCGCCAGGGAGAAAACAACATCGGCGCCAGGGTCCACAACTGCAGGTTGCCATACAGCGTACGGACTTTGCGGGCCAATTCACCACGGTCATGGATGGGCTTTTCGTCCACGGCAATGGCCGTGGCATCGAAAAGCACGCGCCGGCCTTGCAGGGCAATACGCATGGGAACGAGCACGTCATCAAGGATAGTGCCTGCAGGCAAGGGCGAGACATGGGATTTCCGTACCATATAAATGGCGCCGGTCGCCCCGACAACCGAGCCGCTGGCGGCCTCATCGGCCCGCAGTCGCGCTTCAATATTCCAGTAGGATCCCACGGCGCTGGCAGCGCCGCTTGCCTGGCGGGCATTGGCGGGTTGAATCACCAGACGCCCGGACACGGCGCCTACGGATGCATCCCCGAACCAGGCCATGAGCCGGCGGGCAACATCCGGTGCAAAGCGTTGCCTGGCGTCGCAGAGCAACAGGAACTCGTGGGACGCCAGGGCGATGCCGGTATTGAGGGCCGCGGCCTTTCCGGCCGCGGGTTCCTGACGCGCCAGAATGACACCTCGCGAACTGTAGCTGCGGACGATGGCATCGGTCTCATCTGTTGATCCGTCAGAAATGACAATGATTTCGAGGCATCCTTCCGGTACATCCATGGCCAGCAGATTGTCCAGCCGTGCGGCGATCCGGCGCGCCTCATCCCGTACGCAGAGCACCACGCTGACGGGGTGCGGCGTTGCATCCTTGTAGGTCGGCAGTGGCCGCCATCGGGCCAGCATCCGCATGAGCAACGGGTAGCCCACGAGGGTGTAGGCCAGCAAGAGCAGGGAGATGAGAGTCAGGGCTTCAGGCATGTTCACCCCCTTCCCTGATTCTCGTGTCATTCGGCGCGCCATGCATCACGAGCGAGGTGAGATGCTCGGCCAGGATGGAGGTATGCTTCTGGAGAGAATGACCGGCCCAGGCAACCTCATGGGCCTTGCAACCGATTCGGGCACGCAGGGTGGGGTCCTGTATCAGGGCTGCCACAGCAGTCTCAAATTCTTCAACTGTCCTGACAAACATGGCTGTTTCACCATGCGAGGCAATTTGTTTCTCGGATTCCGTGGGATGGACCACCGCCGGCAACCCCGCGGCCATGTACCCAAGCAGTTTGTTGGGATCCTTGAAACGTTGCATGGAGGATGTGTCGCGCCATCGAAAGGCAATGTCGGCATCCAGTATATCCAAATCCCAGGTATCGGGGTTGAATGAACGGTATTCAATCCAGTCATGGTTTCCAGGAGCATCAGTGTCGTAGAGGATCCGACAACCATATTGCTTTTTGAGCTGGCGCAGGACTGGCAGTATGGGATCGTTTTGCTGCTGATTGAGAGAAACACCAGTCCAGTATAAGGTAACACCATGCGTTTGTGAGGAATGCGACTTCCAGTGTGACGCGCTGCGATCATTATAAATTTGTCGTGGCAAAAACAGGGGCCGCAGGCCCGTGCGGCGCAACACCGGTTCGAGCTGGGGGGCGGCATACAGACAGCCGTCCAGTAAGCGAAAGGCCGCGGAAAGCTGACGTTCCGTGCGGGCGTAATAAATCTGTTTGAGCATTCGCCGGGGCAGCCCGGGTTCGTACACGCTGGGGTAGAGAAACGTGTCCTGATAATCCAGGAGCATGCGCACGCCCTGCGCGTTGAGCTTCTTGAGAATTGAGAATTCTGGGATATACTTAATGAAAATCAAAATATCAAAAGACGCAAGCTCCTCATACATAAATGGCTGCCACTGGAAGTAATCACATGTTGCCCCAGTAAGTTCCTGGAGCATACGCGAAACCTTAAGGCCAGATTGGCGAAAGGAATTGCTTGCAGTGACAGGTCCAAAGCCAATGCGTAAGGTCCGCAATGCATTCGCTGGCGGCACTACAGCAGTCATGTGGTCACCTCTGTAAGAGTTCCAGCAGCATCCGACCCATGCGTGCCGTGATGGCGGGCCATGTGTAGCGGGCCAGGGCCAGGGCGTGGGCCTGTTGGCTCAACTGCCGGGCCAGCTCCGGGGATTCCAACAGCTGCAGGCAGGCCAAAGCCACCTCCTCCGCGGGGTTTCGAATCAGCAAGTGCTCCCCGTCCCTGCAGGCGATGCCCTCACAGCCCTGAGCCGTAGAAACAACGGGCGTGCCCATGGCGAATGCCTCCAGTATTTTCAAACGGGTACCTCCGCCAAACCGCAATGGAGCCAAAGCCACGCGTGCCCCATGCACGTATGGCCGAACGTCATCCACCGCTCCCGTTACCACCACGCCTTGTGCCGGGCGGTGCAGAGCCAGCACTTCAGGACGGGGGGTTCGGCCCACGATGGTCAGGCTGGCATTTGGACGAACCGCCTGAATGCGCGGCAAAATCTCCCGGCAAAACCAGACCATGCCATCGACATTGGGTGCCCAGTCCATGGAACCCGTAAACACCATGGCGTCCTGGCGTGGGGAGAATTGGCGGGGCTGATGAAAATATTCTGTATCCACACCATTTTCCACCACAACTGCGCGATTGGCCTCTCCGCTCATATGGGCAACCTGCGCGGCATCCTCTGCAGACACCGCCAAAACCAGATCACAGGCGCGAAAGGCCCGCTCCTCGTAACGGCGCATGAGCAATGCATGCAAAGCCAGGGCCGTCTTGCGAACCCGTGAGGTTTCCACCTCTGCCATGCGTCTGGCGATGGTCCATTCAATATTGTGCGCATCCAGACTGATGCGCGGTCGGATTGATTTGGATTGTGACAGTATCCTGCTGGATATCATTCCTGCGAGGTGGATATGTTCAACATGGATCAGCTGCGGCTGGTGCATGAGCTCTGCCTGCAGCGCTGCGGAAAATGCTGCCGTCTGATATTTCAAGACGGTGCCGGGTACTCCTCGTAACAGTCCGGCTGCAAACAATCTGGAAGAAAGTGGCTGATCCAACGTGGGATGCCGCACGATTTCCACATGTTCCACACCCAGGGCCGCAGCCTGATCAAGCCAGGTTGGGGATACGCTGGCCGAGGCATAGGTAAGCACGCGGACACGAAAGGCGCGGACCAGGCCGGAAAGCACCTGAAGTGCGCGAATGGTGGCGCCTGTGTTCGTCGGCCACGGCGGGCGGGCCATGGCCACCAGCGCAAGGGGTTTGTCCGAAATGTTTGTGGAAGCTGCGGGTTGATTCATGCCGGGGGCATCCTGTCCAACTGCTCAAGCACGGCATCCGTAATCACTCCCACGCAATGCTCGGGCAAAAAACGGCTGCGTTCCCGAAGACAGGCCTCACGCATTGCGAAGAGCCGTGCAGGATCCCCCAGCAGGGCATCCACCGTTTCTGCCCACTCAACGCAGTCCAGTTTTTTCAGAATTAGTCCTGTGTGGCCATGGAGCACGATCTCCGGAATGCCCATGGAGTCGGAAGCTACTGCCGGCAGGCCACAGGCTTGCGCCTCCTTGAGCACATTGGGGAACGCATCGTGTCGGGCCGGATGGAGAATCAAGGCGCTGGATAGGTAGAGCTTCTGGAGCGAGGTCTGGGACAGTGTTCCCAGGTGCCGGGCTCCCTCCGGCAAGGGGTGCGGCGCCGGCCCTCCAACCATCAGCAGTTCCAGGGTGGGGCGCCGGGTGCGAAGCCGTTGAAACACCTCCAGTACGATGTCGCCGCCCTTTCTCCAAAAGTCGGTGCTGGCAAAGAGAATCGCCTCTCGCCGAGGAGCCATCACTTCTGCAACGGTAGGAAAGGGCATTTTGCATGCGGTATGGGCCACCCGGACGCGCAATGGGTCGAGCCCGTACGTTGCAATCATGGAGTGCCGAGTACATGCACTGTATGTCAATACAAGGTGTTTTGATTGCAGAACAGATCGTTCATATTGATACCATCTGTCATTATACTGCGTAAAATTTTCAGGAAGCCATGCCGGCCAGTATTGCTCAACTTGGCTGACATTTTGATCATGATACGATACGTGCAAGCATGCATCAATGGATAACGGGCCGAAAAGATCGCCAATTTGCAACAGAATATTTGGATGCTGCGCCAAGGACTGCACGCGCTTTCGAAATCGTTTTGTTCTTGCTTTGCATGCCGCGAGCCGCTTGGGAGCCCACTCCTGCTCAAGGTGATAGTGTTTCCGAAATGTTATGGGGTGCGAAAAAAAGGCGCGTGTCAGATTGCATAGTTGCTGGTACTTTGACGGAAATCCGAGATCTGCATTGATGATTTCGACGGTGAAAGCCTTTTCAAGTCCAGCATAGAGCCAGTTTTTACTGGTGCCCAACGCCGTATTCTGGCTGGCCCATTGATCCAATACACACAAAAATGGGCGCTTCATACAGTTGTCCGGCGCATGCAGTCAGAATGTAATCTGGAATAAAACTGCATGTGCTGCTCCACCCAACGTTGTGTGTTGAAGGTGTTTCGGACATGGGCATGCCCGGCACAGCCGTGCTGCTCGCGCAAGGCGGCTGAGTATAAATATTCTGTTGTGTACTGAGTCAGTGTCTGCAATTGATTAATAGGATAAAGCATTCCAGTCTCGTTATGGGCAACAACGTCTGGATTGCCACCAACGTGAGGCGCCACAACGGGCAGGCCGCATTCCATGGCTTCCAGAAGGCACATTGGGGTTCCTTCCCAAATTGAGGTTTGGACAAGTAAGTCTGCGGCTTGATATATTGATTGCATGTCTGCGTAAAATCCGGTGAAGCGAATGTGCTCAGCAATGCCAAGCTGGTGAGCTTCGAAAAGAAGTTGCGATTCAAGTTCGCCACTTCCGACAATGAGAAATATGCAGGGGGGATGATGGGTAGATTGACGCATCAACGCGTGAATCATCTGTAAATACAGAATGAAGTTTTTTTGATGCGACAATCGTCCAACATTTATAATGACGGTGTGGTCCGGGGTAAAATCGAATTGAGCAGCAAGCCGTTGTTTGCAGCCCTCGGAATTGCTTCGGATCTCTTCGTATGTTGCATCGCGACTTTTAATGGCGTTAATAATGGAGGTTTGAGGCTGTGTTGCTGGAAGATCCTTGCATGAAGAGGACAAGACTTCTTTTGAGCAGCCGATGACACCATCAATATGTCGAATGGCATATCTTTGAAAATTTATGATAACATTTGATTTGAAATGAGTAGGAAGGAGGAGGCCATGCAATGTAAAGGTAATAATACCTGAGAATAACCCAAGTTTCCGCATGAATAATGCATAGCCAAGCGACTTGTAACAGTGACAATGCAGGATGCCAATGCGGGATTCGGAAATATGCTTGGAAATCTGCCGCGCAAGGAGCAATGAAAAACGGGAAGATGTTGCGTACAATTTGACCGGGATATTTGACTTTTCAATGGCTTGAAGGAGGTTGGCGTTCCGAGTTGTGCCTGCTCGCTCTTCAATGCCGAGTATGAGCACACAGGGTACGCCCGCATGCACCATGCTTCGTGTCAACTGCATCGCCACTTGTTCGCGGCCGCCAAAATCACCGGAAAAACTGAAGTGTGCAATGCGTATAGCTGGAGAAGAGTCCATAGGGTGTGACGAGTTATGCTGGATTTGTAGTTAGATTTTTTCCGGTCGTTACAGCTGTGGATTCGACGTGCAACCGTTCATTAAGCATCGCCAATGCAATGAAAAAGAAGGGAACAAAATGATAGGCCCAGGACAGGAACATTCCACCGGTGAAATATCCTATTAATGCCAGTCGAATACCCCGTCCAACCCAATCCTGTTCCGATGTTGGACGGGACAGCTTAAAGGCATAATATAGCATGATAATGAAACAAATAAACGCTGGGATGCCGAGATCAGCGGCGAGTTCAATAAAGCTGTTGTGTGCGCGAAGCCATTTGCCTTCATGTAGTTGACCATCAACAACAATAAAAGCGCCCAAACCAACACCTATGAGCGGGTTATCCAGGATAATATCCAGACCACGCCCCCATATCTGCAGCCGCCCTGTTTGAGATGTGTTGTTGTAATCTTCCGAGTAATTGAGAATGGTTTCGTAGCGTTCCAGATATTCAGGTCCAAGGAATACAAAGGAGACATATAAGGCAACGGCACCACTTGCTGTAAGTCTGATTGCGCGCCAGAAATTTTTGGAAAACACTTCATATAAAAACACACAGGCTGCCGCTATCATTCCACCCCTGGACTGAGTAAGGATCAATACAACAATAGCCAACAGTAGTGTGCCATACTGGAGATATTTCTTCACGGGGTGTTGTTTGTTGATGCCTGGATAGAATAACCCGCAGGTCATGATGATAAACAAGGCAAAATCGTTGGGGTCAAGTGAATATGCCCCGGAAACTCTTCCTTCGATGTATATTGGGTTTATGATGGCAACGATCATCAGAACCAGTACAGAAATCCAGGCCGCGCTGACAATGTTCTCAAGGTGTTTTTTAGTGCGAACGTATGTGTTGAGGGTAAGCAATAGAATGGTATTGAGCTGAATAAATGTTTCTAAAAGAATGCCGAAGGATTTTGAACGGTACGCACTAAAGGGGATGCCAATGCAAGCGATGGAAACTATTGATGCATAATATTTGAATATTTTGCAGCGTAATAATGGTCCAAGCATTTCTTTTGAAAAGCCGCGCTGTTGAATAATATAGATGCATGCAATGATGATTGTAACAAGTGTCAAGCGAAAGGGGCCTAGGATGCTGAAAAATGGCTCCTGAACCCGGCCATACATCAGGAGTACAATGCAATACATTATCACAGAAGGCCATGCGTCCCTGGACAAGGCCGCAGCGGGCACTGCCTGACCATCTCTGGAAGAGTGCGTTATGCTCGGAGGTGGTGATTCAGGACGCCGCGGAGTGTCTGTTCCGGGGAAGATGTTCGCCTTTGGCCTTGCCGGCCGACGAGGCAGCGATGTGCTACGTGCAGGCAATGGAGAAGTGCGCATGGCTAAGCCATTAGCAAAAAATGTACCCCGCCCAGGCGGCTAGTTTGGGGTGATGCATTGTGCGCACGCCTGCCGCGTTGTTTTTGGATAGAGACGATGCTCCCTTAATGCCCGTAGAGCAGGGCGAGGCGTTTATAGTCGCTGAAGCTGCTATTGATGAAGTCCAATCCTGCCACCAAACTATCTCCCTGCTCTGTGGCATGGCGCAGGGAGCAGTGGAAGGAAACTGGCGTGGATCCCTGAGGAAGCTGAATGATGATTTCCAGCTGTTGCGCATCGCGGATAAACTCAATGCCAGACTTGGCAGAAAGATGAATTCTGGCTCCTGCGAGGGAAATGTCTTTTATGATGACAGGCTTTGCAATAAATGTTCTTCCTCGTTCACAAATGCTCTGGACAAGGGCGTTTAAGTGAACGGTAGTGCGAGGCGAGCACCGTTTCTCGGCTCCAGAGTATTCGACCGCTGCAGTGCCAGGCGAATAATTCTCTGCATTATCAGTTGAAGAACATTCACTGGATTTGTCCATGAATTGCTCCTGATTGTTGCAGCGCTGAAGGTTGGTTGGGCACATGGCAACGGACGATACGCTGTGATTTCCTGTTGGGGTGGTGCTCAACATATGGCCGCCATTTGATTGGAATTGTGTAATAACGATGAGATCATTGCATCAAAAGGTGCATTGCTTCCATTGCGCATCTCAAAATGGATGCCGAGCTGATACTTGAATTGCTCCGATTCATGAGGGGCACTGCGAACTACAAGTCCCTTTCTTGTTCCATCCCATGATGTTGGTGAGAAAACCTCAATCTGAATTCCTTTCGATATGGGATTGTCACAGGCAACGCAGGCACCATTGCGACTGATATTTATCATTTCTGCATTGATAGAGTGCGTGCTGGACTGTGGGATCCGGATTTTGGCCTGGGCCTTGAATGGGAATCGAGGATTACTGCGGAGGTCTTTATCGAACATGGAGATTCTGTTTCTGCCATTTTGCTTGGCCCGATACAGGGCCCGATCGCTTTGGTGCAGCAGTTCTTCCAGGGATACACCGGGTTGATAGGTGGCCATGCCTATGCTCAGGGTCAGGGGGCGGGAAAGGGATGTCTGGGAGGCAATGATTGAACGAATGCGCTCTGCAACCAAAAGTGCTTTCTGTTCCCGGGTGTCGGGCAGCATGATGAGAAATTCCTCGCCGCCATAGCGAGCAACTCGGTCCATGTGGCGGCACCCCTGCAACAAGAGAGCGGCAACATGATGCAGGGCTTCATCTCCTGCGGCATGGCCGAATGTATCGTTGAATTCTTTGAAATGATCCAGGTCTGCCATCAAAATGGACATGGTTGAATTTGTGTGCTGTACCCTGTTGTATTCTCTGGAAAGTGCTTCCATGATGTAGCGTCTGTTATATAATCCAGTCAGATCATCAATAATGGCATTTTTTTCCATTTGCCGCAGGGTTTCAGAATCAATGCTGGTGATTGTATTCGGGAGCAAGCCTTTTTTGGTGCAGTAGTCTAATAGACTGACGATGAATGAAGGCTCTCTTCCAAGCACGTCCGTCAAGGACTTATGGTGGCGCGAAGCAGAAAGCAGGATCAAGCAAGGGTCGGTGCCATGGATGCTGCTGTAATGCAGTGTGTGCATGATATGTTCGCACACATCCTTTCCTGAGAATTTGCTCGCAATCGAGGAGAGAGACGGGGCATTGCGAAAAATCTCCTCAAGCGTTGCAGCAACATCATCCATGGCACTTCTCCGGTGTCGGCATGGGTAGGTCAGACGTTGTGCCGGGCCCAGCGCTTTCTCCCTGCAGCCACTGCCAGAGCCCCCAGGGCAGTCAGGAGCATGGTAGCTGGCTCGGGTGAAGGGACCGGGGCATTTTCGCCATACAGCACATCATTGGCGCAGCTGACAGTGAAATAGTAAGTGAAGGTATCGCTACCACCTGCCAACGCATGAAAGTCAAGGTCGCCGGTGATGTCCCAGGTGAGCGTTGTGGAGCGATTGTCCTTGGTGAAACTATCCACCCACCCGTCGAAGCTGGCGGTAACAGCAACGCCATTCGCGTCGAGGTAGGGCGTGGTGAGGTAGCTGTCCTTGACCCCAATGGGCTGATTGGGCCGCGGATCGGAACTCACAGTGGAGTAGGATTTCTCATAGTAACTTGGAAGGCGGGTCGAGGCATAGTCATCATCACGAAAAACGGCCAGGTGCACGCTATATGCCGTCCAGGTACTGGAATAGGTGCCTGGATCTCGTGCGCCAAGGGCGTCGTTGTGGAAGACGATGTCCCAGAAACCATCCTGGTCCAGGTCAAAGAACCAGTCGCCCGGTTCAATCAGGGACCACCAATAGTTTGCACTGGAGAGGCTCATGCCGGAGACTGTCAGGTCTACCGAAATGCTGGAAAGGGAATCCCCCTCAAAGGTGAAGGTGCCACCCAGGAGGTTCGGAATGCCGTTCTGATCCTGTGAAGCCAAGGATGGCACGCCGCCCCAGGTCTGCCCATTGCTCAATTCATAGCTTGAGCCCTGGCCGAAGTAGTTGGCGGTGTCCCCAAAAGTGACCACTTCAGCCCAGGCAACCGAGGCTTGAAGCAGTGCCAAAGACAGCATCAATGTCGCAAAGAAAGTATGCATAGGAACCCCTCGCATGTATGAGTAACAATACCACATAGCAGGATTCATGCCTGCGATGAGAAGATGGTTGTGATATATAACCAGCTTATTTTACGACTGAAATGAATAAAAAACTGGCAAGGGCGCTGCGCAGACTGTAAGATACGGCATCCGAGCTGTCGGGAATCTTTACAATGTTCCCGGCAGGCAGGATCAGGCGGAAACGCCGTGTTTGCGCATGAGGTCGTACAATGTGGGGCGGCTGATGCCCAGGGCGTCCGCGGTGCGCTGAATGTTGCCGTCGTGCCGCCTGAGGGCGTCTTCGATCATCTTGCGTTCGACGATGGAGCGTGCCTCACGCAAGGTTTTGGCTTCCAGCTCCAGCGCCTGGGGGGCGGCGGTGTCGGGCAGGTCCAGGTCTGCCGGGGTCAGCCTGGCGCTGCGCGTCAGGATGCAGGCCCTGCGGATGCAGTTTTCCAGCTCGCGGACATTGCCGGGCCAGGGGTAGGCGGTGATGAGTTTTTCTGTTTCCGGCGCCAGGCTCAGGCGCGGCTTGCTGGCATCGCTCCCATATTTCTCCAGAAAATGCCGGGCCAGTTCAAGAATGTCTTCTCCGCGCTGTCGCAGGGGAGGCATGTGCACGGAAACAACGCCCAGGCGGTAGTATAAATCTTCCCGGAATCTTGCCTCGGCGATTTGCTGTTTCACGTCGGCATTGGTGGCTGCCACGATGCGCACATTCACGTTGAGCGTTTTGCGGCCGCCCACGCGCATGAAGGCCATCTCCTGAAGAAAACGGAGGAACTTCACCTGCATTTGGATGGGCATTTCGCCGATTTCATCCAGAAACAGGGTGGAGTTGTGCGCGTATTCCAGCTTGCCGCGGACCGTGGCATTGGCACCGGTGAAGGCGCCTTTCTCGTGTCCAAAAAATTCAGACTCGACTAGGTTTTCTGGAATGGCACCACAATTTACAGAAATCATTTCATTTTTGTGACGATGGCTCCCGGCATGTATGGCGCGGGCCACCAGTTCCTTGCCTGTTCCAGATTCGCCGGTAATGAGCACTGGTGCGTCGGAGGCGGCGACCTTGTCCACCAGGGAAAACACCTGGCGCATGGCGGCGCAGTTGCCCACCAGCCCGACGCGGTGTGTGGCAACCGGGTGAGGGTGGACTTCGGCGCGGCTTTCGCTTTCGATCTGGTGCAGTTGAAAGGCCCGGCGGATCATGACCCGCAAGTCACCAAGGTCCACTGGTTTTCGGAAAAAATCATACGCTCCGGATTCCACAGCAATGCGGGCGTGTTCGGCATCTTCAAAGCCGGTGATGACAATGATCTTTGACGAGATGCCCAGGGAGAGCATTTCCGTCAGGCAGCGCAGGCCCTCCCGCGCGTCTTCCTGGTGCGGAGGCAGGCCAAGATCCAGGGTGACAACTGGCGGTTGATGCTGGCGAAAGAGGGCCACAGCCTGTTGGGCGTTTTCCGCGAAAAGGATGTTGTAGGATTCGCGGCCCAGGCCCCAGCGTAGCTGCTGGCGGATGTCTTCGTTGTCGTCGACGATGAGCAGTGTGTTCATGAATGCGCTGCTGCAGCGGCGCCTGATGGTGCCAGGCCGGCCGGCAAGCTGATGGTGAATTCCGATCCCGCGCCTGGCGTGCTGCGGACTTCGATGCGACCGCCCAGGGCCTCCACAATCTGCCGACTCTGATACAGGCCGATGCCCATGCCGTTTGGCTTGGTGGTGTTGAATGGCTGGAACAGACGATTGCGGACAAACTCTTCCTGCATCCCGCAACCCATATCGCAAATCTTGATGAAAGGCGAGCTGTTGGAACCGATTTCCACAATGACTTCCTGCCCCTCGCCGGAGGCTTCCATGGCATTGAGCAGCAGGTTTGTGAGCACTTTGCGCAAGGATTCGCGGTCTGCCAGGGCCATCACCGCCGGGCCACGCACCGAGACGCGGCCAGGGTTGATATCCATTGCCGCTTCCCGGGCCAGGGCGGTCAGATCCACAGGCTGCACCTGAAGTTCCCCCACCGCAGGCACTGGCCGCAGTTGCGAGATGAGTGTTTTCATCCGGGCCACGGTATTGGTCAGGGAGCGCAGCATATCTTCCTGAAATTCAGGTTCATGCAGATAGGTCCGGGCGTTTTCGACAGTCAGGGAAAGGGTATAGACCAGATTTTTCAGGTCATGGACAATAAAAGTGGACACGCGGCCCAGAATCTCGGATTCCCGTATGGCCGCAAGTTGTTCAGTGAACCGTATGTTCAAAATGGCCAGCGAGGTCTGCCGCGCAAAGGCGTCCATGAGGTCCCGATCCTCCTCGTCATACACCTCATTTTTGACGATGGGCCGGCACAGGATGATCACTCCCATCAAGAGCTCTTCAAAGAACAACGGCACGGCAAAGGCGGCCCTGGCAGCCTGCAGGCTGGCCACAGTCGCGGCGTCGAACTGGCGCTCCTGATGCCGCAAATCCACGGGCTGGCGCTCCGCAGCCAGGAGCCTGGCCAGTGCGTCGCCCTGCTGCAGGTCCAGGGGGGCGATATCCATCTCCACCAGAGCGGCAGTGCGGAAGTCCGGCCGGTCATCCGCCTGCAGCAGCAACACTGCGCCGCCAAAGCCCAACGTCTCGCAAAAACCTGTCAGGGCGGCTTCGTACGTGCTTGCGCCGGTGCGTCCGGAGGTCAGGCGCCGGGTAAAATCCAACCACTGGACACGATAATCGTATTTGTCTTTGTAAAAATGATGCTTGAGGAATAGCAGCGCCTTGCGCCGCACTCCCTGCGAAAGAAGAAACGCTCCCAGCCCAATGCCGCTTACCAGCACCGCGGACCAGATGGCGGTCCTGTCCAGGGATAAATGATACGCCTTGGCAATGTAGGCTGCCAGGGCCAGAAACAATAAGAAGACCCCGCCGGCCAGCAGCACAAACGATTTGTAGACCAGCCGCCGGGAGATGACCACCCGCGCCTCGGGGCCACGGAAGAAGATGGAATAGCCCACCAGCAGCAGCCCCAGCAGGGAGCCCGTGCTGCGCATAGGGCCGAAGGCGGGATCCGGCATGCGATACAGCACACTCTGACTGAAGATAAAGAGCAGGGCGATGAGCATGGAAAACACGCCCAGCACCGTGAATTTGATACGCCAGCGCAGGCCCAGGGCCGCGTTGGCCAGCGTGGCTTCCAGATTGTACATGGCCATGACCGTGGCCACCAGCAATGCAGCCTGGCCAGCCAGTCCCAAGGAAGTGAACATGGGGCTGCCTGTTCCTTCTGACCAATGGGACGGTGGCACGATGAACACCCACTCCCCGGGCGCCAGGCCCATGGCCACGCCCAGCACCGCGCAGGCCCAGGCAGCCAGCAACTGCGCGGCGGGGCGTGCGTCTAGTGCATAATTGCGGGCGTACAACAGGCTGAAACCCAGCAGCGCGGCCACCAGCACCCCGTGCAGACCCAGCATGATCCGCATCGCCGCCGAAGGAGTCAGCTGGCCCTGCAACGGCCCCAGTTCCAGCAAATCCAGCCCCGCGCTGCAGAGCACCACGGCAACCAACAGCCAATCGGAACGCTGCAACGACCTCCGCACCGCGAAGCCAATCAGGATGCCGCATGCTGTCACCAGCGAGGCGATGAGGAGTGTCTGTTGGATCATGCTGCTCACGGTCTGGCAGGCAGGGCCTGTTGAATGTCTGGAAATGCCAGTTCCAGAAAGGCCACCGCCGTTGCCATGGCGGTGGCAGAGTCCCCGGAAAGGGGAACGTTGACGCGGACCAGGGCGCTATCCTGTCTGGAGTGCAGGATGGAGTTGAGCACATTGGCAATCTTGAACCGGTATTCATCCTGGTACACCTCGCCGGAGGCCATGAACCAGTAGATGAACAACTCCCGCTGGGCGCCCTGGGAAAAGATCGCCTTGGCCAGGGAGGCCGCCCCATTGGGCGTTTTCAGTTGGATGAAACCGGAATCCTCCCGGTACCATCCACCACCGGGCAGGCAGTTGCGCGGAGAGTGCAGGGGGCCGGCATCCTGGCCGCCATCGTGGTAGCCGATGTAGAGTTCCACGATCTCCCCGGCATCATTGGCATACCGACGGACCAGATAGTCCGTGGGCCGGAGGGTCTGCAGCTCCGAAGGGGTAAACGCCACATCGCGGGTACTGCGCCACGGGCCGATGGAATTGGGAAACGCCGCCAGCGGCTCGGGCAGCGGGCTGGGCGTGATGCGGTGGGTGTTCAGGAAGACCGCCGTGCCAATCAGCATGGCGCATACCAGCGCACATCCAAAGATTCTTGCGGCCAGGCTGCCACCGGTGCAGGCCTGTGGGGTCGGTATGGCCGTGGGCTGCATCGGGTTGTTCATGGGTGTACCCTCCGCAACATCCGCCAGGCCAGGAAATAGATGGCCAGGGCCATGCCGAATACGGCAAGCCCGGCAAATTCATGAAAAAATCCTTCCGCTGCCGCCGCGCCGATGTGTCTGGCCAGTAGCCCCGTGATGACCACCCGGCCGATGTTGGTGACGATGGACACGGGCAGGGCCAGCAACACCAGGATGATCCGATTGCTCAGCCGCGGTTCCAGCAGCAGGGCCATGGCAGTTCCGATGGCAAACATGGACACGATGGACCGCAGTCCGCTGCAGGCATTGACCACTTCGAGCGTGATGTTGGGGAAGAGCATGACATTGCCTTCGCGAAGCACCATCACGCCCAGGCCATGCAGCAGCATCACGGAAATCTTGGTGACAAAGAGTTTGAGCGGAAAGGCGATGGTATCCATGATGACCGCAGGAATGGGAATCATGAACAACAGATAGGCCAGGGGTACCCACAGCAGTCTGAATATCGCCGTTCCGCCGAAGTACAGTGTCATCCCCGTCAGCACCACCACGAACGAGGCCCGCTGGGTGAAGTACTCCGTGGCGAAATGCCCGGCGCACAGCAGGGACAGTCCGAAAAGGATGACCGGCAGACCCCAGAAGCAGCTCCGCACGGGCGCGCGGGCCAGTTCCTCCCGGCGGATCCAGGCCAGGTAGCCGGAAATGGCCGGGATAAGAAAGCCGTGCGAGCTGTTTTCATCGTGCATCCATTCCTGCACCATGCGGAACAGGACGGTCTGGTACAGGTACAGCAGGGCCGCCAGCAGCACCAGCGCCAGTACCACGGCGACGCCGCGGTTGCCCCCTGACAACGCTGTCGGCGCCAGGGGAGAGTTTGTCTGTTGAGTTGTGGAACAATGTCCGGATGACGCCATGCACACCCTCGATGCTCTCGTGTTGCCGTGGTCAATGGCCCAACCCACTGGCCGGCGCACGGGGAGGCGCTGCCGGCCAGTGGGATTTGCAAGATGAAGGCCAAGACCAGTGTTCGAGAGGGGAGTGCAATTGCCCAACCGCACATCTCCAATCGGCAACCGGCAATCGTGCTTTGGTGTGCTATGGCCAGGGGGGCAGGGTGAGGGCCAGGATGGTTCCCTGGCCTGAGGATTCATCTGTCTTGCTGTTCGGGGAACTTCCTCCCCATGTCGCCACGTAGAGTCGCCCGTCTGGGCCCATGGTCAGG
The DNA here is from genome assembly GCF_054653055.1 of Megalodesulfovibrio paquesii. Taxonomy (NCBI): domain Bacteria; kingdom Pseudomonadati; phylum Thermodesulfobacteriota; class Desulfovibrionia; order Desulfovibrionales; family Desulfovibrionaceae; genus Megalodesulfovibrio; species Megalodesulfovibrio paquesii. Next base: position 60,225 of record NZ_BAAIGQ010000001.1, on the reverse strand, counting down.
CCCACGGGGTTGACCAATCCTTCGGCCAGCGTTGAGACTTCGCCATCCAGCGTCACCCGGTACACGGCGCCACCCTGGTAGTCCGCAACCGCCACACTGCGGGCATCCAGGGCCACAATGCCCGCCGCGGGCCGGCGCAGGGCCGTGGTGAGCGGCCGCAGCTGCCCATCCGGCAACCGGCAGGAGACGCGGCCATCATATTCCGAAATGACGATGCAGCCATCCGGCAGCATCACCGCGCCAGCCGGCCGGGCCAGGCCCCGGGCCAGCACCTCGACATCGCCGTCGTGCAGGTGCAGCAGTTCGCCTGTGTCCCGAACTGCCAGGAGCACGCCGCCTGCCGCATGCCGGGCAAGCCCGACCGGATAGCGCAACCCTTCCAGGATGGAATGCTGGTGTCCGTCTGCCAGGCGCAGCACACGGCCCGAGTTGGAGGAGGCAACCAGCAGCGAGGCGGGCTCGTGCGGCGAGTCCGGGGCCACAAGCACCAGTCCCGCGGGGGCGTCCAGGTGCGCTTGCACGGTGGCCCTGCTCCCATCAGGGGCGATGCGGATCACGCGGTCCGCAGTCCATTCCGCAATGAACAAGGCCCCTTGCACATCAAAGGCCAGCCCCACTGGCGCGTGCAGTCCTTCGGCAATGCACTCCAGCAACTGCGCATGCCCTGCGCGTGGTGCGAGCAGGACCCAGCAAGCCAGCAGGCAGGCGGGAAGTCCTCGCGTCAGCCCTCTCCATTTTCCGGGTACAGAAGGCAGACGCCACAGAGGAATCATGGTCAGGCCCCCTGGTGTTCCGCGTGTTGCTCAAAGGCCCGCTGCGCGGTGAACGCAGCGTTCAGCGCTGCCGGGAATCCGGCGTACACTGCTATCTGCATGATGACCTCCAGAATTTCTTCCTGCGTCAGCCCCACGCGCAAGCCGGCGCGCACATGCACCTGCAGCTGCGGCTGGGCATGGCCCAGGGCGGCCAGGGCGGCGATGGTGGCCAGTTCGCGGTCCCGGAGGCTCAGGCCGGGCCGGGAGTAGATGTCTCCAAATGGAAACTCGATCATGTACCGGGCCAGATCCGGGCAGACGGTGGCCAGGGAGGCTGCCACCTCCTCGCCCGCCCGCCCGTCTATTTCCTGCAACTTTGCCAATCCGCGCGCATACCGGTTCGAATCCATGAAATCCTCCTTTGTTGTGATGGGAATAGGCCGGCTCACTTGATATGAAAAATATGAATTTACGCGATTGTTCATATGGAATACATATGGATGATGGATTTCAAGGATATGGAACTTTGCGTCGTGCTTGCGGAGGAACGGCATTTTGGCCGGGCCTCGGCCCGTCTGCACATGACCCAGCCTCCCTTCAGCCAGCGGCTGTCACGTCTGGAAGAAGAACTGGGCGTGCGGCTGTTTGAGCGCTCCAATCGTGAGGTGGCCGTGACACCGGCCGGCGAGGCTTTTCTGGAAGAGGCCAGGGTGGCGCTGGATGCTGCCCGTCGTGCGGTGCTCAAGTCCCGTCAGGCTGCCGCCGGGGAGATTGGCCGGGTGCGCCTGGGTTTTGTGGGGCCGTCCCTGGAAGGCTCCTTGCCCGTACTGCTCCGGCGCTGCCGGGAGGCGTATCCAGGTATTGTTCTGGAATTGAAGGAATTGCACACTGGCCCGCAACTGGAGCAGCTGCGGGCCGGCAATCTGGACGCCGGGTTTGTCCGGCTGTATGGCGAGCAGCCCCCGGGCCTGGATTCGGTTGTGGTGATGCAGGACGAGTATATGCTGGCTGTCCCGGCAGGGCATGCCCTGGAAGGAGGGGAGAGCATCCCCCTGGCCGCAGTGCGGGGGGAGCCCTGGATCATGTACCCGAGGCAGATCCAGCCGCAGCTGTATGACGCCGTCAGCGCGGCGTTTGCCAGGGCTGGCGCGCCCATGCAGGTGGTACAGGAGGCCGTGGGCAAACGGACCACCCTGGCCCTGGTGGCTGCCGGGTTTGGGGTGGCCTTGATGCCGCGCACCATGTCTGATGGAGGGCGGCCGGGGGTCTCCTTTGTGTCGCTGGGACCAGGCCTGCCGCAGGTGCAGATCCACCTTGCCTGGCCCAGTGGAGCGCAGAGCCCGGCCTTGCGGCGGGTGTTGGAAATGTTACTGCTGAAGGACTGACCCGCCTTGGCCATCTTGTGTTGCAGGCAACAGACCGCCATGCCGTCCGTTGTCGATTCACGCGATTTGTCATACACTTTTTTGAGCGGCCGGTGCTGGCATGCAGTATCAACGCAATATATGATCCGAAAAATTCGGCAGTCCATCTTCTCTCTAAACCATGGCAAGAGACATGCAACTTTCACGAGGCAACATTGCCGGTGTCCTGGGTCTGGCAGTCTATTTCGTCTTTGAATATGTCTGTTACTGGGCTGGTCGGGCCTATGCAGGAATGGAACAGCCCATTATTCTGATGCTTGGGGCCAATATGAGCGGGGTACTGCTGGGGGCGGTCGCCGACTGGCGGACCTCGGTTCACGGCAGGAGCACCGGGACTGGTGCATCGGACGGGCAATGGCCCCGCGCCGGCGTGCTGGTGGGGGTCACGGCGGCGTTGCTGGGAGCGGCCGCATGCCTGGCCGCTCAAGTACAGGCAGACCAGGGACGTTGGCTGTTCATTCTGGGGGCAATGTTTGCGGGGGTGCAACTGCCCGGCGTGTTGCGGGCCTTTTTTCAGGTGGTGCCGCGCCCTCGTCAGGGACTGGCCATGGGGCTGGCCTTGGCCGCGGCAGAGGTGTTTTGGATCTTTTTACTGGCTCGTCCCGGTGAGGCAGCAGGGTTTCCCATTGGGTATTATCTGGCGGCCATCCAGCTGGCAATGGGGGGGATGGTGCTGCTGCGCTCCAGGGCGGAAGTCACCGCAGAACCGCCTCACCCAACGGTGGGCTGCCCTCCACAGCTGCTCCGCAAATCCCTGGTGTATCTCCTGGGTATTGGAGTGATTTTCTTTCTGTTGGACGCCTTTCTGGACATCATATTTTTCAGATATGACAAAGTGGACAGCCCAATCCCGAAAGAAATCGGCCTGTATATTTGGATTTCTTACCCTCTTGTCGGCATGCTGCTGGACAAGAAGGGGTTGGGTGTCAAAATATTCCTGTTCTTTTTGGCATGTTGCATAATGTCACCTGGCCTGACAGCCTTGTCCCAGAGCTCGCCAATGTATTGGGTGGTGTTTTCTCTGGATATTATTGGCCGGCACGGGGCCTTTTTGTTTTTGACCATCATCGCCGCACATCTGGCGAATAAATTCGTCTGGCATGGCCTGATGCGCTGCGTGCCATATTTGTTGCAGCATGCGAGCTATCTTGCAGCGTACTGGTTTGTGGACATCGTGCATCCCGGCACGGCCTGCATTTTGCTTGTTTCGCTGTTTTTATGCTGTACCTTTAGTTATCTTTCCTTGAAGATCAGGTATGTTGTGGCCATATCCGGCTATGAGGACAACCGGATCGACCCGCCGCCAATGCCCAAAGACCCGGACTGCGCAGGAGAGGCCGCCACCGGCTGTGTACTGACCGTGACCCGCCTTGCCTGGTTTGTGGAAAAATACGGGCTGACGACCAGGGAATCGGACGTGATGGGCCTGATCATGCGCGGCATGAACGGGCAGGAGATGGGACAGAGGCTTTTTATTTCCGAGCACACCATCAAGTCGCACATCCGCAATATTCTGCGCAAAACCAACACCTCCAGCCGCAGCACGCTGATGGCGCTGTTCATCAACGAAAAAATGCCCGGCAGCCAGCGGTATACCCGGCCGGAATCGGTCATTTCGGAAAAAGCGGTCGTCCCTCAATGAAATAAATGGCAGGGATGTCCGGCCGTTTGTGCCTGAGCAGCTTGCTGGCATTGATGGAACGATACCCGAGGCCGCAATACAAGATCAGAGGCACGCCGGCTGGTATTTCCCCATGGCGGGTTTCCAGCTCCTTGACGGGGATGTTGATTGCGCCTTCCAGATGGCCGAGGGAGAATTCCCGGCTGGTGCGCAGGTCCACCACCACAGTTTTCGGCTGCTCCACAAGAAACTGCTGCACCTCCTCAGGGCTGAGCGGCCCACCTTGTGCGTCCCATGCGCGGGCATTGCCGGACAGCAGGGCCATCCACAGTGCACCTGCCAACACGCAGACCTTGAGTGCAGATGTGTTGCCTGTTTGTTGCTGGTTCATCTGATTAAACTTGTAATCATGTGATGTTTCAGGTGTTTTCCTGCGTGTCTGCCAGGGCGCAGTGCAGGTTTCCCCCTGGCAAAATCCGGCAAACCAAGGGCCGTCCATTTTGCGCGATTTGTTGCATCCTTTTTTATTACACTAAGTTGAACTGGATATCAAACTTTAGGGTGAGGCATTTGTCGTCAGGTTCATGCTTCCGGGCGATGGCTGGATTCCATGGCGCGTGTATCAGGCGTTTGCACAGACGCAACACATAAGCTCAAGGAAGCGAGAGGGATGGATTTCACGACATCAATTAAAACTTGTTTTGGGAAGTATGCAACGTTCAAGGGGCGGGCCAGCCGCGCGGAGTTTTGGTATTGGGCGTTGTTTGTCTGGTTGTTGTCACTGGCGGCCATGGCTGTGGACACGTTTCTGGCCAATGGTGCGAGTCCGGAGCCCGGGATGCAGTTGTGCTCCACACTGGTATCCCTGGCGACAATGCTGCCCGGCCTGGCGGTAACCGTGCGGCGGCTGCACGATGTAAACCGTTCTGGCTGGTGGTTTCTCGTGGCATTTACAGTGGTTGGCTGTCTCCTGCTGTTGTATTGGGCCGTGATGCCCAGCAAGGATGACGGCAATCGATATTAGTGGCGTGGGGGCGTGATTAGGAAGTGCGCCGCGCATCACGCACGGCGCACTTCCTTTGATCTCGAACATCTGAACTACAGCATCCGGCAAGAACGAAAAGGAGTTGATGTACCATGATGAAGAAAATGTGCATGTCCACAGTGATGACACTGTGTATTTCCATGCTGACCATTGGCGTGGCCATGGCCAAGGAAGTGGTGGTGATGAACGGCTGTTCCTTTGAACTGCACGGCCTGGCCCTGTCCCCCAGCGAATCCAATAACTGGGGCGACGATCTGCTCGGCAATGACATTCTGAAGCCCGGGGAAGGGGTGCGAATTAATATCCAGGGTGATGCCAACAACTGGGATATGGCTGTGGTGGATGATGACGGCACCCAGCTGGAGTTCACCAATCTGGATCTGCGCAAGGTCAACAAGGTCACCCTGCGCAACGATGGCACTGCAGATTTGGAATAATTGACCGTTCTGGATCATGCGAAAGGCCGGGCGTTGCTGACGTCTGGCCTTGTTGTTTGTTGTATGCGTTCCGGTACAAGGGAATGATCCTGATCGGGCCAGTGTATCAGGATGGGCTGATTGCATTCAGGGCAGTAACGGCTGCAGTATGGTGACCAGCCGTTGCGCCACCACGGCATGCCCCTGTTCGGTCCAATGCATGTCCCGGGCAAAGTAGCAGCCCGGATGCTCGTCTGGTCCCTGCATGATGACCACCGGCGCCCCGAACTCTGCATATACTGCGACCAGGGCTTCCAGGCGCGGGCCTACGATGTGGGTGGTCAGTCCCACAACAGGCCACCCCCGCTCCCGGCAAAGCGCCAGGGCCCGGCGGGTCAGGGCCAGGGTGAGGGCGTCGCTGGCCCGGGCAGGGGCAAGGTGGTAGTCCTGCTGCTGCATTACAGATCGCATCCTGGCTTCCAGACCTCGCAGCAATCCCACCAGATGCGAGTTGGCAAGTCCGGGTATGGCTTCCATTATTGTTTGTGCATGACGTTTGATGCCGGGAGAGGGAGGCGGATGCGCAACGAGTTCCCCGTCCGCATCCAGAGAGTACAGGCCTTCCTGCAGATTGTCTGAGTAATCGTTGATACAGTGTTGCAGGACAACGGCGCTTGGGTCCAAGGCCGGAGCCTTGCGTTCCAAAAAGAGCACCCAATACCCGTTGCCGATGCCGCTGATGCCGGCGTTTACCACATCCCTGCCCAGCGACAATCCGACAAGATGGCTGAAGAGTTTGTCATCATTCACCTCCGCACCGAAGGTGAAGGAATCCCCCAGGAACACGACCGGCCGTACTGGCGGGTGCGCCGGCTCCGGGCCGCGATACCCCAGGTTGTTGATGGTGATGGTGGAGCGATACTCCGAGGAGATGCGGGAGATTCGCAGGTTGGCCTTGAGCCGCTTCCCATAGATTGGATCGTACAGGCTGGTGGCCTCGCCAACAAAGAAAGGCGGCGGGATGAAAGCCCGCAAGCATAATTCGACCAAGAGCAGACCGCAGCAGACAGAGCTGAAAACAAGGGCAAGGGAAAGTAAAGGGCGTGGCATGGCTACCCTCTGCAAAACAGCATCTTGCGCCACCGTGGGCTTCGTACATCGTCTGTGGGCGGCTTGATAACAGAGAAGACTGTTATACTTCACCAATATGGTGGGAGCCCGCGTGGCGTCAAGCGGCAGGGAGGGGATACTACCGGTTGGTTTGAAGCGGATTTGTTCTGGTCAGCCGGCTATGCGTGTCCGTTCTCCGTGCCCTGGCCGCGGTGACCACTTATCTTGCAGATGAACCGGGCAATGAGGGGGCCGGTCAGCACCACGGCAAAGAGGCGGGCAGTCTGCAGTGCCAGCACAAAAGGCACATCGCAGCCGCTGCCCACGGCGATGACGGCCACGGAATCCAGCCCCCCGGGACTGGTGGCCAAATAGGCGCTTAGCGGATCCACGTGCAGCCAGGCGGTCAGCATCCAGGCCGCACCGCAGCACAGCAGGATGAGCAGAAAGGTGGCCAGCAACAACTGGGGAATGGCCCGCACGGCATATTTGATTGTTTGTCGCGAAAAGCGCAGGCCAATGTACCAGCCCAGGCTGGCATATGCGGACCAGAGTAGCCAGGGGGGCAGGGTGATGGGCACTACGCCCAGAGAGTTCAACACCGCCCCACCCAGCATGGGAAACAGCAACGCGCCCGCCGGAACGCGCAGCCAGCGCGTCAGCAGCAGGCTGCCGGCGATGATGCCCAGGGTCTGCAGCAGGGGCAGCAAGGGAGCATCCAGCCCTGGAGACCAGGTGTGTTGCGCGGATGCGGCCGCCTCGTGGCCGAGGAGCAGACGGGAGACGCCCGAAGCCGTCAGCACCACCACAAACAGCCGCAGGTATTGCATGAAGGCAACCATGCGCACGTCCGCGCCAAAGGCTTCAGCCATGGCCGTCATGGCTGCGGCGCCGCCAGGAGAGCTGCCCCAGGCCGCGGTATTGCCCGGCAGGGAGCCATAGCGCATGAGCATCAGCCCCACCACGGCGCCGGCGAAGATGACGACGATGATGACCAGCAGCATGGCCAGCCAGTCCTGCCCCAGGGTGGCCAGGGTGGAGGGGGTGAGGGTGATGGCAACCATGCAGCCGATAACGGCCTGCGCCGCGCCAAAGGCCCAGCGCGGGACATGCACCGTGGCGTCGCGCATGGCGAAAAGCACGCCGGCCAGCATGGGGCCCAACAACATGGCAGCGGGAAAAGCGGCTTGCTGCAACCCATATGCAAGCACGGCAGAGACCAGCAGCAAGGCGACCCATTGGCCGCCGCGTCGAACACGGGACATACTAGCTCCAGGCCAAACTCCAGGCAGACGTCGGCAGCAAGGCCGACCGCCTGCGCCAAAGTGCAGTGGCAGCACTCGGGCAGGTTCCTTGGCCAAGGCACCCTACGTCCGCACAGCCAGGAAGTACAGTCCCGGTTTTTTCTGACCACCAGCCTCCGGCGCCACCCCCGTCGGCGGCGCCGGAGAAGGCGGAACCCCCTACAGCGTAATGACCTGTTTGCCGACCATGCTGCCGGTGCGTTGGCGAAGGTGCGCGGCGCGCACGGTTTCGGCGCTCAGGCCCTGGTAGGCCTCGGCCAGCGTGGTCCGGATGCGGCCACTGTCCACCAACTCGGCCACAGTACTGAGGATCTGCCCCTGGCGTGCCATGTCCTCCGTATGGAACATGGAACGGGTGTACATGAATTCCCAGCAAATCCGGGCGCTTTTCTGCTTGAATACGGTGATGTCCAGGGGGGTGTCCGGATCATCGATCAGGCAGATGGCCCCCTGCGGTGCCAGCACGGCAGCCATGGCTTCCCAGTGCTCGGCAGCATGGGTGGTGCAATAGATGGCGTCCACGAGCTTTCGGCCCACGCCTTCCAGCCGGGCGGGCAACTCGGTTCGTCCGATGACGGCAGTGGCCCCGAGTTCCAGGCACCACGCTGCGGATTCCGGCCGACCCGCCGTGGCAATCACCTCCAGTCCGGCCCAGGCCGCCAGCTGGATGATCATTGAGCCGACTCCTCCGGCACCGCCCACCACCAGCAGTGAGCGCCCCTTGTTGGCATTTGGTGCCGCCTCGAATCCCAGCCTGTCGAAGAGTCCTTCCCAGGCCGTCAGGGTGGTCAGGGGCATGCCGGCGGCCTGGGCCGGGCTGAGGCTGGCCGGCGCCTTGCCCACCAGACGCTCGTCCACCAGCTGGTATTCGGCATTGCTGCCGTCCCGGGTCAGGTCGCCTGCGTAATAGACCGTCTGGCCGGGAAGGAACAGCGTCGCTTCCGATCCCACGGCCTGCACCACTCCATGAGCGTCCCACCCCAGAATGCGCTCCTGGCCGGGGGAAAGGCGGCTGAAGACCTTGGTATCCACGGGGTTGACGCCAATGGCGTTGATCTTCACCAACAAATCCCGCCCGTTGGGTGTGGGGTGCGGGCGTTCTTCCTCACGAAAGGCCTGGGGGGCCTCGGTCGGGTGGCCACCGGTGGCGATGATGGCTTTCATGCGTAACCTCCTGAGCAATTGAAATACTGCGAAGAGTGAATGGCAGGGACAGCTCCGGCGCTCGCGCGGGACTGCCCTGCAGGAGAGAGGGGGAGAGGGGTGATCTGCACGGTGTCCTCCTTGGAACGTGGCGAACAAGCGGCTTCGGTAATTCTCTGATAGGGGGTGTTGCAGGAAAATGGAAATTAATAGTATTGCATCATTCAATAAGATATCGTTATTAACTTTGTGTTTCATGTGGTTGAGTAAAACTGCCTGCCCCCATTTTCGGAGTTTCTGGAGAGGGTGCATCGCGGAGCCCAGAAGTGCCCCGGAGTGGAATCTCGTCGCTGGCGCAGAAGCCGGGCCAAATGACTGGACCCGCCACCAGAGCAGACATACACTGCCCGCATCTGGCGGCAAGAGTCTGCAGCCGGCCACCCCGACCGACCATTCCGCACGCGAGGAGGAGCCTGGGATGAACCCGATTTTACGCATTAACGAAAAGGACAATGTTGTCACCTGCCTGCGTCCCCTGGCCAAGGGGGAGCGTGTGGAGGTGGATGGCCTGGCAGTCACGGCTGCCGCGGACATTCCCGTCTTTCACAAGATGGCCATTGCGAACATTGCCCAGGGCGGGATCTGCTACAAGTACGGCGAGGGTATCGGCCTGGCCACTGCGGAGATCCACCCCGGCGACCATGTCCACGTTCATAACATCGAAAGCACCCGCGGTCGCGGCGACAAACGGCACTGAGGAAGGTGGCACGCATGAAGATCATGGGATTTCGCAGAGAAAACGGCCCGCACGGCATCCGCAACCACCAGCTGGTCATACCCACCTCGGTCTGTGCCGCAGCCACGGCAGAGCGCATCGCCGCCCTGGTGCCCGGCGCGGTCTCCATCCCCAATCAGCATGGCTGCTGCCAGATCAGTTCAGACCTGGCCCTGACCCAGAAGACCATCGTCGGTTTTGGAAAAAATGCCAATGTTGGCGCGGTGCTGGTGGTGGGACTGGGCTGTGACGGCATTCAGGCTGCCCAGGTGGCCGCGGAAGTGGCCGAAACCGGCAAGCCTGTGGAACATCTCGTCATCCAGGAATGCGGCGGCACCCTCAAAGCCATCGCCCGCGGTGCGGAACTGGCCTCGGTCATGGCCCGCACGCTTTCCACCCAGGTTCGCGAGGAGTTCGACATCAACGAGCTGATCATGGGCCTTGAATGCGGCGGCTCGGATCCCACCAGCGGCCTGGCCTCCAACCCGACCATCGGCTACGCTTCCACCAGGCTCGTGGATCTCGGCGGCAGCAGCATCCTGAGTGAGACCACGGAAGTCATCGGGGCGGAGCATCTTCTGGCTGCCCGCTTTGCCGATCCCGGGCAGCGGGAGAAGTTTCTGAAGCTGGTCAAGGCCGTGGAGGACCGGGCCATCGCCATGGGCGAGGATCTGCGCAGCGGCCAGCCCACGCCGGGCAACAAGGTGGGCGGGCTCTCCACCATTGAGGAAAAATCCCTCGGCTGCATGTACAAGGCCGGCACCAGTCCCTTTGTGGGCGCGCTGGACTATGCCGAGGCCGTGGGCCCGGCGCACGGCCTCTACTTCATGGACACGCCCGGCCAGGATATCGACTCCATCACCGGCATGGTCGCCGGCGGGGCGCAGCTGGTCATCTTCTCCACCGGCCGCGGTACGCCCACGGGCTGCCCCATCGCACCGGTTATCAAAATAACCGGCAATCCCGCCACGTTCGAGAAAATGTCCGACAACATCGACCTCAACGCCGGCCGGATCATCGCCGAGGGCGCCACCGTGCCCCAACTGGGCGAGGAATTGTTCGAGATGATGGTCAGGGTCTGCAATGGCGAGCTGCCCAAGGCCGAGAGCCTGGGGCACCGTGAATTCGGCATCTACAAAATTGCCGGGACGTTCTAGCCGTCGGAACAGGCGAGGACATGGCACCAGGGGCGAGTTGCCAACGCGCACTCGCTCCTGGTCGGGAATACGGAACCGCAGGCTCCGTGAGTCATCCGGACTCCACGTATTTCGGATGATGATCTTCCAAGAAATCTGCTGAGATATTCATCACCTTATTTCGTGGACATCACACAGGGGAGCTGCAGGCACCGCGTCTGCGTTTGGCAGATCCTCGTCCCAGCTTTTGCCGAGTCGGAGTTCCCGTGCCCCCAGGGTCTGAATGAGGGCGCGATCGTGCGTGGCGCAGATGATGGTGGCGCCCTGGCTCCGGCAGAGCGCCAGGGCGGCCACCATGGCCCGGGCGCTGGGGGCATCGACATTGGCCGTGGGCTCGTCCAGGAGCAACACCTTGGGGCGCAAAGCCAGACGCGAGGCCAGCGCCACCCGCTGGCGTTCCCCGCCGGAAAGCTCCTGCGGGCCTCGCCGCGCAAAATCCCAGGGATTCTGAAATCCCACGGCGCGCATGCACTGTTCGTACACCTGCTCCGCATCATGACGTTGGCGCCGCAGCCGCAGTCCGAGCACCACATTGTCGAACACGCGCATGCGCAGCAAATAGGGATCCTGCAGCAACAGCGTGGCCTCCTGCCGGCCATGGCTGCCCCCGGCGTATCGCAACTCGCCGGCTGCCGGTTGCTCCAGGAACGCCAGCAACCGCAGCAGGGTGGATTTGCCGGAACCATTGGGGCCGATCAACGCCACAATCTCGCCCTGTTCCACCAGGAAGTGCGGCAGATTCAGGACCTCGCGCCCGTCGTAGCGTTGCACGAGGTTCGTGCCTTCATAGAGGGCTGCGCTCATACCGCCCCCTTGTGGCGTACAAAGGCCAGGGCCAGGTTGGTCAGAAAAGCCATGAGCAGCAGCACCAGACCAAGGGCGATGCCCTGGGCAAAATCGCCCTTGCTCGTTTCCAGGGCAATGGCCGTGGTCATGGTGCGGGTGGCGTAGCGGATGTTGCCGCCCAGCATCATGGCCACGCCCACTTCGGTAATGACCCGTCCAAACGCGGTGATGCAGACCATGCCGATGGCGTAGCGGCATTCCCAGAGTGAGAGCGCGGCCAGCTGCCTGGCGTTGGCGCCGAGGGTGAGCAGGGTTTCCCGGCAGCGCGGGTCCAGGCTTTCCACGGCCTGGGCGGTCCAGGAGACGACGATGGGCAGGGCCAGAACGGCCTGCCCGATGGCCATGCCCGGCAAGGTGAACAACAGGCCAAACTGGCCCAGCGGACCGCGCGCCGTGATGAAGGCATAGACCAGCAGGCCGATGAGCACCGTGGGAAAGGCCAGGAGCGTATCAGACACCAGACGCAAGGCCCTCTTGCCGGGAAAGGTGCAGTATCCCAGGGCAAACCCCAGGGGCAGCCCGAGCACCAGGGCGGCGGTCATCGCATAGCATGTGGACAGCACCGTGGCGTAAATGGCCGACATGGTGGCATCATCCATCTGAATCAACAAAAAAAGGGCCTTTTGCAGGCCATTGATGAGATACTCCATGGGGACGTCCGAAGGCTGAAGGACACGGGACGGGAGCGGCCACGCAGCCACGGCTGGTCCGGGAGCGTCAGGCCCCGGACCAGCCGGCTCATAGTGGCAAAGAGTGTAGGCTACTTGTCTGCGTTGGGGAAGAAGAGCTGCTTGCCCTTCAGCGTATAATCGGCAATCTTCTGCTGCGTGGCCGGGGCAACCCACCAGTCCTCAAACTTCTTGGCCATCTCGGTCTTGACCTTGGGGCACTGGGCCGGGTTGACCGTCAGCACGCTGTACTGGTTAAAGAGGGCCTTGTCGCCTTCCACGAGAATGGTCAGGGGGTTCGTGTCGCCCATCTTGTCGGCAAAGGTGATCCAGGTGCCGCGGTCCGTAAGCGTGTAGGCTTGCTTCTCACCAGCCATGTTCAGCGTGGCGATCATGCCCTGGCCGGCGGAAAGGTAGTTGGGCTCCTTGTCCGGAGACAGGTTGGACTGACTCCACAATTTCTGTTCGGCCTTGTGCGTGCCGGACTGGTCGCCGCGGCTCACAAAGGAGGCCTTGGCGTCAAAAATCCCCTTCAAGGCCTCACTGGTGGATTTGCCCTTGACCTTGGCCGGATCCGCGGCGGGGCCAACGAGAACAAAGTCGTTGTACATGACCTGGCGGCGGTCAATGCCGTGTCCTTCCTTCACAAATTCCAGCTCCGCAGCCGGGGCGTGCACCAGCAGCACATCCACATCGCAGTTTTTGGCAATTTCCAGAGCCTTGCCGGTACCCACGGCCACCCACTTGAGTTCGATCCCGGTATCGGCCTTGAACATGGGCTCAAGGTATTCGAGCAATCCGGAATCCTGCGTGCTGGTGGTCGTGGCCATCATGAGAGGGTCGGCAGCCTGGGCAACAGACGCAATGGCCAGGGCACCCAGGATAAAAGCAGTCATCACAATGCGGGAGAGACGAATCATACGCACAACTCCTTCAAAGAAGAGGTTTTGCCCGGAGTGGATGCAAGGCATCCCCACGCAGATCAAGGAGAGGCAACTCGCAGGGGGGGCCTGCGTTCGGGAGAGACGCGGGGGACGTGCTATCAAACGCCCCGCGATCATATAAAATAAAACCGTGCTCGTGAAGCCGCTTGGATGATAAAAAACGCCGGCCTGTCTCCCGGAAGGAGAGGCAGGCCAGACAACTGGTGGCATGTTCACGAAATAAGGTGATAATAATCTCATCGGATTTTGAAAAGGATCCTCACCCGGACTGCGCGGATTTCAGCTGACTCACCGAGCCTGCAACTCCGGGGACCGCCTTGCAGGCGGCTAGGTGTGGCGTCCTGAGCACAGATGTATTTTGAGGGCGCAACACGAGACGCGGGGAAGTCGATCCCAGTGGGCGGCCGGTCTGTCCGGAGAGAGAGGGGGAGCGGGTCAGGGCAGGGTGAATCGATCCATGCTCATGCGGTCGAGATCCAACACAGCCATAGCCCCCTCGGGACCGCCAAAGCGGGGAGATTGCCCCAAGGCCACCCGCACGGCCTCGGCCAGCATGAGCCCGCAGGCCACGTCGATGGCCGGCATCAGACAGCCCTGGACCTCTTCGGCGCTGTGGCCCGCCTGACCGCCTGGTTGCGAAAACAGGCAGCCCAGGCCTTGCCGGCCCGGCAGCACCGTGGCCACCATCACCGTCCAGCCTGCCACCGCCCCGGCCACCAGCGGCACGCCGGCCGCCTGGGCCCCGCGCTCCGCGTCCGGGCGGCAGTCCATGCCCCCCAGGGCGTCCAGCGCCACCGTGGCACCGGCAAAAAACTGCGGGAAGTCCGCCGCGGCCAGCCTCGTTTCGATCAGTTCTGTTTCCACGGCAGGATTGACCGCAGCAGCCCTGGCCCTGGCGGCGGCAGCCTTGGGCAGGCCCAGGGTGGCCGTGGTGGCCAGTAGCTGACGGTTGCAGTTGGTCGGCTCGAAGATGTCGGGATCGGCAGCGCGAATGCAGCCGAAGCCCAGCCGGGCAAGCCCCTCCAGGAGCGGGCCGCCCAGCCCGCCCAGGCCGACAAGGCTGACCCTGGATTCAAGCAGGCGGATTTGCGCGGCGCAATCGAAGGTCTTGAAATTGCGCAGATAACGTTCTGGGATCACATCCTGGCGCAGGGCCGCGATGTGTGTCTGGCGCAGGCTCGCGCCAAGGCTGGCCGCCAGCGCCGCCGTCTTCGCATCGGGGAGCATCTGAACGGGCGTGCCGTCCGGCAGGGTGGCGGGGCAGGCATGCCGGGCAACAGGGGACGCCACGCTATCCTCCTGCGATGGCCGGGAAAATGCCGACCCGGTCGCCATCAGCAAGGACCTTGTCTGCCCGCGCCTGAATGCCATTGACAAAAATGGTCCGGGCGTCTTCGCGGACGATGCCCAGCTCATCCAGCAAGGTGCCGATGGTCAGATTTTCCCGGAAGGGAATCTCCTCCCCAGGCGGGGAATGGTGCGCCAGGGTGGCGAAACAGCGAACAGTGATGCTCATGCGCAGCTCTCCATGAAGGTTGTCTCCCAAAATTCTGTATGACATGTGTCAGAATGTCAATCAGACCAAACGAGGTAATATGATGTATGCCTAAGAATGCATACAATTTGATTATTGCAATGTTTCTCCCTGGGATGTAATTGATGAACTGTAGAAATATATATGTCTGATCAGGCATAGATCAGATACCATCCACATGTGGGACTGGAGGGAAGTCGCATCATGCAGATTGCTTCTACGCAACAGTCCCGAAACCATTTCGCATGACGAACATGCGATGCTGGGAGGATTCACATGAGCACTATCCTGCGCATTGATGTTAGCGCACCAGGCGGCCCCAAAGCCAGCACCGAACCCGTGGGCGTGTACGCGGGGCTGGGCGGCCGGGCCATGACCACCACCGTGGTGGTTAATGAAGTGCCTGCCGACTGCCACCCCCTGGGCCCCGAAAACAAGCTGGTCATCGCCCCCGGCCTCATGAGCGGCACGGCCGCCGCCATTTCCGGCCGTTTGTCCGTGGGCTGCAAAAGCCCGCTCACCGGCGGTATCAAGGAAGCCAACGCCGGGGGCTCCGCCGCCCAGGCCCTGGCCCGGCTGGGCTATGCGGCCGTGATCCTGGAAGGCGAGCGCCCGGCCGGGGACGACCTGTACAAGGTGGTCATTACCAGCGCCGGTGTCGAGATCGTCAAGGATAACAGCCTGCGCATGCTGCCCAACTATGATCTGGTGCAGCGCATGGTGGAAGCCCACGGCGAATCCATCGCCGTCATCTCCATCGGCACGGCTGGCGAAATGCGCATGGCCAACTCCTCCATTGCGGTCACCGATCCCGAACTGCGTCCCACCCGGCATGCCGGCCGCGGCGGCGTGGGTGCCGTGATGGGCTCCAAGGGCATCAAGTGCATTGTGGTGGAAATGGGCACGGCCAAGAACCGCGAGCCCGTCAACCCCGAAGCCTTCAAAGCCGCCAACAAGACCTTTGTGGCAGGTCTGCGTGGCCACGCCGTCACCGGACAGGGCCTGCCTACGTATGGCACCAACGTGCTGACCAATATCCTGTGCGAAGCCGGCGGGTACCCCACGTACAACTTCAAGGAAGGCCGCTTTGCCGAAGCCGGCAAGCTTTCCGGCGAAACCATGGCCGAGCTGGAAAAATCCCGCGGCGGCAATCCCACCCACGGCTGCCACCGCGGCTGCGTCATCCAGTGCTCCGGCATCTACGTGGACAAGGACGGCAACTACATCACCAAGCAGCCTGAGTACGAAACCGTGTGGGCTCATGGCGGCAACTGCGGCATCAGCGATCTGGACGTGGTGGCCCGCCTGGACTACCTGGACGACAACTACGGGTTCGACACCATCGAAATGGGCGTGACCATCGGCGTGGCCATGGAAGCGGGCGTCATCCCCTTTGGCGATGCCGAAGGGGCCATCCGTCTGGTGGAAGAAGCTGGCAAGGGCACGCCCCTGGGCCGCATTCTCGGAGCCGGCGCGGCGGTCACGGCCAAGTGCTTTGGCCTGGAGCGCGCACCGGTCGTCAAGAACCAGGCCATGCCGGCCTATGATCCCCGGGCGGTCAAGGGCATTGGCGTGACCTACGCCACCTCCACCCAGGGGGCGGACCATACCGCCGGGTATGCCGTGGCCACGAACATCCTCAACGTGGGTGGCTCGGTGGATCCCCTGAGCGCCGCCGGACAGGCCGAACTCTCCCGCAACCTGCAGATTGCCACAGCCGCGCTGGACGCCACCGGCTACTGCCTGTTCATCGCCTTCGCCATTCTGGATCAGCCGGAAACCTTCCAGGCCATGATTGATTCCATCAATGCCATGCACGGCCTGAACATGACCGCCGACGACGTGGTGGCCCTGGGCAAGGATATCCTGAAGAAGGAACGCGAGTTCAACGAAAAGGCCGGCCTGAACAAGGCGCATGACCGGCTGCCCCGGTACTTCATGCGCGAAAAGCTGCCGCCGCACAATGTCGTGTTCGACGTGTCCGACGAACAGCTGGACAGCGTGCTCAAGTTCTAACACGCTGTGTTAAAGGGTTTCTGGGGGGCGCCTCTCTGCGGAAAGGCGCTTCCCCAGCCCCCCCTCTTTTCCCAAGCTTTTGCCGTACGTTCAAAGTATTATCAGCGTATTTGGAAAGGGAGACCGCGAACGGGGGAGCCTTTGTAATAAGGAGGCCGCCTCTTCGCGAGCTGTCCGCCATGGCGCGGGGACAACACGCACGAAACCAGCACATGGGGCGCACCAGCGCCACCGTGTTTGGATATGCTTATGCAAGAAAGCACCACTGTTTTGCCGGTCCCGGAGAACGCCTGCCGTATCGATCTGGAACATCCCGAGGTCGCGTCCTTCAGCTGCATGCTGCAGTTGGGCGTGTATGTGCCCTGTCCTGGCCCGTGCTCGGTGCGCGACTTTCTGACCGGGCCCCTCGGCCTGGATGGAGAGTACGCGCGCGATCGGGTGCAGACCGTGTTCCGCGATGGCCTGGCCGTGGATGATCTGGATACCGCCATCGTCAAGCCGGGGACCCGTCTGGCCCTTTCCGCCGCCTTGCCCGGCCTTGTGGGAGCCACCATGCGCAAGGGCGGCGCACTCGCCGGCATGCGGGCCTCCATCACCTGCGCCAGTGAGCAGGTGGGCGGCACGCAGGCGCCGTTTTTGGTCAAGGTTTTGTTTTTCAATCAGATTGGCCCGGAAGTATGCGAGGCGTTGCTGGGCAGGGGAGTCTATGTGGCGCCCGAAACGCTCCGGCACTTCGTCTCCATGCAGCCGACCCGCTTCTGTCAGGCGCTCACTGCGCACGGGCAGCCTGCCGAACCGGTCCTCTCCGGGTTGGCGGGGCAGCAGGAACTGATTCTGCTGACGGTTGCCCCGGCCCCGCGCGGGTGAGGGTGCCTGTCTGGTCTGGGCCGGTCTGGGCTGGCCGGGGCTGACGTGCCCCTTATACGGGACGCACAAAGACAACCGCGCCCTGTTCCCGGCCCTCCATGTCGGCAGGAATGGTGATGACGCCATCGGCCGCAAGCAGCGTTTTCAGCAGGCCGGATTTGCCGAGTACCGGATGGGCCAGGGGTGGCAGGCCCGGCCGGGCCTCCAGCCGCACGCGGACATGATCCTCGCGCCCCTGTTTCGAGGCGATATTGCGGGCGAGTTCCGCCGGAAAGAGATCGCGCGGCGGATCGAAGGCCGTGAGGCTGCCGGCCAGATGGGCCACAAAGGGCAGGCCAAACACGAGCATGACGATTTGTGCCGCCGCCACCTGCCCTGGCAGGCCCAGGCACGGCGCGCCGTTGATCGAAGCCAGGATGGTCGGCTTGCCAGGGCTGATGGCCACGCCGTGGGCCAGGATCTCGCCACCCAGGCCTTTGATGGCCTCCACGGTCAGGTCCCTGGTGCCCACGGAACTGCCGCCGGAAATGAGCGTCAGGTCAAAGTCGGCCGTGGCCGCGCCCAGGGCGTTCCTGAGGCGGTCCAGATCGTCGGGAATGGGCGGAACAGCCGTGGCCGTGGCTCCTGCTGCACGCAGCATGGCCAGCAGGGCATGGGTGTTGACGTCGCGGATTTGCCCTGGTTTCGGGGTGGCGGCAGCCGGGACAAGCTCGTCGCCGGTGGAAAGGATGGCCACGCGGGGAACGCGCCGCACCGGCACCTGCACAATGCCCAGGGCAGCCAGCAGGCCGATTTCCTGGGGCCGCAGCCGGGTGCCGGCGGCCAGCAGGGGCTGTCCGGCCATGGCGTCTTCACCAGTCAGCATGACATTGTCGCCTGGCGCCACGGGCCGGCGAAACTCAATCACCCCCGCCCCAACGTCCGCCGTGTGCTCGATCATCACCACAGCGTCCGCTCCGGAGGGCAGATAGCCGCCGGTGACGATGCGGGCGCAGCAGCCCCTTGGCAACGGTTTTTCGGGCAGGATGCCGATGGGGATGTCCATGTCCAGGTCCAGATAGGCCGGCAACCCTTCGGAAGCGCCGAACACGTCAGTAGCCCGTACCGCGTAGCCATCCATGGAGGCCCTGTCGGCCAGAGGGAGCGTCTCGGCTGCGATGACCTCGGTGGCCAGAAACCGGCCGGCCGCGGCGTCGAGCCCGGCAGTTTCGTCTGGCAAGCAGGGAAAGCGACGCAGCAGGTCCGTGAACTCATTTCTGGAGACGGCGCGGAAAAACGTATCGTGCATGGTGATTGTCCTGGAGGCGGGATGTCCTGAAGCCCGCGCTGCGCCGGGATTCAGGAGGGTTGACGAGTTTGCGTACAGGCATGTTTGCCCTGTGTGTAAGCCAGGCTGCAGGGTGAACACAAGCCTGAAAATATCTTACGAATTTCCTCTGTTGGCAAATTGTGGGAAATCGGCCAAGAATGACGAACTGTTCCCATGGGCAGCAGCTCACGGGAGAAGCTTCGCCTGTCAACTGATGGAACACAACGCCAAGGAGTGAGCCTGCATGAAAGGTGTGCAGATTCTTGGATTCAAAAAGACTGGAAAAACAACTTTGTGCGATGCCTTGCTCTCCCGTATCCGGGACAAGGGCCTGGTACCTTGCGCCTTGAAATGCACGCACAACCCGGGCCTGGACAAGGAAGATACCGATACCGACCGCTTCTTAAAACACTGCCGGACAGTTGGCGCACTGGCTGGCGGGGAAAGCGCCGTGTTCTGGAACACCCCCCGCAGTCTGCCGGACATGCTGGCCTTGTTGTCCGGCGATGTGTTGGTGATGGAGGGAGGGCGCGAACACGCCCTGGCCCCCCGCGTGCTGGTGCTCAATGATCCGGACGATGCGGAAAAACTGAGCGATCCCGGCCTGGTGCTGGCCGTGTTCGGAGAGGTGGCCGTACCGGGCCTGCCGCATGTGCCTCACCTTACGGACGTGGAGGCCCTGCTTGACCTGGTGCTTGCAAAGGGGTTTGTCCTGCCGGGACTGGACTGCGGCGCCTGCGGCCGTGACGGCTGCGGCGGGCTGGCTGCGGACATTCTGGCTGGCCGGGCCAGCGGGGAGGACTGCGCGGCCCGGACCCAGACCATGACCGTCCGTGTGGGAGAGACCACCCTGGCCATGAATCCTTTTGTGGAGCGAATCCTCCGTTCGGGCATTCAAGGGATGCTCAGTGGGCTCAAGGGGTTTGGCCCGGGACCCATTGCAATACAAATCGACTGACTGGCTGATTGGAAATCCGGCTGGCTGGCAGGCCGGCTGACAACTCGACAGAAAGACACACCGTAGCCGCCGTCCTTTCGAGAAGGCTGCATAAGGAGTGCCGCGTGAAACGCAATATCTACCTTCGCACGATTCCGCTTGAGGATGCGCTTGCCACGGCCATGGAGGCCCTGGATCGGGACGCATTGGTCGGCGTGGAGCGCATCGACGCAGCGAACGCCGCAGGGCGCATCACTGCTGCCCCGGTCATTGCCCGGTTTTCATCCCCCACGGCGCACAGTGCCGCCATGGATGGCATTGCGGTGCGGGCCTCCTCCACCTTCCGCGCCCGCGAAGGCCAGCCGGTGCGCCTGGAACCGGGCGAGGGCTTTGCCTTTGTCAATACCGGTCATCTCCTGCCGTCCGGGTTCGATGCCGTGGTGATGATCGAGGAAGTGGTCATGGATGGGGACACGGCCTGCATTGAGGCCCCGGTGGCGCCCTTTGCCCATGTGCGGCGCATTGGCGAGGATATTGTGGCCACGGAGATGGTGCTGCCCTGCCACCGGCGCATCAGTCCCTATGACGTGGGCTCGATGCTGTCCTGTGGCGTGTATACCGTCGATGTTTATGAAAAAATCCGCATGCGGGTCATTCCCACAGGCGACGAGATCATGGACCACACCACACACCCCGAGCCCGGCCCGGGACAGGCGGTGGAGAGCAATTCCATGGTGCTTTCGGCCCTGGCCGCGCAATGGGGCATGACCTGCGAGCGGGTGGCGCCAGTGGGCGATGATCCCGAGGCCCTGGCCGCCGCCCTGAAAGCCGGGTTGGACTCCGACGCCCACATTGTCATCCTGGTGGCCGGCTCCTCGGCTGGCAGCAAGGATTACACCCGCGCCACCATCGAACGGTTTGGCACAGTGCTGGTGCATGGCGTGGCCGTCATGCCGGGCAAGCCTTCCCTGCTTGGCGTGGCCGGGGGCAAGCTGGTGGTGGGTGCGCCGGGCTATCCGGTCAGTTCCGTCGTGTGTTTCGAGCGCCTGCTGCATCCGCTGGCCTGCTGGCTTTCCAGGACCGAGCCGGAAAGCCGCCAGACCGTGACCGCCACCCTTGCCCGCAGCCTGCCCTCGCGCCTGGGCATGGTGGATTTTGTCCGCCTGGCCCTGGGCGAGGTGGGCGGCCGGTATGTGGCCCTGCCGTTGCCGCGCGGGGCCGGGAGCATCTCCACCCTCAGCAAGGCCCAGGCCACCACCCAATTGCCGGCCAATGCCGAAGGCCTGGAAGCCGGCAGCACCATCACGGCCGAGCTGCTGGTGGAGCCAGCGGAGCTCGGACGCAGCCTCTTGTGTGTGGGCAGCCATGATAACACCCTGGATATTCTGGCCGACATGCTCATGGGCCGCACGCCCCCCGTGCGGCTGACTTCCAGCCATGTCGGCAGCATGGGGGGGATTGCGGCCATCCGCAACGGCTTCACCATGCTGGCAGCCTGCCACCTGTTTGATCCGGCCACCGGGGATTATAACTTCCCGTTTCTGGACAAGCACCTGCCCGGCCAGACGCTGACGGTGATCAACGTGGCCATTCGCCACCAGGGGTTGATGGTGGCCCCGGGCAATCCCAAGGGCATACAGACGGTGGGCGATCTGGCCAGGGAGGGCATCCGGTACGTCAACCGGCAGCGCGGCGCCGGAACCCGCATCCTGCTTGACTATCACCTGACCCGGCACGGTATCGACCCCGACCGCATCTACGGCTACGATCATGAAGAGCACACCCACATGTCCGTGGCGGTGAACGTGATGACCGGCTCGGCCGATGCCGGGTTGGGCGTGTACGCCGCCGCGGCGGCCATGGGGCTCGACTTTGTCCCCCTGGCCCGGGAGCGGTACGATCTCGTCATACCGGCGCAGCATATCGAGGATCCCAAGGTCCAGGCGGTGCTGGAGGTGATCCGCAGCGAGCCCTTCCAGGCCAGGGTTCTGCGTCTCGGTGGTTACGAAACCGTCTGGACCGGGCAACAGATGTCGCCCGGCATGGGCCTGCCAGGGGAATCGGCCTAGCCGCCCCGGTGTTCGACGTTACACGCAACAGTGAACCCCTCTGCCAAGCAAGGAACCAATCATGCCCTTTGATTTTGAAAAGACCACCCAGCTGTTGGAAAAGAAACTGCAAGCCATGTCCGGCAGCGCAGCTTTGCCGGAAATGTTGCTGCGACTGGCCTCCGAAACGTATCGCCAGCAGATGGAGGCCCGCCGGGCTGTCCAGGTGCAACTCTCCGCAACCATGCTGGCGGAAAAAGAACGCAACCTGCAGGGTGCGCCGCTGTTGGCGCGGGAGGAATTCCCGGTCGATATGCCTCAGGCGCTGGCGCTGTTCGAGCGGCTGGGGCAGCTGGCCTCGGAGTGCGGCCCGCAGCTGGCCTCCAGCGTGGAGCGCCTCAATGCCATGGCCGCGTCGGGCGAGCTGGATGTGAAGCACGCCATCGGCAGGGCTCTGGCTGGTGATGAGGCCTATTTTCAGGCAATGGGGGAACAAACCCCCGAGGCTCCGCGTACGCTGAGGTTTTTGATTCAGGCCAGCCTCGCGCCCCAGCTCGCCGCCGTGGGGGAGGCCGCCTATGCGCATTTCCCCAAGGACCGGACCTGGAATTTCGGCCACTGCCCCGTGTGCGCCAGCCCGCCGCTCCTGGCCAGGATGATCAACCGGGAGGGCGCCCGCGGGCTGACCTGCTCCTTTTGCCAGGTGGAATATCGGGCCAAACGCCTGCTGTGCCCGTATTGCGGTGAAGAGGACCCGGAACGGCTGGATCTGTTCACCGCCGACGAACTGCCCGGCTTTGCGGTGCAGGTGTGCAGCCAGTGCAACAGCTACCTCAAGACCGTGGATTTCCGGGACTACGACCGGCCCAGTCTGCCAGTGCTGGACGATCTGGAATCCCTGGCCCTGGACATGATTGCCCAGCAGCGCGGCCATGTGCGGCCCGTGCCTTCGGCCTGGGGGTTTTGAGATGGAGGGGGCCCCTTTTCAGACAGTGCCCTGCCTGCGCTTTCTGGCTGGCGAGACGTGCGAGATGGCAGATACCGTGGCCCAGGAGGTAGCCATCTCCCTGCGTCTGGACGATGGCCCGCCCCGCCGGCTGTTCGCCTCCCCGCGGGCCCTGGAGGTGCTGGCCCTGGGCCATGCCGCACTGGAGCTTGCGGCGCCGGGCCAGATTCCCGAATTGGCAGAGTTGCCAGAAGTGGCGGAACGCCAGGGCGCCCTGGCGCAGGCGTTCGCACTGCGCAGCCGGCCGGACTCACGGCCCGCAGCGGATCCCGCCCTGCCGCATGGCCGGTCAGCCGCTGATCTCCTGGCCCTCATGCGCCGGTTCATCGCTGCGCCGGGGTTGTGGGATTCCACGGGGTGCTTTCACCGGGCCGCCCTGCTCGATACGACAACAGACGAGTTCGTGGCCCGGGCCGAGGACATTGGCCGGCACAACTGCGTGGATCGCCTGGCCGGGTATTGCGTCCTCAACGGGCTGCGCCCGGCCAATCTGATGCTGTTTCTATCCTGCCGGGTCACGGCCAGCATGATGGACAAGGCGGCCCGGCTCGGGGCACGCGTGATCGTCAGCCGCTCCGCGGTGACCGACGCCGCCATCGCCCTGGCGCTTCACACCGGGACCACCCTGGTAGGCTTTGCCAGGGATGCGGAAGAACGCCTGACGATATTTGCCGACAGCGCCGGGCGCGTCCGGCAGTAGACTTTCCCTTTCCTGTCCAGAAGGGCTCTCCACAATACACATGAATGCGCAAACCGGCTGTCGGGCGAACCCGACAGCCGGTTGTTAAGGGCGTTGCGCAGAACGCGGCGGCTACGTCAGCAGGCGGGCAAAGGGCCGCGTCAGCCTGGCCAGCATGGCCTTGCGCGTCATCGTTCTGGGCGGGCTGTTCTCGGCAACGGCATAGTCGTGGTAATTCGAGCCGGGATACAGGCACAGGAAGATGACCCGCACGTCTTCATGGTCGGCCAGCAAGGCCTGCGGGTACGCTTTTTTGACCTCTTCCAGCCGTTTTTTCGCCATTTCCAGCATGGCGTCCCGGTCCCCGAAGTTCATGGTCCCGGTGGGGCAGGTTTTGACGCAGGCCGGCAGCATGCCTGCCTGCACCCGGTCGATGCACATGTCGCACTTGTACATGACCTTGGTTTCCGGATTGAGGCGCGGAATGTCGTACGGGCAGGCCACGCGCACGTCATCGAACGTGACATCCTTGGTCTTATCCGTAAACACAATCGCGCCGGTGGCTTCATCCTGCACGATGGCGCCTTCCATTTCCCCGTCCGCCACAAACTTGCACGGCGCGTCCACGCAGTGGCGGCACTGGTCGGGGAAAAAGAGCCAGTTGAACCTGCCGTCGATGGTTTTTTCCGTGAAACGCACGAGCTTGAGGGTCATCCAGGACAGATCCGCAGGATTCTGGTGCGAGCCCGTGTTTTCCGTCTGTTCAGCGGGCTTGTTCTTCCATTGCTTGCAGGCCACCTGGCAGCCGCGGCAGGCAGTACACTTGGACAAATCGATAAAGAAGCTCTTTCCACTCATGGTATCCGGTCCTCCTTAGGCCTTGCGCACGTTGACCATGAAGGCCTTGGTTTCCGGGATGCCGGTATTGGGATCGCCTACCGAGGGGGTGAGCAGGTTGGCCGATTCGCCGCCTTCCTTGGGGAAAACCCAGCCATAATGCCAGGGGATGCCCACCTGATGGATGGTCTGGCCCATGATGGTAAAGGGCTTGATGCGCTCGGTCACAATGGCCTTGGCCCACAGCTGGCCGCGCATGTTTTCCACGATGACCTTCTCGCCGTTCTGGATTTCGCGCAGTTTGGCCAGTTCAGGGCTCATTTCCACGAACATCTGGGGCTCTGCTTCGAGCAGCCAGGGGGTCCAGCGGGTCATGACGCCGGTTTGCCAGTGCTCCGTCACCCGGTAGGTGGAGCAGATGAACGGATAACGCGGATCGCACACGGCGCGCTGCTTTTCCTCGCCCGCAAAGAGCAGGGCTGTGGGGTTGTGCAGCTGCGGGGACAGGGGATGCTCGCCGATGGGGCATTCCAGGGGTTCGTAGAACTCCGGCAACGGCCCGTCGTTGCGGCCGGGGCCGTAGATCTGGCCGAACCCTTCGGTGGTCATGATGAAGGGATACCGGCCCTTTTCCTTGTCGGCCATTGGCGGCCAGGGGCCATCGGGCACGTCGCCCACCCACTTGCCATCCTGCCAGGCGATGACGGCCTTTTCAGGCTGGTAGGGCTTGCCGTTCAGATCCACGGAAGCGCGGTTATAGATGATGCGTCTGTTCACCGGCCAGGCCCATGTCCAGCCCGGGAACAGGCCGATCTTGGCCTGCATTTCGGTCTGGGTCTTGTCGCGGCGGGCGGCCATGTTCTTGTCGGTGTAGGAGGCGCAGTAGATCCAGTTCCCGGAGCAGGTGGAGCCGTCGTCCTGCAGCATGGCAAAGGCGGGCACCGGGTCGCCGGGCTTGAAGGTTTTCTCCGTATCGCCAACCTTGAGGGTCTTTTCCTTGAGGAAGAAGCCGTTGATGAGCTTGGCCACCTTGTGCGGATCAAAGACGTGGTTGGTGGCAACATCCCAGTTGAGGTTCAGGATGGGGTCGGGCAGGGCGCCGCCTTCCTTCTTGTACAACTCGCGGATTTTCTCAAAGAGTTCGTAGATGATGTCGCCATCGGGCTTGGACTCGCCCAGGGGCTTGGGGCCGGGATAGCGCCACTGCATCCAGCGTCCGGAGTTGGAGATGGAGCCTTCCTTCTCAATGGACACGCAGCAGGGCAGGAAGAAGACCTCGGTCTTGACCTTTTTGGGGTCCATGCCCGGTCCGCGCCAGAAGGAGCCGGTTTCGGTGTCAAAGAGATTCACCGTCACCATCCAGTCCAGCTTGGAAAGTGCCTCGCGGGTCTTGTTGGCGTTGGCCGTGCTGGCCGCGGGGTTCTGCCCCCAGGCGAAGAAGCCCTTGAAGGCGCCCTGCAGCATGGCATCGAACAGCGAGAGCCAGGAATAATCCTTGCCCGGCTCAAGCTTGGGCAGCCAGGAATAGGCGGTTTCCAGGTCCTGATTGGGGTACATGGCCTTGAGCAGGCTGGCGACGTACTTGGGCCGGTTGCCCCACCAGTTGGCGCTTCTGGGATCGGCGGATTTTGGCGTGTTCTTTTCGTTGTACTCCGCCAGGGTGGGCATAGCCGCGGTCGGGGTGGGCAGGTAGCCGGGCAGGATATGATACAGCAACCCCTGGTCCGTGGAGCCCTGGACGTTGGCCTCGCCGCGCAGGGCATTGACGCCGCCGCCAGCCACGCCAATGTTCCCAAGCAGCAGCTGGATGATGCTCATGGCCCGGATGTTCTGCACGCCCACGGTATGCTGGGTCTGGCCCATGGCGTACAGCATGGTGCCGGACTTGTCGGGTTTGCCCGTGGCGGCGTAGGCTTGGTACACCAGTTCCAGATCCTTTTCCGGCGTGCCGCAGAGCTTGGAGACGGTTTTCAGATCATAGCGCTCGTAATGCTTTTTCATGATCTGATAGACGCAGCGCGGGTCCTTGAGGGTGGGATCCTTTTTCGGGACCCCCTTGTCGTCCTTCACGAAGGCCCAGGAGGATTTGTCGTAGCTGCGGGTATCGGCATTGTAGCCGGAGAACAGACCGTCCTTGAAGGCGTACTTTTCACCAACGATGAATGCGGCGTTGGTGTAGTTGACCACATAGTCCTTGAAGGCCAGATCCTTTTCAAGGATGTAGCGGATCATGCCGCCAAAGTACGCGATGTCCGAGCCGGAGCGCAGCCGGCTGAAGATGTCGGCATGCTGCGAGGTGCGGGTGAAGCGCGGGTCCACATGAATGACCTTGGCCCCACGTTCCTTGGCCCGCATGACCCATTTGAAGGAAATGGGATGGTTTTCGGCAGGGTTGCTGCCAATGATGAAAATGCAGTCACTGTTGATCAGGTCGATCCAGTGATTGGTCATCGCGCCGCGTCCGAACGACTCTGCCAGAGCCGCCACAGTAGCGCTGTGTCAAATACGGGCCTGATGTTCGACGTACGTCAGCCCCATGGCCCGGAGCATGGACTGGTAGATCCAGCATTCCTCGTTATCCAGGGCGGCGGAGCCCACGGAGGCAATGCCAGTCACACGGTTGACGACCTGACCCTTGGCATTTTTGACTTCAAAGCTGGCATCGCGGGTTTGCTTGGTCAGTTTCGCAATGCGGTCCAATGCGAAATCCCAGCTTTTTTCTTCCCACTTGTCGGAATATGGCGCGCGGTAAAGCACTTTCTGCAGGCGCCGGTCATTTTCACCAAGCTGGGAAATGGAGGCTCCCTTGGCGCACAGCGAGCCTTCGTTGATGGGATGGTCCGGGTCGCCCTCGACGTTGACCGCCCGGCCATCGCCGTCTTTGGCGGTGTTGACAATCAAACCGCAACCCACCGAGCAATAACAACACACCGAAGTGGTCTGCTTGGTGAACTTGAGTTTGGCCGACTCGGCCTGAGCCAATGCCGGGCTGAGGTCGAAGCCCAGTCCGCCAAACGCGGCGGACATGACCCCGACCCCGGAGATCTTCAAAAAGTCTCTGCGGTGAAGGGACATCAAAACCTCCTTGGTTGCCACGAAGTAAAAGTTGCCTTCTCTCTGTCTCCAGGCACAGCCTGGCTGCATGCAGGGCCGATGCATCAGCCCGGGTGTGGCTATTCCAGATGGAGCCACGCCCTTTCATGCGTGCTGTGCCAGAACACAAAGAGCGTCCCGCTGGCACAACTCCACTGAGGGCACGCTGGTGGCGGGCATTGCCGCCTCTACGGATGGGTTTCAATGTGCCCTCATATGTCAAGATTGACATATACCACTGATTTCTTTGAATATCTACTATTCAGCCGTTTCCGTCAACACGTCGCGCTCCAATCATGGTAGTTTCGTGCTCCAATTTTGGCTCTCTCCCAATGGAATCCTTAGAGAATACTGCGAGGAAAAATATGATGGAACGGACAAGACCGTGCAGTGAAACATTGCGACTGCGGAGCATCCCGCTTGTGCATAAAAATCGCGTGTTCCAGGCACGCCAATGCTTCGGACAACATTTGCGGTGCCAATCAGTGTGAAGAAAATGCGGTGTTCCGGGATGCAGATTTTCTGCAATGGCCGATTAGTGTATATCTATGCTAAATCATGCATAGATTTGATGAAGTAATAGATGCGCCGATTTCTTCCTACAGGCACCGTGCAGCTCCCGAGAAAATGGGGACTCAATCTATTGCTTCGATATGTCAAATCAATAGAATGTGGTGCCATATCTTGCAGGAGCCACTCGTTGCGGACTTGTTATGTATTGCCCTTCGTGTTTGATGCGACATATTATCCATTGTTGCAGCCATATTTTGGATTGGGTGCACATGGGGCGCTTCCATCGTTCAGGCGCATGCCGTGGCCATGGGGAGCCCGTCCGGGAACGGGTCGGGAAAGGGAGCCATGGAATGATGACGCCACGGAACTGTCCCTGGAAAGTTCTGTGGAACTAGGGAAGCGCAGCACCCGCAGGTTTGTTCCAAAGGGGCGGACTTGAGGGGGCATCCGGAAGGACAGTCATGCGCCGCTCGCGTCCGGTCGAGACACACACCACACTTCGACCTCTGCGGCGCTGACTGCTCTCGGCGTGCGGGCGATGCAGTATCTTGTCGATTAACGCTTGCAACTGTGCGCGCTCTATCAATCGACCATGAACCAGGCCCGGACGTGAGAGCCGGTTGGATGTTGGGCGAGGAGAGAGCCGCTCCCTTGCATCTCTTCACAATGCGGCACAGGGCGGTCTGATTATTTCGGAACTGGCCACCGTTCGCCCACGAAAAAGGGGTCGCCTGCGACTGCTGTAATCGCATGCAACCCCTTCAATTGGTTCCTGGTGCCGGGGGCGAGAATCGAACTCGCATACCCTTGCGGGTGCCGGATTTTGAGTCCGGTGCGTCTACCAGTTTCACCACCCCGGCAGGAAAGAGAGTTTACTAGCCGAGGCTGGGGTGCCCGTCAAGGGGGCAAGACCCAGGACCGGGATTTTCCTTTTCAACGGGCAGGGTTTTCAGTATGTCTAGGCGCCGGCCATTTGAATGGCGTGTGGCGCGCTGCGCCCCGGGGCTTGCTGCAGTATTCCCGTCACCTTTTCCCCCTGTTCCATCATGCACCTTCCCCTTGGCACCCTGTTTAACGTGGCCACCATTCTTGTTGGCGGCGGCATTGGCCTGCTGCTGCATGGCCGGCTTTCGGACCGCTACCGGATCATCGTGTTCCAGGGGCTGGGGCTGTGCACCCTGGCCCTGGGCGTGAAGATGAGCCTCTCCATGCAGAACCCGCTGCACATTATCTTTGCCGTGCTGGTGGGGGCGATTTTTGGCGAATGGCTGCGGCTGGAGCAGCGCTTCGAGGGGCTGGCCCTCAAGGTCAAGCAGGCCGTGAAGTCCGAGACCTCCACCTTTGTGGATGGTATGGTCACGGCCAGCGTCATCTACTGCGTGGGGCCCATGGCCATTCTGGGCAGCTTTGACGAAGGCCTGCGCGGCGAGCACAGCATCCTCTTTGCCAAGGCCGTGCTCGACGGCTTCGCCTCCGTGGCCCTGGCCTCCACCTATGGTGTGGGCGTGCTCTTTTCCAGCGTGGCCGTGGGGGTGTATCAGCTGAGCCTGACGGTCTTCGCCACCACCCTGCAAGGCGTGTTCGACGAACCCTCCACGGCCGCCCTCACGGCCACGGGTGGGGTGCTCATCCTGGGCATCTCCATCAAATTGCTGGATATCAAGCATATCGCCTTGACGAATCTGCTCCCGGCATTACCCATGGTTGTCCTGCTGGTGCAGTTGTTTCCCTAATCTGCAGCAGGAGTTTTCTTTGGGGGAGCGATTTGTTACTCAAGCCCGGCAGCATCCCCCGGCGTATCCCGACCATATCCGGGCAGCCTGACCGCAGGAGCATCACGGTGAGCATGGAAGCAGGACGCGCCCAGCGCGTCATCAGGATAGAAGGCGCGCGCCAGCACAACCTCAAGAATTTGACCCTGGATATTCCCCGCGATGAGCTGGTGGTCATCTGCGGTCCCTCGGGCTCGGGCAAGTCCACCCTGGCCTTTGATATCGTCTACGCCGAGGGGCAGCGGCGCTATGTGGAAAGCCTCTCAGCCTATGCCCGGCAGTTCCTGCCCCAGATGGACAAGCCCGAGGTGGACAAAATCGAGGGCCTCTCCCCGGCCATCTCCCTGGAGCAGCAGAGCGCCAGCCGCAACCCGCGCTCCACCGTGGCCACCACCACGGAAATATACGACTTTCTCCGCGTCTTTTACGCCCGCCTGGGCGTGCCGCACTGCCCCAAATGCGGCCGCCCCATCCAGGCCCAAAGCACGGACCAGATTGTGGACGAGTTCCTGGCCCTTCCGGAAGGCACGCGGTTCATGATCCTGGCGCCGTTGGTCGAGCATCAGAAGGGCACCCAACAGGACAAGCTCAAGAAGCTGAAATCACAGGGCTTTGCCCGTGTCCGCCTGGACGGGGAGATCATCTCCCTGGACGAAATACCGTCCATCGAGAAAAACAAGAAGCACTCCCTGGAACTGGTGGTGGACCGTCTGGTCAGCCGGGCTGATCAGAACGAGCTGCGTGGCCGCCTGGCCGACTCCATTGAACTGGCCCTGGACATGGGCAAGGGCAGGGTGATCATGCATCTGCCCGATGCCGCGGACGGCAGGAAGGATCGCGCCCTTTCCACGGACTCGGCCTGTCCGGACTGCCGCATCGCCATCCCTGCGCCCTCGCCGCAGCTGTTCTCCTTCAACTCGCCCCAGGGCGCCTGCCCCACCTGCTCGGGCATCGGCAGTGTGGAATACTTTGAGCCGCGGCTCCTGGCTCCCAACCGGGGCCTCTCCCTGGCCGAAGGCGGACTCCTGCCCTGGAAGAGCCCGCGGGTCTTCGCCAAATACGAAAAGGCCCTGGCCGAACTGGGCGCGACCCACGGCTTTGCCCTGACCACCCCCTTCGAGAAGTACAGCGAGGAGGCCTGGAGCGCACTCTTCAATGGGGATGACACGCTCAAGTGGAAAGGTGTTGTCTCCATTCTGGAAGGCGGCATGGATTTTGGCAGCATCTGGCGGGATGAACTTTCCCGCTTCCGGCAGTCCATGCCCTGCCCGAGCTGTCTGGGTGCCCGGCTCAAGCCCGAGGCCCTGGCCGTGAAGGTGGATGGCCTGAGCATTCATAATTTCTGCTCCCTGTCCATCGCCCGCTCCCTGGAATGGCTGGAGGGGCGGGAGTTCAAGGGGCACACCTCGCGCATTGCCGAACCGCTCATGAAGGAACTGACCCACCGCCTGGGCTTTCTGGCCAATGTGGGGCTGGAGTACATCGCCCTGGCCCGGAACATGTCCACACTGTCCGGTGGCGAAGCCCAGCGCATCCGGCTGGCCGGGCAGCTTGGCTCCGGTCTGGTGGGGGTGACCTATGTGCTCGACGAGCCCTCCATCGGCCTGCACCCGCGGGACAACGTCCGCCTGCTGAACACCCTGCGCAGCCTGCAGACCCGCGGCAACACCGTGCTGGTGGTGGAACACGACGAGGCGACCATCATGGCGGCGGACCACGTTATCGAGCTTGGTCCCGGCTCGGGCATGCTGGGCGGGGAGATCGTCCACGCCGGCCCGGTGCGCGGTGAGGGCGGGTTGATGGAAAGCCAGGCCTCCCTTACGGCCAAATATTTGCGCGGCGATCTGGCCATCCCCCGGCCCACCTCCCGTCGCCCGCCCAATGGCAGTCTGGTGATCAAGAACGCCCGCACCAACAACCTGCGCGGCGTGGATTGCCGCATCCCGCTTTCCAGCCTGGTCTGCGTCACCGGGGTGTCGGGGTCGGGCAAAAGCTCGCTGGTGGTGGATTCGCTGTACAAGCATCTGGCCCTTTCGCAGGGGTTGAAGGTGGAGCAGCCCGGGCTCATCGATGGCCTGGAAGGGGCCGAGGCTGTGGAACGCATCGTGGCCATCGACCAGACCCCCATCGGCCGCACCCCGCGCTCCAACCCGGCCACCTACACCAAAATCTTTGATGAAATCCGTACCATTTTCGCCTCCACGCCGGACGCCAAAAAGCGCGGCTACCAGCCGGGCCGCTTCAGCTTCAACGTCCGTGGCGGGCGTTGTGAAAAATGCCAGGGCGACGGCACCATCACCGTGGAGATGCATTTTCTGCCCGATGTGTACGTGACGTGCGAGGTCTGCAAAGGCCGGCGCTACAACCGCGAAACACTGGAAGTGCAGTACAAGGGCAAGAACATTGCCGAGGTGCTGGACATGAGCGTGCGCGAGGCGCGCATCTTTTTCCAGAACTACCCGGCATTGGAGCGTCGTCTCGGGGTGCTGGAAGATGTGGGCCTGGAGTACATGCGCCTGGGCCAGCCGGCCACCACGCTTTCCGGCGGCGAGGCGCAGCGCATCAAGATCAGTCGCGAACTGGGCAAGCGCAGTCTGCCTAAGACGCTGTACATTCTTGACGAGCCCACCACTGGATTGCACATGCATGAGGTTGGCAAACTCATTAAAGTGTTGCACAGTCTGGTAGACAAAGGGGCCAGCGTGGTGGTCATCGAGCACAATGTCGATGTCATCCTGGCGGCGGACTGGGTGCTGGATCTGGGACCCGGCGGCGGGGAATCCGGCGGGCGAATCGTCAGCCAGGGGACGCCGGAACAGATCATCGCCGATCCGGACTCCGTCACCGGCGCGTTCCTGACCCACAGTATCCCGGCGCAACGGGAAGTTTCCCCCGCCGGATGAGCCAAGGCCCGCCATGGAACAGGACCTGCACGCCCGCCTCGCCTTTCTGGAAGCACAGAACCGCTTTCTGCTGGAGGAGAAGCGGCAGGCCCTGGATGCCCTGGAACTTGCTGTTTCGCTGGTGCACTTCACCGGTTCAGGCGGGGAGGAGGGCGGCCGGCAATCCATTCTGCAGGAAGTGGCCGCCAGGGCCTGTTTGCTGGTGCCGTGCAAGGCGGTGGGCTTTTGGATGGTGGATCAGACCACCCAGGATTTCGAACGGGTGCTGGTGCAGCCGTATCTGCTGGTGGCGCAACTGGAAAGCGAGGTGGAGCGGCTTATTCAGGAAGGCGTTTTCGCCTGGGCGCTGACCCGTGACAAGCCGCACCTGCTCGGCAGCAAGGATGATTCCGAACAGCTGCTGCTGCATCCCTTGCGCACCCCCACCTCCACCCAGGGCATGTTCGTGGCCATGCTGGCCGCGGACCGCAGCGAAATCCAGGACTCCATCACCACCATTCTCTCCATATTGCTGCACGCCGGCGCCCAAATGCTGGAGAGCGACCTTATGGCTCGCCGTCTGGCCCTGGCCAATCAGGAACTGGCGGCCAATCTCCAGCAGCTGGAATCCTCCCGCGCGGCCCTGGCCCTGCGCAAGGAGGATCTGGAACGCATGGTGACTGAACGCACCCAGGATCTTTGGGATACCAATGCCCGGTTGCAGGAGGAGATCCGCCAGCGCGCTGCCGTGGAAGACGAGCTGCGCCTGGCCAGCCGTCGGCTGACCGAAGCGTTTGACGCCAGCAGTGACGGTCTCTGGGAAAATCATCTGTTCACCGGCCGGGAGTACCATTCCCCGCGCTGGGCGGCCATGCTGGGATATGCGCAGCACGACATTGCCCAGACCCAGGACGGCTGGCTGGAACTGCTGCACCCCGAGGACAAGGGCAGAGGCGCGCAATACATGGAGCGCTATCGTCGCGGGGAGATCACCGAGCATGCCGAGGAGCTGCGCCTGCGGACCCGGGACGGCAACTGGAAGTGGATTCTTTCCCGTGGCAAGGTGGTGGAATGGCAGGATGGGCGGCCCGCCCGCATCGTGGGGACACATCAGGACATTACCGCCCGCAAACGCCTGGAGGAAGAGCTTACCCGCGCCAGGGATGCGGCACACGCCGCCAGCCGCGCCAAAAGCGAGTTCCTGGCCACCATGACCCATGAAATTCGCACCCCGCTCAATGCGGTCATCGGCATGGCCGAACTCATGCGCCAGGGCGAATGCACCCCGGAACAGGCGGAATACCTTGAAACCATGGAGCGCCAGGCCCGTTCCCTGCTGACCATCCTCAACGATATTCTCGATCTGGCCCGCATGGAGACCCTGCATGTGGAGCCGCAGCACGAGGCCTTCAATCTGCAGCAGGTGGTGGAATCGGCCATGGAGCCCTTTCAGGCGGCGGCCAAGGGCAAGCACCTGCGGTTGCAGTGCATTGTGGATGAGGAATTGCCGGTCATCCTGGTCGGGGATGGGCCGCGCCTGCGGCATGTGTTGTTCCATCTGGTGGGCAATGCGGTCAAGTTCACGGAACAGGGCAGCGTGGAAGTGATGGTGACGGAATTGTCGTCCAAGGGAGGGGAATCCTCCAGACTGCGGTGCGATTCGGCCAGTCGGGACGCGTTCCCCACGTTCCCCGCTGCCGAAATCAGGCTGCTCTTTACCGTGCGGGATACTGGCGTGGGCATTCCCCGGGAAAAGCAGGCCGGCATGTTCCAGGCCTTCACCCAGGGGGATGCCTCCTTTGCCAGGCCCAAGGGCGGGCTTGGGCTTGGCCTGGCCCTGTCCCGTTCCCTGGTGGAGCTCATGGGCGGCCAGCTGTGGATGAGCAGCGTGGAGGGCCGGGGCAGTGTCTTCAGCTTTGCCCTGCCCCTGCAGCGGCTTTCGCCGCGGGATTCCATTTGAAGGATGGATGCATGAAAATTTTTCTGATTGGCCCCCGGGCCAGCGGCAAGACGACCCTGGCCCGGGCCCTGGCCGAGGCGTTGCAAGGAACCTGGCTGGATACGGACGCCCTGGTGCAGCAACAGGCCGGCATGAGCATTGCCGAACTCGTGGACGCCCAGGGGTGGGAGGCATTTCGGGATCTGGAATCTGCAGTGTTGCAGGTGACCTGCGGACGCCAGGCCGGGCAGGCGCCGCTGTTCGCGGCCACCGGCGGCGGGATGATTCTGCGTCCCGAAAACCGCGCTGCTCTGCGCGCCGCCGGACTGGTTCTTTGGTTAAATGCCTCTGGCGACCTCATTACCGCGCGTCTGGCTGCAAATCTGGAACCCGGCCAGCGGCCCTCCCTGACGGGCGATGACCCCGTGACCGAGGCCGCACGGGTTGCCGCTTCGCGGGAATCCCTGTATCGGGAGACGGCCCACGCGGCCCTGGACGCCAGTCTGCCCGTCGCGGAACTCGTACGGCAGGCCCGGCAGTTGATTGACGACCATTTTTTCGGGAGCAGAACATCGTGAGTGGCGACATCTTTGGACGGCTCTTCACCCTGGCCACCTTTGGCGAATCCCACGGCCCGGCCCTGGGGGGCGTGGTTTCCGGCTGTCCGGCAGGCATTCCCCTGAGCGAGGAGGCCATCCAGCAGGAGCTGGACCGGCGCCGCCCCGGCGGGCCCCAGGCTGGCGCGGCTGGCACGGCCCGCAAGGAGCCAGACCGTGTGGAACTGCTCTCCGGGATCTTTGAAGGCCGGACCACAGGCACGGCCATCGGCTTCCTCATCCGCAACACGGACCAGCGCAGCGCGGATTATTCCAACATCAAGGATGTCTTCCGCCCCGGGCACGGGGATCTGAGCTACGCTGCCAAATATGGCGCGCGCGACTACCGCGGCGGCGGCCGCTCATCCGGTCGGGAAACGGCCTGCCGCGTGGCCGGCGGGGCCATTGCCCTGGCGTTTTTGGAAACCCTGGGCATTCAGGTGGCTGCCTACACCATGGAGCTGGGCGGCATCCGCGCCCTGCCGCCGGCGTCCCTGGCGGCAGTGGGCAATGTCTGGGATCGACCCTTCTTTGCGCCGGATGAGGACGTGGTTCCGGCCTGGCAGGCCCGGGTGGCCGAGGTCAAGGCCAGGGGCGACACCATCGGCGGGGTGGTGGAAGTGCGCGCCGAGCCCATGCCCCAGGGCCTGGGCGAGCCGGTCTTTGACAAGCTGGATGCCCGGCTGGCCGGGGCGCTCATGTCCATTGGCGCGGTCAAGGCGGTGGAACTCGGCGCCGGCTTTGAGGCTGCCCGCATGACCGGCACCCAGCACAACGACCCCATCCTGCCCCGCGAACGCCGTCAGCAAGCCACCAACCACGCCGGCGGCGTCCTAGCCGGCATTTCCGACGGCCGGCCCCTCGTGGCCCGCGCCTGGGTCAAACCCATTGCCTCCCACCATAAGCCCCAGGCCACCATCAATGCCGCCGGGCAGGAAACCACCATCACCGTGGGCGGCCGGCACGATATCGCGGCCATCCCGCGCATTGTTCCGGTGTGCCGGGCCATGGCGGCCCTGGCCCTGGCCGACTTCTGCTGCCTGCAGGCCCGCAACGCCGGCGGACTGGCCGCTTCCCTCCGGATCTGACGGGCGTGGGTACAAGGTCGATGGTCAAGAAGCAGACGAAGCAACCGCCGGAACAGAGGCCCCTGCCCGCGGATGCCCCCGCGGCAGAAGGCGAGGGCACGCAGGAACTGGCCGGCCGCATTGAACGGGTAACCTTCAGCAATCCGGAAAACGGCTTTACCGTGGCCCGGGTCCGGCTGCCGGGATCGCGCACGCCGGTTACCGTGGTCGGCGCCATGCTGGACGCCCTGCCGGGCCAGGAGTTCAAATTCACTGGTCGCTGGAAAGAGGATCCCCGCTACGGGCCGCAGTTCCAGGCCGAATCCGCCGTGCAGGCCCTGCCCGTGGAGGAGGATGGTATCCGCCTCTTCCTGGGGTCCGGGGTGATCAAAGGCGTCGGACCGGAGTTGGCGAACAGAATCGTCAATTATTTCAAAGAAAAAACCCTCGACATCCTGGAGCGGGAGCCGGAACGCCTGCAGGAGGTGGAGGGGGTGGGTGAAAAGAAGCTGAAACTGGTGACCGAAGGCTGGGCTGCCCAGCGCGAGGTCCGCCAGGCCATGCTGTTTTTCCAGTCCCATGGAGTCAGCGCGGCGCATGCCTTGCGTATTTTCAAACATTACGGGCCGGCGGCCGTGTCCGTGGTGCAGCACAACCCGTACCGGCTGTGCATGGAAGTCCACGGCTTCGGCTTTCTGACGGCCGACGCCATTGCCGCCAAGCTCAATTTTGCCAAGGACAGCGACCTGCGCGTGGAGGCCGGCATCGTCTTCGTGCTGGGCGAGGAGACCGGGCAGGGCCACGTCTATTCCCCCAGGGATCCCCTCCTTGAACGCGCTGCCCGCATGCTGGATGTGCCGGAAGCGCTGTGCCGCAAGGCCTTGGAAACGCTTGTGTTTGAAAACAGGCTGATTCTGGAGGAACTCCCCGGAGTGGGGGATGCGGTGTATCTTTCGAGCTTCCATACCGCCGAACGGCGAGTGGCCTCCCGCCTGCGCGCCCTGGCCGCAGCCCCGCGGCGGCTGCGGCCCGTGGACGCCGAGGAGGCCATTGAGGAAGCCGAAGCCTCTCTGGGAATCGAACTGGCCCCGAGGCAGGTGGAGGCAGTCAAGCAGGCCGCCAAGTCCAAAGTGCTGGTGGTGACCGGCGGCCCCGGCACGGGCAAAACGACGATCATCAAGGCTATCCTGGCGCTGTATCAGTCCCTGGAGGCCGCGGCCCTGCTGGCCGCACCCACCGGCAGGGCGGCCAAGCGCATGGCCGAGGCCTGCGGCCAGGAAGCCAAAACCATTCACCGTCTTTTGGAATTCAGCCAGCAAAACGGCGGGTTTTCGCGTACGGAAGAAGACCCGCTGGACTGCGACCTGCTGATCATCGATGAAAGCTCCATGATCGACCTGATGCTCATGCATCATCTGCTCAAGGCCGTGCCCCTGGGGGCCACCATGGTGCTGGTGGGCGACGTGCACCAACTGCCCTCGGTGGGGCCGGGCAACGTGCTCAAGGACATCATCAACTCCGGGGTGGTGCCCGTGGTGGAGCTGGACGAGGTGTTCCGCCAGGCCCGGCAGAGCGACATCGTCCTTGGCGCGCACGCCATCAATCAGGGGCAGGTGCCATACATGGAAACCTCGCGGGAACGCCCCTCTGATTTTTATTTTATCGAAGAGGACGATCCGGAGCGCTGCGCCCGGCGGATAGTGGATCTGGTCAAGCACCACATTCCCCGCCGGTTCGGGTTTGATCCCATGGACAGCATCCAGGTGCTCGCCCCGATGCACAAGGGTTCCGCGGGGGTGGAGAAACTCAACGAGCTGTTGCAGCTCTCCCTGAACCCCCAGGACAAAGCCCTGGTGCGAGGTGGCAAACGATTTCAGTTGCACGATCGTGTAATGCAGTTGCGTAATAATTACGATCTGGATATTTATAACGGTGATCTCGGGCGGGTTGTGGCTGTTGACCCGTTGGGGCCCGGGGTCATGGTGAAATTCGATGATCGGGAAATCCTGCTGGAAGGGGCGGATTTGGATGAGATTACCCCGGCCTATGCAATTTCCATCCACAAATCACAGGGTTCCGAATACCCAGCCGTTGTGGTGCCCGTCTTGACGCAACATTATGTCATGTTACAACGCAATTTGTTGTATACAGCGGTCACGCGGGGGCGCAAGCTGGTTGTCCTGGCCGGGTCCCGCAAGGCGCTGGCCATTGCGGTGCGCAATAACAAGACCCTGGCCCGGCACACCTGGCTGGCCGAACGGTTGCGGGGCTGACGGAAACCGCTAACAGGCATTGGAGAGAACAGCATGTCTTCTCAGGACAACTCGCGCCAGACACTGCCAGGTGGCATGAAGGATTGCCCAGTGGCCCTGCTGGCTGTCTCTCCGGAAGGCGAGTTGCGCGATTGCAATTCGGCAGCGCATCGGCTGCTGGACGCGTGCCAGGATCCGGCCCATACGGTAATCAAAACCTTGCATGGCGCCATGCAGGCAGCCGGCTGCTCGGAAGAGAATGATCGTTCCATCATCTGCCGGCTACCACTCAAGGCCGGTGGGGTGTGTGACCTTTCCCTGCATGTCTGCTCGCTTGACGATGGCGGCCAGATAGTGGGCCTGGCGGATGTGACGTCCTTGGTGGCGTCTCGCGAGGCCTTGTCCTGCGCCATCTCCGAACGCGAGCGTGCCCTGGAGAAGGCGCTGGCTGCCAAACGCGAGTTCCTGGCCAACATGAGCCACGAACTGCGCACGCCCCTGAATGGCATTCTGGGCATGACCGATCTGCTCTCCATCACAGACACCACCGAAGAACAGCGGCTCTACATCGAGGCGGTGCGCAGATCTGGGCGTGATCTGTTACATATCGTCAATCATCTTCTTGATTTGTCTGCGTCTGAACGCGGGATGCTGACCTTGCGTGTGACGGAATTCCGGCTGCGCGAAACCTTGGCCTCGGTCTTCGACATGCTCAAGCGTCTGGCCGATGAAAAGGGCCTGGCCTTTGAGTCGTTCATTCAAGCGGATACTCCCGACATCCTCGTCGGCGATGCCGAGCGCCTCAAGCAGATCATCTACAACCTGGGCGACAACGCCGTGAAATACACCCGCCAGGGCGGTGTGGCCATTCATGTCCATCCCTGGACAGAAACGGATGGCGTCAGGCCGGGCAATGGCGCCAAGGCGGAAGATGGCGCCGCCACCCTCGTCATCCAGGTGCATGATACCGGCCCGGGCGTGCCGGCCCACAAGCGGCAGCATATTTTCGATGCCTTTTCACTCGGCGAGGAATTGCTGACCAAAAAGCACGCCGGCGCCGGGCTCGGGCTGCCTGTTTCCAAAACCCTGGCCGAAATGATGGGCGGCTCTCTGGTGCTGACCAATGCCGGCGAAAACGGCACCGGCTGCACCTTTACCTGTATCGTCAAGCTCTGCACGGCAAAGGAAAGCACAGCGGAACGTCAGCCCCTCCAGCCACCTTCGCAAGGGGAAGCCAAGCTGGGTTCCCTGCGGGTCTTGTTGGTGGAAGATGAAGACGTCAGCCGCATCTTTGCCAAGGTGTTTCTGGAAAAACAGGGACACACGGTGGAAACAGCCCTCAATGGACTGCAAGCCCTGGAAAAACTGGCGGCTTCCCGTTTTGACGTGGTACTCATGGACGTGCAGATGCCAGAGATGGACGGCCTGACCGCCGCCAGGGAGATTCGGGCCGGAACCAGCGGCGTGGATCGCGACGTGCCCATCGTGGCCCTGACCGTGTTCTCCTCCGCCGAGGACCGCGACCGGGTCAAGCAGGCG
Organism: Megalodesulfovibrio paquesii; assembly: GCF_054653055.1. NCBI lineage: Bacteria > Pseudomonadati > Thermodesulfobacteriota > Desulfovibrionia > Desulfovibrionales > Desulfovibrionaceae > Megalodesulfovibrio > Megalodesulfovibrio paquesii. The sequence continues at coordinate 20,092 of NZ_BAAIGQ010000001.1, read as the reverse complement.
GGCATGGACGAGTATATCTCCAAGCCGGTGGATGCGGAACGGCTGGACCGCGCCCTGCGCCGGGCGCTTGCCAGAAACCGCCACGCCGACTAAAGAGAATCCTCCAACACAGGGTCGCTCGGTATCATGTGCCCGTTGCCGCACGCACGTGCGCGGTACGATACGATCATGGGAACACGCGGCCAGGCGAGTATGGACGGCACGCTTTTGCAATATCTGACCACGTTTCCGCAGCGTCTGGCCCGGCCGGCGCATGCCGGCCGGTACATGCTGCTTGCGGTGCTGGTCTGGGGCTTGCTTCTGGGTGCCTGTGCCAGACACCCTTCCGCCGTGCATTCGCCTGCGCCGGTCTTCGGACCGGTGGCGGACCTGGCCAGCTTTCCGCAGGATCCCCGCCGCCTGCTCGGCACCGGGCGGGCCTGGCCGGAAGGGGCGGCCTTTCCTCAGGCTGCGCTGTACGCCTCTTTCCGCGAGCGCTGGCTCAAGCCCTGGAGCCCGGACACCGCGCCCCTTTCTGCCAAAAGCGCTCTCTGGGGCATCGGCACCTACGGCGGCAAACAGAGCTTTTTCCGCGATGGCAAACCCCGCCCCGCCGGCTGGAGCAGCGCCATCGCCGCCAACTGCGCCGCCGCCACCTTTCCTTCCCTGCGGCTCCCGGGCCTGGTGCTGCAAACCGGGGATCTGCGCGTGTTGCCCACAGCCGAGCCGTTCTTCCTGGATCCTTCGCGCCCTGGAGAGGGATATCCATTTGATTATTTTCAAAATTCAGCCATCTGGGCCGGCACGCCCGTGCTCATCACCCACCAGAGCGCCGATGGTCTGTGGCTGCATGTGGACGGCCCCTATGCCTCGGGCTGGATGCCCCGCCAGCAGGTGGAGGTGGTGGACCAGGGCCTGATCGATCTCTTCTCCCGCGCGCAATGGGCCGCGGTGACGGCGGAGCACCTGACCATCACCGCCGAGGGCAACCGGGTCACCCAGCGGCTGGGCGTGGGAGCAGTGCTGCCCGTGCTGGAGCAGGGGCCTTTTGGGCTGCGGGTTGGTCTGCCACGACGCAGTGGCAACCGCGTCGCACTGGATCCGGCGGTCTTGGGCAACGCCCAGGCGTCCGTCATGCCCGTGCCCTTCCGGCCTGAGCGGGTGGCCGGCATCGCGGCGGGCATGCAAGGCCAGGCCTATGGCTGGGGTGGTTTGGACGGCCTGCGGGACTGTTCCTCGCTGATGCGCGATCTGTTCACCCCCTTTGGCATCTTCTTGCCCCGCAATTCCTCGCAGCAGGCCAAGGCCGGGGAGCAGCGCAGTTTGGAAGGGCTCTCGGCCCGGCAAAAGGACGAGCTCCTGCAGCACGAAGGCCTGCCGTTTCGCACCCTGGTCAACAAACCGGGTCACGTGATGCTCTACATTGGCACCCACAAAGGGCAGGCGGCGGTCTTTCACGCCATCTGGGGCGTGCGCGCCGAGGATGCCGCGGGCCGGGAGGCGAGGGTGGTTCTGGGCCGGACCAGCATCACCAGTCTGAACCCCGGTGCGGAGCAGGATGCCGTCAAACGTCTGGGGAAAACCTTGGGTGACACCCTGACATCCTTCACCATCCTTCCCGGCCAGCCATAGGAGGCAGTACTCCCATGTGCACGCCCTGCACAGCGCTGGACGCCAGCCCCTTCCGGATGTAAGCAGCAATGCGGATCTTGTTTCTTGGAGATGTGATGGGCCAGCCCGGGCGCGAGGCCGTGCGCCGGGAACTGCCCCGCCTGCGGGAGCGCCATGCGCCGGATGTGGTGATCATCAACGCCGAAAACGCCTCCGGCGGCGTGGGACTGGCCCCGCCCGAGGCCCGCGAACTGCTGGCCCTGGGCGCGGACGTGCTCACCGGCGGGAACCACACGTTCCGATTCCGCGAGCTGCAGGACTACATGGACACCGAACCCCGGGTGCTGCGTCCGGCCAATCATGCACCGGGCACTCCGGGCCGGGGCTGGACAGTGGTGCATACTGCCTCGGGAACACCTGTGGCCGTGTGCAACCTGCTGGGCCGGGTGTTTCTGGAGCCGGTGGATTGCCCGTTCCGCAGTGTGGATGCCGTGCTGGACGAAATTTCAGTGTTTGACAAAGAAATCCGCCATATTGTGGTGGATTTTCACGCTGAGGCCACCTCCGAAAAACTGGCCATGGCCTGGCATCTGGACGGTCGCGTCAGCCTGATGGCCGGCACGCACACCCACGTGCAAACCGCGGACGCCCGCATCCTCCCCAAGGGCACGGCCATGCTTACCGATGCCGGTATGTGTGGTGTGCAGGATTCCGTCCTGGGCATGGCCCGGGAGCCGGTGCTCAAAAAGTTCATCACCGGCCTGCACACCCGGTTCGAGCTGGCCAAAGGGGAGGGCAGCGTGCAGGGGCTGCTCCTGGAAACCAACGACGCCACCGGCCGCGCCACGGCCGTGCTGCCCATCTCGTGACATCAACATAAAGGATCATCGCATCGTGGACGCCGAACTCAAGCAACTGCTGCGCGGCTGCGTGGACTGCATCGACATCGAAGAGCTTAAGAAGAAGCTGGCCAAGGGCAAGCCCCTGCGTGTGAAAATCGGCTTTGACCCCACGGCGCCGGATCTGCATCTCGGCCACACCGTCTGCCTGCAAAAGCTCAAGCATTTTCAGGATCTCGGGCACCAGGCCATCTTCCTGATCGGCGACTTCACCGGCATGATTGGCGACCCCACTGGCAAGTCCGAAACCCGTCCGCCCCTCACCCGCGAGCAGGTTCTGGCCAACGCCGAAACCTACAAGCAGCAGATCTACAAGATCCTGGACAAGGACAAGACAGAAATTGCCTTTAACTCCACATGGATGGATCAGTTCACCGCCTCGGACTTCATCCGCCTGTGCTCGCGCCACACCGTGGCCCGGATGATGGAGCGTGACGACTTCTCCAAACGCTTTGCCGACGGCCGGCCCATCGCCATCCACGAATTCCTCTATCCCCTGGTCCAGGGCTACGACTCCGTGGCTCTCAAGGCCGACATCGAACTCGGCGGCACGGACCAGACCTTCAACCTCCTCGTGGGCCGCCATCTGCAGAACCATTACGGCCAGGAACCCCAGTGCATCATGACCATGCCGCTCCTGGAAGGCCTGGACGGCGTGCAGAAGATGAGCAAATCCCTGGGCAATTACGTGGGCATCGACGAGCCGGCCAAGGACATCTTCGGCAAGCTCATGAGCGTTTCGGACGTGATGATGTGGCGGTACTACGAGCTGCTCTCGGACAAGAGCCTGGATGAAATCGCCGACCTCAAGGCCCAGGTGGAGGGTGGTGCCCTGCATCCCATGGAATGCAAGAAGCGTCTGGCCTGGGAAATGGCTGCCAAATACCACGACGCCCCGGCCGCGGACCATGCCCGCCAGGAGTTCGAGACCGTGTTCAGCAAAGGCGCTCTCCCCGAGGAGATGCCCGAACATGCCGCCACGGCGGGCGAGGCCAGCCGCCCCTTCCAGTTCCTGGCCGACTCCGGCCTGGCCGCCTCCCGTGGCGAGGCCCGCCGCCTGATCAAATCCGGCGCGCTCTCCGTGAACGGCGACAAATGCGACGATGCCGAAACGCCCCTTGCCCCAGGCGAGTACGTGATCAAACTGGGGAAGAAGCGGTTTCTTAAGTTGTTGGTATCTTGATTGATTAAAAAAACACCCGCAAAAGGCTTGAGCCTTGACGCTTTTTGATGCAAGATTCCGCCCGTCGCAGGCTGAGTAGTTTGCGCCGGTTTACCAAATATGGCAACAACGTCCCGGGCTTTTGGGACAATTGGGGAGAGAGGCGATTCGCGATGCAATCCAAACCCTTGACACCCACCCAACGTGCCGTGCTGTGCACTATTGAGTCCTTTGCCCAAGCCAAACGGTATCTTGGCCTCATGCCCCGGCATGTGGTGGTCTCCCTGTCTGAGGAAGACGTACACTGCTTGGAATCCCAGGGGCTTGTGGCCTGGGACGCTGCAGTGAATCCGCTTGGCTCCACCGTGGAAGGGTTACGCCTTACCCCTTGCGGGCAGGCGGCGGTGCAGCCTGATGCACCGTGCAGGGCCTGAACGCGCCTCGGCCATTCTGCGCAAGTCCGATCTTCCACGTCGCGTGCAGCACTTTTTGCTGTGCGCGACGTGTTTTTTTGCAGTAACAATCCTTGGCATGATCTGGATTGTGCGCCCTTGCTCCAAAGCAGCTGCGCTCAACCTGTGATTGTATCTGCAAATCGTGCCAAGTTAAATTATTTGGTAACACAATCCGACGTGCTCAGGGATTTTGACAGGATTAGGCAAGAAATTTATAGGATCATACCTGCCGCCCTGCCTCCCGAGCGCGTACATACAGTGCTGCGCTACACGCATCGGCCTCCAGAACTGCGCCAACTTTTTTGGAAAAAAGGTGAGCAGCCGCAATTGGGCCATGTGACGTCATCCTGATTGCATGCCAAAGACCGGCCATGGTTGTGCTGGAAGAATCCAGGCCATCACAGGAGGAATGTCCTGCTCCGTCGCAGCCGGATCACAATCCCCTCCAGCAATGTCGTTTGAGTCTCCATGCGGGCGCGGAAAGACGAACCGCAGTCGTGGATCTCAATAAACTGCAACACGGCATGACACTCCGCAGATGTGCTGCAATCAATCAGCACTTGGCGCTCTCATGGGGTCGCTGCGTTTCATTTCAATTCTTGCAATGCACATTGATACTCTACCTGTAACCAGCAAGGGTGGAACAACATGGAAAAGTCGAAGGTGTATTTTACGGATTTTCGGACAAAAGCCTTTGGCGACAGTTTGCCGACCAAATTGAAGAAGCTGATAAAAAAGGCCGGCATTGCACACATAGACATGAAGGGCCGCTTTGTGGCCATCAAGCTGCATTTTGGCGAACTGGGGAACCTCAGCTATTTGCGCCCCAACTATTCCAAGGCCGTGGCGGATGTCGTCAAGGGATTGGGCGGCAAGCCGTTTCTCACAGACTGCAACACCATGTATCCGGGCAGCCGCAAAAACGCCCTGGAACATCTGGAGTGCGCGTGGGAAAACGGCTTCACTCCACTCACCGTGGGCTGCCCGATCCTCATTGGAGACGGCCTCAAGGGGACTGATGATATTGAGGTTCCCGTTGAGGGCGGTGAATATGTGCGCGAGGCCAAAATCGGCCGTGCCATCATGGATGCGGACGTATTCATCAGCCTCACGCACTTCAAAGGACACGAAATGACCGGGTTCGGCGGGGCCATCAAAAATATCGGCATGGGCTGCGGCTCCCGCAGGGGCAAGGCCGAACAGCACAGCGACAGTAAAGCCTCCATTGATGAAGCCCGCTGCACCGGTTGCCGCGCCTGCCTGAAAGAGTGCGCCAACAATGGCCTGGAGTTCAACCCCGAAACCAAAAAGACACGAGTGCTACAGGACAACTGCGTCGGCTGCGGACGTTGCCTTGGCGCCTGCAACTTTGACGCGATTTCTTTCGGATTCGACGCGGCGGTGCAGGCGCTCAACTGTCGTATGGCAGAGTACACCAAGGCGGTGCTGCATGGCCGCCCGCATTTTCACATCTCGCTGGTTGTCGATGTGTCCCCCAACTGCGATTGCCACGGCGAAAACGACGCCCCCATTTTGCCGGATCTCGGCATGTTCGCGTCCTTTGACCCGCTGGCGCTGGACCAGGCCTGCGTGGACGCCTGCCTCAAGGCCACACCGCTTCCAGGCAGCCAACTGAGTGACAACATGGGAAAATCAACTTTTGTTGATCACCACGACCATTTCACCAATTCCAGGCCGGAGTCCGAATGGCGCACGTGCCTGGAACATGCCGAGAAAATCGGCCTGGGCAGCCGCGAATATGAGCTGATTGTGGTCAAATAGCGAGTTGCACGCAGACGGCGCGGACGCTGGGAGATGGGATCTTCCAACGTCGTTCCGCACGCTGGCGGGTCTTCTCCCTTGGCGCAAGGGGTGAAGCCCCGCCATTTATTGAACGGGCAAAAGGCGACGCAAGCACGCCGTCCACCCCTCCCGGCGAATCCCATTGGGCGGTGAGTTCTGCGGGATTAGGCAACAGAGGTGTTTACTTGAGCGCAAGAACTGCAACACCCAGCCCGAGAACCGCGATGATTGTGCTCCACACCCATTGCCAATGCCGCAGATAAAAACCAACGATGGCACGAACAATCTTGGCTGTCCAGTGATACTCCTATAGACCATCGGTATGATGAAAACTGAACTGCCAGGATCGATTTCAAACGCATGAATTTTGGTTTCTCCTTCCTACCAACGTTTGATGTGCGAGAGCATGAACGCTCCTTTGCGCAGTTAAATTGATCCGCACCTAAGGCAGAACTTTTTTTACTTGTCCAACACTCCGACATGCACTGCGCAAAAAATGATTGAGCTGTTGAAGGATCACCATGTACGTATCATTCATTGCTACGGAAAATCCACGTCACTGGTGAGATCGATGCCAGGAAACTCGAACAGCACTGGCGTGCAGGTGCCCTGACGGATGATGCGCAAGCGGCAGGGCAAGGTACGTCCCCGGTGCAGGTCATGGGCAGTCACGAAACGTTCCCCAGGCGGGCGGCCACCGGCCAGGCTCAAGTGATGGAGTTTTCCCGGTTCGTACAACTCGCTCCTGACAGGGCTGTCCGGAACGAAGCTGAAGGTCACGGACAGGGCAGCATAGGGCAAATCAGGGCGCGGTTCAGCCTGCGGGGCCACCGCTTCGATGGTGGCCTGGCCAGGGAACTCGTCATATTGACAAGCGCCCCCAGTCATAACCCCCTGACCCCCTGGAGCCTGCCTGGCCGGGAGCAGGCAGCCAAGCAGCAGCGTCAGGGTTATCACCATCGCAGCCATCGGAAATCGACTGAAATCGCACATGATACCTCCAAAGTATAGTCAGGCTCAATGTACCCCCGGCGGCCAGTTCCCTGATTGGCACAGGCGGGTCGGAGGCTCGCCGAGCAGCCACGCCTCGGGACTTCGCTCTGCCACCGTGTTCGTTTGGAACAACGCAGTGTTGTAGATATATCATGCTGGGGTTAAACACGAAAGCGTAAAAAACCACGCAGATGCAGGGCAGCGGCTGCTTTTATCAGGCAGTGAGGCGGGACATGGTGGGATTTGAGGGGATATAGTGGGAAGGAAAACGCGTTGTTAGGAGCGTCCTGGCGGGTCTGAAAGCCGCTGGGGCGCTTTTATCAGTTTTGGGGGTTTGCGGCCTGCTGGCCAGGTCTTGCCGCGTCTGCTTTTATCACCGGCTTTCACGTAACTATTTGATGCTGCAAGCTTTCGACATCAGGACCCCCGCGCGGTTGATTGGCTGACCCGGAACCAACTGCACACTTACACTGAGAAAAAATCATATTTTAAATCAGTAAGTTGATGTTGTTTTGACAATCTAGTTCCGAGTCCGACTCGGAACTAGATTTCACCCATAATTCTATACTGCCAATGTATACAATGACACGTTTGGCATACCTATCTTGCCTCTCTACACCACCATAAGACGCGCCCTATAATGTGAATGTATTGCCCTTCGAGTGAAAGGTCTATTTCGATAGGATCGTATGACGGATTTTTGCTCCTAAGCACAAGCTTGCCTGGAAGCTTGTCAATGCATTTAATTAGTATTTCATGGTCAATTGCAATCGCATAAATCGCGCCTGCAATTAGTTCCTTTTTGCTTTCATCTATTAGTACCATGTCGCCGCCATGAATGTCAGGCTCCATAGAGTCACCATAAACATCCATAAGCACCATGCTAGATGGGCGACCTCTCGCAATAACCCACTCTTCGCGGAAGGCGAACCACCCGTGGACATCTCCAGATGTTTCCAAGCTGCCATTACCAGCCGACAGCCGTGCGTTGACTTTCTTAATGTAGATCATGCCGCTTTCGGATGCTAACTGCGGCGCGGCGTCTATTTGGCCGAGAAGTAGAAAGTCGGTTGAACAACCGAAAAATCGGGCGAGACTGATTATGGCGTCGCCTTTCGGTAGCCAACCATCCTCATAGCGCTGCAGTGAAGAGGTCGCGACTCCGAGCGCCTGTGCAACATCGCGCTGTGTAAGGCTTTTCGAGTCCCTAAGCTTGCGCAAGCGTTCGCCGAAACCTTTATTTTTACCTCCCTCCTCAGGCATTTTGGGATGATTTTTTTGCATTTTTATCCAATGGTTAAAGTGTGTTGATGGCATCACTCAAAAAACAGGTGATCATTGCTCAATTTTTCGGTTGCAACACCCGAAAAATCGGTTTAGAAGAAGTCTCGCAAGGTCGCCATGTAGACCATGCCCCCAGTCTGGATAACACCAGTTCAGGCCGGAAACAACGCCCGGAAAAACCCGGATATTGGACGGACAATGCCCCATCGGACGCGCCCACTGTCTCTTTTCGCCGCATCGTTGGACGTTGATCCAATGATCAAGGCGGCCATGCGGCGAGCTTATGAATCCACGGGGCTGAGTATGGATCAGGTGGTTGATCGGATGAACGGGGTAGCCGGGGAGCATGGGCTCACACTCTCGGCTGGGCGCGGTGGGCGGCTTTCTGTCGAGACTTTGGCGAAATGGCTGAACCCAATGGAAACAGACAGACCGGTGCCAACGCGCGGGGTGGTGGCTTTCTGCCGAGCCTTGCACACGCTGGAGCCGTTGCAGGCGCTGGCGGCTCCATTGGAGGCGAAGGTCATCGACCGGAAGCAGGTTGCCCTGCTGCAGCTTGCGGAGTTGGAAGAGGCCGAGCGGCAACTGAAGAAGAAAAAGGCCCGGTTGCGGGCTGTGTTGGAGGACTAGGCATGACGGGTAGCAAAAGGCCTATGGCCATGGCGCGGCGTATTGATTCCGTGGAGAGCCCACGCAACGGGCGGGCGATCCGGGCGTACCTGGTGCGTAAAGGGATCAGCATGGCGGACATCGCCAGGGATCTGGAGTGCTCCCGCAGCCTGGTCTGCCACACGGTGCGTGGCGGAAAAAACAACAAACGGGTGCTGACGCGGCTGGTTGAACTGGGCGTGCCGCGCCGTTATCTGGCTCTGCCGGACGGCGTAGGGGTGGCTGCGTGAAAGCGCTGCCGGCCCGCGTAATCGCCTCATCGCTTGGCGTAACCGAGCGGGGACTGAGGAAACGTGCTCTCTATGAGGATTGGCCCTACGTCACCGGCACGCGCGGCGCACGGCTGTATCTGCTGGAGGGGTTGCCGGCGGCGGTACGGGAGCGGGCTGTTGCGCATGTGCTGGACCAGGCTGCCCCATTGACCGGACCCGCGCCAGCTGCGCAGGTGCCGGCCTGTCTGATGGCCCCCATGCGGGACTGGCAGGCGGAGGTGCGGGACGCGCGATTGGGCGTGCTGGAAGCCGTCCGCGGGCTGGCCGAAACCATGCGGGTGGGGATCATCAAGGCTGAAGCCACATTTGCAGCAATGGCCGCGGCGGGGACGTTGGCCCCCCGGCTGGCGGAGTTGGCCGCGGTGGCCAATGCCCGCAAGGGCGAACAGCGGGCTGTGAGTGCCGTGACGCTGCGGCTCTGGCGCACCACGCTGGACCGGCAGGGGCCGGATGCCCTGGCCCCGAAGCCCACCAAATTGCCAGACAACGCGCCCCCGGCGTGGCTGGGGCCGTTCCTCAAGCTGTACCGCCGGCCTGGCAAGCCGACCCTGGCCATGTGCTATGAAGTGGCCGTTACCCAGGGGTTAACGCTGCCTTCCATCAGCGCGGTGGAACGGACCATCAAGCGTCTGGGCGCGGTGCAGGCCAACAAGGGCCGCATGGGGCCGCGGGCGCTGCGGAATCTGCAAGCCTACGTTAAACGCACCTTCAAAGAGCTTTTGCCCGGCGACGTGTACACGTCCGACGGCCACCGGCAGGACATGAAGGTGCTGCACCCGGATCATGGCCAGCCATTCCGGCCCGAGGTGGTGGCGGTATTGGATCTTGCCTCGCGCAAGTGCGTGGGCTGGAGCAGCTGGGAGCATGAATCCGCCGGGCTGGTGGCAGATGCCCTGCGGCACAGCGTGGAGACGGCGGGCATCCCGGCCCTGTTCTATGCGGACAATGGCTGCGGCTTCAAGAATGAGATGCTTGGCCGCGAAGGCGACGGGCTGTTGCTGCGCCTGGGCGTGCGCATTGAGCACAGCATCCCCTACAATTCCCAGGCCCGCGGGGTGATCGAAGGATTTCAGAAGAACTGGATCCGCAGCGCGCGGATGCTGCCCGGCTACTGCGGCTGGGACATGGATGATGAGGCCGAGAAGAAGATCCACAAGCTGGCGCTGGTGCAGATCAAGGAGCGCGGAACTTCGCCCCTGTATCCGACCTGGGATCAATACCTGGCCTGGATGGACGAGCAGATGCGGGCCTACAACGCCCGGCCGCATCGTGGCTTGCCCAGGATTCAAGATCCGCAGACGGGCCAGCTCCGTCACCAGACCCCGGACGAACGCTGGGCCGAGCTGGCCCGCGATCCCCTGTGCGAGCTGTTCCACCCGACGCCCGAAGAGGCCGCCGAGCTGTTCCGGCCGCATCTGATCCGGACCTGCCGGCGGTGCCTCGTGACGCTGTTCAACCGGGAGTACTACGCGCCGGAATTGGAGGCCATGCACGGGCAGGAAGTGCAGGTTGCCTACGATTTGCACGACTTTTCCAAGGTCTGGGTCCGCAACCTGGACGGCCAGCTGCTGGCCATTGCCAAGCAGGACGGCCACGCCGCGGCGTATTTCCCGCAATCGACCATTGAGGCCGCGCGCGAAGGTCGCCGCAAGGCGCAGCTGAAGCGGGCGCAGGCCAAGGTGGTGGAGATGCAGGGATATGTGCTCGGGGGAACTGAGTTCCCCCGAACCCCCTCCATTCCACTCGATCAGGGGGGGCAGGGGGGATTCTCCCCCCTGGAGGCTGCCTCCATTGCCCCCGCCCCGGCGGGGAACCCCAAGCGTGAGCGCTTCCTCAAAGCGCAGGCCCTGGAGGCCCGGCGCACGGGAGGCGAGGCCCTCTCGCCGCATGAAGCCAAGTGGCTGGATTATTACGTCACCACACCAGAATACCTCAGCCAGGCCCGGCTCTATGAAGAGTTCGGGGAAGTGGCCCTGGGATAACAGGAGGAACAGATGAGAGTGTTGCAACGAGTCCCCCAACGAGGTCGCATCGTGATCCATGGCACGAGTTACGAACACCCCGCATTGTGCCTGCAGCATGGGGGCGAGGTGAAGGTGGCTTTTGATCCTACTGATCTAGGCAGTGTGTGTGTCTATGACAAATGTTCACGCCCCCTGTGTGTTGCCAAACAGGCCACCGTTGGCCCTGCCAAGAAAGGAGCCTGAGATGACGGCAGCAGGCACGGGCATTGCGCCCCTGACAAACGTGCGGCTCTTTGCCGAGCTGGTGGAACGGGTCTGCAACCGGCCGGCGCACCTGCCGGGCATGGCCACGTTCCACGGGCACAGCGGCTACGGCAAGACCTGGAGCGCCATCCACGCGGCCAACAAGGCGCGGGCCAAGTACGTGGAGGTGGGGTCATCCTGGACCAAGAAAAAGCTGTGCACGGCCATTGCCACCGAGCTGGGCCTCGCGCCCCGCGGGACCATCGGGGACATGGTGGAAAAGGTTGTCGAAGCCCTGGCCGTGGCCAATGCGCCATTGATCATCGACGAGGCCGACCATCTGGCGGCCCGTGGCATGATCGAGCTGGTGCGGGAGCTGCACGACGCCAGCGGCGCGCCCATCATCCTGATTGGCGAGGAGCGGCTGCCGGACAAGCTGGCCCAGCATGAGCGCGTCCACAACCGGATGCTGGACTGGCTGCCGGCCCAGCCGGCCACGGTACAGGACTGCGAGCTGCTGGCCCGGCACTACTGCCCGGATGTGGCCATTGCGCCCGGCTTGCTGGCCCGGTTGCACCAGGCCAGCGGCGGGCGGCTGCGGCGCATCTGCGTCAATCTGGAACGGGTGCGGGAAGCGGCCCGGACCGAGGGCTGGGAGCAGGCGGACGAACAACACTGGGGCAAGCGGGAATTCTTCAAAGGGGAGACCCCGGCCGTGCGGAGGGCTGCGTGATGCCTCCGAAACCTATTGATCAACGCCACCCCCTGGCCGGCAATGACGCGGTGTGGACGGCCATGCTGGAGTTGGCCGACGCGGGCAGGGACATCACTGTGGCGGCCGTGGGGGCCAAGGTACTGCGGGGCAAGGGCGAAATCCGGGAATACCTGCGCCGGCTGTGCCTGGCCGGGGTGTGCACGGCCACTCCTGGCCAGGGGATAGGGGCGATGACGACGTACCGATTGACGCAACGCCCGGCGCAAGCCCCGCATCTGGACAAAGAAGGCAAGCCGTTCCCGGAAACGGACCAACAGCGCATGTGGCGCGGGTTGCGGATGATGAAGGCGTGCACGGCTGTGGACCTGGCCACCGCCGTCTCCGTGAAGGAAAGCGTCGCCTACACTTATCTGAAAATGCTGGCGCATGCCGGGTATGTCACCAGATCGGGCGACCAGTACCGCCTGGTGCGCCAGCATGGGCCGCTGGCGCCGATGATCCAGAAGGTGAAGCAGGTCTATGACCCCAACCTCCAGGCCGTGGTCTGGCCGCAAGGGGCGCAGAAGGGGGCGCGGCCATGAGTGCGTTGCAGGTGGCGAGGCAGCACTGGAGCCCGCTGCCGCCCTGGGTGGAGACCCTGGCCAAGGCCTGCGACGCGGAGAGCCAGGCGGCGGTGGCCAAGCAGTTGGGCGTCTCCCCGGCCCAGGTCAGCACGGCGCTTCGGAGCAAATACCCTGGCGACCTGGTCGGGCTGGAAGCGAAGGTCTGGCGGGTGCTCGGCGGGGACGTGGTCAACTGCCCGGTGCTGGGGGAAATCGAAGGGGCCACGTGTCTGGAACATCAACGGCGGCCCCTGGCCGCGACATCCGGATTCCGCGTGCGGCTGCATCGGGCCTGCCAGGCCTGTCCGCAGCGCATCGTGAACGGCAGTTGAAGGAGGCGTGAAATGTCAATCGCTATTGAAATCATGGAGACGGCCTTTGCCGTGCAGCGGCTGCAGGGCTGGAGCAGCGACCCCAACCTGATGCGCGAGTCCAGGGATATTGCGGAACGGCTGGTGCAGCTGGCCAAGCATGTGGATGCCCTGGAAACGACGGACAGAGCCAACAAGGAAGCAGAGGAGGTGACGGCATGAGCGAGGAACAGGCGGCCTACGGAGCGACACCCCAGACCGACATGGCCGATTTTCGCCAGGATGCCCGCGGCAATCTGGTGCACGTGAAGAACATCAAACCCCTGGACATGGCCCGCGATGACCTGGTCCGGTCCATCATCCCAGATGCCCTGGCATTGCGCCAGGCCCTGCGGGACTTCAAGGCCAGGGTGTCCGGCGATGTGGCCGCCTTCGTGGATCTGGCATTCGAGGAGTACGGCGTCAAACGCGGTGGTAGCAAAGGCAATGTCAGCCTGCCGACCTTTGACGGCCGGTACAAAGTCGAACGCGTCATTCAGGAGCGGGTGGAGTTCGACGAACGCATCAAGGCGGCGCAGGCCCTGGTCCAGGACTGCCTGACGGAATGGACCTCCGGCGTGTCCCCGCAGGTGAAGACCATCATTGACGCGGCCTTCCAGGCCGATGGCAACGGCATGCTCTCGCGGGCCAAGGTCTTGAGCCTGTTGCGCCTGACCTTTGAAGATGACCGCTGGAATCGGGCCATGGAGGCCATCAAGGACAGCCTGCGTGTGGTGGACAGCAAAACGCACTTCAAGATCCTCGAACGTCAGGAAGACGGCAGCTATCGCAACATCCCCCTGACGTTGAGTGACGCATAACCCAAGAGAAGAAGAAGGAAATCATCATGACCGAAGCACAGCTCATCGACGCCATCAAGGACAAGTTCGCCGGAGATATCACCAAGACCGCCATCGGCCAAGTGCTGGACGCCCTGGCCGCGGTGGCCACTGAAACCCTGGCCCGTGGGGAGAGGGTGCCCCTGCCGGGCCTGGGCAAGCTGGAAGTGCAGCAGCGCGCCGCTCGCATGGGGCGCAATCCCAAGACCGGCGCGCCGCTGGAGATTGCCGCCAGCAACACGGTGAAGCTCAATCTGGCGCAAGCGCTGAAGGGGGCGGTGAATCCGTAAGCGAAACGGGAGGTCTCCTCCCGTCGGCATGGCGCGGTGGCCAGGCCCTGATGAGCAGCCAACGGAGAAAGACGCATGAAACCCACACGCAACGCAACCCCCACCCATACGCCGCAGGACACCAAGAAGGCCCTGGCCATGGTGCATGTGGCCAAGCAGAAGCTGCGGTTGGATGACGACGTGTACCGCAACCTGCTCCAGGACAGGTTCGGTGTCGGGTCTGCCAAAGACCTGACCCCGGCGCAGCTGGGTTTGTTGCTGGACCAGTTCCGCCAGCTCGGATTCAAGCCGTCCAAAAAGCCGGCGGATGTGAAGACGGGCCGCGGCACAGGGCCACTCCTGCGCAAAATCGAAGCCCTGCTGGCCGCCAAGGGTCAGGATGAGGGACGCTTTGTGCCCCTCTCGTATGCCGAGGGCCTGCTCAAAAAGATGACCGGCGTGGAGAAGCTGGCATGGGCCACACCTGAGGATTTGCGCAAGGTGGTGGCGGCACTCTCGGTGCACAATCGGCGGCACGGTGGGAGGCAGTCCTGATGCCGCGGCCGTCTGCCCTGCTGGGCGACCCCTCACACCGTACGCGCTGGCTGCCGGCCTCCCTGCGGGCGCTGGCCGAGGAGCTCGGCCCCGGCGGCGGCGAGGCCTGCCTGCGGTTGATGGAGGCTTACGGCGGAGTGGCCCGGCTGTACATCCCGCGGCACATCGGGCCGGGGCATCCCATCGCCCGGATCATGGGCTGGCCGGAGGCCAAGCGCCTGGCGGCAATCTATGGCGGCGACTACCTGTGCAACGTGCCCCTGGGCACCGAGGCCGTGCGCAAGGCCCGAGACGCCGAAATCGTGGAGCGCGTGGCCGCCGGAGCCTCGCCGCGGGATGTGGCCCTGGACCTGCGCCTGACCGAACGCACGGTGCGCCGGGTGCTGGCCCGGGCACGGGATGCCGGTCCCCGGCAGGGGAGCCTGTTCGATGACTTTTGAGGCAGCCCGGCTGCATGGGGTGTGGCAGGGCGCAGCCCCCGGCTCCAAGGACGTGCTGCGCTTTGATCCCTCGGGCCGGCTCTACGTCTTTATGTACGGCCACGCTGCAGCCCGGGATCTGCTGATTGAAGACGTGGCCGAGACAGACGCCGGCCTGGTCTTCCGGCTTCGCTCCGGCCGCAAGTCCGTGGTGGCTACCATCAGCCAGGATGGCCGGCTGAAAATGGAGTGCGGCGGGGAAGTGTATTTTTTTTCAGAAGGTTGGATGGATAATGGCCGAAAAACGCAAGCCCATGGCGACGCTCTTGCTCAGAAAACCGGGCAATATAAGCATCAAAATTGAAATTTTTGACGGCGCGCTTTTCGGGCAAGCCGGCTACCGCCTGCGGGTGAATGGGCGCTTTGTGTCCGTCAAGGGCCAGCCCTTTTACCATGCTGCAGACGGGGTGGTGGCAACATTGCGTGGGCTGGTCTTCGGCACCTGGATCCTGCCGGAACCGGAAGAGGAAGCCCCGCCGGCCGCCTTCGCCCCCGGCGACCGTGTGACCGTATTCTATGAACTGGCCGGCGTGCCACGGGCCGAGATGGGCATTGTCCGTTCCGCCCCCCTGCAGGATCAGGCCGGCCGGCAGCATGTGCTGGTGGCCACGGGCGGGCCGATGCGCGTGGCGCTGTTTCCGGTGGAAAAAGTGGAGGTGCGGGAGTGAAATCGCTGCTGTTGCCCGGCCTCGTTGCCGTTGTGTCGCTCGCCCTTGTCTTTGCCCTGGGGGTTGTTCTGGGTGTGTCTGCAGGGATGTACGGGATGCTTGAATCCCTACGCGCCTCCACGGTGCGGACGGTGGAGGATGGGGAGCCGACAGTGGAGTTGCACTTTGTCCTTGGCCCGTTCCGGTATGTCAAAAAGATCGCTGCCGAGGCCCCTGCCGATGCCCCGCGTTAAAAAAGCCGGGTTGCCCCGGCTTCGTTCACTTGTTCCGCCTGCGCCACTCCCACGGCGGGGTGGGATCGGCCTCTGCCCAAAGGCCGCGGCCGGCTGCTCTGGCGGCAGCCTCGCTCGCGTCCCATTGCTTGCAGACGGTGATGGTGCAATATTTCGTGTAAACCCAGGCGTGCCCGGCCTCTACAATCTCTCCGTTGAGGCTTTTTCCGCCGATGGAGACCAAAGCAACCTGCCGACCATACCGGTCCACATCAACCGTTTCTCCTTCAACCACCGCGTTGTATGCCTTGGCCCGGACGAATTGCGTCGCCTCGAAGCCTCCAGGCTGGGCAGATTCCGGGCAATCGATCCCGTACAACCGCACTTTGATCGTCGTGGCATTGTTCAGGATGACGTGGATGGTGTCACCATCGGGGATGTACGAGACGACGCCGGACCAGCCCCAGGCAGAGGCCGGCACAAGCAACAGCAGGAAAACGAGCAGCCGCGTCATGGCTTGCAGACCTTGCATGGGCGGTATCCTGCAGCAATGGCTGCATCGCGGGATTCAAAGGCGGCTGTGCAGCGTTTGCAATTGAAGTGTTTGCAGCCCTGGATATGGAAGATGCCGGATTCAGTATTGCCGTGGTACGTTGCTCCGGCGGCGTGGAGCATGGCCGCAGCGCCCATAGCCAAGGCCAGGGACAAGGCCAGCGAGACGGCCAAGTTGCGAAGTGGAAGCATGTCTCCTCCGATAGCTACACGGTTGATGGTATTGACAAGCCAGCATGCATGGCTCTTGACATTTTCCCGCATCGGGTGCAACTCTTTCCATACGGAGCCTGAGAACTCCTCAAAGGTCGGACCCGCACCCGTTAGACTTGCGGTTTTTTTGCGCCCTGCGTCTTCCTGACGGCAGGCAAGAGCCCAGATTGTTTTGCCGGGTGTAGGTTAATACAAGAGCCCTTTCGGGGGTAAATAAGCCTGCCGCTACCTTTGGCGGTTCTCAGCACCCGGCTTTTTTTGTTCATGAGAAAATCAAAGGAGCTCTGCCATGTCTGACCTGATCCCCCTTGATGTGACCCGCGACCTGGAGTTTCACGGCGACACGCCTGTGATCTCTTCCCTGCGCATTGCCGAGCGTTTCGATAAGCAACACGGCAACGTTCTGCGCGACATCCGCGAATTGTCTACCAAGTGTTCGGAATCATTTGTTGGACTCAATTTTGAGTTCAATACATACACCGATCCCATTGGCCGCACTCTGCCTATGTGCTACCTGACCCGCGACGGATTTTCCATGTTGGTCATGGGGTTCACCGGCCCCGAGGCCATGCGCTGGAAGGAAGGCTACATTGCCGCCTTCAATGCCCTTGAAGCGGCCGTGAAAGAGTCCCTGGTGCAGCGCCTGGAGCGGGCGGAAGCCGTGACGCGGATCCTGGAGGCCACGCACCGGGAGGAGGTGGCGCGGCTCCTGGCCCTGCCGGACGAGCGGCGGCAGCTGCTCTTGCGCGCGGCGCGGTATGTGCGTTTGGGGCTGGCCCGGTGGGAAATCCGCCGCTTGACGGGCGTGTCCGAGCGGACGCTGGAGCGGGCCATTGCCGACGCCCGCAGCCTGGGGCTGATAGACTATCCGCCAGAGAAGGAAAAGCCCTTTGGGGCGCAGTTGGCGCAGGCCCTGCTTTCCATGGAGGCTACGGCATGAACTACCTGCGCCCGACGGACACGTGCCAGGATGCCCTGGAACGGGCTGCCGGCGTGGCGGCCTTTCTGGGGGCCATGGCGGAACGGGTGGCGCTGGAGCCCCTGAGTCCGGATGAAGCCTACGGGCTGCAGTGCGTGGTGATGGCCCTGGAAGAAACGCTGACCCTGGCCAAGGGCCTGCCGCCGTGCCGGCGGCCCGGCAGCCTGGCTGCATAGCGCATATAGGGGAAGGCCCTGGCCTGCAAGCGTCGAGGCCTTCCCTTTCCGCCCAACTCCACATAGGATAGTCGCCATGCGTACCACCTTCGCCTTGATCCTCTCCTTGCTCCTCATCCTTCCTGCCGCCGCCCAGGTCGCCAAGGCCGCCCAGGCCGCGGACTCCGGCCACATGGTGGACGGCCAGGGCCGGACCACTGGGACGTACACCCGCCAGGGGGACGGCGTGATCCTGCGGGACCGCCAGGGCCGGACGCTGGGGCGCATGGAACAGACGCCCGGCGGGGATGTGCGCGCCACGGACCGCCAGGGCCGGCGCGTGGACCCTGCGGCCGTGCTGCCCGGAGCCTCCCCGCAGCCCTGATCCCGCCTCCGCGCCCATTCCCCATCTATGTCCGCCTGCTTCGGCCTGACACCTGTCAGGCCGTTTTTTTTGGCCCGCCAGGGGTAGCGTCTGCACATTGCTGCATCTCATCTGCCTGGAGGTCACATGCGCGCTCCCTTGACCGATGCCGACATTGCCGCCGCAGCCGCCGCCCTGGGGGTGGAAGCCTGCGCGGTGCGGGCCGTCCTGGCCGTGGAATCCTTGGGCAAGGGATTTTTGCCCCGACGGCCGCCCGAGGGTGCTGTTTGAGGGCCATATCTTCTGGCGTCAGCTGGTCTCGCGAAATATCGACCCCGCGCCCCTGGCCGGCAAGTACCCCAACCTCGTGTACCCCAAGTGGGACCGGTCGCAGTACCGGGGCTCCCTTGGTGAATGGGAGCGGCTGAACAGCGCCGCCCTGATACACAAGGATGCGGCCCTGTGTGCGGCGTCCTGGGGGTTGTTCCAGATCATGGGCTTCAATCACCCGCTGTGCGGGTTCGCTGACGTGCAGGCCTTCGTGGCTGCGCACTGCGAAAGCGAGGCGAGGCAGCTGGAGGCCTTCTGCGCCTACCTGCGTTCCGCGGGTCTGGTCGCCCCCCTGCAGCGGCTGGACTGGTCCGAATTCGCCAGGCGCTACAACGGGCCGGGCTACAAGGCAAACAAGTACGACACCAAACTGGCGGAGGCCTACGGGCGCTGCCGCCGGGATCAGTAACCAACAACACGACGTCCCCCAAAAAAAGGAGCATTCTCATGGCTGATCTGAACACCGTCAAAACGTTCTTCGGCTCCAAGACCGTCTGGGGCGGGCTGGTGGCCCTGGCGGCCGGCCTGGCGGGCCTGGTCGGCTACGCCATCAGCCCGGAAGACCAGGCCCAGCTGGTGGAAGTGGGCGCGGGACTGGCCGCGACCGTAGGCGGGGCTGTGGCCGTCGTTGGCCGCGTGGTGGCCACCAAGGCCATCAAGAAGTAAGGCCGGCAGGCGACGCGCAGATGGATGAAGCAGATCAGGCGCAACGGGCGGAGGCCGCCTTTCTGGCGCAGGCCCTGGCCCAAGCGGGTCGGGCGGGCGCGCCGGAGCTGGCCAACGCTGACGGGCTGTGCCCCGACTGTACCGATTGTGGCGACCCCATCCCCGCAGCGCGGCGGCAGGCCATGCCCGGCTGCCGCCGCTGCCGGGACTGCCAGGAACTCTATGAATCGGAGCGGCCATAACAGGCCATATTAGGGGCCGCCGCCAATGCCTGACCATCCACCGACCATCAACCGGCCTGCGGGCCAGGCCCCCCGGAGGCATGCGTGGACTACGCCACCGCAAAATTCTGGATTGATTTGGCCCAGACGTTTTTTACCGGCGCATTGGGCATCTACATTTACATGGTCAACCGCGAACGGGTCACGAACCAGCGTATCAAGGAGCTGGAAGACACCCTTGAAGAGCGTTTGAACGACCATGCCTCGCGCCTGGCCAAGGTCGAGACCACGTGCTGTACCACGCCCAGTCAGACCCAGCTGCATACGGAGCTGGCCAAAGTCTATGAGCGCATGAACCGCATTGACAGCACCTTGAACGATCTGGCCGGCGAATCACGGGCCAATCGCCAGTTGCTCACCACCATGCATACCTTCCTCTTGGAGCGCAACGCATGAGCACCTATGCCACCACTGTGGAGCAGCGCCGCCGCTTGGACCTGCTGCGCCTGCTGGCCCTGGAGCCCGGCTACCGGCTGAACGCCCCGCTGCTGCAGGCCTGCTGCTGCGAGGCCGGCTTGCCCAGCACCCT